>JAJTCO010000036.1 GCA_021323265.1 Pseudoduganella sp. | reverse complement strand
GTCTTTTACACGACCGCCGCGCAGCAGGACAACCGAGTGTTCCTGCAGGTTGTGGCCTTCACCGCCGATGTACGAAATCACTTCGAAACCGTTGGTCAGGCGCACCTTGGCAACTTTACGCAGTGCCGAGTTAGGCTTCTTAGGAGTGGTGGTGTACACGCGGGTGCACACGCCACGCTTTTGCGGGCAGTTTTCAAGTGCCGGCGATTTGCTCTTCACGACCAGCTTGGTACGTGGTTGGCGAATCAATTGATTGATGGTTGGCATCGTTCTTAATCCAACAAAATTACAGCGTTGACAACCCGGGCAAGCCTGCCCGGGGGCTAAAACGGTATCTCTAAGGTACGCTACCGGCGCAAAAAGCTACCCTCGGGGAGCAGCGATTCAAACGCATGCACAAGATGAGTGCACGATGCGCAGACTAAATTGAGAACTCGCGAGTATATACCTGGTTAACCGCTCAGTCAACGGAATGCTGAATAAAGTGGCAGGATTTTGCCGCCCCCGCGGACGGGATTGGCAGCATAATAACGGTCATTTGCGTCCTCCCTCACCCGTAATGCCATCGTCGCTGCGCCCTGCCCACCTGTTCGTCCTGTTTACCTACCTGGCCCTGTCGGCGGTGCCCTTCGTGCCGCTGTTGCTGGGCAAGCCGGTGGAGCGCCCCTGGCAACTGCTCGGCATCGAGGTGGTGGCCTGGATGGCGGTCTGGGCCCTGTTCAAGCGGCCGGCCTGGTTCCACTGGCTCCTGATCCCGGCTTTCCTGGCCCTGCCGACCGAAATCTATCTGTTCGTCTTCTATGGTCAGGGCATTTCCACCCACCACCTGGGCATCCTGGCCGAAACCAGCCCGCGCGAGGCGCTGGAATTCCTCGGCCAGAAGGTGTGGACCATGGCGGCCGTGATGGTCGGCGTGGCGGTCTGGTGGGTGCTGAGCTTCCGCGCGGCGCGCCAGGCGCGCGAACTCGATTGGGATGACGGCTCGCGCTGGGTGGCCCTGGGTGCCCTGGTGCTGCTCTCGGCGGTGGCAGCCTGGGGCTACGAGTTCGGCATCGCGGCGGCGCCCGCGGCGTCCGCCAGCGCCTCGGCCAGCGGCGACCCGGAGGAAGAGGACGCGGCGCGCGCCGCCGTCGCGGGCGCGCGCGCCCTGCGCCTGCCCGGCCCGCCCCTGCCCCGCTGGGCCCGTGTGCCGGCGGAGCCGAAAGCCTTCATCGACTCCTGGCCCTTCGGCCTGGCCGCGCGCGGCTACGACTTCTACAAGGAGCGCCGCTACCTGTCGCAACTCGACGAGCGCAGCGCCAGCTTCCGCTTCCAGGCGCGCCAGGAGCATGCCGGCAGCGCGCCGGAGGTGGTTGTGATGGTGCTGGGCGAGTCCTCGCGCTACGACCGCTGGAGCCTGAACGGCTATAGCCGCGACACCAATCCCTTGCTGGGCAAGGAGGGCAACCTGGTGCCGCTGGCGGACGTGATCACGGCGGTATCGGCCACGCGCCTGTCGGTGCCGGTCATCATTTCGCGCAAGCCGGCCACGCAGAGCCTGAAGGACGGCTTCAGCGAAAAGTCCTTCCTCACCGCCTACAAGGAAGCGGGCTTTCGCACCTGGTGGCTGTCGAACCAGATTTCCTTCGGCCAGTACGACACCCCGGTGTCGGTGTTTGCCAAGGAAGCGGACGTGATCCAGTTCCTCAACCTGGGCGGCTTCACCAACAATTCCAATTACGACGACGTGCTGTTCGAACCGCTCAAGCGCGCCCTGGCCGACCCGGCGCCGAAAAAGCTGATCGTGCTGCACTCGCTGGGCAGCCACTGGAACTACAGCCAGCGCCATCCGAAGGAATTCGACCGCTGGCAGCCATCGCTGTTCGGCATCAACAAGCCGGTGTACACCGACCTGAAGATCAAGCCGCAGCTGAACAACAGCTACGACAACTCGATCCTCTACACCGACTGGTTCCTGGCGCAGGTGATCGGGGAACTGAAGGCCACCGGCCACCTGGCCTCCATGGTGTACGTGGCCGACCACGGCCAGACGCTGTACGACGGCTCCTGCAAGCTGGCCTTCCACGGCCACAACACGCAGTATGAGTTCCACGTACCGGCCTTCATGTGGTACTCGGAGCAGTACCGCGAACGCTATCCGGTCAAGGTGGCGGCCCTGCACCGCAACCGCAAGGCCAGGCTGGCCACCGAGAACTTCTTCCACACCATGCTGGACGCGGCCGACATCCGCTATCCGGACGACAAGCTGGACTGGTCCTTCCTGAACCCGAAATTCAAGCAGCACAAGCGCGTGGTGGACAGCTACGGCTGGACCAATTACGACAACGCCACCCTCAAGGGCGACTGCCGCGAAGTGATGGACAAGGGCAAGCCGCAAAAGCAGGATAAGTGAATCACAGCGGCTTGTGCACCATCAGCCAGTACACCGCCAGCATGGCGATGAATGCCGGATAACCCAGCAGCTCCCAGCGCCGCGCATAGTGCCAGTACAGGGGCGGCAGCGCGCTGCCGGCGGCATGCGCGGCCAGCGCCAGCTTGCCCATGCGGATCTGGTACCACACCACCGGCAGCCAGCAGACGCCGGCCAGCACGTACAGCGCCAGCGAAGCCTTGATCCACAAGGCGTCCAGCGGATAGCCCGCCTGGTGGATCATCCAGGCGCCCGACAGCGGCTGCACGATCGCGGCCGGGGTGGTGAACCACCAGTCGGCGCGCACCACCAGGCGCGAGACCACCGCGATCGCCTCCACCGAACCGGACCGGTTGGCGAAGAACAGGTAGAAGGCCGTGCCGAACCCGGTGCCCACCAGCAGCACGGAGGACACGATATGGATGGTCTTGATCGTCAGGTAGTCCACGCTTTTTCCTCCGCGTACAAGATGGCGAGGATGGCCAGCACCGGCAGGTTCTTCAGCAGCGGGCCGAAGGGGTGCCACAGGAATTCGGGCAGGCAGACGGCGATCACCACGCTGTACCCGAGCACCAGTGCGCCCTGCGCCAGCCAGAGCGCGCGCCGCGGCCAGGCGATGGTGGCGATGCCGAAGGCGGCGTCCAGTGCGGCGGCGCCGTACAGCGCCAGCAGTGCCGGCCCGCCTTCCAGGCCGACGCGCGCCAGCAGCGCAAGGCTGTCCGCCTGCGGATAGACGAAGGCGCTCACCAAGGCCGTCACCAGCCAGACGATGGCCAGCGTCGCGCGCAGCAGGACATTGCGCCAGCCTTCCAGCGCTTGCAGGCGGAACAGCTGCGCTTCGGCGGGCCCCATGAATGCGCCAATGGCGCGCGGCGCGCGTCCCAGCAGCTCGCGCGTGGCCGCCGCGGAGGCTGTGTCGTCCGGCGCCAGCGCACTGCCGGCACGCAGCATGCGCCAGTTGTCCGGCGTCAGCGGCACGCCCGGGATCTTGCCGCCGACCCAGGCGGCGCACGCCATCGCGGGCGCCGGGATGTGCAGCAGCGGCGCCGGCGCGAAGCCCATCGCCGCGCGGTAGGCCGCCAGCATGGCGTCGTAGCTGACGGCGCTGTTGCCGGCGACATCGATCACGCGCCTTGCCGGCCTGGCCGGATCGAGGGCTGCCGCCACCACCTGCGCCAGGTCCTCCACGTGCACCGGCTGGAAGCGCGCCCCACCCAGCGCCGGCGCGGCCATCACGGGCATGCTGGCGACCTGGCAGAACATCGCCGCCGAATCGCCGCCGGGGCCGAACACCAGCGAAGGGCGCAGGATGGTCCACTCCAACGGCAGCGCCATGAGCGCCTCGTCGGCCGCGCGCTTGCTGGAAAAGTATGGCGTGTCGCCATCGGCCGCGCCCAGCGCCGAAATCTGCACCACCCTGCGCACCCCGGCTTCGGCGCAGGCGGCAAACAGGGCCGCCGGCGCGCGAGCGTGCAGGGCGTCGAAGCTTGCCGCGCCATGTTCGCTGATGATGCCGACCGCGTTCACCACCGCGTCCACGCCGCGCAGGCGTTCGCGCCATGCGGACGGCGCCAGGTCGCGGCTGTAGTCGATCGCCACGTCGCTGGCGCCCGTTGCCCGGCGCACGCCGCGCAGCACTTCATGCCCGTCGGCGGCCAGGCGCGCGCACACGGCCTGGCCGATGAATCCCGATGCCCCGCAGACCAGAATCTTCATCACCGCTCCTTTAGACTGTAATTTCTGCAAAGACAGAAATTCATGATTCAAAAAAACGGGCATCGCTGCCCGCCTGCTTGCCGCATCACCGCTTGCCGCGCACGGCCCGGCTGATCTTGGCGCTCACGCCCAGGGTCTTCATCAGGGTTTCCGGCTTGTAGCGCAGCAGTTCATCCGACAGCGTCGCCATGATTTCGATGAACTTCAGCGTTTCCTCGATCCGCTCGCGCGTGCCGTCGTCCTCTTCCGCGATGGCAGGATTGGCCAGGCATTCGGCCAATGCCACTGCGGTGGGGTCGATTTCGCGCTGGCGGCGCCCGGCCACGATCAGCTTGAACAGCTCCCACACGTCGGTCGATGTTTCGAAATGGTCGCGCCGGTCGCCCTTCAGGTGCACCACCTTCACCAGGTTCCAGGACTGCAGCTCGCGCAGGCTGTTGCTGACGTTGGAGCGCGCCACGCCCAGCGTTTGCTGGATTTCCTCGGCATCCATCGGGCGTGCGGCCAGATATAACAGGGCGTGGATTTGCGCGACCGTGCGGTTGACGCCCCAGCGGGAGCCCATCTCCCCCCAGTGCAGCACGAAGCGTTCGGCGATCGGTTTCAGTTCCATGCCTGTCATTCTATCCTTACATTAATTTCTGTCAAGACAGAAATTAAAGCGCGGGGCGCACGCGTTCGTCCAGTACCTTGAGCTGCGCATCGACCAGCACCTGGTTCGGGTCGTGGCCGGCGCGCGGCACCAGCACCAGGTCCTTGCGCGGCGCCTTGATCGCGGCGAAGTAGCGGCGCGTGACGGCGGCCGACGTCAGCAAGTCCTGCTCGCCCTGCACCAGGTAGACCGGCAGCTTGAACTCCGTCCCCAGGCCGTACAGGTCCACCTTGCTCAGCATGCCGTCGCCGCGCAGGCCGACGAACTGCAGGAACGAATACTCCTCGCCCGCTTCGGCGTCGGCCTGCGCCTTCGGCGTGGCATAGATGGCCGCCGGCTGCCACCATGGCTTGGGCGGCGCGTCCGTCACTTGCGCTTCGTATTTCCGGATGGCGCGGCGCATCACGCCAAAGCTGCGCGGATTGGTCCAGGGCGGGCTGCCCAGGGCTTCCAGGCGCGGCTGGTGTTCGGCGTCGTTGGCCTTGCGTGCCAGCGCCAGCACCTGGTGGTAGGCGTCGATCGTGTTCTCGCGGCCGTCCACCACCTGCGCCACGCCGACATAGGCGTGGAACAGCTCGGGCCGGGCCTGCGCCATGTGCACCGCCAGCACCGAACCCCAGGAGCTGCCCATCAGGATCAGCTTGCGCTGGCCCAGGTGCGCCGCCACCTGCTGCGCCACGGCCAGGCCGTCGTCACGCAGGCGCTGGATGGTCAGCTGTTCGTCTTCGGCGGGCGGATTGGCGCCGTACGTCATGCCGGCGCCGCGCTGGTCCCACAGCACCACGGTGTAGCGCTCGCGCCAGTTGCGGAAGATGGCGTCGCCGTAGGGGCTGAGCGGGTTGCCCGGTCCGCCGTGCACATACAGCACCACCGGGTTGGCGCAATTGCTGCCCTCGATGGTCACCCAGTGCTTGATGCCAGCAGCTTCGATGTAGCGCTGCTCGCTCACCGGGCCTGGAGCGCATTTGGCCCACACGGGCGAGATAGTGAGCATCAACAGCAACAGCAAGAGACGACGCATGGGCACTCCACTTGGTGAATTGATAACCAGGCGAGTATATATTGTTAGAATGACCAAAGGTTAATTGGCGGAGACCATATGGAAAACAAGGGACGTCTGGCCAGCATCGACATGCTGCGCGGACTGGTGATCGTGCTGATGGCGCTGGACCATACACGCGACTTTTTCGGCCCGGCGCTGTTCGATCCCGAAGACCTGGCCAAGACCACGCCCCTGTGGTTCGCCACGCGCTGGATCACGCACCTGTGCGCATCCACCTTCGTGCTGCTGGCCGGGACCTCGGCCTTCCTGCGCGGCAGCAAAGGCGGCCTCCCGGCGCTCTCGCGCTATCTGTTCACGCGCGGCCTGCTGCTGATCGCACTGGAGGCGACCTGGATCAGCTTCAGCTGGCAGTTCGGCTACAACGTCACCATCCTGCAAGTGCTGTGGGCGCTGGGCATGGGCATGATCTTCCTGGCTGGCCTGGTGTGGCTGCCGATGCCGGCCATCGCAGCCATTGCGGCGCTGTTGATCCTGCCGCACAACCTGCTCGACTCGATTCAGTCCAGCCATCCCTTGTGGCTGGCCTGGCATGAGCGCGGCTTCTGGCCGGTGGCGGGCAACTATGGCGTCTATATCGCCTACCCGCTGATGCCCTGGCTTGGGCTGATCGCGGCCGGCTACGCGCTGGGCCCGGTGTTCAAGTGGGAGCCGGCACGGCGCCAGCGCTTCCTGCTCATTGCCGGCGCCGTGCTGCTGCTGGCGTTCGCCGTCCTGCGCAGCGGGAATTTCTACGGCGATCCCGGCCCATGGTCGCCGCAGGGACGCGGCTTCGTATGGGACTTCATTGCCTTCATCCGCGTGCACAAGTACCCGCCGTCGCTGCTCTACCTGTGCGTGACGATCGGCATCGCACTGCCGCTGCTGGCGTGGTTCGAGCGCCTGCGGCCGGTACCGCTGCTGATGCTGTTCGGCGCCACTCCCATGTTCTTCTATGTGGTGCACATCGCGCTGATCCACTTCATGGCCGGCCCCTACTTCCTGCTGCGCTACGGCGCGCTGCCTGAAGGCGGCCCGCAGGGCTTCGTCCTGCCCAAGGGCTACCAGCCTTCGCTGCTGGCGGTGTACGGCGCCTGGGTGGTGATGGTGGCGATCATGTACGGCCTGACCAAACTCTGGCTGCGCTGGCGACGGCGCGGCACGCCGGCGGCACCGGCACCGGCGTCCGCCTGAGGCGCCGCACTAGGCCGGCAACAGGCGCCCGGACAGGCGCTTGTAGACTTCCCGCGCACGCCGTTCGATAGCGGGGTCGAAGCCCGATTGCGCCAGCAGCGCAAGGCCGTTGATGTCGGACAGGACGCCGGGCGTGAGCACCAGACGTTCGCCGCGCCTTTGCACCAGCAGCGGCACGCAGCACCGGTCGAGCAACTGGGCCAGCACAACGTTGTGCGAGGACACCAGCACCGTGCCTTGTGCGGCCAGTTCTTCCAGCACCGCCGCGGCGGCCGACACCGACTCCATGTGGTTGGTGCCACGGAAGATCTCGTCGATGATGTAGACCGCGCGTTGCGGCTGGCGCGACAGCATGATCAACTCCTGGGCGCGGCGCAGCTCGGACTGGTACAGGCTTTCGCCGTCGGCCAGCGCATCCTCGTTCTGCATGCTGGCGACCACGGGCAGGTTCGGCACGCGCGCCGCGGCGGCGTAGCAGAAGCCGAAGCCACGCGCGGCCAGCAGGTTCAGGCCGACCGTGCGCAGCAGCGTGCTCTTGCCGATGCCGTTCTGGCCGCTGATGAAGGCGCTGCTGCCTTCCAGCGACAGGTCGAGCGCCTGCGCCCCGGCCAGCAGCGGATGCGTGACGGCCTGCAGATGGATCTCCTGCTCCCAGCCCTCCTCGGCCCAGCACCACTGCGCCTGCGCCGCCAGGTGGTGCGCCAGGGCCAGGTCGGCGTCCAGGCCGGCCACCAGGCGGTAGCTCTCGCGCAGGAACGCGGCGTGCCCGGTCACCAGGCGGCGGGTGTGAAAATAGTGCTTGAGATTGGCCAGCATTATCCAGTCGGCATACTCCACCACCCCCGGCAAGGTGGTGGCGGCGCTGCGCGCCAGCATGCCGCGCAAGCGGCCGGCCTGTTCGGCGCCGGGCGCTGCTTCCTGCCGGCTGTGCGCATACAGTTGCAGCCGCAGGGCTTCGGCAACGGATTCCCATTGCTGGACGCGCGCGTGGTGGGTAACCTGGATGGCCATCAGGAGCAGCGACAGCAAGACCGCGGGCAGCAGCGCGGCCAGCCAGAACACGCTCGCCACCGCACTGGCGACGAAGGCCAGCGGCAGGAGCCAGAGCCAGGACGACCAGCGCGGCACCGCCGGCAACGGTGCGCCGAACAGCGTGTCGGCAACCTCGGCACTGGCCTTGCGCAGCACTTGCAGCGGCGCGGCGCAGCGTTCCAGCGCCGCGCCGTCGGCCAGCAGCGCGGCCACGCGTGCGCGCACGGCGGACAGCTCTGCCGCGTCCAAGCCGCGCCGCAGGCGGCGGTACAGCACCTGGCGGCCGAAAATGCTGGCGCCGGCGCCCACCACGGCCAGGTAGGGCTGCAGCAGCAGGTCGTGTTCCGTCTGCGCATCCACCGCCCCTTTGCCGGCCGCACCGGCGAGCGCATCGTAGCGCGCCACGGCACATTCGGAAAACGGATACTCCACAGCCACACTCCTTGCCAGAAATATAAGCCGACAAGTATAGCCGTTTACCAAAAAAACAAGTAGTCCGTTTACCGCCGAGCGGACGCCCGTGGACAGCGGCGGACACGCCCCACTGCCGAGCGGACACCTTGCAAATCAAGCACTTAGCGTCTGGCACACTTCATGCATTAGCAAGGTTGACCAAATCACCAACACCAGGAAAAGAACATGATTCGCGACACCTCACACCAGGACCAAGTGATTGCCGCCCCGGCTGGCCTGAAGACGCGCCGCAAGCTGATGCTGCTGGCCGTCGGCGTGGCACTGGCGGCATCGGCCGTCGTGCTGGCCCAGGGATGGAACGACAGCGAGCACTCGATCAACGCGGCCCGCCTGCGCATCGGCGAAGTCAAGCGCGGCACCCTGATCCGCGACGCCGCCGTCAACGGCCGCATTGTCGCTGCCGTCAGCCCCACCCTGTATTCCACGTCCACCTCCACGGTGGAACTGAAAGTGCACGCCGGCGACACCGTCAAGAAGGGCCAGGTGCTGGCCGTGCTGGAATCGCCCGACCTGACCGACGAACTGAAAAAGGAACAGACCCTGTTCAACGAACTGCAGGCCGAAGTGTCGCGCCAGCAGATCCTGGCCCGCAAGCAGAAGCTGGCCGCGCAGCGCGACGCCGACACCGCGGAAATCGAGCGCGTGTCCTCCCTGCGCACCCTGCAGCGCTACGAAGGCGTGGCCAACGAAGGCATCATCGCCAAGATCGACCTGCAGAAGGCCAAGGACGCGGTGGCCGCGGCCGACATCCGCGCCAAGCACACCAAGCAGGCGGCCGAGCTGGAGAGCGACAACGTGGCGCTGGAACTGAAGACCAAGACGGCCCAGATGGAACGCCAGAAGCTGGCCCTGGCCAACGCCCAGCGCCGCGTCGACGAGCTGACCGTGCGCGCGCCGGTCGACGGCTTCATCGGCACGCTGTCGGTGGCCAACCGCAGCGTGGTGCAGGCCAATACGCCGCTCATGACCCTGGTCGACCTGTCGCAGCTGGAAGTGGAGCTGGAAGTGCCGGAAACCTATGTCAACGACCTGGGCCTGGGCATGACGGCCGAAATCGAAGTGGCCGGCATCAAGGCCAGGGGCAAGCTGTCGGCCCTGTCGCCGGAAGTGGTGAAGAACCAGGTGCTGGCGCGCGTGCGCTTCGACCGCCAGCCGGAAGGCCTGCGCCAGAGCCAGCGCGTCTCGGCGCGCCTGCTGATCGACGAGAAGCCGAACGTGCTGATGGTGCCGCGCGGCCCCTTCGTGGAATCGGAGGGCGGGCGCTATGTCTACCTGGTGCAGGACGGCGTGGCGGTGCGCACCCCGGTGCAGATGGGCGCCACCAGCATCAGCGCCGTGGAAATCGTCAACGGATTGAAGCAAGGCGACAAGATCGTGATCGCCGGTACCGAAACCTTCGAGAACGCCAAGCGCGTCTCGATCAACAAATAACCCCTACGGAAAGGCACACCATGCTGCGCATGCAAAACCTGAGCAAAGTCTATCGCACCCACATGATCGAAACCCACGCGCTGCGCGGCTTCGAGATCGAGGTCAAGCAAGGCGAATTCGTCACCGTCACCGGTCCCTCCGGTTCCGGCAAGACCAGCTTCCTGAACATCGCCGGCCTGCTGGAGGAGTTCACCAGCGGCGAGTACATCCTGGACGGCATCAACGTCAAGGGCATGGACGACAACGCGCGTTCGCGCCTGCGCAACGAAAAGCTGGGCTTCATCTTCCAGGGCTTCAACCTGATTCCCGACCTGAACCTGTACGACAACGTCGACGTGCCGCTGCGCTACCGCGGCTTCAACGCCGCCGAGCGCAAGGAACGCATCGAGGATGCGCTGTCCAAGGTGGGCCTGGCCTCGCGCATGCGCCACTTCCCGGCCGAACTGTCGGGCGGGCAGCAGCAGCGCGTGGCGATCGCGCGCGCGCTGGCCGGCACGCCCAAGCTGCTGCTGGCCGACGAACCGACCGGCAACCTGGACACCCAGATGGCGCGCGGCGTAATGGAACTGCTGGAAGAGATCAATGCCGAAGGCACCACCATCCTGATGGTGACGCACGATCCGGAACTGGCGCAGCGCTCGCAGCGCAACGTCCACATCATCGACGGCCAGGTGTCCGACCTGGTGCGCAAGTCGCCTTCGCTGGTCGTCGCCAAGGAGGCCTGAGATGCTGCACTACTATTTCATGCTGGGCGTGCGCAGCCTGCGCCGCAACCCCGCCCTGACGGCCCTGATGGTGCTGATCCTGGCGGTGGGCGTGGCGGCCAGCGTCGCCACCCTGACCATCCTGCACGTGATGTCGGGCGACCCGCTGCCGCACAAGAGCAGCCGCATGATCGTGCCCCTGGTCGACAACGGCCCGATCGAAGGCTATACGCCGGGCGATGAGCGCAACGACGACCAGATCAGCTACCAGGACGCCGTGGCCTTCCTGGAAAGCGGCCAGGGCGACCGCCGCGCCGCCATGTTCGGCGTGGCCGGCAATATCGAACCGGCACGCCCCGACATCGCCGCCTTCACCGCCGAGGGCCTGGCGCCGTCGCGCGACTTCTTCGACATGTTCGAGCCGCGCTTTGCGCAGGGCGGCGCCTGGAGCCCGGCGGACGACGCCAGCGGCGCCGACGTCATCGTCCTGAGCCGCGCGCTGGCGGACAAGCTGTTCGGCGCGGCCAACGCGGTCGGCCAGCGCGTGCGCCTGTCCGGCTACACCTACGAGGTGGTGGGCGTGCTCGACACCTGGAAGACCGTCCCGCGCGTGCACCGCATGCGCGGCGGCCCCGGCCCGTTCGGCGACGAGGACGAGTTCTTCATCCCCTTCCGCAACGCCATCCGCCACGAAATGCAGTTGAACGGCAACATGAACTGCACCTCGCGCCGCGACCCCGGCTTTGCCGCCCTGCTCAAGTCCGAATGCACCTGGGTGCAGGCCTGGTTCGAGCTGCACTCGGCCAGCGACCGCCCGCAGCTGCAGGCCTGGGTCGACGCCTATGCCGCCGAGCAGCGCAAGCTGGGCCGCCTGAAGCGCGCCGCGCCCAACATGCTGTACGACCTGCCGCAATGGCTGGAGCACATGAAGGTGGTGGGCAACGACAGCCGCCTGTCGGCCATGCTGGCCTTCGGCTTCCTCGTGCTGTGCCTGGTCAACACCATCGGCCTGCTGCTGGCCAAGTTCTCCGTGCGGGCACCGGAAGTGGGCGTACGGCGCGCACTCGGCGCCTCGCGCAAGGACATCTTCGCCCAGTTCCTGACCGAGAGCGCGGTGATCGGCCTGGTCGGCGGCGTACTCGGGCTCACGCTCGCGCTGGGCGCCCTGGCGCTGATCGGCAGCATCTCCAAGCAGCTGGCCGTGACCGCGCAGATGGACTGGGTCATGCTGTGCGTGACGTTCGCGCTGTCGGTCGCTTCCGCCATCGTGGCCGGCCTGCTGCCAACCTGGCGCGCCTGCCAGGTGACGCCCGCCATGCAACTGAAATCGCAATGAGGTAATCATGGAAATCAAACCGATCTTTGCCGCGCTGATGCGCAACCGGACCGGCCCCATCCTGGTGGCCGTACAAGTGGCGCTGAGCCTGGCCATCCTGACCAACGCCCTGCACATCGTCAACGTGCGCCAGGCGGTTGCCGCCCGCCCGACCGGCGTGAGCGCCGAGCAGGAGATGTTCAGCCTGCGCGCCCAGTCGCTCAAGCCCGGCGGCCATGAGGAGCAGCTCGCCGTGCAGCAGATGGAAGTGGCGGCCCTGCGCGCGGTGCCCGGCGTGGTGTCGGTGGCCACCACCAACCAGCTGCCGCTGTCGTCCTCCGGCAACTACAACAGCATGGCCGCGCGCCAGGAACAGACCAAGCAAAGCGCCAACGCCGCCGCCTACGTCACGGCCGATTCGCTGGTGAAGACCTACGGCCTGAAGCTGCTGGAAGGGCGCGACTTCAACGCCGACGACTACCAGGTGGTGGACCAGCGCACCAGCGAGCTGAAACCGCGCGGCGTGATCATCACCAAGGCCCTGGCCGAGAAGGTGTGGCCGGACGCCACCAGCTTCGTCGGCAAGACCATCTTCTTCGGCTTTGGCGGCGAAGGCCGGCCGGCAACGGTGATCGGCGTGCTGGAACGGCTGCAGACGCCGGGCGCCGCGCTCGACAGCGGCGAATACTCGACCATGCTGCCGGCGCGCCAGACCTTCAACGGCCGCACCCAGTACGCGATCCGCGCCGAAGCGGGCCAGATCGACCGCGTGATGCAGGACGCGCAGGCGGCCATCCGCAAGGTGCACAACGGGCAGGTGGTGGCACGCACGCGCACCATGCTGGAAGACCGCACCAACCGCTACAAGGCCGACAACGCGCTGGCCTGGATGCTGATCACCGTGAGCGGCCTGCTGATGATGGTCACTGCCAGCGGCATCGTCGGCATGGCCAGCCTGTGGGTCACGCAGCGGCGCAAGCAGATCGGCGTGCGGCGTGCCCTGGGCGCGCGCAAGCTCGACATCCTGCGCTACTTCATCACCGAGAACGTGCTCATCACCACCACCGGCATCGCCGGCGGCCTGCTGGGCGCCCTGGCGCTGAACCAGCTGCTGGTCTCCAAGCTGGAACTGGCGCGCCTGCCCGCCGAGTACATGGTGATCGGTGCCGCCGCGTTCTGGGCGCTGGGCATCGCCGCCGTCTATGGGCCGGCCTGGCGCGCCGCCTCCACCTCGCCGGCCCTGGCCACGCGTTCCGCCTGAACCGCTTGCCGGCCTTTAACGAAATCTTAACGCCGCCCTTGTTAGCCTGCCGGTTCTCCGCACAAGGCGGCTAATCAGAGAGGACGTTATGATGTTGAAGAAGGCAATGGTGGCGGTGGCGATGTTGGGCGCTGCGGCGTGCGTGCAGGCGGCCGACCATGCGCCGCACTGGGCGTACGCCGGCAAGGCAGGCAGCGCGCACTGGGCGGAGCTGGACCAGGGCTTTACGGCCTGCAAGCTGGGCAAGGAGCAGTCGCCGATCGACATCCGCGGCGCCAAGGCGGAAGCGCTGGCGCCGATCGGCTTTGCCTACACCGGCAGCCCGGCCGAGATCGTCAACAACGGCCACACCGTGCAGGTCAACCTCGGCAACGGCGGCACCATCAAGCTGGCCTCGGGCGAATACAAGCTGGTGCAGTTCCATTTCCACACGCCGAGCGAGGAAAAGGTCAACGGCAAGCGCTATCCGCTGGTGGCCCACCTGGTGCACAAGAATGACGCCGGCGCGCTGGCGGTGGTGGCCGTGCTGTTCAAGCAAGGCCATGCGAACCGCGCCCTGCAACCGGTGTTCGCGGCCCTGCCGGCCAAGGCCGGCGAGGCGCACGCCCTGGCGGACGACTTCAACCCGGCAGCCATGCTGCCCGCGCAGCGCGGCTACTACGCCTACATGGGTTCGCTCACCACGCCGCCCTGCAGCGAAGGCGTGCACTGGCAGGTGCTGCAGACGACAGCGGAAATTTCCAAGGGCCAGCTGGCAGCGTTCCGCAAGCTGTACGCCATGAACGCGCGCCCGGTGCAGCCGCTCAACGGCCGCGCCATCGCCGTCAGCAAATAGCGCCGCCATCACGGCAGGACAGGCAAGCCGTGTGCGCGGTTTTCCTGTATCCTGCCGGGATGCCAACCGTACTCATCATCGACGACAACGCCGCCGTCGCAGTCGCCCTCGAAGTCCTGTTCTCGCTGCACGACATCGCGTCCCTGCGCGCCGCCTCCCCCGCAGAAGGCCTGGCCCTGCTTGACCAGCGCAGCGCCAGCATCGACCTGGTGGTGCAGGACATGAACTTCACGGCCGACACCACCTCCGGCGAAGAAGGCGTGGCCCTGTTCCGCGCCATCCGCAAGCGCCACCCCGACCTGCCCGTGATCCTGCTCACGGCCTGGACCCACCTGGACGCCGCCGTCGACCTGATCAAGGCCGGCGCCGCCGACTACCTGGCCAAGCCGTGGGACGACAAGCGCCTGGTCGCCACCGTGCGCAACCTGCTCGAACTGGGCCAGGCCAACCGCGCGCTGAACCAGCACCGCAGCGACGAACTGCGCCAGCGGCGCGAACTGGAGCGCTACAACCTGCGCAACATGGTGTGGAACGACCCCGCCACGGAACGGGTGATCGCCCTGGCGTGCCAGGTTGCGCGCGCCGACGTGCCGGTGCTGATCAGCGGCCCCAACGGCACCGGCAAGGAACGCATCGCCGACATCATCCAGGCCAATTCCGCCGTGCGCGAGGGCCCTTTCGTGGTGCTCAATTGCGGCGCCCTGCCGGCCGAGCTGATCGAAGCAGAACTGTTTGGCGCCGATGCCGGCGCCTACACCGGCGCCTCCAAGGCGCGCGAAGGCAAGTTCGAAGCGGCCGACGGCGGCACCCTGTTCCTCGACGAGATCGGCAACCTGCCGCTGGCCGGCCAGATGAAGCTGCTGCGCGTGCTGGAAACGGGCCGCTTCGAACGGCTCGGCTCCAACCGCGAGCGCCAGGTGCAGGTGCGCGTGATCAGCGCCACCAACGCCGACCTGCCCGCCATGATCCGCGCCGGCACCTTCCGCGAAGACTTGTACTACCGCCTGAACGTGATCGAGCTGCGCCTGCCGCCGCTGGCCGAACGCCCGGGCGACATCCTGCCGCTGGCGCGCCACTTCCTCGGCGCCGGGCGCCACCTGCGCCCCGAGGCCGAAGCGGCCCTGCTGGCGCACGGCTGGCCGGGCAATGTGCGCGAACTGAAGAACGTGATGGCGCGCGCCAGCCTGCTGGCGCCGGGCGACGCCATCGGCGTGCCCGACCTCGGCCTGCCTGCCGCCAGCGCGGCCCCGGCCAGTGCCGGCCACGGCGCCGAGCAGGAACCCGACCGCGACGCCATCGCCGCCGCCCTGCAGCGCGCCGGCGGCGTGGTGGCGCAAGCCGCCGCCGACCTCGGCCTGTCGCGCCAGGCCCTCTACCGCCGCATGGAACGGCTCGGCATCGCCCGCCCATGAGGCTGTCGCTCCTGACGCGCTGGTCGGCGCTGGTGGGCACCCTGACGGCCACCGGCATCCTGCTCGCGCTGGGCCTGGACCATTTGTTGCCCGACCAGCCGACCATCGTGCTCGGCATTTCCCTGTTGTGCCTGGTGCCGCTGGCCGTCATCACCCTGCGCGTGCAGCTGCAGCGCCAGCTCTCGCTGTACCGCGCGCTGACCGGCACCGTCGCCAGCTACCACGACGGCGACTTCTCCTTCAGCCTGCACTGGCCGCACAACGATGAACTGAGCGACCTGGTGGCGGCGCACAACGAGCTGGGCCAGGTCCTGCGCGAACAGCGCCTGGGCCTGGTGCAGCGCGAGCTGCTGCTCGACACCATGGTGCAGCACACGCCCGTGGCCATGCTGCTGGTGGCCGACGGCGGCGCCATCGTGTTCGCCAACATGGCGGCGCGCCAGCTGGTCAACCAAGGGCGCAAGCTGGAAGGCTTGCACCTGGCCGAGCTGATGGCCGGCGTGCAACCGGCCCTGCGCGACGCCATGGCGCGCGGCGGCGACGGCCTGTTCACCATCGGCGACAGCGAGGAGGAAGAAGTATTCCACCTGGCGCGCCGCAGCTTCAGCCTGAACGGCCGGCCGCACGAATTGCTGCTGCTGCGCCAGCTCACGCAGGAATTGCGGCGGCAGGAAGTGCAGACGTGGAAGAAAGTGATCCGCGTCATCAGCCACGAACTGAACAACTCGCTCGCGCCGCTGACCTCGCTGGCCCATTCGGGCGCCGAGCTGGTGCGGCGCGGCCAGACCGAACGCCTGCCGCAGATCCTGGCCACCATCGAAGAGCGCACGCGCCACCTGGAAACCTTCATCCTCGGCTACGCGCGCTTCGCCAAGCTGCCGACGCCGCGCCTCGATGCGCAGCGCTGGGACGCCTTCCTGGCCGCGCTGGCGGAGCAGGTGCAGTTCAAGCTGCTGGGCGAGGTGCCGGACGAAGCGCACGCCTTCGACGCGGCACAGATGGAGCAGGCGCTGCTGAACCTGCTGAAGAACGCCCACGAAAGCGGCTCGCCGCCGCAGGACGTGGCGCTGGAACTGCGCCGCCTGCAGGGCGTGCTGCGCATCGAAGTACAGGACCGCGGGCCCGGCATGAGCGATGCGGTGCTGGCCAACGCCCTGGTGCCCTTCTACTCCACCAAGCGCAGCGGAACCGGCCTGGGCCTGGCGCTGGCGCGCGAAATCGCCGAAGCGCACGGCGGCCGCATCACGCTGGCCAACCGCGAAGGCGGCGGCCTGGCGGTGACCATGATCCTGCCCCTGGGCTAAGCGAACTCAAGCTCTATTTGCCCGCACGTGTTTTGATCCGCATCAAGCGCAGGCGCGAAGCGCCGACAAAAGCCAGCCGTGCGGCCTAGCTTACAGGATGCAGGCAACCCGGCCTGCGCTTCTGAGGAGCACGATCATGACAATGCGCACCTACTTATCCGCCACTGCGCTGGCGGCCATATTGGCCGCGGCCGGCGCCGCCAACGCCGACAACCTGACCAGCAACGTCAACCTGGGTGGCAGCGCCAGCAACCAGTCGGCGCCCTTCGGCGTCACCCACATCGAGCTGGGCAGCTTCACCGACACCTTCAACTTCACCCCCAGCAACGGCAGCTTCATGGTCGACGCCAGCCTGGTGACCATCGGCTTCCTGCCGACCGCCGACGTCACGTTCACGTCGGCCACCGTCAACGGCTATGCCATGTCGCTCACCGGGCCCGGCATCTTCGAGTATGGTTTCCTGGCGCCGACCACGATCATGGGGCCGCTGGTACTGAGCGTGATGGGCTATGTCGATGCGCCGGGCAGCATGGGCCCCGCTTCCGCCAGCTACGCCGGCACGCTGAACATCAGCGCGGTGCCGGAACCCTCGCTGGCCACGCTGCTGCTGGCGGGGCTGGTGGTGGTGGGCGCGGCCAGGCTGGTAAACTACCGGCATGCCATCCCGAAAATTTGACCAGCCCGGTTTCCCTCCCGCCACCATCACCGAGTTTGAAGGCGTCCGTTCGCTGCACCTGGGCACGTCCTGGGTGCAGGGCGCCATGCGCATCGCCAAGCCCGACCTGATCGAGCTCGAATACGTGCGCATGATGATGATGTGGACCCTGTTCCTGCCGGCCCCGCGCCACATCGTGCAACTTGGCCTGGGCAGCGCCGCCCTCACCAAGTTCTGCTATCGCCACTTCCCCAAGGCGCGCGTCAGCGCCATCGAACTCAATCCCAACGTGATCGCCGTGTGCGAGTCGCGCTTCGCGCTGCCGCCCAATGACGAGCGCCTCGACGTGCGCCAGATGAACGCGCTCGACTTCGTGCTCGACCCGCGCAACCACGGCACGCTGGACGTGCTGCAGGTCGACCTGTACGACGAGGAAGCGCGCGGCCCCGTGCTCGACACGCCCGAGTTCTACCAGGCCTGCGCCGCCTGCCTGGGCCCGGACGGCATCATGACCACCAATGTGTTCGGCGACTTCGACAACTACGGCAAGAACCTGGAACACATGGAGCAAGCCTTCGACGCCGTGGTCTGGCTGCCCGAAGTCCACGACGCCAACATCGTCGTCATCGCCTTCAAGCGCGCGCCCTCGATCGACTTCTCGGTCCTGTACGAACGCGCCGCGCAAATCCGCAAAACCATGAACCTGGACGCCCGTCCGTGGGTGGACGGATTGCGCGACTGGATGGCCAGCTAGGAAAACGCTTACCCCTCCCGCCTGCCGGCATTCCGCCCGCCAGGCGCAGGCAGCCCGCGCCAGCCGTGCGCGCGCACAGCAGGCAACCCGCCGGTGTTGTCGCGCACACAACCAATACTCACCAGATTGTCGCGATTGTTCCTCAACATTCAGTGGAATTGTCGCGCGTAGCCGCGTAGTATAGCTACACACGACCGTGCTATTCGTTTAAATAGTTGAAGATATTCAACCACTTACAAAATCGGCGCGATCTGTGCAACACTCTGCCCAGCGGCATTGCGGCCGCCTTCCGGCTGGTTTATATTGCGGGGCCGTTGTTTCGGAACGGAAACAATATTGTCAGAAAGACCAAGAGCAAGCGCGATGTCCGACGTATTCCTACAGCAACGCGAAGAGTTCAGCGAGTACACGATGCGGCGCATCGGCGTGTCGCGCGAACTGTTCGACGAATTCAATCGTTTACTGGCGCCCCACGTGACCCATTTGCACTTCCGTAAGGGAGAGTACCTGCAACGGGCCGGGGTGCCCGCGACGGTCGCCTACTGGCTGTACCGCGGCGTCGCGCGGCGCGCCATGCTGACCCGGGACGGCACCGACGTGACGATGGCATTTTCGGCGGAAGGCGATTCCTGCGGTTCGCACCACGACCTGCTGGCGGCCCAGGACGGCCAGCCGGCGCAGGAATTCATCGTGGCCGAGACGCCCGTGACGGCAGTCCGGGTGGAGTGGGCCACGCTGGCCCGCCTGCGCGAAGAGCACCACATCATGCGCGAGTACTACCTGAAGGTATCGGAACACTCGATCCGCCGCTACTCGCAAAGCTGCCTGATCCGCAGCATGACCTCCGCCAACTGCCGCCTGGAAGCCTTCCGCGAGCACTACCCCCACCTGGAGCAGCGCATCTCGCAGAAAGCGCTGGCATCGTTCCTGGGCATCACCCCGCAATACATGTCGACGCTGCTGCGCCAGCAACAGGCTTGAAAAATCGGGGACGTAACACGTTTTTCCGTCCCCGCCTTGCTCAAGCTGCTTCCTGCTCGCGGCGCATCAGCTGCGACAGGTAGGCCGGCGTGATCTGCAGGTAGGACGCCAGCACCTTTTGCGAAATGCGGCGTTCCAGGTTCGGATACTCTTCGCGGAAACCGGCCAGGCGCTCTTCGGCGCTGGACGCGGTGTGCGTGATGAAGCGGCGCGCCTGGCTGGCAACGGCAAACTCCAGCATGCGCGTCATGTAGGCCGTCAGCACCGGATGCCTGGCGCGCGCCATGCTCATCTGCTCCCAATCGAAACGGAAGCCCTGCACCGACGTTTCGGCCACGATGAAGGAGCGCGCAGGCTGGTCGCCGCGGTACTCCAGCAAATCCTCGTACGCGTTCGCGATATGGCTTTCGGTGGCGAAGCGCATCGTCACTTCGTTGCCGCCCTGGCTCACGTAACCGACGCGCGCCACGCCGCCGGTCAGCCAGAAGACTTCGCGCGCGGTATGGCCCACGCGCTGCAGCAGCTCGCCGCGGCGCGCGGCAAAGGGCACCGCCAGCGACGCGATGCACTGGCTGGTTTCGTCAAAGAGTTTTTCGTCGACGGCGTAGCGCGCCATCATGTCGGCTTTGTAATGTTGCCGCAGTTTTAAGAAATGCTGATTCATTGCGCCCCAGTTGTGTTTTATTGTTTTTCACTACATCCGGTCAGGCCAGATTCAGTTCATTGTAAAAACAAGGGGCACGACGACTTAATCAACTATTTGAACTTTCGGTGGAAATTTTCGTACGCCGTCAGATGTACAACACTTGCCAGGCGGCGCACCAGGCCATCGATCTGCGCCGGCGCCACCTGGCCATAGCCCAGCGCCAGCCCTTGCCAGTTGCTGCTGCCGGCCACCGCGTGCACGCTGAGCGCATTGGCGACGATGTCTTCCGTCTCGCGCGCGCGCCGGCTGATCTCCACGTCGGACAGGCGCGGATCGTGCCAGCGCAGCGACAGGTGCATGCCGGCCGAGGCGCCCTCCACGCTGGCGATGCTGCCCAGGTGCGTGTGCAGGGCCGCGGCCAGGGCGTCGCGCCGCTCCCGATACAGGCGGCGCATGCGCCGCAGGTGCAGCGCGAACTGCCCGCTGCGCAGGAACTCGGCCAGCGCCAGCTGGTCGGCCGCGCGGCCGCGCGACGCCGATTGCTGGCGCATGGCCGCCAGCGGCTGCACCAGCCAGGGCGGCACCACCAGGTAGCCGATGCGCAGGCCGGGGAACATGGTCTTGCTGAAGGTGCCGCAGTACAGCACCGGGGCATCCGGCTGCAGGCCCTGCATGGATGCCAGCGGCGGGCCGTCGTGGCGGAATTCGCTGTCGTAGTCGTCTTCGATGATCAGGGCGCCGCAGGCGCGCGCCCCCTCGATCAGGGCGATGCGGCGCGCCAGCGAGAGCACGGTGCCGGTCGGGTACTGGTGCGAGGGCGTCGTGTAGATCAGGCGCGGCGGACGCTCCTTCCAGTCCTCCGGGCGCGGCGCGATGCCATCCAGGTCGACGTCGATCGGCTCCAGCTTCAGGCTGGCCGCGCGGAAGGCGGCCATGGCGCCGCCGTAGCCGGGGTTTTCCATCCACAGGGTTTCGCCGGCGTCGGCGCAGGCGCGCCCGCACAGGTCCAGGCTGCTCTGACTGCCGTCCGTGATGAACACCTGCGCCGGCTCGCACACCACGCCGCGCGAGGCGCGCAGGTAGTCGGCGATGGCTTCGCGCAGCACCGGTTCGCCGCACGGGTCGCCGTAGTTGAGCTTTTCCATCGGCAGCGTGCGCCAGGCGCGCTCCAGCATGCGCCGCCACAAGCCGATGGGAAAGCTGGGCAGGTCCGGCACGCCCGGCACGAAAGGGGTCCCGAGCGCAGCGGACACGGTGCGGTTGCGCAGGTTCTGCACGCGCTGCGACAGGCCGCGGTACGGCAGCACGGTGCTGGCCTGGCGCGGGCGCTGGCACGCCAGTGCGGCCACCACCGTGCCGCTGCGGTCTGTTGCCACATAGCCCTCGCTGGCCAGCTGCTCATAGGCATACAGCACGGTGTTGCGCGCCACGCCCAGTTCCGCCGCCAGGGCGCGCGTGGCCACCAGGCGTGTACCCGGCGCCAGCGTGCCGTCGCGGATGGCGGCGCGCAGGCATTCATGCAGCAGGCGCTGGCGCGGCCAGCCGTGGTGCCCGTGCGTAGCGGTGAAGTTCGAAATCAGCAGCGAATAATCCAAAACGTGGCTCCATGGTTTTGCCAGCCCCTGGACCTGTTGCCGGGGCCAGCAAATGATTATAGTCCGTTGCCATGAAAACATCACATCCCCCATCGGACCGCACCCGCGTGCGGCGAGGAGCCGGCAACGCCGCCTACGACCCTGAGCTGGTACGCGCCATCGTCGATGCCGCCTATATCTGCCATATCGCCTTCAGCGACGGCCAGGGCGCGCACTGCATCCCGACCGCCTGCTGGCGCGAAGGCGAGCACCTGTACATCCATGGCTCCAACGGCAGCCGCATGCTCAAGCAACTCATGGCGCAGGATGCCTGCGTCACCATCACCCACCTGGACGGCCTGGTGCTGGCACGCTCGGCCTTCAACCACACAATGAACTACCGTTCGGTCATGATCTACGGCCGCTTCGAGGCGGTCGACGAGGCCGCGCAGCGCCGCTCGCTCGATGCCTTCATGGAGCACCTGGCGCCGGGCCGCAACAACGACGTGCGGGGCGGCAACGACAAGGAGCATGCCGCCACCACGGTGCTGCGCATCGCGCTGGACGAGGCGGCGTGCAAGGTGCGCAGCGGCGGGCCGAATGACGACGAGGAAGACATGGACATTGCGGCCTGGGTGGGCGAGCTGCCCTTCGCACAGCAGCGCATGGCGCCCGTGCCGGACCCCGCCTGCGAAGCGCCGGCGCCGGCCTACGTGCGCGACTGGGTCAGCGCACCTTGAGCTTGAGCAGGCGCTTGTCGGGCGGCGGCCAGTCCAGCTTCATGCCGCGCAGGGTTTCCAGCACCAGGCGCGCCACGACCTCGTTGCGGTAGGGCTTAGAGTCGGCCGGCACCACGTACCAGGGCGCATGGGCGGCGTCGGTCGCCGCGATGGCGTCCGCGTAGGCTTTCTGGTAGGCGCCCCAGTGTTCGCGCTGCTTCATGTCGGACGGGTCGAACTTCCAGTGCTTTTTCGGATTGTCGGCGCGCGCCTGCAGGCGTTCCCGCTGTTCGTCCTTCGAAATGTGCAGGAAGAGCTTGACGATGGTGGTGCCGCTTTCGGCCAGCATGCGTTCGAAATCGCGGATCTGCGCGTAGCGGCGCTTGCATTCGGCCGGCGTGACCTGGCCCAGCACGCGCGTGATCAGCACGTCCTCGTAATGGCTGCGGTTAAAGACGCCAATCTCGCCGGCCTTCGGCACTTCGCGGTGCACGCGCCACAGGAAATCGTGGCCTGCCTCGATCTCGGTGGGCGCCTTGAAGGCCGTGGCGCGCAGTCCCATGGGATTGATCTTGCTAAACAGCGAGCGCAGGGTCCCGTCCTTGCCGGAAGTGTCCATGCCTTGCAGGACGATCAGCACCTTGCGTTGGCGCTCGGCGTACAACATCTCCTGCAGGTCGGAAATCTCATCGAGCAGCTGGTCGAGACGCTCCTTGTCCGGCTCACCGCGGGCCTGGGCGTCCTTGTCGCGCAATTTGAAGCCGTCCCCGGCCCTGAATTCGTCGATCGCTTTCATGGCCCGACATTAGCATAGCTTTCGGCTCAGCGTCGCTCGCGCCACCACAGCGCCAGCATGCTGGCCATGAAGGCCAGCGCCAGCAGCCAACGCGGCAACGCTCCGGCCAGCGGTGCCAGCCAGGCGCTTGCCGCGGCTTGCCCTGCCGCCGAAGCGGCTTCCGGCGCCCGCGCCTGCGCGACAGGCTGCGCGGCGCGGGCGGCATGGCGCGCCGTCGCGTCATGCCGCTGGGCCGCCTGCCATGCCGGCCAGTCCTGCGCGCCGAACACGTACATCTCGCTGTGTGCCTCGCCGCTGGCAAGCTGCATCCAGCCGGCCTTGCGCGGCCAGACTGCGACGCACGCCGCGTCGGCGCGTTCGCTGCGCGCCTGCCAGCGCAAGGTTTCCTGTCCCACGCTGACCGCGGCGCCGCTTGCCACACCCTGCGCACATACTTCGCCGCGCAGGCCGGCCAGCGGCATCGGCTGCGCATCGATCCAGCGCACCTTCTGTTCGCTGCCGGTTGCGGCCAAATCCATCACCTGCTGCCACCAGGCGCCCAGCGCCGCCGGTTCGCTGATGGCATGACGATGCCAGTCACGCACGCCCAGCCACACGATGCGTCCGCGCTGCCAGTCGCGCTGCCACAGCCATGGCTTGCCGTCCTTGTCGCGCGCCGCTATCTGCCAGCCGGCGCCGCCGCCGGCCACCGGCAACTGCGCGCCCGGCGCCAGGGCCAGCGTGGCCGCACCGTGCGCCACGTGGCGTACGTCCTCCTGTTCCGTGGTGGCCGATTGCGCGGCAAGGCGCAGCCCCAGCTCTCGCTGCCAGAACGGCGCATCGTCGGCATTGCCGCCCAGGACCAGCAGCGGCACGCCGTGCGCCACCTGCGCCAGCGCGGCGCGCAGGCCGCCCCGTTCTAGCCACGCCGCATCGGCCAGCAAGGCGTTCGGCTGCGCCAGCGGCGCGCGCGCCTCCTCGCTGCGGGTAAGCGACTTACCCAGCGTGGTCTGCCAGTCGACGATCGCGCCCGAGTCGGTCAGCAGCTGGTTCAGCGCGCGCGTGTCGAACGACGGCGCGCCGAAGCGCCCCTGCACCTGCAGCGGCACCGCCTCCAGCACGCGCAGGGGCACCGGGCCTTGCGCGATGCTCTTGCCGTCCTTGTCCAGCAAGCGCGCCTGCAGCACCATCGATTCGGCCATCGGCGGCTGCCACTGCACGGTCAGCGCCGCTGCCGCCAGCGTGGCGCGCGCCTCGGCCAGCACCTGTCCATTCTCCGCCAGCAGCTGCAAGCGCCAGCCCGGCTGCGCCTGGCCCCCGCGCCGCGCCGTCAGCGCGAAGCTGCGGCCCAGCGGCAGCGCGCGCGGAAATTCCAGCCACAGCAAACCATCCTGCGACGGCTGCCATTGCAGCGCACGCGCCGGTACGTCGCGCCATTGCGCTTCGTACAGGCCGTGGCCCTTGACTTGCACCGCCGGCGCCTGCGGTAAGGCCGCCAGCGCCGCGGCCAGTCCGTCGCCCGGCGCCACGGATGCCGATGCATCGCCCGCCTGGTTCCACGCTTCGCTGTCGATGACGACTGCGCCGCCCGCACCGCCCTGGGTGGCCGGCGCGGCCAGCACTGCCGCCAGCGACAGGCCCGCCACGGCAGCCAGCGCGGCTTCGGGCCAGCGCTTGCGGCGCCCATACAGCAGGGCGCTCAGCGCCCCGGCCACGGCGGCGCCGCCGCACAGCAGGTTGATGTCCACGCTCACGGCGCTCCCTTCCCTTGCAAGGCCTGGCCAAAACGCGTCTGCGCCTGCGGACGCGCCTGCAGCAGCACGGCCGGCTGCTGCACCGTTGCGCGCAGCCAGGCGCGCAGCTTCGCGCGGCAGGGCTGGCAACCGTCGGCCACATCCTGCACCGCAGCCTGCGCGGCCAGTCGTTGTTCTTCATCGGCGAGGCGGGCCACTGCCGCACGCGCCGGCTTGCTCCACAGCGCCGGCAGCGCGCCGTCGCCACCGAGCGCCTGCACCAGCTCGCGCACGTCGGCCGGCACGAACTCGCTGGCGGTGCCCTGCGCGCGGCGGTAGCTCGCGGCGCCTGCCATGTCGCCGCTCATGCGCTTCTCTTCCTTGATGGCCGGCGGCACGAAAGCCGTGCGGTGCAGGTAGACGCGCTCGGCCTGCTGCAACTCCTTGATGGCGCCCAGTGCCTTGTATTCCGGCGGCAGTGCCGGCTTGGGCGCGATCGCGCGCAACTGCTTCTCCGCGTCCCACATGGCGGCCAGGGCACGCCGCAGCACTTCCTTGGTGGCGGGGTCGAAGATGGTGGCGTTGCCTTCCTGGTCGTGGGCATGACCGAACTGCGCGGCAATGTCGCCCGTGCCGAAGCCGCCCGCACCCTGCGTCGGGCCGCCTGCCCCGCCGCCGCCGTGCTCGTGGCCGTCGCCCTCGCTGTGCTCCTCTTCGCCGAACAGGGAAGACTCCTCGCCCAGGAACTGGCCGTAGCGCAGGCGCAGCTTGGCCTGGTCGCCGGCGATCTTCTCGCTGCGGGCGCGCAGTTCGGCCGCCGCGAGGCGCGGCATGTCGGCCACCAGCTGTTCGGTATCGATGATGATCTGGCGCTGGCTGCGCAGGTTCTCCGGCTTCACCATCGAGGGCAGCGCGGTCGATTCCAGCGCTTCGCCCTGCGTGCCGGGCAGGCGCAGCGTGTAGGTCGGCGACTGGGCAATGTGCGGCACCGGCGCGTTGTCGCTGGCGCGCACGAAGAAGTACAGTTCATCGCCCGGCTCCATGCCGAGCTCCTTCAGCATCCATTGCCGGTTCCAGCTGCGCTTGCGCGGATCGGCCGACGCCGGCAGCGGGCTTTCCTTGTCGGTGAAACGGATGTTCTCTCCGCTGCCGCGCGCCAGCGTCATGTGCAGCGTGGCACGGGTGATGGCGTAGTCGTCGCTGACGCTGACAGCGATCTGCGCGCTTTGCGCATCGGGCTTGAGGACGGTGACCGATTCGCCCGGCGTGGTGATCGCCACTTGCGGCGCCTGGTCCGGCGTGACGCGGACCGTGTAGCGGTTACCCGGCTCCTTGCGGCTGCGCCAGAAGATGGAGTCGCTGGCCTGCAGCTCGGCGCATGCGCCCTGCGCCGCCTGCAGCACGCGGCCGTCGCTCAGTTCGATCACGGCATCGGCGCCGTGGGCGCACCAGAGCAGCTTGCTGTGCTGCGGCACTTGCAGGTCGCGCGGCGCGCCTTCGCTTGGCTTGGCGCCGGTGTAGGCGGGCGGCATGGCGTGCAGGCTGATGCCGGCCCGGGCGATGGCGGCCTTGGCCGCTTCGCTGCCGCCGGGCGTAGCGATGCGCTGCGGCGAATGCGCGGCGCCGTAGGCCCATGCGCCGGCGGCCGCCACGGCGGCCAGGGCAAGCGGGATGGCGTTGAAACGGGCCTTCCGCACGGCGATGGCGCGCAGGCGCTCGTCGTCCAGCGCGGTGTCGACGCGCGCCAGCAGGCGTTGGCGCTGCAGCGCGCCCAGGGGCGTGGCTGGCGCGGCGGCCAGCATGGCGCTGCTGTCTTCCAGCTCGGGCACGGCGTCGTTCAGCCATGCGGGCAGCTGGCGTTCCAGGCGCGCGCGCCAGAAGGCGAAGTCGGCGGCGGCCCACAGCAGCACCGCCGCGGCCAATGCGAGCGGCACCGTCAGCGGCAATGCCCCGGTCCCGGCAAGGATGGCCGCGCCCAGCGCCGCCGCCGGCAGCAGCGGCAGCAGCCAGCTCGCGGCGCGGCGCCGGATCAGGGCTTGCAGCATGCGCTGGCGCACGCCGGCCAGTTGGTCAGCGGCGGCGGACATGGCTCAGGGTCCTTTCAAGTGCGAACAGCGCCAGCAGGGCGATGGCAAGCCATTCCGGGGAACGGGCCAGCGGCGCCGGCAGCGCGGCGCGGCGCGCGGCCTTGATCGCCTGCGCAGGCATCGGGTAGGCGGCGGGACGGGCTGTCGCGGCCTGCCAGCGCTCGTACAGGGCGCGTGCGGCGTCCACGTCCTGCAGCGGCCATTGCGGCGCAGTCCAGGTGAGACCTTGCTTGCCCTGCGTCTCCCCTTCGGTGCTTGCGGTGCGCCACCAGAGGGGTGCTTTCCAGTCTGCCGGTGCCTGGGCATCGGGCTTGTCCCACACGATCAGTTCCGTGGCCGGCGTCGGCGAGTCGCCGAGGATGTAGCGCTGGGCGCCTTCGCCTGCGGTAGCGAATGCGGCGAACAAGGCCTGCCAGCGCGCCATGCGCTCGGCCGGCGCCACGACCACCACGTGCCGTTCGCGCGGCGCCGCCGGGGCGGCCGATGGCGCGGGCGCCAGGCGCAGTTCGGCGTCGTGGGCCAGGCGCGGCGGCAAGGCGGGCATGGCGGCGTGCGGGGCCAGGATGAGCAGGCGCGCGCCGGGACGCCATTCGTGTTCGTTGCGGGCCAGCCAGTTCCACACGTCGGCCGGCAGCGGCTGGCGCGCCGCGCCGTCCATGCCTGCCGATCGGATCTGCCGTTCGGCCCATTCCGTGCGTTCCAGGCCGGCGGCGACGAACACCGTATCGCCCTTCCACGGCATGGTCAGCACCGCCAGCCATGCGATCAGCACGGCCAGCAGGGCCAGGCGCGTCAACAGCAGCAGCACGTCGGACCAGCGCGGGATGCGCTGCTGCTGCGGCGCGGCGGCCGGCAGGAAGCGGGCCGTGGCCAGCAGGTCGGTGCGCGTGCGCTCGCGCTTGCGCATGTGCCACCACACGGGCAGCAGCAGCACCGGCAAGGCGAACCACCACAATGGCTGCATGCTCGTCATGGGCGGCGCGCCTCCGGGTTGCGCAGCCAGGCGCGCAGCACTTCGCCCAGCGGCTGCTCGACCTGCGCCTCGCACAGGGGCACGTCGTGCTGGCGGCAGGCAGTGCGCACGGCCTCGAAGTGGGCTTCGAGCGCCGTGCGGTAATCGTCGCGCACGGCGCGGCTGAAGCTATGCAGGCCGGCGCCCTTCTCTGGATCGCGATAGGCGTGACCGGCGGGTAACTCCGCCGCCACTTCGGCTTCGGTGCGCAAGGCCAGCAGCCGCACGTCGTGCCGCATGTGGCGCAGGCGGATCAGCGCCTCGCCCAGCGGCGACGGCCAGTCCAGCGCGTCGCTGGCGGCGAACACCATGCTTTGCGCGCGCGCGAAGTGCAGGCTGGCGCGCAGCGTCTCCGCGTCCGGCAGCTCGCCGGAAGGCGTGGCCCTTTGCAGCGCGGCCAGCACGCGCTGCAGGTGGCGCGGCCCGCGCGACGCCGGCGTGAACTCGACCCGGCCACCGGACAGCACCAGCAATCCGAAGGCGTCGCCCTGGCGCTGGGCAATGGCGGCCACGCAGGCCAGCGCCGTGCGCGCGTACCAGTGCTTGCTCAAGCCGTCCACGCGGCGGCTCGGTTCGGCCATCGAGGCCGTGGCGTCCAGCACCAGCCAGGTCGCGACATGGCTGTCGCGCTCCGCCTCGCGCACGTAATAGCGGTCGGCGCGCGCGAGCAGCTTCCAGTCCACGCGGCGCCATTCGTCGCCGGGCGCGTAGGCACGGTACTCGGAGAACTCGACGCCGGCGCCGCGTTCGCGGCCCGCATGGATGCCATGGCCAAGACCGGCCAGCACGTGGCGGATCACCAGCTCAAGGTCGGCGGAATGCGCCAGCAGCGCAGGTGTTTCCAGCATCGGCTTATTCGGGCTTGATCGCGTCGCGCAGTGCGGCCAGGATGTCGGCAATGGCGATGCCGTCCGCTTCCGCCTCGAAGTTGCGCAGCACGCGGTGCGCCAGCACCGGCAGCAGCATGTGGCCGATGTCTTCGCGCGTTACCGCCAGGCGGCCCTGCATCAGCGCGCGCGCCTTGGAGGCGAGCACCAGCGCCTGGCCGGCGCGGGGACCGGCGCCCCATCCGACGTGCTTCTTCACGGCCTCGACCGAGGTTTCGCGCGGCCGGGTGGCGCGCACCAGACGCGTCGCGTAGCGCAGCAGGTGCTCGCCGATCTCAATGTCGCGCACCAGCGCCTGCAGGCGCAGCAGGGTCTCCACGTCCATGGCCGGCTCGGCGTCCTTCAGGCCGGCGTGCGTGGTGGCCGACACCATGGCGATCTCCTCGTCTTCGGTCGGGTAGCCGACGTCGATGTGGAGCAGGAAGCGGTCCAGCTGCGCTTCGGGCAGCGGGTAGGTGCCGGCCTGCTCGATCGGATTCTGCGTCGCCAGTACGAAGAAGGGGCGCGGCAGCTTGTGCGTCTGGCCGGCGAAGGTCACCGAGCGCTCCTGCATCGCTTCGAGCAGCGCCGATTGCGTCTTGGGCGGGGCGCGGTTGATCTCGTCCGCCAGCAGCACCTGGGTGAACACCGGGCCTTGCTGGAAGCGGAACTCGCGCTTCTTCGTCGCATGGTCCTCTTCCAGGATCTCGGTGCCGACGATATCGGACGGCATCAGGTCCGGCGTGAACTGCACGCGGCGGAACTGCATGTCGGTGGCCTGCGCCAGCGACTTCACCAGCAGCGTCTTGCCCAACCCCGGCACGCCTTCCACCAAGGCGTGGCCGCCGCCCAGCAGGCAGATGATCAGCGAATCGACCACCTCCTCCTGGCCGATGATGACACGGCCCATGCTGGCCTTCAGTGCCTTGATCCTGGCGTGCAGTACGCCGATTTCGTTCTCGCTCCAGCCGCTTTCAGCCACGGTCATGCTCCCAACGCGTATTGAATGATGTTGACTGCGAAGCGCGTGTTGTCGATCGCCAGCCAGCGCTTGTTGCGAAAGTCATAGTCCCACTCGCAGCCATAGTCCTTGTTGCTATACAAAAGCCTGATGCGGCCGTTGAACTCCACGGCCTTCAGGTAGTCGTGCACCAGGTCGTCGCCCCAGCCATTGAGCTCCATCCCGGTGTTGGGCGGGCCGTCGAACTTGAAGAAGGCCGAGTACAACGGGTGGTTGTTCGGGATCTTGTGCAGCGCCTTGGCGCCGAAGATCCTTGCCACTTCCGCTTCGAACGACTTCGCGAACAGGCCGTCGATGTCGTGGTTGCAGTCGTCGACGAAGACGAAGCCGCCGCCCTTCACGTAGCGCTCGAAGTTCTTCCGTTCGGCCGGCGTGAACTGCACCAGCTTGTGGCCGGCCAGGTAGCAGAACGGCGCTTCCAGCATCTTCGGGTCGGACAGCGCGACGATGCGCTCGACGGGGTCAACTTTCAGGGTCGTGTATTCGACCAGGGAGTTGAGCACGTTGCTCGGCATGCGTATGTCGACGTCCCAGTCGCCTGACTCGTAGGTCAGGCGGGTGAAGTAGAAATCGTAGGCTGGCATCTTTTAACCCGGTAAGGCAGTGTCTGACCCACAGGGTCAGACACTGGTCAGCGGCGGTCGCGGGCCAAGTGTCGGACCCCGTGGGTCTGACACTGGTTTACCGGCGTTACACCGCATCCGACAACGACGTAAAGTTAAAGTCGCGCACCTTCATGGCCGGAATCATCAGCTTGCGCGCGTCGGTGTCGCCGATCAGCACCGGGCGGCCCAGCTCGTCGATGTTGTTCAGCATCGACACCGGGCTGTCGTTGAAGCGGAAGTTCTTGATCGGGTGCTTGATCTTGCCGTTCTCGATGTAGAAGGTGCCGTCGCGGGTCAGGCCGGTCAGCGCCACCGATTGCGGGTCCACCATGCGGATGTACCAGGTGCGGGTCACCAGGATGCCCTTCTTGGTCGAGGCAATCAGCTCCTCGGTCGAGCGCGAACCGCCGGCCATGATGATGTTGCCCGCCGGCGGCGTGGCGGCCTTGCCCTGCTTCTGCGCCCAGTAACGGTTGTAGTCGAGCGAAGTGATCACGCCGCCCTTGATCAGGTCGCGGCGCGCGCGCGCCTGCATCGAGCCCTGGTCCCACGGCAGCACGGGCGCGTTGGCGTCCCACGGGTCGGTCCAGACGTTGACCTGCTCGTCGAACAGCTTGTCGCCCAGGCGGTTGGCGCCGCCCTTCTTGGACAGGAAGCTGCGGCCCTCGTCGGCGGAACGCGCGTCGAAGGCGTTGAACATGAAGTTCAGCAGGTCGTTGGTGGCGGCCGGTTCCATCACCACCGTGTAGCGGCCCGGCTCCAGCGCCTTGGCGTCGACCGAACGCAGCGCCTTCTCGATCGCGATGTCCGATACGGCGCGCGCGTCGAAGGCCTTGGGATCGTAAGCGGCGCGGCTCACCCAGCCCGAACCACGGCCGTCGTTGGTGCGCGTGGTCACGGTGAAGTTCATGCCCGCCAGCTGCTGGTAGCCGAACACGCCGTTGGAGTTGGCGATGCAGTCAAAGCCCATGCTGTCGTTGAAGAAGCCCGCAGCCTGCAGGCCCGCCTTCTTTGCCGCATCGATGCTGGCGAAGGCGACGTCGGCGCGGAAATCCGGATTGAACGCGTCGGCATTGCGGTTGAAGGTGTTGCTGGCCTTGAAGTCCTGCTTGCCGACGGCCGGCATGAACTCGGGATTTTCCGGCGCCAGGCGCGCCACTTCCTCCGCGCGGCGCACGGCCGCTTCCAGGGACTTGGCGTCGAACTGGTTGCAGGTGGCAGAGCCCTGCTTCTTGCCGAAGGCGACGCTCACCACCAGGGTCGTGTCCTCGATCTGGCCGGCGGTCGATACGCTGTTGTTCGCGTAACGCACGTTGCCCTTGCGGCTGCCGCTCAGGTTGATGCGGCATTCGTCGGCCTTGGACATGGCCATCACTTTGTCGCAGATGCTTTTTGCTTCGTCCTTGCTCAGAAGTTTCATGTCGCGTCCTTAGTCAATCTTGCGGGCAGTATTGATCACATTGATGCCGTTGAAGCGGGTGGTCGAGGAACCGTGCGATACGGCACTGACCTGGCTTGGCTGGCCTTTGCCGTCGAAGAACGAGCCGCCCATGCGCCAGTCGCGCTGGTCGCAGATGGCCGAGCAGGAATTCCAGAATTCCTGCGTGTTCGACTGGTAGGCCACGTCGTTGAGCATCTGGCCGACCTTGCCGTCCTTGATTTCGTAGAACAGCTGGCCGCCGAACTGGAAGTTGTAGCGCTGCTGGTCGATCGAATAGGAGCCGCGGCCCAGGATGTAGATGCCCTTCTTCACGTCCTTGACCATGTCGTCCGGCGTCATGGCCTTCTTGCCCGCTTCCAGCGAAATGTTGGGCATGCGCTGGAACTGCACGCTGCTCCAGGAATCGGCGTAGGAGCAGCCGTGCGATTCCTTCTCGCCGATGATGTGGGCCTGGTCGCGCGTGGCCTGGTAGTTCACCAGCACGCCGTTGCGGATGATGTCCCATTTCTTCGACGCCACACCCTCGTCGTCGTAGCCCACGTTGCCCAGCGAACCGGGCGTGGTTTTGTCGGCGAAGAAATTGACGATGTCGGCGCCGTACTTGAAGTTCTTGCCCTTCCACTTGTCCAGCGTGGCGAACGAGGTGCCGGCGTAGTTGGCTTCATAGCCCAGTACGCGGTCCAGCTCCGTGGCGTGGCCGACGTTCTCGTGAATGGTCAGGAACAGGTGTTCCGGCGAGAGCACCAGGTCGTACTTGCCCGGCTCGACCGACTTGGCCGACAGCTTTTCGCGCGCCTGCTTGCCGGCGGCCCTGGCGTCTTCGATGATGTCGTAGCCGCCGTTGTACAGCTGCGTCACGCCGCCCGCCGCACGCACCTTGTGTTCCGGCCTGGCGTCGAAGAACTCGAAGCCCATGCCGGCCGGCGAGGACAGGCCGTCGCGCGTGCGGAACTTGCCGCTGGCCTTGTCCACGGCGGTGGCGGTGAACGGGGACCACAGGCGGTGCACGTCCTGGTCGATGTAGGAGCCGTCGGTGGAAGCGAAGTACTTCTGCTGGTTGACCTGGAACAGGCTGGACGTCATGAACGACGCGCCGGCCTCCAGGCCCGCCTTGTTCGCGGCCAGCAGCATGTCGGCCTTTTCCTTGACCGGCACGGCGCGCCAGTCCTTCTTGAAAGGCGTCTGCCATGCCACTTCGCCCACGCCCTTGACCGGCGCCAGCTGCACCGGCGCCGTCTGCAGACGGGCGTTGGCGCGCGCAATGGCCACTGCCTGGCGCGCGGCGTCGGCCACCGCGTCCACGCTTAGCGCATTGGTGGCGGCGAAGCCATAGGCGCCATTGGCGATCACGCGCACGCCGACACCGGTCGATTCGGTGTTGACGATGTTTTCGACGCGCGTGTCGCGGGTGGTGATGAACTGGTTCAGGTAGCGCCCGATGCGCACGTCGCAATAGCTGGCGCCGGCCTTGGTGGCGGCGTTCAGGGCGGCGTCGGCCAGTTCTTTCTTGAACTTGCGTGCCATCGGATTCATCAGGTCTTCGGCGGCGATGGCGTTGCCGAAGACGGGGACCAGCATGCTGCCGCTGGTGGCGGCGGCGACTTTCAGGAAGGATCTACGTTCCAATTGTGTTGCTCCAGATACTTTTGACCCCGGAAAACCGGGTCTGACCCTTGGGTCAGACCCTGCCCTGCCGGGTTTACACTGCGTCGGACAAAGAGGTGAAGTTGAAGTCGCGCACCTTCATGGCCGGAATGAGCAGCTGGTATTGCGACTCGTCGCCCGCCAGCACTTCCGGACGGCCCAGTTCTTCGATGTTGTTCAGCATCGACACCGGGCTCTCATTGAAGCGGAAGTTCTTCACCGGATGCTTGATCTTGCCGTTCTCGATGTAGAAGGTGCCGTCGCGCGTCAGCCCGGTCAGCAGCACGGTCTGCGGGTCGACCATGCGGATGTACCAGGTGCGGGTCACCAGGATGCCCTTCTTGGTCGAGGCAATCAGCTCCTCGGTCGACTTGGAGCCGCCGGTCATGATGATGTTGCCCGGCAGGCCCACCGCGCGCTGGCCCTGCTTCTTGGCCCAGAACGGCGAGTAGTACATCGAGGCGATCTTGCCGTTCTTGATGATGTCCATGCGCTCGCGCGCCAGCAAGGACTGGTTGTCCCACGGCAGGACGGGAACGTCCTTGTCCCATGGGTCGGCCCACACGTTGACCTGCTCGTCGAACAGCTTCTCGCCCATGCGGTTGCCGCCGCCCTTCTTGGCCAGGAAGCTGCGGCCCTCGTCGGCCGAACGCGCGTCGAAGCTGTTGAACATGTACGCCAGCAGGTCGGACGTCGCGGCGGGCTCCAGGATCACGGTGTAGCGGCCCGGCTCCAGCGCCTTCGCTTCGGCCGAACGGATGGCCTTTTCCATCGCCACTTCCGCCGCGGCGCGCGGGTCGAACCTGTTCACGTCGTTGGCGTCACGGCGCACCCAGCCCGAACCGCGGCCGTCTTCGGTGCGCACGGTGCAGGTGAAGTCGATGCCGGTCTGGCTCTGGTGACCGAATACGCCACGCGAGTTGGCCACGGTTTCAAAGGAGGACTGGTCGGTGAAGAAGCCGGCGGCGACCAGGCCCTTTTTCTTGCAGGCCTCGATGCTGTAGGCCGCCACCTGGGCGCGGTAGGCGGGGTCGATGGCGTCGGTCGACTTGCTGAACGTGTTGGACGCCTTGAACGCCTGCTTGGCGTCGGCATGAACTCCGGATTCTCCGGCGCCAGGCGCGCCAGTTCCTCGGCGCGCTGCACGGCCTTGGCCAGCGACTTGTCGTCGAACTCGTTGATGATGGCGGTACCCTGCTTCTTGCCGAAGGCAACAGCCACCGCCAGCTGGGTGTTTTCCACCAGGCCCGCCGTCGACACTGCGTTGCGCGCGTAGCGGATGTTGCCGGTGCGGCTGCCGTTGATGGTGACGATGCATTCGTCGGCCTTGCTCAACGACATGACCTTGTCGGCGATGCGCTTGGTCTCTTCCTGATTCAGAATCTTCATCCTTTATCCTTTACGCTCAGCCGATCTTGCGGGCAGTGTTGATCACGTTGATGCCGTTGAAGCGGGTGGTCGACGAACCGTGCGACACCGCGCTCACCTGCATCGGCTGGCCCTTGCCGTCGAAGAAGGAGCCGCCCATGCGCCAATCGCGCTCGTCGCACATGGCAGTGCAGGCGTTCCAGAATTCCTGGGTGTTCGACTGGTAGGCGACGTCCTCCAGCATCTGGCCGATCTTGCCGTCCTTGATCTCGTAGAACATCTGGCCGCCAAACTGGAAGTTGTAGCGCTGCTGGTCGATCGAGAAGGAACCGGCGCCCACGATGTAGATGCCTTTCTTGACGTCCTTCACCAGTTCGTCCGGCGTGAGCTTTTTCTTGCCCGCCTTGAGCGAGACGTTGGGCATGCGCTGGAACTGCACGTTGCTCCAGGAGTCCGCGTAGGAGCAGCCGTGCGATTCCTTCTCGCCGATCACCGCCGCCTGGTCGCGCGTGGCCTGGTAGTTGACCAGGATGCCGTCCTTGATGATGTCCCACTTCTTGCACTTGACGCCCTCGTCGTCGTAGCCCACCGCGCCCAGCGAGCCCGGGATCACCTTGTCCGCTTCGATGTTGACGATGTCGGCGCCGTACTTGAACTTCTTCGACTGCTGCTTGTCCAGGGTGGCGAAGGAGGTGCCGGCGAAGTTCGCCTCGTAGCCCAGCACGCGATCGAGCTCGGTCGGGTGGCCGACCGACTCGTGGATGGTCAGCCACATGTGTTCAGGCGAGAGCACCAGGTCGTACTTGCCCGGCTCGACCGACTTGGCGGTCAGCTTTTCCTTGGCCTGGCGGCCGGCGGCCTTGGCGTCCTCGATCAGGTCATAGGAACGGTTGTACAGCGTGGCGACACCGCCCGCTGCCCTGATCTTGTCTTCCTTGCGGCCGTCCAGGTATTCGTAGCCCATGCCGACCGGCGTACCCAGGTCGGAGCGGCTGCGGAACTTGCCGGTCGACTTGTCGACGGCGGTGGCGAAGAACGGCACCCACAGGCGGTGCAGGTCCTGGTCGATATAGGAACCGTCGGTCGAGGCGAAATACTTCTGCTGGTTGACCTGGAACAGCAACGACTGGATGAAGGAAGCACCCGCTTCCAGCGCCCCCTTGTTGGCCGTGATCAGCAGGTCGGCCTTTTCCTTGATCGGCACGGTGCGCCAATCCTTCTTGATCGGCGTGGCCCAAGAGACTTCGCCCACGCCCGGGGTCGGGGCCAGCTGCACGCCCGCTGCCTGCAGCTTGGCATTGGCCTTGGCGATGGCGACCGCCTGGCGCGCCGCGCCGGCCACGCCGTCCGGCGACATGTCGCTGGTGGCGGCAAAGCCGTACGCGCCGTTGGCGATCACGCGCACGCCGACACCAGCCGATTCGGTATTGGTGACGTTCTCGATGTTCAGGTCGCGGGTGGTGATGAACTGGTTCAGGTAGCGGCCGATGCGCACATCGCAATAGCTGGCGCCGGCCTGGGTCGCCGCCGTCAGGGCGGTATCCGCCAGCATCTTCTTGAACTTCATTTCCACGGGCTTGATCAGCTCGTCGGCCGCGATGGCTTGGCCAAATGGCATCATCATGGCGGCCATTGCCCCGCCGCTCAGATTGAGGAATGCACGTCGTTCCATAGTCTCTCCAGGGTTATCGTTATTACCTAAGACAGCTTGCAGAAGTCCAATCCTACGCAATATTTATGCCATTGTGTAAAGCTTGTACAAAGCTGAAACAAAGTCGGGGTCAGCTCTGTCAATCGGACATTTTGCGCAGCGAAATGTCCGATTGACAGAGCTGACCCCGAATTCCGGCGTCCGCCAAGTGTCCGCGCGACTGTCCGCGCGGACACTTGACCGGGCGCTCAGCTTGCACGATCATCAAGTTCGGGCGACCGGACCCGCCGCGTCGCTCTGTCCAACGAAAAGAGGAGACTTACCGCATGAAACAGTACGTCCTGGCCGGCCTGTTGGCCGTCGGCTTCACCAGTTTCTCCGGCGCAGCATTGGCCGATCCCTCCCTCAAGGCGGCCATCGCCAGCCCGACCCGCAATGCAGACAACGTCAAGCGCGACCAGTATCGCCACCCCTATGAAACCCTGACCTTCTTCGGCATCAAGCCGAACATGACCGTGGTGGAACTGTCGCCCGGCGGTGGCTGGTATACGGAAATCCTGGCGCCCTACCTGCGCGAGCACGGCAAGCTGATCACCGCCGGCGCCACCCCGCAGTCGGGCGACGAGCGCGTGCGCAAGTCGGCCGAGCGCTTCCAGGACTTCCTGGCCAAGCAGCCGGGCCGCGACAAGGTCGTGCTGGGCGCCTTCGAACCGTCCAACGGCGTGTACAACTTCGCGCCCAAGGGCAGCGCCGACATGGTGGTCACCTTCCGCAACATCCACAACTGGATCGGTACCGGCGAGGAGAACATGAAAAAGCTGATGGCCAGCATTTACGACAGCCTGAAGCCGGGCGGCGTCTTTGGCGTGGAAGAACACCGCCTGCCCGCCGCCATGACGCAGGACGCCAAGGCCAGCACCGGCTACATGCACGAAGCTTATGTGATCAAGATGGCCGAGCAGGCCGGCTTCAAGCTGGTGGCCAAGTCGGAAGTGAACGCCAATGCCAAGGACACCGCGAACCATGAGAACGGCGTCTGGGCCCTGCCGCCAACCCTGACCAACAAGGACAAGGACCGCGCCAAGTACGCCGCCATCGGCGAAAGCGACCGCATGACCCTGAAGTTCGTCAAGCCCCAGTAAGTGCCAAGCATGCTGCAACGCGCTGCCGCCGGCCTGCTGCTGGCGGCAGCATCCACCCTCTCACTGGCCGCCGATGCGGCGGCGATGCGCTTCATCCTGCCCTCGGTCACGCCCGGCGCGGAGGCGCAGGCGAATTACTTCCCCCAGCTGCTGCGCCTGGCGCTGGAAAAGACGGAAGGCCCCTTCACTATCGAGTTCTACCGGCACGAGCTGACCAGCCCGCGCCGCGCGCTGGAGATCCAGCGCAATGGCGTCATCAACATCATGTGGGACGGTACCGACGCCCGGCGCGAGCGCGAGCTGCTGCCGATCCGCATTTCGCTGGTGCGCGACCTGAACGACTACCGGGTATTCCTGATCCGCAAGGAGGACGAGGCGCGTTTCCGCGCCGTGCGCTCGCTGGACGACCTGCGCCAGCTGACCGCAGGCGGCGGCATGAACTGGCCCTCGGTGGCGGTGCTGCGGCACAATGGCCTGAAGGTGGAGACAGCCATCAACTACAGCTCGCTGTTCCCGATGCTGAAGGCGCGACGCTTCGATTACCTGCCGCGCGGCGTGCACGAAGCCTGGGCCGAGGAGCAGCAGCATGGCAAGGATGGATTGATGGTCGAGCCGACCATCCTGCTGCACTATCGGGTGCCGTTTTATTTCTTCGTCAGCCGGGACAACCGGGCGATGGCGCAGCGGGTGGAAAAGGGCTTGAAGCTGGCGATGGCCGATGGCAGTTTCGACAAGCTATTGAATGGCTATCCGGCTTTCCGGCGCGCCCAGGCGGAGATCGCGGCGCGCAAGCGCAAGGTGTTCGAACTGGCGCTGCCTAGCGCGACTGCAGGTGGCTCATCAAGGTGACAAAGCCATACACGGCGACAGACAGGCCGCCGCACACCGCGGCAATCGACAAGATCAGACTATTCATTCACTCTCCCCTATGCGCATTGCTGACAGCATTATGCTGCATGCGCACATGAAAGAGTCTCACCATTGGTTTCAACTTTGTCTGAAATTTGTCACTTCTTCACTGGCGTAAAGGACAAGTCCGCAAAGTCGTAGCTGAAGTCCGTTTCCTTGGACACCGGCGCCATCTTCATCTTGTCGATCGTGCCATCGGGATTCAGCGAGAACGTCACGTAGGCGTCGGCATTGAAGTTGCGCTCTTTCCAGCGGACGATGAACGTGTCGTGCTGGAAATGCTCGAGCGTGCCCACCAGGTCCGGCGTGCGGCTGAAGGTCATGCGCTGCTTGCCGCCCTCCTGGCCGATGCGCACCGTGCCGTACCAGGCGTCGTTGTAGTCGCCGTTGTAGGCGGCCAGCGGCAGCGAAGGCTTGGATGCCGCCACGCGCGCGGCCGTCAGCTTGCCCTGGCGCGCCATTTCCTCCTTGTGCATCTCGGCTTCCATCTCGGCGTAGGCCTTGATCCAGTCGGTCGGCGCGACGCCCATGTAGTGGTCCAGGATGCGCCACTGCAGCGCCGTCATGGCCGGGCCGTTCTCGGCATTGGTGAAGATGGCCACGCCCAGCTTTTCCTCCGGCACCAGCACGATGCGCGAATAGAAGCCTTGCAGCGCGCCGCCATGCATGGCCAGCTTGCGGCCGCGGTAGTCGCGCAGCTGGAAGCCCAGGCCGTAGGCGGCGAAATTGGGCTTGGTGGCGGCCAGCGGCGGTTTCGGTTCGCTGATCTTCATCGGCGTCTGCTGCGTCCACATCTCGCGCGCCTGCTTCACGCTGAACAGCTGCTTGCCGTCGTCCATCTTGCCTTCGTTGAGCAGCAGCTGCATCCACTTGGCGATGTCCTCGGCATTGGTCTGGACGCCCACCGCGCCCACCGCGTTCTGCACCGGCATCGGCTTGACCACGGCAGCCTTGCCGTTGATCTTGCTGTGCGGGGCCGCGTAGTCGGCCGCCTTCAGCATGTCGTCCACGCTGGTGGTGGAACCGTGCATGCCCAGCGGCGCCAGCAGGCGTTCGCGCGTCGCCTCCTCCCAGCTCTTGCCGGACTTCTGCGCGATGATCTTGCCCGCCACGATGTAGAGCAGGTTGTCGTAGGCGTAGTTGTTGCGGAAGCTGGTGGCCAGCTTCACGTGGCGCAGGCGGTCGATGATTTCGTCGGTGCTGAAGGTGGTGGTCGGCCACCACAGCAGGTCGCCGGCCCCCAGGCCCAGGCCGCTGCGGTGCACCAGCAGGTCGCGCACGGTCATGGCATGGGTGACGTAGGGATCGGCCATCTGGAAGCTTGGCAGGTGCTTGGTGACGGGATCGTCCCAACCCAGCTTGCCCTCGTCCACCAGCTGCGCCAGCGCGGCGGCGGTGAAGGCCTTGGAGTTGGAGGCGATCTCGAACAGCGTCTTGCCGGTTACCGGCGCCGCGTCGCCCAGCTTGCGCACGCCGAAGCCCTGCGTGGCCACCACCTTGCCGTCCTTGACGATGGCGATGGCGATGCCCGGCACGTCGAAGGTCTTCAGGGCCAGGTTGACGTCGCGCGCCAGCTCGAAGGCGGGGACGCTGGCCACGCTGGCGGCGGGCGCGCCTTCCGGCGCGGCGCTGGCGGGTGCGTTGATGGCGGCGCCGGCGGCGAAGGCCAGCGCCAGCAGGGTGGCAAGAGGTTTGTTCAGCATGTTCACTTCTTCAGCAGTTTGTCGACGGAACCCTGGGTTTCGGGGTGGTAGCGCGGGCGGGCCTTGGCGTATACGCTGCGCGCCCAGGCCGCTTCGTTCGGGTTGGCCAGCAGCGCCTTGTACAGCGGCACCACGAACTTCTGGCGTCCCACGCTCATGAGGAATGCGTTGAGCGGTTCGCGCACGTCGTAGCCCGCGTGCACGGACGCCAGGAAGAAGCGGAAGCCGATCTCGTTGTTGCGGGTGCTGCGCAGCTTGAACGCTTCGTCCAGCTCCTTCATCTGCGCGGCATTGGCCTTGCTGTCGATGCCGTTCAGGAAGTGCATCCACTCCAACGCGATCCAGCCTTGCGGTTCCAGCGCGCCGGCGGCCAGCTCGCCCTTGAGCCAGGCTTCGCGCTTGGCGTCCAGCGCCGCCAGGCGCGGCGAATTGACGCGCTGCGCGCTGGCCGGGATGGCGCTGCCGTACAGCCACTCGTCAAGCTCCGCGTCGGCCATGATGTCGGGCTTCTTCGCCAGCAGGTTCTTGCGCAGGTAGTCGAGGAATTCCTCGGTCGTCACCGACTGGAAGGCGTGCTGGTCGAACCAGCCGCGCAGGAAGGGATCAAACAGCTCGCGGCCGGCGCGCTGCTCCAGCGTGTGCAGCAGCCAGGCGCCTTTCGGATAGGCCAGGCCTTCGTCGGTGTAGGTGTCCGGATTGGTGTCGGGGTCCTTGGTCAGCAGGGCCTGTTTGGCGGGCGCAATATCCTTCAGCGAGGCGATGGCTTCGGCCTGCTCCACCTGCAGGTTCAGCTCCGCCACTTCCTTGCCGTACAGGCTTTCCAGGATGCGCGTGGTGACGTAGGTGGTGAAACCTTCGTTGAGCCACCAGTGCTTCCAGGAGGCGTTGGTGACCAGGTTGCCCGACCAGCTGTGCGCCAGCTCGTGCGCGATCAGGTCGTTCAGGCTGCGGTCGCCGGCGATCATGGTCGGCGTCAGGAAGGTCATGCGCGGATTTTCCATGCCGCCGATGGGGAACGACGGCGGCAGCACCAGCATGTCGTAGCGCCCCCAGCGATAGGGGCCGTACAGCGCCTCGGCCGCGTGCACCATCTTTTCGGTATCGGCCAGTTCGTAGGCCGCCGCCTCGATGCGGCCCGGCTCCGCGTACACCGCGGTGCGCGGCCCCAGGTTGCGCAGCTCGATCTCGCCGATGGCAATGGCCAGCAGGTAGGACGGGATGGGCTGCGGCATGCGGAACTTCCAGCCGCCGGCGCCGGTGGCGCGCTGGTCGCCTTCCGCGCTCATCACCACGCGCAGGCCGGCCGGGGCGTCGATGCGCGCGCTGTAGGTGAAGCGCACGGCCGGCGTGTCCTGCAGCGGCGCCCAGGAGCGCGCCTCGATGGCCTGCGACTGGCTGAACATGAAGGGGCGCTTGCCCGACAGGGTTTGCGCCGGCGTCATCCACTGCAGCGCGCTGGCAGTGGGGGCGGTGCGGTAGTACACGCGCACTTTCTCAGGCTGCGTCTGCAGCGAAATGCGCAGCGCGCGGCCCTTCCTGGCATGGGCCTTGTCGAGCATGAAGGAGGCTGGCGCCCAGCTGCCGTCCGGGCGCTGCACCTGCACGCGCGCGATCTTCAACTGGCGGGTGTCGAGCACCAGGGTGCGCGCCGACTTGTCGATCCAGTTCAGCGACAGCTCGGCAAAGCCATCCAGCGTCTTGCGCGCAAAGTCGGCTTTCAGGTCCAGGCGCAGGTCGGTGGTGCGCACCTGGTCGTAGCGCGCAAAACTCAGCGGATCCTGCGCCCAGGCGGGCAGCGCGAACGCTGCAGCCAGCGCTGCCGCAGTCAATGACAGTCGGATCATGGCACCTCTCTGTGGTTACAAGCGCGCAGAGGATAGCACACCACGAAATCAAGCCTTGATGTCGATCTCGTACGTGGCGCCGTCATCGACCAGGGCAATCTCGACCGGCTCGGCGGGCGCCTGGCCGCGCGTGATGCGCAGCAGGTAGGTGCTGCTGCCGTGGCGGTACTGCAGCTCGAAGCCGGGCCAGGCGGCCGGCAGGCGCGGCGCCAGCAGCAGCTTGTCGGCCTGGCGCGTCAGGCCGAGCAGCGATTCGAGCAGCAGGCGGTACATCCAGCCGGAGGAGCCGGTGTACCAGCTCCAGCCGCCGCGCCCCACGTGCGGCTCGACCGCGTACACGTCGGCCGTCACCACGTATGGTTCGACCTTGTAGCGCGCGCAGCCTTCGGGGTCGGCGCCGTGGCGCACCGGATTGATCATGCGCATCAGTTCCCAGGCCCGCTCCACGTCGCCCAGGCGGGCGAAGGCCATCACGGTCCAGATGGCGGCGTGGGTGTACTGGCCGCCGTTCTCGCGCACCCCCGGCACGTAGCCGCGGATATAGCCGGGATTGAGGTCGGCCTTGTCGAACGGCGGGTCGAGCAGCTGGATCAGGCCGAAGTTGCGCCGCACCAGGCGCGCTTCCACCTGCTCCATCGCCCCTTCCACCCGCACCGGATCGGCGGCGCCGGTCAGCACGCCCCAGCTTTGTGAGATCGAGTCGATCTGGCATTCCTCGTTCTGCGCCGAACCGAGCGGCGTGCCGTCGTCGAAATAGGCGCGGCGGTACCACTGGCCATCCCAGGCGTTGGCTTCGATATTGGCCGCCAACTGCTTGGCCTGGGCGCGGCATTCGGCGGCGAAGTCGGCATCGTCGCGCCGTTCCGCCACTTCGGCAAAGCGCTGCAGCACTTCGATCAGGAACCAGGCCAGCCACACGCTCTCGCCCTTGCCGTGCTCGCCCACCTTGTCCATGCCGTCGTTCCAGTCGCAGGAACCGATCAGGGGCAAGCCATGCTCGCCGAAGCGCAGGCCGTTGCGGATGGCGCGCACGCAGTGCTCGTACAGGTCGCCCGCATGCGCGGAGCGGCTCGGCATGTCGTAGTAGGAATCCTCTTCCGGCGCCACCGGGCGCCCTTCCAGGTAGTGCGCCTGTTCGTCCAGCACCGTCATGTCGCCGGTGCTGAACACGTAGCGCCAGGCCGCAAGCGGCAGCCACAGGTAGTCGTCCGAGCAGTGCGTGCGCACGCCGCGGTCCGACGGCGGGTGCCACCAGTGCTGCACGTCGCCTTCCACGAACTGGTGCGCCGCGCACAGGATCAGGTGCTCGCGCAGGATGTCTGGTCGCGGAAGCCGAACGCGCCGCCGCTCTGGTAGTAGCCGCTGCGCGCCCACATGCGGCAGGCGATGGTCTGGTACATCAGCCAGCCGTTGACCAGCACGTCCAGTTCAGGTTCCGGCGTGTGCACCTGCACCGCGCCCAGCACCTTGTCCCAGTACGCATGGACTTCGGACAGGGCCTGCATGGCCGCGCCGCGCCCGCCGTGCCGCTGCACGACGTTCGTGGCGTCGGCATTGCGCCGGCCGCCCATGCCCAGCACGAACACGATCTCGCGCTCCTGGCCCGGCTGCAGCTCGAACGGCGCCTGGATCGCCGCGCAGGCGTCCAGCCCGGCGCCGGCCTTGCCGGACAGGCGCACGCGGCGCAGCGCGGCCGGCCGTGCCAGGCTGCCGTTGCGGCCGATGAATTCGCTGCGGTCGCAGGTGACCGTGCGCACCGAGGCGTCGGCGTTGAAGAAGGCCACGCGGCCGGAGAATTCGGTGTTGTAGGCGTTGCGCGCGAACAGCGCGCCGGTGACGGGGTCGATCTCGGTCACGATGTGCATGCCCGACTTGGAGCGCATGTCGCCCAGCACCCATTCGACGTAGCCGGTCACCGACAGCTTGCGCGGCACCTCCGACTGGTTGCGCACGCGGATCACCGTGTAGCGCACCGGCGCGTCGAGCGCGACAAAGGTGGTCATGCTGCTGCCGATGCCCGCCTCCGCGTACTCGAAGGTGCTGTAGCCGAAGCCATGGCGCGTCAGGTAGTTGCCCACGCCTGGCGCCGGCAGCGCGCAGGGCGACCAGAAGCGGCCGCTGGTCTCGTCGCGCAGGTAGAAGGCCTCCCCGCTCAGGTCCGACACCGGGTCGTTGTGCCACGGCGTCAGGCGGAACTCGTGCGCGTTCTCCTGCCAGGTGTAGGCTTGCCCGCTTTCCGACACCACGCTGCCGAACTGCGGATTGGCCAGCACGTTCGACCACGGCAGCGGCGTGCGCCTGCCGGCGGCGCTGGAGATCACGTATTGCTTGCCGTCCGGCGAGAAGCCGCCCAGGCCGTTGTACAGCAGCAGGTCCGTCGGCAGCGCTACGCCGGCCGCGGCGGCGATGTCGCGCTCGGCCGCCTCGGCGCGCGGCTCGGCCAGCAGCGGCGGCATGCGCAACGACGGCGCCGCGGCGCGCTTCAGCTGTTCGGCCAGGGTGCCGCGTTCGTCGCTCAGCACCGCGCGCGCCACCGTCTGCAGCAGTACCCGGTCTTCCGGCGCGATGCCTTCGGTCGGCCGCACGAAGATGCCGCCCGGCCGGTCGATCGCCTGGGCGTCGATGCCGGAGGCGATCAGGCCCATGATCTGGTCGTGCAGCGCCTGGCGGTAGCCGGAACGGTCCTCGTACCAGATCACCAGGTCCACCACCAGGCCCTTCAGGCGCCAGTAGGCGTGCGCCTGCACCAGCTGGCGCGCCAGCTCGATGTTGGCGCCGTCGCGGATCTCCATCAGCACGATGGGCAGGTCGCCCGAAATGGCGTAGGCCCACAAGCCGGACTGGCCGCGCTGGTTGCGCACCAGGACGCCGGTGTCGGCGCGCAGGGCGGCGTTGGGGTAGATCACGTGGTTGGCCAGGCGCGCGTACAGCTGCGCCTCGGCTTCGCTGGCGTTGAGCTGGCGCAGCACCACCTGGCTGTGCGTCCAGGCCAGCTCATAGACGCGGTCGGCCATGTGGCGGTCCTGGTACTTGTCGATCAGGTATTGCGCCGCTTCGCGCGTGTCGGTCATGCCGGTCACCACGTCCACCACCGACACCTGTCCCGGTTCGAGCGCGATGCGGTAGCGGATCGCCACCACCGGATCGAGCACCGAGCCCTGGCTGCCCGACAGCGGGCCCGGCTCCTGCAGCGCCGCCGGCATCTGCGCCGTGTTGCCGCGCCCGATGAAGCGTGCGCGGTCGGTCTCATACGACACGTGCTGCACCTGGGCGTCGTGCGCCGTCATCACGTGCAGCAGGTAAGGCGTCTGCTCGCCCTTGCCGCGCGGGCGGCGCGTGCACAGGATGGCGCTTTCGTCGGCCACGATCTCGGTCTGCACGAACAGCTTGCTGAACGCCGGGTGCGCGGCGTCGGCCGGCGCCGGCGCCATCACCACTTCGGCAAAGCTGGTCACCTCGATGATGCGGCGGCGCTCCGAATGGTTGGTGATGCGCGTGCGGCGCATCTCGATATCGTCCTCGGGCGAGACCACCATTTCCGTGTACAGCTCGATCTCGTGGTCGCTGCGGCGGAACTCGGCGCGGCCCTCGGAGAAGATCACTTCCAGGCGCTGCGGCTCGGCCAGCGTCGGCTGGTAGGTGGTGGACCAGAAGCTGCCGTCCTCCACGTCCTGCACATAGCAGAACTGGCCCCAGTTGTCGCGCGTGCAGTCCTCGCGCCAGCGCGTGACGGACAGGTTGTTCCAGCGGCTGTAGCTGCCGCCGGCGCTGCTCACCATCACATGGTAGCGGCCATTGGACAGCAGCTGGGTTTCCGGCACCGGCTGCGTGTGCTGGTTCAGGATGCGCATCGGCGCGGCCTGTTCCGGCACCGCGCTGCGCACCGCCGCCTGCTCGGCGCTGGCGGAATGGAAGGCGCCGATGCGCGGGCTGCGCTCCTGCAGCACCAGCAGGGTCGATTGCAGCAGCGGATCGGACTCGAAGCGGCGCTGCATCGGGCGGTCGTTCAGCACATAGCTCAGCGCCAGCAAGCCCATGCCCTGGTGGTGCACCATGAAGGATTTGACGATGGCGTAGGACTGGCCGCGCGGCAGGCGCGCCGCCGTGTAGTCGATCGCCTCGTAGAAGCCGTAGCGGCCCATGAAGCCCATGTCCGCCATCTTCTGCAGGTTCTGGCACGACGCATCCGGATCGACCATCAGGCCCAGCATGGTGGCATAAGGCGCCACCACCAGGTCCTCCGCCAGGCCGCGTTTGAGGCCGATGCCCGGCACGCCAAAGGCGCGGTACTGGTAGTTCAGCGCCGCGTCGGTGGTGTTGTAGCCGGACTCGGAGATTCCCCACGGCACGTTGCGCTGCTTCGCATATTCGATCTGCGCCGCCACCACCGACTGGTAGGTCTGGTCCAGCAAGGTGTTGGGGTAGGTCGGCATCACCAGCAGCGGCATCAGGTACTCGAACATGGAGCCGCTCCACGACAGCAGCACAGGCTGGCCGTGCACGATGCACAGCTGGCGCCCCATGGCGAACCAATGCTCCTGCGGCAGCTGGCCCTGCGCCACGGCGACAAAGCTGGCCAGGCGCACTTCGGAGGCCAGCAGGTCATAGCAGCTGGCGTCGAGGCGGCGCTCGCTCAGGTTGTAGCCGATGGCCAGCAGCTTGGTGGTCGGGTTGAACAGGAAGCCATAGTCGACCTGGGCAAAGCCGTTGGCCTGGTGCGACAGGCGGTTCAGCATGTCGAGCCGCTCGCGCGCCCGGGCCGCGCCCTGCTCCACCAGGGCCGCCACCTGTTGCTGCCGTTCGCGTTCGTCCGGCGCCAGGTCGCTTTGCGCCGCGCCGGGCAGCGGCCAGCCGGCCAGTTCGCGCAGGGTCGGCACGCGATCGAGCACGCTGTCGTGCTGCGCGCCCAGCGCCGCCGTGATCCAGGGCGCCAGTTCATCCAGTTCGTCCAGCGCCGCCCGGCATTGCCCGTGCAGCGCTGCGCTCCATGCGGCCAGCTGCGGGTCGAGCGGAACGGAGGCGTTGCGCAGGAACTGCTCGCAGCCGGCGCAGGCGCGCGCCAGCCAGGCACGCTGCTCGCGCAGGCTGGACGGCTGCACCGGCGGCGGCGGGGCCAGCGCGGCCTCCAGCGTGGCCAGCACCTCGGGCGCCATGCCGCCGGCGGCCACCGCCGCCTCGCGCACCAGGGCGAAGGTCGTGGCCAGGCCGCGCGCCAGGTTCGGATGCACGATCGGCATGTCGCCCGCCGCCACCAGGCCGGCCTGCAGGGTGAGCAGGTGGCCCGCCAGGTTGCCGCTGTCGACCGTGGAGATATACACCGGGTGCAGCGGCTGCATGGACTGGGTGTCGTACCAGTTGTAGAAGTGGCCGAGGTGGCGCTCCAGCTGCGCCATGCTGTCCAGCGTGCTGGCGGTGCGTGCCGCCAGCTGCGTGGCAGTGATATAGCCGAAGTCGAAGGCCGTCAGGTTGGCCAGCAACGCCATGCCCATGTTGGTGGGCGAGGTGCGGTGCGCAACCACCTGGGTCGGATGCTCCTGCATATTGTCCGGCGGCAGCCAGTTGTCTTCCGGTCCGACGAAGGTCTCGAACCAGAGCCAGGTCTTGCGCGCCAGCTTGTGCAGGAACTGGTTCTGCTCCTGGTCCAGCGCGTGCTGCACGCGCGCGATGGGCAGGCTGATCCACCACGCCACCAGCGGCGCGGCGAACCAGGCCACCAGGAAGATCAGCGCCGCCTCGAAGGCGCGCGGGCGCAGCATGGCCAGGCCGACGCCGGCGCCCAGCGCCAGCACGGGCGAAATCCACATCGTGCGCCAGTTGCTGGCCAGGCTGGTGCCCGAGCGCGACAGCGCCGAAGCGCGCCACTGCAGCAGGCGGCGGCGCGACACCATTAGGCGCCAGGCGGTGCGCACGATGGCGTCCAGGCTGACGTAGGCTTCGTACGGCAGGAACACCAGCGTCAGGCAGGCATGCGAGAAGTGCAGGCCGCTGCGCCCCAGCGAGGCCGGCACGTGCTGGCTCCACAGCGTGTCCTGCGGCTTGCGCAGCAGGTCGTATACGGCGCTCACCAGCGGCGGCAGGAAGATGATCGCCAGGACCGCGCAGGCCCAGAACCAGGGGTGGGGCAGCGTGGCAAAGGCCATCAGCAGCGACAGCGTCAAGACCGGCGCCACCAGGCTGCGGCGCAGGTTGTCGAACAGCTTCCAGCGCGACAGGGCGGACAGCGGATTCGCTTCGCGCCGGCCGCCGCGCAGCGGCACGCGGCGCAGCAACCACGGCAGCAGCTGCCAGTCGCCGCGCACCCAGCGCTGGCGCCGGCTCACGTCGTCGCGGTAGCGCGCCGGGTAGTGTTCGTACAATTGCGCGTCGCTCAGCAGGCCGGCGCGCAGGTAGCAGCCTTCCAGCAGGTCGTGGCTCAGGATGCGGTTGTCCGGCAGGCGCTCGCCCAGCACATCCTCGAACACGTCCACGTCGTAAATGCCCTTGCCGACAAAGGAACCTTCCGCGAACACGTCCTGGTAGACGTCGGACACGGTACGGGTATAGGGGTCGATGCCCGGCTCGCCGCCGCACAATTTTTCATAGCGCGAGGCGTCCTCGCTCGGCAGGCTGACCGCCACGCGCGGCTGCAGGATGCCGTAGCCGGCCACCACGCGCCGCAGGCGCTGGTCGATGCGCGGCAGGTTGAGCGGGTGGCGCATGGTGGCGATGAAGCGGCGCGCCGCGTCGCGCGGCAGCTGGGTGTCGCTGTCGAGCGTGATGACGTACTTGAAGGTGTTCAGGTCGCCAATGTCGCCCACGATCAGCGAGAAGGCGTGTCCCGCCCCGCCGCGCAGGAAGCGGTTCAGGTCGGACAGCTTGCCGCGCTTGCGTTCCTCGCCCATCCAGGCCCGTTCCGACGGATTCCAGCGGCGCGGGCGGTGCAGCAGCAGGAAGGGCGCGGCCCCGCCCTGCTCCGTGTACTTCAGGTTCAGGCGCGCGATGTTGGCGGCGGCGCGTTCGGTCAGCGCCGCGTCGGTCGGCAGGGTCTCCTCCTGCGCATCGGCAAAGTCGGTCAGCAGGCAAAAGCGCAGGTTTTCGTCGCGGTTGGCAAGGAAGCGCACTTCCAGCTGCTCGCACTGCTCGTCCACGTTCTCCTTGCTGAACAGGAGGGTCGGCACCACCACCATGGTGCGCGCATCGGCCGGCACGCCGTTGCGGAAATCCATGCGCGGCAAGGGGCGCGGCTCGACGAACAGCGTGGCGGCCCAATTCACCAGCGCCAGCGCCAGCTGGCTGCTGCCCATCAGGCCGAGGATGGCCAGCACCACCAGCGCCCACGGCTCGACGCCGTCGCGCCAGGCGCGTTCCAGCATCAGGGCCGTGGCGATCACGGACAGCGCGCCGATCGCGCCCAGGTAGGACAGCAGGGGCGAGGTGCGCAAGGTGCGCTTCAGCGAACGCACGGGCGGCAGGCGCACGCCAACCTGGCGCTCCAGCAGCAGCGCCCCGTCGCCGATCAGGTAATAGCCGACATGGTGCAGGCGGGAATCGAGGTCGGCGGCGCGCGCCCGCGCCAGCTCCAGCGCCTGCTGCGCCACTTCCGCCTCCGACACGGGCGCATAGCGCGCCATGCGCTCCACGCAGTGGCGGTACTGGTCGCGCGTGGCGAAGTCCATGTCCGGATAGGTGCCCGACGGGTCCTGCCGCAGCACCTGCTCCACCACGCTCATGGTTTCGACGAATTCCTGCCAATCCATGGTGCCCAGGAAGCGCAGGCTGCCGATGCTGTTGGCGATCGACACCTGCTCGGCCGCCTGCATATGGATTTCCGCCTGGATTTGCTGCTCCACCGTCTGGCCCGATTCGGCCAGGCGGTAGGTGATCCAGTTCAGCGCCAGGGTCAGCACCGGGCTCTGGCCCTGCAGGCGGCGCGTCAGCTCCGCCACGAAGGCGCTGCTGATGGGCGGATCGGAGCGCGCCATGTCGGCCACCAGGAGGATCAGGCCGCTCGGATTCTTGTCGGCGATTTCCAGGAACTGGTCGGCCCAGCTGTTGGCCAGGTCGCGCTGGAAGCGGTTCTCCGCCACGCGCGCCGCCACGCGGCGCAGGTTCTCGATGAGCGCCAGGCGCAGCATGATGGGAATGGCCCACAGCTCGCCCAGCTTCAGCGTGGCCACCTCCTGGTACGCTTCGACGAAGCGGCACAGGCTTTCCGGATCGACGCGCCCATCGCCGTGGGCGATGATTTCCAGCGCGATCTGGTAGACGCGCGGCGTGCCTTCCGGCGCGCCTTTCGCCAGGCGCGGCAGCTCCTTGCTGTAGTCTTTTGGCAAGTGGCGCCGCGCGGTGCGGATCTGGTCTTCGATCAGGTAGAAGTTGTCCAGCAACCATTCGGACGCGGGCGTGACCTGGCGGCCATCCTTCACCGCCTCCGTCAACCCTTCGCAGGTGGTGCCGATGAGCGCCGCGTTCTCGCTCAGCCGTGCCAGCAGGCGGTCGCCGCCGCCGCGCTTGCTCAATTCATGGCTGGCGGCCAGGGCCCGCCCATGGTGTTCCATCTGCTGCGCGCTGAACAGTTCCGCGCGCAAGGGCAAATCGTCTTCCCCGCCGGCCCCTCTTTCCAGGGATCCCGATTCCGATTCCTTGAACCCGGCACTTGCGGCCGGCCATAGGTAATGATGCTCTTTCAAGGTGGCCTCACATTATTCTTAGAACTGCCGCGCAGACGGGCAGTATGTTCCAAGCAATGTTAGGCAGGCGCACGGCAGGTGACTGTTCGTTAGCGTACATAGCCGAGGACGACTGGACCGGGCACGGCGCAACTGATCCCCCGAATCCGACCGTCTGTCGCATTTGATGTGCGGCAACAGTTGCCGTTATATACAGTCGGGATGTTATCCGTTTGTATCTGCACCTTCTTAACTGACCGGCTGCGCCGCCTTGCGGTGTATCCTGTCGCGTTTCCAAAAAAAGCTATCGCCATGTGTATGAAGAAAACTGCCCTGCCCCTCTTGCTGATCGTCCAAGCCCTGAATACCGCCTACGCCCAGGAAGCCCCCCCGGCCACTGAAAAAGTCATGCCGAAGGTGGAGGTGAAGGGCAGCGCGGCCATGGATATCCGCCGCAACGACACCGCCACCAAGATCGTGGTGACGCAGGAGGAAATCCTGAAGAATGGCGATACCAGCATCGGCGAAGTACTGAAGCGCCTGCCGGGCGTGACCATGGATGGCGTGCAGGGTCGCGGCGGCAATATCCGCATGCGCGGCCTGGGTGCGGGCTACACTTCGATCATGCTGAACGGCGAGCCGGCGCCGCCGGGCTTCTCGCTCGACTCGCTGACGCCGGACATGATCGAGCGCATCGAGGTGATGCGCGCCGCCACTGCCGAATTCAGCACGCAGGCCATTGCCGGCGGCATCAACATCGTGCTGAAGAAGGCCATCACCACCGCCCAGACCGAGATCAAAACCGGCCTGCAGACGGACAACGGCCAACCCGGCATCAACGTCAACCTGCAGATGTCGGACCGCAAGGGACCATGGTCCTACTCCATCGGCGGCGGCATCATGCATGGCGAATTCGACCGCCCAAGCCGTGGCATGACCGAAGCGGGCGGCGCCGCGCCATTGCTGCACCATGGCGCCTCCACCAGCGAGGGCAGGTTCCGCAGTTTCAACCTGGCGCCGCGCGTCAACTACGCCATCAAGCCGGGCGACGTGATCACTTCGCAGACCTTCATCGCGGTCAACCGCTTCAACGCGACCAACACCGAACGCATCACCACGCTCGCCGGCGCCGACCCGATGTTCAGCACGCAGGACCTGAACATCCGCTCGGAAGCGGAGATGTTCCGTACGGACCTGAGCTGGGCGCACCCGCTGGGCGAGGGCGCCAAGATCGACATGAAGGCGGGCTTCAACTATAACCACCGCAGCGCGGAGGCGCCGAGCCGCCAGAGCGGCACGGTGTACGAGCGCAGCCGCAACGTGACCTCTTCTGCCAGCGACAAGGGCTTCACCACCACCGGCAAGTATTCCAGCCCGCTGATCCCGGGCCACGCCCTGGCCACCGGCTGGGACATCGGTTACAGCAAGCGCGATGAAGACCGCATCCAGCGCGAGACCTACCTGCGCGCGCCGAAGCAGCTCACGCCGCAGAACCTGGACGAGGTGTTCTCGGCCGACGTCACCCGCCTGGCAGCCTACGCGCAGGACGAATGGAACGTCACCGACCGCTGGTCCGTATATTTCGGCCTGCGCTGGGAAGGCGTGAACATCAAGAGCACGGGCACCGACTACGGCAGCATCGACAACAACTCGAACGTCCTGAGCCCGCTGTTCCAGACGCTGTACAAGCTGGGCGAGAAGAAGAAGGACCAGGTGCGTTTCGGCCTGACCCGTACCTACAAGGCGCCGGGTGTGGGCGACCTGATTCCGCGCCGCTTCACTTCCAACAACAATTCGGAAACGTCGCCGGACTTCATGGGCAACCCGAACCTGAAGCCGGAACTGGCCTGGGGCCTGGACCTGGCGTTCGAGCACTACCTGGGTGAAGGCGCCGGCCTGCTGACCGCCAGCTCCTATGCGCGCCGCATCGAGGACATTACGCGCCGCCGCGTCGATTTCATCGGCGGCAGCTGGGTCTCGCGCCCGGTCAATGCCGGTACCGCCAACACCTATGGCATCGAGCTGGAAGCCAAGCTGCCGCTGCGCTCGCTGATGAAGGATGCGCCGGGCGTGGAGATGCGCGCCAACCTGACCCGCAGCTGGTCCAAGCTCGATACCGTGCCGGGTCCGAACAACCGCCTCGACCAGCAAGTGCCGATCAGCGGCACCATCGGCGCCGACTGGAAGCTGGACACCATGCCGCTGACCCTGGGCGGTTCCTTCAGCTACCAGGGCGGTGGCGAGGTGCGCATTTCGACCGAGCAGTACGCGTACTCGGTGCCGAAGCGCGCGCTGGACATGTATGGCTTGTGGAAGTTCACGCCGAAGACCCAGCTGCGCGTGTCGGCGTCCAATATGCTGCACCAGGATAACGTCAACCAGTCGCGCTACGTGACCGGCTCCAGCTACCGCAGCGATACGACCATCAATCCAACCACCGTGCAGCTGCGGGCGATGCTGGAGGTGAAGCTTTAAACCCCGGTCTGCGCAGCGATCGCGCATAAAAAAACGGCGACCCGAGGGCCGCCGCAAACAGGATACAACTTTCAATCAGGCTGCCAGGGCGAGCGCCGGGGCGGCGAGGGCGATGCCTCCGCTCAGGTGGTAGGCGTTGCGGTAGCCCAGGCGGCGCAGGCAGTGCGCGGCTTTGGCGCTGCGGTTGCCGCTGCGGCAGAAGAACACCAGCGGCGGTTGCTCGGCGGCGTCCAGCCAGCGCGGCACGAAACCGGCCAGGCGGCTCAGGGGCACGCTCTGCGCCGTGCGTCCGCCCGGGATGCAGGCGGCCTGCTCATACGCTTCACGCACATCGACCAGCACGGCCTGCGGATACGACTCCAGCAGGCGCGCCAGGGTAATGCTGTCCAGGTTCATTTCCGCACTCGCGGCCACCGGCTGCGCTTCGGCGCGCAAGCTGGTGCAGCAGGCATTCAATGCTTCGCGGCCGGTGCACAGCAGGGCATCGGCCGGCACCTTGCCCGCCAGCCCGGCCAGCGGGGCCAGGCCAGTGAAGGCGTACTCCACTTGCTCCCCCTTGCACAGCAGGTAAGCCGCCTGGCTGCCATCCAGCGCCACGCGGCGCAGCGTGTGCTGGCCGAACGCGAGGCTGTCGCCGGCGGCCGGCCAGGCCTGGCCGTCGCGCGTGCTAAGCCGCGCGGCTAGCTGGTAGCCGTGGCTGCGCAGCAGGCTGTCGATGCGTTCCCCGAGTTCGGCCTGGTGGTCGATCACGATGCACTGGCGCGCCGCGGCGTCCAGCAGCAGCCACGTGTGGTTGCCGCCCAGGCTCAGTTGCAGCACGCCTTCCGGCACGGCGGCGCCGGCGGTCGGCGTGTCCAGCAAGCCGGCGTCGCGCAATGCCTGGCCGCAGCGCACGATGCGCGCGCAGGCTTCGGCGATGGTGTCGGCGCTGACCAGCGGGCCGAAGGACATGCGCACGGCGCTGCTGCTGCGCCAGGTCGGCAAGCCCATGGCGTCCAGCACGTAGCTGGGCGCGGCCTTGGCGGCGGAACAGGCGCTGCCGGCGCTGACGCGCACGCTGGCCGCGTCGAACACGTCCAGCAACTCCTTGCTCGACACGCCCGGCACCGAGAAATTCAGGGTGGTCGGCAGCGCAGTTTCGAACGGGGCATTGAAGACGATGCCGGGCAAGGCGGCGCGCAGGCTGGCCGCCAGTTGCTCGCGGAAGCCATGCAGTTCGGCCGGCGAACGGAACGTGCCGCCCTGCTCCAACGCGGCCAGCACGGCGCCCAGGGCGGCGATGCCGGCCATGTTTTCCGTACCCGAGCGCAGGCCGGCTTCCTGGCCGCCGCCCATCACCAGCGGGGTGTAGGGCGCGCCTTCGCGCACGTACAGCATGCCGATGCCTTTCGGCGCATACAGCTTGTGGCCGGAAAACGGGGCGTAATCGATGCGGGTATTGCCCAGGTCCAGGGTCAGCTTGCCCAGGCCCTGCACGCAGTCGACCATCCACAGCGCCGGACTGCCTTCCAGCGCGGCGGCGATGCCGGCCAGGTCGGACACGACGCCGGTTTCATTGTTGGCGGCCATGGTGCAGACAAAGGCGGCCCGCGGCGCCAGCGCGCGCAAGGCGTCCAGGTCGTGGCGGCCGTCGCTGCCCACCGGCAGTTTGGTCAGTTCCAGGTGCAGGCCCAGCAAGCGGTTCCAGTGCGCCAGGGCTTCCGGCACCGCCTTGTGTTCGGTGGCGCCGTACACCAGCAGGCTGCCGGTCGCCTCGCCGTTGGCGCGCCGCTCGCGCAGGGCGCACAGCGCCGACAGCACGGCGGTCTGGATGCCTTCCGTGGCGCCGCTGTTGAACATGATGCGGCCGCCGCCCACGCCCAGCAGGCGTTTCGCGCGCTGGCGCACGGTGTCCATCATGGCCTTGGCCTTCAGGCCGGTGGCATGGGTGCTGCTGGGATTGCCGTAGCACTCGCGCATGGCCTGCACCGCCGCGTCGATCGCAGCCGGCAGTACGCAGGTGGTGGCGTTCCCGTCGAGGTAGATTTCTTTGCTCATGCTGGATAGTTTACGAAATTGCGCCGAATTGCCCATTCCAAAATTACCTCAAAACTGCAGTAATGTAGAATAAGCATTCCAACTATCCTTATAAAGCAAAATGAACAATCTCGACCGTTACGACTACGCCATCCTGGGGGCGCTACAGGTGGACGGCACGCTCTCCGTGGCAGAGCTGGCGGAAAAGGTGGGCTTGTCGAGCACGCCCTGCTGGAAGCGCCTGAAGCGGCTGGAAGAGGATGGCTATTTCGACCGCCGCGTGGCGATCGTCAACCGCCGCAAGGCCGGTTTGCCGGTGACGGTGTTTGTCAGCGTGCGCACCAGCCAGCACGACGAGAAGTGGCTGGCGCGCTTTGCCGCGGCCGTGGTGGCCTTGCCGGAAGTGCAGGAGTTCCACCGCATGAGCGGCGACGTGGATTACCTGCTGAAGGTGGTCACCACGGACATTGAAGGATATGACCGTTTTTACAAGAAGCTGATCAAGGCTGCCCAATTGACCGGCGTCTCGTCGGCGTTCTCGATGGAGCAGATCAAGTACACCACCAGCCTGCCGCTTGACCTGGTGTCGCACGGCGCCGGCGCCTGAGAATCGCGCCCGTCCATGGGATAATGGCGGGATGCTGAAATCCTGGTTGTCATCCTTGCTACCCGCGCGCAGCAACACGTCCCAGCGCGAACGCCTGCGCGCCAGCGCCGGCGCACTCCTCGGCCTGGCGCTGACCAGCCTGGCCGCCCATTACCTGCTGGGCGACCAGGCCATCTGGCTGGTGGCGCCGATGGGCGCCACCGCCGTGCTGCTGTTCTGCCTTCCCGCCAGCCCGCTGGCCCAGCCCTGGTCCGTCATCGGCGGCAACGTGGTGTCGGGGCTGGTGGGTGCCGCCTGCGTGCAGTACGCCGGCAGCGGGCCGCTGGCGGCGGCGCTGGCCACACCGCTCGCCATTGCCGCCATGTTTGCACTGCGCTGCCTGCACCCGCCGGGCGGCGCCACGGCCCTCATGGCCGTCATCGGCGGCCCGGCCATCCATGCCATGGGCTTTGGCTTCGCGCTCGGCCCGGTATTGCTGGACAGCGTGCTGATGGTGCTCGCCGCCATCGCCTACAACAACCTGACCGGCCGCCGCTATCCGCATGCGCAGCAGGCGGCACACCCGAACCCGCACGCCACGAGGGATGAAGTGCCGACCGTGCGCTTCGGCTTCCAGCCGGAGGACCTGGACGCCGTGCTGCGCCAGTACAACCAGGTGCTGGACATCAGCCGCGACGACCTGGAATCGCTGTTCCTGAAAACCGAGGAGCGCGCCTACCAGCGCCGCTTCGGCATCATCACCTGCGGCGACATCATGTCGAAGGACGTGGTGACGGCGGAATTCGCCACGCCGCTGGCCGACGCCTGGCGCGAGATGCGGCGCCACCGGGTGGCCGCGGTGCCGGTGCTGAACCGGGTGCGGCGCGTGATCGGCATCGTCACCACCAGCGACTTCATGACGCACGGCGGCCTGGACGACTATCACGGCATGCGGCGCCAGCTGAAGGAATTCCTGCGCCCTTCCGGCACCACGCATTCGGAAAAACCGGAAGTGGTGGGACAGATCATGGTGAAGCACCCGCGCACGGCGCGCGTCGACACGCCGATCACCGAGCTGGTGCCGCTGATGGCCGATGCCGGTTTCCACCACATTCCGATCCTCGACCACGAGGACCGCTTCGCCGGCATCGTGACCCAGTCGGACGTGGTGGCCGCGCTATACGCTAGAAACGCTTTGTCAGCGTCAGCATCCCCGACTCAGTCTTCATATCGAGCCGCTTGAGGACGGAATTGCCGAGCAGGATCACCGGCAGGCCGGCTTCGTTGATGGTGGCTTCCACGTTGGCGAATTCGAATTCGCCAACGCGGATGCGGTCCAGCTTGACGATCCACACTTCGGCCAGGCCGGCGGCCGTCTGCGTAAAGGCGCGGCGGCCCTTGGTGCGGTAGTCGATGCCGAACTTGCGCGCCAGCGGCGCCGGGATCGCCACCAGCGAGGCGCCCGTGTCGAGCAGCATGTTGACAGGGAAGCCATTGATTTCGCCAGCCACCGAATAGTGCCCGTTCGAATCCGGCGAGAGCACCATGGAGCCGCCGCCGCCAGGCGCGCTGGCCGCGGCGAACTCGCCCAGGCGCACGGTGTAGCGCTGGCCCTTCTCCTCGATGGTGGCCGAACTGGACGTCACCGCCACCAGCTTGCTGCCATCGGGCAGGCTTGCGCCCACGGCAAAGGTGCGCGGCGGGCCGCCATTCACCGACAGCAGCGCTTTTTCTTTCATGGCCCCCACCAGGGCCACTTCGGCCTGCGCAAATGGGGCGGCAGCCAACAGGGCTGCCAGGAACAGGCCTCGCATTACAGTATTCCTTACTTAAAGGGATGAATCTTCAACTTGCCACAGGTACCAGCATCCATTCTGCTGCCGGAATCGATAATAGTAAACGTGCGAGTCGGCATCGGGCCGGAATACGTGCAGTTGCAGCGCGCCCGGCGTGGCCACCTGGCTGGTCGAGAGCTGGTGAGTCCTGATGTAATCCGCCAATAGTGGCGCTTTAGCAAGCTCCTCGCGCGTCACCATGCTTTTCGTTTGCGCCACGGCGTCGAGGGTTTCCAGCGGCAGCACCGTGTGCGCCAGCGCGAACTGACGGTCGGTCATGAAGCGCGCCAGGAAAGCGTCGAACTGCCGCGGGCCGCAGTCCGCCTGTTGCGCCGGCGGCACAGCGCAGCCGGCCAGCGTGCCGGCCAGGACCAGCAGCGCCACCAGCGCCAGCACCAGTGGCAGCGTGTACCTGCCGCGCGGCCGCGCTTCGATCTGCTGCTGCAGTTCGGGCGTCACGGGCAGGCGCTCGAACATGCTGATGTCGCTGCCGCCGGTGTTCCCGGTCGGGACCACGCCCACCGCCGAACCCAGCGCGCCGAGCACGATGCGCACCAGCTGCCCCAGCACCGCCAGCGAACGACCGCGGCGCAGCTCGACCTTCAGCATCAGCCAGTGCGACAGCACGTGCGGCCAGACCAGCAGCTGGCCGATCACGTGGGCGCGCTCCAGGTGCAGCATGGCGGCATCGAGCTCCCCCGCCGCCATGTGGCCGCGGGCGGCCGCGATCTCGGTGGCGAAGCTCATAGCGGGCCGAAGTCCTTGCCTTCGGACAGCTTATAGACCTTGATCCTGTCGCCCGTGCGCACCATGCGCCGGTCCAGCGCCGGGAAGTCTGCCACTTCGCTGTCGAGGTTCTCGCCGCCCATCAGGTAGACCAGGTCTTCGCTGCCCCGGTTGATCATCTGGTGCGCCTTGGACGGCGCGGGGAAGCCGACGAAGTCGCCCGGCGCCAAGGCGTAGTCCTCGCCGTCGATGTGCGCGATGCCGTGCCCGGACAGGATGTAGACCCACTCTTCCTCGTTATGGTGCAGGTGGTAGGCAAAGGATTCCTTGCCCGGTTTCAGGCGGCCGATGCTGACGCCCGTGCGCTTGAGCCCACCCATGCGCGAGAGCTGCGCACCGGTGATCTCCGAGGCCGGGTTCCACGGGTGCGAGAACGAGCCCTCCGCTTCCTCGGCGGCGGCTTTACGGACGATGTGCGGATACGACATGCGGCTTCCTCCCTGCTGGTTTATCGATCTTGCAACATTGTAGCAGCGGCCTTGCTCGGCTATCCTTGTCGCTCCTTCATTTCAACGGACCGACAAATGAAACATCGGATTACCCTCGGCGCGCTGGCCGCCGCCGTCTTGCTCGCCTACGCCCCCGTCCAAGCCCATGCCGCCGCCGCCAAGCCGGCTGCCGTGGAGAAGACGCCCGCGAAGAGCAACGAAGCGGCCAAGAAGCAGTTCTGGGCGCTGGCCGACGAGTACTACGATGCCATCGCCAAATACGACCCGGTGGGCGCCACCCAGAATGGCGACAACCGCTTCGACGACCAGATCGGCAGCGCCATCGCGCCGGCCACGCGCGCCCGCCAGTTCGAGCTGTACCGCGCCTTCGCAAAGCGCCTGCAGGCGATCCCGCGCGCGCAGCTGAACCGCGGCGACCGCATCAGCTACGACGTGATGGCCTTCGAACTGAAGACCTACCTGTCCTACGAGCCCTTCCCCGAGCACCTGCTGCCGATCGACCACATGAGCAGCATGCCGGTCACCCTGGCCAACTTCTCCGGCGGCGACGCCTCGCAGCCGCTGACCACGGTCAAGGAATACGAGGCTTACCTGAACCGCTTGAACCAGCTGCCGGCCTGGATCGACCAGGCCATCGCGAACATGAAGGAAGGCATGGCCAAGGGCATCACCCAGCCGAAAGCCATCATGCTCGCCGCGCTGCCGCAGTTCCAGAAGCTGGTGAGCGAGACGCCGGAAAAGAACATCTACTACACCCCGGCCACCAAGTTCCCGGCCGCCTTCAGCGACGCCGACAAGCAGCGCCTGGCCGCCGCCTACCGCGCCACCGTGGCCGACAAGCTCAATCCGTCGATCGCCAAGCTGGCCGCCTTCGTGGAGAAGGAATACATCCCGGCCTGCCGCACCAGCACGGGCTGGAACGCGCTGCCGAACGGCGACGCCTGGTACAAGGTGCGCATCGCCGATTCCACCACCACCAGCAAGAGCGCGGAAGAAATCCACCAGACCGGCCTGCGCGAAGTGGCGCGCATCCAGGCGGAATTCGCCAAGCTCGGTCCCAAGCTGGGCTACGACGGCCCGGCCGCCGGCCTGCCGACCTGGGTGGCGCAGCAGCCCAAGTTCTTCCCGTTCAAGACGGAAAACGAAGTGCAGGCCGTGTACCACAAGCTCAACGACGTGCTGGACACCAAGCTGCCCGCCATGTTCACGCTGATCCCGAAGGCCAAGCTGGACCTGCGCCTGGAGCCTGAACTGAGCCGCGACACCGCCTCCGACCATTACACCGCACCGGCGCTGGACGGTTCGCGCCCGGGCGTGTTCTGGTCCGTGGTCACCGATCCGAAGAAGTACGGCAGCACCGGCATGAACACCCTGTTCCTGCATGAAGGCAAACCGGGCCACCACTTCCACATCGCCCTGATGCAGGAACTGGACATGCCCAAGTTCCGCAAATTCGGCGGCAACACCGCCTTCACCGAAGGCTGGGCGCTGTATGCCGAAACCCTGGGCAAGGAAATGGGCATGTTCGAAGACCCGGCCCAGTACTTCGGCCACCTGAGCGACGAGATGCTGCGCGCGGTGCGCCTGGTGGTGGACACCGGCATGCACGCCAAGGGCTGGACCCGCGAGCAGTCGATCAAATACATGACCGAGACCCTGGGCGACGAAGCCGTCGCGCGCAACCAGACCGAGCGCTACATGGTGTGGCCGGCGCAGGCACTGGCCTACAAGACCGGTTCGCTGAAGATCCAGGAACTGCGCGCCAAGGCCGAGAAGGCGCTGGGCAGCAAGTTCACGCTGGCCAAGTTCCACGCCATCGTGCTGGGCGACGGCACGGTGCCGCTGGCCCTGCTGGAAAACAAGGTCGACGCCTGGATCGCCAGCGCGAAGTAACATGACTTTCGGCAGGTGCGCGCGCGCCCTGCCTTCCCTACAGTGATGGCTTCCGGTCGCAGCACCGGTCCATCACGAAAGGGAATCCATGAAACGCCTCACCTGCATCACCGCACTCCTCCTCGCCGGCCTCGCTCCGGCACACGCTCAAGACTACTTCGCCGGCGCCGCCATCATCGCGCCGGGCGCCACCCATCTCAACGTCCAGGGCCAGCGCACGGAAAGCCGGAACGACCCGCTGCGCTTCAAGCTGTACGGCGGCATGCGCTACAGCGACCACTTCGCGCTGGAGGGCGGCTACGCGCGCTTCAACCAGGACCGCTTCGCGGCGCCGGGCGGCGACATCCGCATCTCCTCCGACACGCTGTACGTGGCCGGACGCGCTACCGCCCATTTCGGCGAATCGTTTGAAGTATTCGGCCGCGTCGGCCTGTCCGCGCAGCGCTACCGCATCGACGACCCGCACAGCGGCCAGCGCAACGAGAACGGCTTCTCGCCGCTGCTGGGCATCGGCGTCGGTTACAAGCTGACGGACAAGGTCACGCTGACGCTGGAAGCCGAGCACTTCGGCCGTATCCGCGTCAAGCAGGGCCATTTCGGCCGCGGCGGCTATTCCGCCGGCCTGAAATACAGCTTCTAGAATTCGACCAGCAGCGCGCTGCTCCAGGCCACGCTGCTGCGCCGCTGGACACCGGGCGCATGCGCGCTGCTGCCCGCCAGGCGGATGCCGGTGACGGCGTTCACCAGCGTGTAGCCGTGGCCCACGCGCCAGTGCCAGCGCGCGCCGAGCCGGTTGCTCCACAGCTCGGCGCGTTCGGTGGCGGCACGCAGCACCAGCGTATGGTCGGCGGACAAGGGCGCGAACCAGGAGGCCGCCAGCTCGGCCTGCGGCTTGCCATCCCTGCTGCCGATGCCGGTGCGCGCGGCCAGCTCCACGTTGTGCAGCACGCGCCACTGCACGAAGCCGCCCGGCACCAGCTGCGACCCGCCGGCGCCATCGTCCCGCCCGCGCAGCGCCAGGATCGGGCCATACTGGAACAGCGGATCGCTGGACAGCATCCAGCCGCCCGACAGGCCTTCGACAAAGGCCCCGTTGCTCCAGTGGATGGAGAAGAAGGGGGACAGGAAGCGCTGGCGCTCGTTGCTGCCCTGCCGCTTCCAGGCCTCGCCATACGCCAGGCCGACCAAGCTTTCGCGGCTGCCTTCCGGCATCAGGGTGACCGGCGACTGGGCGCGGGCCTGGCTGGCCAGCGCCAGCAGGAGCAGCAGCAGGCCGCGCATCAGATCAGTCCCATTTCCAGGCCGTGCAGCACGGCGCGCACGCGGTCGCGCACGCCCAGCTTGGCCAGGATGCTCGACACATGGTTCTTGACCGTGCCCTCGCTGAGCGCCAGCGCCGCCGCGATCTCCGCATTGCTCAAGCCGGCCGCCATCAGCGCCAGCACTTCCGTTTCGCGTTCGCTGAGCACGCTGCCGGAATCGGGCACGCCGCGCGCGCTCTCGAAGGCGGCGCGCGTACGCTCGGTCAGCGCCGGCCGGAACAGCGTGCCGCCTTGCGCCACGGCGCGGATGCCTTCGGCCAGGCGTTCGAGCGAAATGTCCTTCAGCAGGAAACCGCGCGCGCCCGCGCGCATGCCCTCGAACAGCGCCTCCTCGTCGTCGAAGGTGGTGAGCAGGATGGCGGGCGGCAGCGCCTGGCCGCTGCGCAGCAGGTCGATGCCCGAGCAATGCGGCATGCGCACGTCCAGCAGCAGCACGTCGGCCTCGGTACGGGCCAGCAACGCCGCCGCCTGCGCGCCGTCGGCCGCTTCGGCCACCACGCGGATATCGGGGGTCATGTCCAGCAGGCCGCGGATGCCGCTGCGCACCAGCATCTGGTCGTCCACCAGCACCACGCGGATCATGGCTGCGCTCCCGCCTGCGGCAGCGCGATGCGCAGGCCGAAGCCGCGCCGCGGCAGGTCGGCCGCCTCCAGCACGCCGCCCAGCATGGCCAGCCGCTCGCGCATGCCGCGCAAGCCGTTGCCTTCCGCCGCCGTACCGCGGCCGCAGCCGTCATCCTCGATGACGGCGTGCAGCTGCCCGGCGCGCATGCCGATGTCGATCGTCAGGCGCGCCGCGCCGGCATGGCGCACCGCGTTGCTCAAGGCTTCCTGCACGCAGCAGAAGATGGCGTGCGCCACGGCCGGCGCCGGCGGCGCCAGCTCGGCGTCGATGCGCAGGGTGATGGCCGGCTGCGGGATGCCCGCGCACAGGCGCTGCAGCGCCAGCCGCAGGTCGACGCCTTCGGCCGCGCGCTCGGCGGCAACCACCGAGCGCACCTGGGCCAGCAGGTCGCGCGACAGGCCGTGCGCGGTCAGCAGCGACGGGTCGGCCTGTTCGCCCGCCTTGCGCCGCGCCAGGTCCAGGTGCAGGTTCAGCGCCGTCAGGTGATGGCCGGTCGAATCGTGCAGGTCGCGCGCAATGCGCATGCGCTCCGACTCGCGGATGGTATCGGCCAGCAGCACCTGCGTCGCCAGCAGCTCCGCGTGCTTGGCGGCCAGCGCCTGGCGTGCGCGCCGTTCGCGCGACGCCAGCCAGCCCAGGCCGAAGGTCAGCAGCACCACCAGCTGTTCCAGCAGCACGTACAGCACCGTTGCCGTGGCCTTGCTGTCGCTGGTGGCCAGCTCCCCCTGCAGCGCCAGCACGGCCAGGATGGCGATGCTCAGCGTGTTCAAGCCGAGCATCGCCGCCAGCGCCAGCAGCGCGCGGCGCGGCGCCAGCTGGCTGGGCAGCATGGCCGCCAGGGCCATGGACAGCACCACCGAATGCAGGGCGCAGACCGCCCCCAGCTGCACGGCCAGCAGGGCAGCGTCGGCCTGCGGGGCCAGGCGCCGCGCGCGCAGGCGCAGCACCACGGCGGCCACGAACAGTGCGCACAGCAGCGCCGCCAGCCCCAGGAAGATCCGCAGGGACAGCACGGCGTGGTCATTGCCGGCGCTGATCAGCGAGGCCGGCGCCTCGAAGCGGGCCGCCAGCGTGCGCGCCAGGACGCCGGCAGGGCTGAACAGGTCGGCGCTGCCGGGGCCGAGCAGCCAGGGCACCAGGATTTCGATGGCGCTGCCGGCCAGGCTGGCAAGCAGGGTGACGCCTGCGGCACTGCCCGGACGCAGGCGGGAGGGAAAGATGGCTGGCATGGATAGCAAAAAGTAAATGGCGCCGCAATTCTAACCGCCCCGGGCGCCCGCCGGCAGTGCTTGCCGGCCGGGGCATGACTTTCGGCAGGGGCGAGGCGCCGCGCCTGCACTACAATGGCGCCTTCATGAACCGCCGAACCCTGCTCACCCTCGCCTTGCTGGCCGCGCGCGCCGCGCATGCCGGAGAAGACATGCCCGTCGTGCACGTGCCGGCGCCGGCCGACGCCGAGTGGCACAGCTACCGCCACGCCTACAAGGCGGCCAGCTTCTTCGCCCCCTACGTCGCCACGCGGCCGCTGATCCAGGCCCATCTGCAAATCCGTCCCAACACGGAGGACGCGCCGCTGGATGGCCTGCGCATCCAGCTGCAGGGCGCGACCACCCAGGTCGACATCCCCGTCGACGCGCTGGGACGCGCCACGCTGCCCATGCTCAAGCAAGCCTACGATGAGGATGCGGTGCTGCGCCTGAACCGGCGCAAGGGCTACTACCAGTTCAGCGGGCGCTACTCGATCCGCCCGCGCGAGGATGGCCGCTACCCGCTTGCCATGCTGCGCGAAGCATGCGAGCAGCTGATTTCGGCGCAGCGCGCGTCGGGCTACCGCCTGCGCCTGCTGGGCAAGGAATGCAAAGGGGTCAAGTTCATCTTCGCGCGCGGCGACGCCGCCGCGGCGGTCGAAGTGCGCCATGCCGGCAGCAGCGCGCGCATTGCCGCCCAGCCCGGCCTGCCGTTCGAGAACCGCTCGATGGGGCCGTACCAGGTGGCCACCGTGCGCCTGGCCGACTGGCCGGCGCAGGCGGAAGTGGTGCCGCTGCCCGGCCTGCTGGGCATCGGCACCCTGTACGACTAGCCTATTTCCTCAACGCGTAGCGCTTGATGCGCTTGAGCACGATCTCCGGCAGCGGCGTGATCTGCTTGGCGTGGTTGGCGAACACGATCTGCTGGCGGCCCACCGACACCGGGTGCCCGTCGGCATAGAAGCGGAACTCCAGCCAGAACGAGCAGCGCCGCACATCGTAAGTGTTTACTTCGCAGGTGACCTCCTGGAAGGGAAAGGTCTCCTGCAGGTAGTCGTTCTGGGCATGCTTGGTGATGAACACGCCCTCGGTCTGCAGCATGTCGCGCGAAATGCATTCGTAGAACCACTTTTCCCGGCACACGCCTTGCCACTCGAAATACCGTGCAAAGTAGGTATTGCCGTAGGCATTGGAATCCTTCAGGAAAATCGACAGCTTGTGGTGGAAAGTCATCTCGGCGGCGGCAGAGGCATCGGCGGCGGGGGCATGCATGTACATGAATCATTTCTCCTAAAAAGTAAGCGGCGTGTGCCAGCCCCTACTTTTTCCGATTGGCGCGCAGCATTCTTGATATTCCTCAATACTTGTCCATTTTTTACCAAATAAGCTAGTAAGGAATCAACACCACCGCTGAGGTATATCAATGTACTCGCTCATACCGGCATTGGTCTCAGCCCTGTTTATCGGATATGGGCTGTACGTCCTGCGCTCGCGCGGCCCGCACCGGGGCGGCCTCGTCTTTTTCGCCGTCTGCGCCACCACCTTCTTCTGGCAGGCCAGCTGGGCCCTGCTGTTCATGACCCGCGACGACGCCACGGCGCTGGCCCTGGCGCGCCTGGGCTACCTGCCCATCCTGTTCCTGCCGACCACGCTGTACCACTTCATCATCGAGCTGACCGGCAGCCACGAGGAGCGCCCCGCCCTCTACCTGAGCTACCTGCTGGCCGGCGCCCTGGGCGTGCTGCTGCCGACCACGGACGCCGTGCTGTCCGGCCTGCAGCATTATTTCTACGGCGCCTACCCCAAGGCCGGCTGGCTGCATCCCTTGCACCTGGCGCAGACCGTGCTGGTGATCGGACGCGCGGTCTGGCTGCTGTACCAGCGCCAGCAGCGCGCCGTCTCGACCGAACGCACGCGCCTGCGCTACGTGCTGGTCAGCGTGCTGATCTACTTCGGCGCGGCCAGCGACTACCTGTGCAACTACGGCTGGGAAATGTACCCGCCGGGCGTGGCCTTCATCCTCGCCTCGCTCGGCCTGATCGCGCAGGCCATGGTGCGCCACAACCTCCTGGCCGACCCGATGGCCGCGGCCGCCACCATCGCGCACGAGATGCGCACGCCGCTGGCCAGCATCCGCAGCCAGACCCGCATGCTGTCGCGCTGCCTGCCCGAGCTGATTGCCGGCTACCAGCCGCAGCACAAGGGGGCGCTGGGCGCCCGCCAGCTGGAGTATCTGGGCGAAGTGGCGCGCAGCATCGACGCCGAAGTGTCGCGCTCCAATTTCATCGTCGACATGCTGCTTGCGTCGGCGCGCGACGGCGCCATGCAGCGCGAAACCTTCGCCGTGCATTCGGTGGCCGAATGCGTGGACGAAGCGATGGCCTGCTACCCCTTCTCCGGCGCCGAACGTTCCCAGGTGCGCGTCACGATCAACAATGCCTTCGACTTCTACGGATCGGACGTGCTGCTGATGTTCGTGCTGTACAACCTGCTCAAGAACGCGCTGCAGGCGCTGCAGCTCAACGGGCGCGGCACGGTGGACCTGGAGTGCTACTCGCGCGGCATGCAGAACTGGCTGGTGGTGACCGACACCGGCCACGGCATCGCCCCCGACGTGCTGCCCCACGTGTTCGAACCGTTCTACACCACGCGCCGCAGCGGTTGCGGCACCGGCATGGGACTGGCCTTCTGCAAACGCGTGGTCACCGCCTTCGGTGGCGAGATCACCTGCGAATCGGAGCCGGGCCGCTACACGCGGGTGTCGATCAGCCTGCCGCGCGTCGCGGCCTCACCAAGCCACGCGGCCCGTAAGCATATCGCGGAACATTACCCAGTCGCCCATTAGGCTGAACAAGGGATACTTGAAGGTGGCGGGGCGGTTGTGCTCGAAGAAGAAGTGGCCGACCCAGGCAAAGCCGTAGCCCACCACCGGCACCAGCCACAGCAGCTTGAGTTCCCCCGTCACCAGCACCATCGCCAGCAACAGCAGCACGATGCTGGAGCCGACAAAATGCAGGCGGCGGCACGTGCTGTTGGCATGCTCGCGCAGGTAGAAGGGATAGAACTCTTTAAACGTCGCGTAGCGCTGCTCCATGCTCTTCCTCCAGTTGGACATCCCGGACGATATGATCGAGGTCGGTATCGTCGCCCAGCACGAATACCTTGCGGTCTTCCAGCATCTTGAGGATGAACGGCTGGCGCTCGCGCAGGCGGCGCTGGAAGTCGTCCACGGAATACAGGTTGGGATTGATCTTGCGGCGCAGGATGCGCTCGGCCACCGGCAGGCGGTTCAGCAATTCGCCATAGGTGGTATTCTCCCCGATCAGCAGCAGCTCCACCGCGCCAGTCGAGTCTTCCGCCTCCTTGACGGTGGTGCCATACACAAACGCCACGCTGAGCTGCTTGCGCATGGGCGCCAGGGCCGAGTTCAGCACGCTGACCAGGCCGAAGGTCTTCTTCACCAGGCTGGCCAGCTCGGCATAGACGAGATTGTCCTTGTTGGGGCGGAATTGGCGCACGTTGCCGATGCGCTCGGACACGATCAGGCCCGACTCATGCAGGCGCTTGAGTTCGCGCTGCGCCGAGGCGCTGCCCAGCCCCGTCAGGCGCATGATTTCATTGAGGTGGAATCCCTCATTCACGCGGACAAATAACAAACCCAGCAGCTTTTGCTGGGCGGGAGTAAACAGGGCCGATGCGATCATAGACCAAATATTAGCATGACCATTCCCGCCGCCGTTGATACATTTCGACATTGTCATTTGACAAGAAAACATTCATGCTTATGCGCGAAGCCCTTAACCATCCCTCTTAAAAGGACCTCCATGAGCCACATCCTCCGCCTTGCGGTTGCCGCCGCATTGGCCGGCGCCGTCGCCGCCCCCGCCTACAGCGCCCCGGCCGCCAAGCCAGCCGCCAGCGCCCCGGCCTTCGACCTCAAGCCTTACACCATTCCCTACAAGAAATTCACCCTGCAGAACGGCCTGACGCTGATCGTGCACACCGACCACAGCGTGCCAGTGGTGGGCGTGAACATGTGGTACCACGTCGGTTCGCGCAACGAGAAGCGCGGCAAGACCGGCTTCGCCCACATGTTCGAGCACTTCTTCTTCAACGGTTCCGAGAACTACCCGCACGGCTTCCGCGAAGCGATGGACGACCTGGGCGCCACCAACCGCAACGGCACCACCAACTACGACCGCACCAACTTCTTCGAAGACGTGCCGGTGTCGGCGCTCGAGCGCACGCTGTACCTGGAAGCGGACCGCATGGGCTTCCTGGGCAACTACATCAACAAGGACATGCTCGAGCGCGAACGCGGCGTCGTCTCCAACGAAAAGCGCCAGGGCGAGAACCAGCCCTACGGCCGCGCGCGCAGCGAGATCGTGCAGCGCATGTACCCGTACTCGCACCCGTACTCCTGGCCCGTGATCGGCTACATGGAAGACCTGCAGGCCGCCACGCTGGAAGACGTGAAGGAGTGGTACCGCACCTACTACGGCCCGAACAACGCGGTGATCTCCCTGTCCGGCGACATCACGCCCGAACGCGCGCTGGAACTGGTGAAGAAATACTTCGACGGCATCCCGCCCGGCCCGGCCCTGGCCCGCACCGACACCTGGATCCCGACCCTGGACCGCAACATCCGCGACACCATGGAAGACCAGGTGCCGCAAGTGCGCATCTACCGCGCCTACCACATGCCCGGCTGGGGCAGCGCCGACGCCCAGCGCCTGCAGCTGTTCGCCGACGTGCTGGCCGGCTCCAAGAGCGCACGCCTGAACAAGCGCCTGATGTACGACAAGGGCCTGGCCACCGGCGTCAGCGCCGGCGCGCTGCCGTCCGAGATCGCCGGCATCTTCCAGGTCACCGTCACCCTCAAGCCGGGCGCCGACCAGGACGAAGTCGAACGCGAAATCGACGCCGTGATGAAAGAGCTGCTGGACAAGGGCCCCAGCGCCGCCGAACTGGCGCGCGTGAAGACTGCCAGCTTCGCCGAATTCTCGCGCGACATCGAACGCCTGGGCGGCTTCGGCGGCCGCAATGACGTGCTGGCCCAGTCCATGACCTACGGCGGCTCGCCCGACGCCTACCTGAAGAACCTGAAGCTGACCGCCGACGCCACGCCGGCCGAAGTGAAGGCCAGCGCCGACAAATGGCTGCGCGCCAACCACTACACCATGACGGTCACCACCAGCGCCAAGCTGTCCGCGGGCAAGACCAACATCGACCGCAAGGTGCTGCCAGCGCTGGGCGAAGCGCCCGACGTCGGCTTCCCGGCCATGCAGCGCGCCACGCTGTCCAATGGCCTCAAGGTCATCCTGATGGAACGCCACGGCGCCCCCATCGTGAACGTGACGCTGGCGGTGGACGCCGGCGCCGCCGCCGACAGCGCCGCCAAGGCCGGCCTGGCCTCGCTCACGCTCGACCTGCTGGACAAGGGCACCAAGACGCGCGACGCCTTCCAGCTGTCGGACGCCCTGGAATCGCAAGGCGCCCGCCTGCTGACCGGCACCACCGCCGACATGTCGCTGGTGCGCCTGGGGGCCACCTCGCTCAACCTGAAGGCATCGCTGGAACTGATGGCCGACGCGGCGCTGAACCCGAGCTTCCCGGAAGAGCAGTTCAAGCTGCAAAAGCAGCGCCGCATGGCGCAGATCGGCCAGGAGAAGGCCAACCCCTTCAGCATGGCGCAACGCCTGGCCGCGCACGCCGCCTACGGCAGCGCAAGCGCCTACGGCCGCCCCGCCAGCGGCAGCGAACAGACCGTTGACAGCCTGAGCCGCGCCGACCTGGCCAAATGGCACGCCGACTGGTTCAAGCCCGGCAACGCCACCCTGGTCGTCGCCGGCGACACCACGATGGACAAGCTCAAGCCGATGCTGGAAGCGGCCTTTGGCAAGTGGGCGGCCGGCAGCGCCCCGAAGAAGGAAGTCGCGCCAGGCAAGAGCCTGTCCAACAAGCGCATCTACCTGATCGACAAGCCCGACGCGCCGCAATCGGTGATCATCGCCACCCACCTGTCGCAGACCCAGGGCCAGCCCGAAGACCTGGCAATGGAACCGGTGATGCAGAACTTCGGCGGCATGGCCACCTCGCGCCTGAACCGCAACCTGCGCCTGGACAAGCACTGGAGCTACGGCGTGCAAGGCATGCTGACCAACGTGCGCGGCCAGCGCGCGTTCGCCATCCAGGCCCCGGTGCAGACCAACAAGACCAAGGAATCGATGCTGGAACTGGCCAAGGAGATCAAGGACATCGCCGGCGCCCGCCCGATCGCAGGCGAAGAGTACAAGAGCATCATGCGCAACATGACCTCGCGCATGGCCGGCCGCTTCGAAACCCTGGCCTCGCTGGAAAACGCCGCCCTGCAATCGATCAACCTGAACCTGCCGGAAGACCACTGGGCCAAGTACGCAGGCAACATCCGCGCCCTGTCCGAACAGCAGCTGGGCGCCGCCGCACCGAAGTACATCAAGCCCGGTGAGGTGGTCTGGCTGGTGGTGGGCGACGTCAAGAAGATCGAAGCGGGCATCCGCGAATTGAACTGGGGCGAGATCATCCGCCTCGACGCCGACGGCAAGGCCTTGAACTGATGGACACGGAGCAGCTCAAAGCCCACTGCGCCGGTCTGCCCGGCGCAGACAGCCTGCTCCACGCGCCGCCGGTCAACGTACTCAGTTACAAGATCGGCGGCAAGACCTTCGCCTACTTCAAGACCAGCGCGCCGGAGCAATGGCGCTTCAGCATGCGCGCCACGCCCGACCGCTTCCTCGAGCTCACCGGCATGCCCGGCGTGAAGCCGGCGCGCTACATGGGGCGCTACCACTGGGTCACGATTGTCGACGTGCGCCGCTTCCCGGAAGACTACCTGATCGAACTGGTGCAATGGTCCTACGACAAAGCCTTCAGCGCCCTGCCCAAAGCGCGCCAGCGCGAACTCTCCACCAGCTGACCCCGTGTCCACCTTGGGGTCAGACCCTTTGGTGGACACGGGGTCAGCCGTAACCATGCATGCGAGGAAACATGACGACCGTCCGCCGCCCATTGCTGTTGCTGACCTTCCTGTTGGCGCTGCTGCCTGCCGCGCATGCGCAACAGCAGGCGACTTTGCACATCGCCACCTACAACCTGCGCATGAGCACCGAGCGCGACGGCGCCAACGCCTGGCCGCACCGCAAGGAACTGGTGAAGAGCCTGGTGCGCTACCACGACTTCGATGTGTTTGCGACCCAGGAAGGCTTGCCCGAGCAGATCGCCGACCTGGACGGCATGCCTGAATACGCGCACGTCGGCGTCGGCCGCGACGATGGCCAGCACGCCGGCGAGCACTCCGCCATCTTCTACAAGCGCCAGCGCTTCACGCTGCTGCGCGCCGGCGATTTCTGGTTGAGCCAGACGCCGGAGCGTCCCTCGCTGGGCTGGGATGCCACGTGCTGCCACCGCCTTGCATCCTGGGCGCACCTGCAGGACCGCCAGAGCGGCCGCAAGTTCTACTTCTTCTCCGTGCATTTCGACCATGAAGGCCAGGTCGCGCGCCGCGAATCGGCCAGGCTGATGCTAAGCAAAGTGAAGGAAATCGCCGGCGCCGCACCCGTGATCGTGGCGGGCGATTTCAATTCCGTGCCGGAGACGGAGCAGATCGCCACCATGAAGACTGCGCTGGCCGACGCTTTCGACATCAGCGCCAAGCCAGCTTACGGCCCCATTGGCACCTTCAACGCCTTCAAGATCGACAGCCCGCTGGAAGAGCGCATCGACTACATCTTCGTCAGCCCGCAGGTCAAGGTGCTGAGCTATGCGACGCTGACCGATTCCCGTCACGGCCGCTTCCCGTCCGATCACCTGCCGGTGCTGGTCAAGGCCCGCATCGGCGGGCCTTCAGCGCGCAACTAAGGCTTGGGGAAGCTGTAGTTCAGCGTATAGCTGCCGCTGCCCGAATACGACTTCACCTGCGCGTAGTAATAGCCTGCCGTGCCGTTGTAGCTGATCGACTCGGACGACGTATTGCCCTCGCTGGCCGCGACCTTGGTCCAGGCATTGTTGGACCACTTGAACAGGAACAGGTCGAAGTCCGCATTGGCCGGCCCGCTCAAGGTCAGTGCAAAGGTCCCCGCGCCGGCCGACACATAGCCCGGCGATGCGCTCGGCGCATTCGCGCTGCCGCCGCTGCTCAGGGTGCCGGTCTGCGTCACCCCGCTGCCGGTGTACTTGGCGAACACCTTCTGCACCGCCCCCTCGTTCACCGCATGCCAAGGATAGCCCAAGGTCCGCATGCGCGAGTTCTCCGTCGGCCGGTACTTGCCGGTCATGCAGTACTGGCCACCCTGGAAGGCCCCCACCGTGCCGTTCGGATATGCCCCCAAGCCGGTCGGCACCGCCGTGCTGCCCGCGATCAGCGCGCCCCACTTCACCGCACGCGTACCGTTCAGCGACACGTTCACTTCCGTCGGCTCGCTGCTGGTGCTGCAAGTGCCGTACTCATACTCGTCGGCCAGCGCAAATGCCGTGTGGCCGATTTCATGCAAGGCCACCTCGATCGACGACGCATGCATCGACAGCGTCGCCACCGCACCGCCCGAACCGCCATAGCGCGTCGAGTTGGCGATGACCACGATCACGTCGCGCGCGTCCGGCGCCAGCACCGAAGCGGCGATATTGGTCGCCTTGGTGTTGTTCACGCACAGCAGGCGCTCGATGTTATAGCAGGCGAACTCCCCGTCCATCGCCGTATCGCGATAGATGCCCTTGTCGAGTTCATCGACGCCGGACTGGTTACTCGCCACGTCCACGCGATGGATGTTCATCGACGCACGATTGGCGTTGAACAGCGGATCGGCCAGGAAGCCGTTGATCACCTTCTGCGCGTCCGCGCGCCACTTGTCCATCTCCGCCGCCGTATAGCCATCGCCGATGAAGACGTAATCCATGCGCGCAGACGAGCTGCCGGTATTCAGGACGGTGGTCGCGGTCGCGGCAGGCGTGGCGGCCAGCTTGGCGCTGCGCCCGGCGCGCGCGTTGCTGACTGCCAGGTCCAGTGCGCCACGGTCGAAGCGCGCCAGCGGCGCCGCCCCCGTTGCCGCCGCCGATTTCGCGCTGGCCGTCCCGCCCTGGCGCGGCAGCACCTCCACGCTGGCGGTTGCCTGGTCGTAGGGCAGCGACACCTCGAAGCTGCCATCACGCTGCTGCACGGTGGTCGACAGGTCGATCGCGCCGGTGCGCGGGTTGAAGGTCTCCACGTGGCGGCGCAAGCCATTGTTCACGCTCACCTCATGCAGCACGCGGCCCTGCGCATCCTTCGCCACCACGACCCACTGGTCGCCCTCCGCACCCTGGCGCACGTTGGGCGTCACCGCGAACTTGCCCACCTCCGCGTGCAGCGGCTTGAACTCCGCCCCGCTGCGCCCCTCGCTGAAGCCGATGCGCAGCGAGATATTGTCGGCCTGCGCCGCCCCTGCCGCCAGCAGCGCAAGCAGCGCCGCGGCCTTGTGTAGTGATGCCATCTTCGTCTCTCCATTTGTTGTGGTTAGGGTCTGGAGATTCTGTGGCCGAAGGCAGACGGCGCGCGCGCACAAACGCGCGCAAATTGCACAATCCTGCTAATAACAATTGTTACTTGTGGCGTGCACGCCAAACGGCGGGCGACTGCCCGTACGCCGCGCTGAAAGCACGCGTGAAATGGCTCGCGCTGTGGAAGCCGAACGCCTCCGCGATATCGGCGATGCGCGCCTCCCCCTGCGCCAGTTCCGCCCGCGCCCGCGCCAGGCGCCGGGTCAGCACGTAGCGGTGCGGCGGCAGGCCGACGGCCCGATGGAACTCGCGCGAGAAGTGCGCCGCGCTCATCCCGCACAGCGCCGCCAGCTCCGCGTTCGCCAATGGCGCGTCCAGGTGCTCGGCGATGTGGCGCAAGACCCGGCGCAGGCGCACCCCGCCCAGGGTGGAAGGCGCCGACGCGGCAGGTTGCGAGTAATGTTCGAGCAGGTAGCAAGCCAGGGCGGTGACCAGGTGGTCGCACATTTCCGCCGCCAGCGGACCGGCCAGGGCAGGCCCGTCGAGCATCTTGCGCACCAGGTCGAAGACCATGCGGTCCGAAGTAAACTGGCTTGCCGACAGCGCCGTATCAAGCTCCTCGCCGCGCTGCGCGGCCAGCCGGTCCAGCAGCGGCACCGGCAGGAAGACGTTCACGATATCGCAACCGCTCAACTGGCTCCAGCGGCCCTGCTCGCCCGGCGGGCAAAGGCGGAAACGGTTGGCCCCGATGGTGCCGCCCCAGACCGGCGTATCGCCATGCCAGATGCGCGCATCGAGCGGCTCCATCATCAGCGCCAGGCGATAGGTGCCCGGATGCGGGCAGACGGAGCGCACGGCCGAGTCCGGCCCCTCGCTGGTCCACCGCCCCAGCGCAGCCCCCGACCCGGGAAGCGGCCCGATGCGAGCATGCAGCGACTGCACGCCCGCCATGCGGAACCACCGCTCAAGCTCCTCGACGCTCTCCATCGGCCCATTATGCCGCACCTACAGCTGAGCCCGTGTCCACCTTGGGGTCAGACCCTTTCGTGGACACGGGCTCGGCCGGTTTCGGCGGTCCGGCGGACGAAACTGGCATATTGGTGTTGTTTCTTGCTGGCGGCCAGATCGGCACCGCCTGGCAACAGCCAGCCACCCATACCGTTGCACCGCGGGCCGCGCAGGCCATCGCGCTTGCCCATGATCGCAGCTTCGTTCAGCACACGGGAGGCTTAGCCAAATGACCAAGATCAACACTGCCCCCTTTCATCTGGCTAAGCTGAAAGCGCTGAACTCCTGAGGAGAACCGGCATGACAAGCGCAGCACCGACAGATGTTCGCGGCCATTTCCTGCTTCCGCAGGCGTATGAAGGAGGCGGTATGGATTGATCTTCACCGACCGCTACCACCAGAACCACGTCAACGCCGGATCCAAGGACTGGCAGCAAGGCTACTTCGGCGAGAGCGACGACCAGCTGCAGGAAGTCAAAGCCAAGTGGGACCCGGACAACCCCAGAGCATTGCGCCCACGCCCAGATAGGCCCATGGCAGAGCCCGTGTCCACCTTGGGGTCAGACCCTTTGGTGGACACGGGCTCTGCCGAAGATTCCGCTGGAATCGCTCGGCATGGCGACTATGCTGAAAGGTGCTTCACCCAATAATTTCAACACATCAGGAGCACACCATGAAGAGCTCAGCATTAGTCGTAGTGACGCTGTGCGCCCTGCTTGGCAGCGGCGCTTGGGCCAAGGACAAAGCCAAGCAGGATGTAATCTGGCCTGCCGAGGCGATCAAATGGGAGGCTGGCCCGGTGGCCGGCACCAAGCTCGCCACCCTGTGGGGCGATTCGAAGAAGGGCGGTCCGTTCGGCATGCTGGTGAAGTTCGATCCGGGCGTGATGCATCCCTTGCACCACCACACCCACGCCTTGAAGCTGGTGATCATTTCCGGCTCGCTCATCCATAAGGCGGAGAACGGGACGGAGAACAAACTGGGCCCCGGTTCCTACCTGCTGCAAGCCGGCGGCAACAAGCACATCAGCGGCTGCGCGGCAGGCGCGGAGTGCCAGTTCTTCATGACGTCCAACGCCAAGTTCGACTTCATTAACGATGAGAAGAAATAGCACTTGGGCCAGCACCTGAGCCCGTGTCCAGCAAAGGGTCTGACCCCAAGGTGGACACGGGCTCGGCAGTGCTCGGCACGCACCGTGCGCGCATAAAAAAACGCCACCCGGAGGTGGCGTTTTCGCTCGCTGACTGAAGCTTACGCTTCGTCGCTGTGGTGCGGTTCGTCCGCTGGCAGTTCGGCCACGATGGCGGCGCGTTCGGCTTCCAGCAGCGCTTTGCGCTC
>JAJTCO010000111.1 GCA_021323265.1 Pseudoduganella sp. | reverse complement strand
AACTTGCGTTAGGACTCACTTTCGGGTTGATTCATAGAGTACAACACGTTACCCTTATGGCGTGGAATCAGATTGACAGGGAGAAACGAAAGCTCCGGCTCCGGCGCATTGACCCGCCGGCGGCTTGTACTGGATAGGTCGATTTGAGGGAAAGATGAGTTTGTTGATAACTGTGCCGCCTAATTTAGTCCAGTCTATTCGCGCCTTTCGCGTAGCAGAGCTGCAGGACGAGGCAGCGCGCCTGGGGCAGCACTTCTTGTATGCGTATTGCCATGCCGGCCTGACCAAGCAGCAAGTCTTGGGCATTATTGCCGAGTCATTCCACATTCCCAAACCGCACGCCAAGAATTTCGACGCCCTGCGCGACACCCTGACCGAAGCCATGGCCAAGGCTGGCGAGCAGACCGGCTTCCTGGTGGTGTTGGAGCAATTGCCAAATACACAAAAGTTTGACCGCGAAGCACGCGAGTGCCTGCTCGACGTCTTCCGTGATGCGGCCGATTACTGGGCCGAAAAGAAAGTCCCGTTCCGCGTCTTCTACTCCTTCGAGTAAGCCCATCCCCGCGCTTGGCGCGTTCGCTTGCGTTAACTGCTGCGCTGCACCATAATGTCGCCTTGGCTCGTCCGAGCAGGTACAATGGCGGCCATGAAAAACATCGTCATCCTCATTTCCGGTCGCGGAAGCAATATGGAAGCGGTGGTCCGTGCAGCCCAGGCCGAACAATGGCCGGCGCGCATTGCCGCCGTCATCAGCAACAAGGCGGATGCCAAGGGCCTCGAATTTGCGGCCCAGCACGGTATCCCGACTGCAGTAGTCAGCAACAAGGATTACCCGAGCCGCGCAGCATTCGATGCTGCGCTGCAGGAAGTCATTGACGGCTTCAGCCCCGACCTGGTGGTGCTGGCCGGCTTCATGCGCATCCTCACGCCGGGCTTCGTGGCCCACTATGAAAACCGCATGCTGAATATCCACCCGTCGCTGCTGCCGCTGTTCCCGGGGCTGCACACGCATGAACAGGCGCTGGCATCGGGCCTGGCCACGCACGGCGCCACCGTGCACTTCGTCACCGCGGAGCTGGACCACGGCCCGCTGGTGGACCAGGTTTCCGTGCCGATCCTGCCAGGCGATAGCGCCGATGTCCTGGCGGCGCGCGTGCTGGAACAGGAACACGTGATGTACCCGCGCGCGATTCGCTGGTTCATCGAAGGCCGTTTGCAGGTTGAGGATGGCAAGGTCACGATTGACCGCAACTAATTTAGAAAGAACACCCATGCGTTTGCCACCCTACGTCCTCACCAGCGCCGAAAACGTGCTGCGTGAAATCATGCGCTTTAGCGCACCGGCCGACACCACGCTGTCGCACTTCTTCAAGGCCCACCCGAAACTGGGCGGCCGCGAGCGCGGCGCCATCGCCGAAGCGGTGTACGCCGTGCTGCGCAACAAGGCCTTCTTCACCGACCGCGCCGAAGCCGGTGCGGGCGGCGCCAACATGCGCCGCCTGGTGCTGCTGGGCATGGCCGACGCGGTCGGCATCGATGCGCTGCCGGGCCTGTCCGAAGACGAATCCGAATGGCTCAAGCGCCAGCTGGAAATCGACCGCTCGCTGCTGCACAAGTCGATGCGCGCAAACATGCCCAAGTGGCTGTTCGACAAGCTGGTCGCCCAATACGGCGAAGAAGAAACCCTGGTCATGGCCGACGCCCTGAACACCCCGGCGCCGCTGGACCTGCGCGTCAACGCCATGAAGGCGGACCGCGACGACGTGATCGCCGAACTGGCCAAGGCGCCCATCCTGGCCGAGCCGACGCCGTTTTCCCCGCTGGGCCTGCGCCTGAAGAAGAAGCCGGCGCTGCAAAACCTGCCGCTGTTCAAGTCCGGCGCGATTGAAGTGCAGGACGAAGGCAGCCAATTGCTGGCGCAGATTCTCGGCGCCAAGCGCGGCGAGATGGTGGTCGACTTCTGCGCCGGCGCCGGCGGCAAGACGCTGGCGCTGGGCGCGCAGATGCGCAATACCGGCCGCCTGTACGCCTTCGACGTGTCGGAAAAGCGCCTGAGCAAGCTGAAGCCGCGCCTGGCGCGCTCCGGCCTGTCCAACGTGCACCCGGTTGCCATCGCCCACGAACGCGACGCCAAGGTCAAGCGCCTGGCCGGCAAGATCGACCGCGTGCTGGTGGATGCGCCATGCTCGGGCATGGGCACGCTGCGCCGCAATCCGGACGTCAAATGGCGCCAGGACGAAAGCGCGATCGCCGAAATGCACGAGAAGCAGGTCGCGATCCTGGACGGCGCCGCGCGCCTGGTGAAATCGGGCGGCCGCCTGGTGTACGCCACCTGCTCGCTGCTGGACGAAGAGAACGACGCCGTCGCCAAGCAGTTCATCGAGACGCACCCGGATTTCGCCCTGGTGCCGATGGCGCAAGTGCTGGCCGAGCAAAAGATCGCCAACCTCGAGATGGGCGACTACCTGAAGCTGCTGCCGCACAAGCACCAGACCGACGGCTTCTTCGCCGCCGTGTTCGAGCGCAAGCCGATGGCCAAGCCGGTCCAGGCCGACGACGAGTAATTGCCGAGCCCGTGTCCACCTTGGGGTCACCTTGGGGTCAGACCCTTTGGTGGACACGGGCTCATCTATTAGGAGAGAGTCACACGATGCCGTTGGCGAATTTGCTGAATGATCTGTTGGGCGACCTGCGCGATCCTGGCCTGATGTGGCAGGTGGGCGCGATCGCCTTGTCCATCCTGCTGGGCTGGACGCTGTCGCGTTTCCTGCGCCGCGGGGTGGAAGCGCATGGCGCGCACACCGATGTGGCGCGCTTTGGGGTGGAGAGCTTCGGCCGCGTGGTCGGACCGCTGGCCATCGTGGTGCTGCTGTGGACCTCGCAGAAGGTACTGGGCCGCTGGCAGCACACCAACCTGATCAGCATTGCGCTGCCGATCTTCAGCTCGCTGGCGGTGATCCGCTTCGGCTTCTACCTGCTGCGCCGCGTCTTCGCGCGCGGCGGCGTGGTGGGCGAGGGCATGCAGACGTTCGAGAAGGTGTTCCAGCTGCTGGTGTGGCTGGCCTTCGTGCTCTACATCACCGGCATGTACCGCGAGATCTTTATCTTCCTGGACGACACGCTGGTCCCGCTGGGCAAGCATAAGGTTTCGATTGCCGCCATCCTGCAGGCTGCCGTGTCGGTGGTCGTGCTGCTGTTGCTGGCCATGTGGGCCGGCGCGGCACTGGAAGAGCGCTTGATGAACGTGCAGTCCATGCACTCCAGCCTGCGCGTGGTGATGGCGCGCATGGGCCGCGCGGTGCTGATCCTGGTTTCCGTGCTGGTGAGCCTGTCGCTGGTGGGCATCGACCTGACCGTGCTGTCCGTGTTCGGCGGCGCGCTCGGTGTCGGCCTTGGCCTGGGCTTGCAGAAGATCGCCAGCAACTACGTCTCCGGCTTCATCATCCTGCTCGATCGCAGCCTGTCCATCGGCAATGTGATCACGGTCGACAAGTTCAGCGGCCAGGTCACGCAGATCAACACGCGCTACACCGTGCTGCAGGGTACGGATGGCGTGGAATCGATCGTGCCGAACGAAATGCTGGTGTCGAGTCCGGTGCAGAACTCCTCGCTGACCAACCGGGCGGTGGTGATCACCACCCGCGTCACCGTCGGTTACGAATGCGATGTGGATGCCGTGATCAAGCTGCTGGAAGGCGCGGCACTCACGGTGGAACGCGTGATGAAGTCGCGGCCGCCTGCGGGCATGCTGCAAGCCTTCGGCGCCGACGGCCTGGAACTGGCCTTGGCATTCTGGATCGACGACCCGGAAAATGGCCGCGGCGGCGTGACGTCCGATGTCAATCGGGCAATCTGGAAAGCCTTGAAAGAAAACGGCATCTCTGTACCGTTCCCGCAACGCGAGGTGCGCGTGCTTGGCCCCGCACCGGCCAGCGTCGCCTAAAAATTAATCAGTTCCGAAGGGTAACCTTCGTCCGATTACCTATGAATGCCGTACAATGACGGCATTCGTGATTCACTTGGAGTTGTAATGGATTTAAGTGCAGTTCTTGATTTCTTCAGCAACGGCGTAACCGGCCTGGGTGCTTGGGGCACGGTGGCGGCGACGCTGATCCTGACCCATATCACCATCGCCAGCGTGACGATCTTCCTGCATCGCCACCAGGCGCACCGTGCCTTGGAGCTGCACGCCATCCCTTCGCATTTCTTCCGCTTCTGGCTGTGGCTGACCACCGGCCAGGTGACCAAGGAGTGGGCGGCCATCCACCGCAAGCACCACGCCAAGTGCGATACCGAGGAAGATCCGCACAGCCCGGTGACCAAGGGCATCAAGACCGTGTTCTGGCAAGGCGCCGAGCTGTACCGCGCTGAGTCGAAGAACAAGGAAACCATGGAGAAGTATGGCCACGGCACCCCGGACGACTGGATCGAGCGCAACCTGTACACGCGCTTCAGCTGGCAAGGCGTGGCGCTGATGCTGATCCTGGACGTGATCCTGTTCGGCGCCAAGGGCATCACCGTATGGGCCGTGCAGATGCTGTGGATTCCCGTGACCGCCGCCGGCATCATCAACGGCATCGGCCACTGGTGGGGTTACCGCAACTACGACTGCTCCGATGCCGCCACCAACATCATCCCGTGGGGCATCATCATCGGCGGCGAAGAGCTGCACAACAACCACCACACCTACGCGACGTCGGCCAAGCTGTCGTCCAAGTGGTACGAGTTCGACATCGGCTGGGGTTATATCCGCGCCATGGAAATCGTTGGCCTGGCCAAAGTGAAGAAGATGCCGCCGAAGCCGAAGTTCGACCCCGCCAAGGTGAAGGCCGACTTCGAGACCCTGCAGTCCGTCATCGCCAACCGCTACGACGTGATGGCCAAGTACGCCAAGTCCGTGAAGGCGGCCTGGAAGGAAGAGCTGGAACACCTGAAGGACAAGGCGCAGCTGGAAGCGCGCTTCCTGAAGTCGTCGCGCAAGCTGCTGCAGCGCGAGCCGGCCAAGCTGGCGGCACCGCAGAAGCAGCAGCTGGTGGAACTGTTCCAGCACTCGAAAGCGCTGGAAACCATGCACAATATGCGCGTGGAACTGGGCGTGCTGTGGGAGCGTTCGCACTTCAGCCGTGACGAACTGGTGCACAAGCTGCAAGACTGGTGCGAGCGCGCGGAAGCGTCGGGCATCAAGTCCCTGCAGGAGTTCTCCCTGCGCCTGCGCAGCTACGCGTAAGCGCTGGCCTTACGTGCATGCCAACGGCCCTGCGGGGCCGTTGTCTTTTTGAACTACCGTGTTGGCGTGGCTATCTGCTTGGGAGTATGCTGTTTCCATGAGTAAATTTCCGGGGAGGCCGCAGTGAAACGGTGGTGTATGGCGCTAGCACTGGTGCTGGCCGGCGGCGCGCAAGCCAAGACCTGGGAAATCAAGCCCGATGGGCTGGGACCCTACAAGGTCGGCGCGCGCTATGAAAACCTGGGCCGGACTTTCGGGGGGCTGGGCGCAGAGACGCTGAGTGCCGACAAGTCCTGCCGCGTGGCAGTGTCCAGGCGCCACCCGAACTTGCGCGTGACGTTCGTGCGCAAGGTCGTGGCGCGGGTCGATGTATCCGGCGGATTTCGAACCGACCGCGGCCTGGGGGTGGGCGATTCGCAGGCCAAGCTGCAGCGCATTTATGGGGAGGCGGTGAAGCCGCACCCGCAGCACGCCGATTGGCTGATGGTGGAAACCGGAGACCGCGACCTGGCCATCCGCTATTTGATGCGCGAGGGCCGGGTGGTTGCGATCCATGCCGGCAAGCGCGAACAGTTGCAGACACTGGACGGCTGCGCCTGACCCCTGCCGGCGCCGCGTCCTGGCGCGGGGGCGCTACAAGCCGAGTACCTGGAGTGCCTGCTTGACCCTGGCTTGTAGCGCCTTGATGGCGGCGCCGGCGCCCGGCATGGCCTGGGCTGGCGCCTGGTAGCGCTCCCGCAGTGCCTTCCAGTGGGTTTGCGGCATGTCGATGCCGCGCGCCGGGGTGGCGGTCATGAAAAGCGCCAGGCTGGCTGCATCGCCGATGGGCGCGCCGCCCGCATCGCTGAATAGCGCGCACTCGGTATGCTCATGTTTGGCGGTGCGCAAGACCGCCACGATGGTGGCAGGCCACAGCGCGCGATAGCGCCGCATCGACGCTGCAATGAAATCAGCGGTTGCCTCAGGGTGCGCAGGCGCGGCTGCCAGTTTCAGCCTGACGACGGCCAGCGGTGCAGGGGACTGCGCGATTTGCGCGGTCGCGCACATGTGCAGTGAAAGCCAGCTTGCCAACTCGTGCTGGGCAAGGCGATTTGGCGGGTACCCCAGCTGGGCCATCGTGGCCGCGTCAAGTTCATCCGGCGCAATGCGTAATGCGGCCAAAGCGGGGCCGTCGGATGGTGGCCAGACGCGGCCCGGCAGCGGCGCGTAAGCCCCGGCAGTGGCCGCTTCGGCAAACTCCGCACTGACGCTGCGCGCCGGGCCTTCACTGCCGGTGCTCCAGGGCAGGCCCACCGCAATCGCCCCTGGCGTGCCTTCCCACCAGGGCTGGTGCATCAGGCGATGGCGCGGCGCCGCGCGCAGTTCCTGCCCGTCTGGACGCAATTCCCACTCGTCGAGCACGCCATGGGCGGCGGCTGGTACGCCTGTCAGCACCGTGGCCAGGTCGGCCGCCGCCAGCGCGGACGGCACCTGCCAGTGCCCGCAAGGTGCGAGGAAATCCAGAACGGGCGCGACGCCTTCCGGGACGTCGAGTATCAATAGCAATGCGTGTCTCATGGGGTGACACGGCGCGCCAGGTCGTGGCGCGCGCTGATGGTTTGTGCTTCGATGCGGCGCGCGATGTCCGCGATGCCAGGATTATCAAGCGGATAGCTGAAAATCAGTTCCCGTGCATGCAAGACCCAGCCAGCCGTGCATTGCGCCAGGAGCCATGACAGGGCGCGGTGCTGGCGCCAGCGCGGATGGCAAACCAGCGCCTGCACGTCAATGACGCTGCCGATAAGGCGGGCTGCCAGGGCGCCCACCACCTTGCCGTGGCGGCGCAATACCAGGGACTGGTCCATGGCGCGCGCGGCGGCCGGATCCTCGGCCAGGTGCAGCCAGTGCGGGGGAATATGCCCGAGTTCATGCAGGAACATGGCGTGGAGCAGTGGTAACTCGCGCTCGCTTGGCGGTGCGACTTGCCAGCCGGCCGCTTCCAGGTCGGCGCCCCGTACCCCCAGCCCCAGGGCGCGCTGGGCAGCATAGGTGCTGGTGCCGACAAAGCGATAGCTGCGGGTTGGGCCAAAGCCGGCCTGCTGCAAGAGCAGGTCAAACGCGCTGCCCACTTCCAGGGCAGCGCTGCTCAGGACCGCGCAGCCGCAGGTGCGCGCCGTGGCGGCCAGTCCGTCGGCCAGCAGTTGCACCAGGCTTGGCTCGGCCGCGCCGCGCAGGGCGATACCCCAGCGCGCGTCATCGCCGCCGGGAGCCTCGTTCCAGACCGTGGCGACACACCAATGCCGGGCTGAGGCGGCGTCTTGCGCCCCGGCTGCCAGATACCAGGTTTGCCGGCTCCTGGCCACGGGCGTGGCCAGGAGCTTGAGCACGTCCGCCGGGATGTGCGGCTCCCGGTAGAGCTCCACGTGCATGCCGGGCTTTAACGGCGGCGGAACGCGGCCAGGCCCAGGGCGCCGAGCGCCAGCAGGGCCAGTGAGCCTGGTTCAGGTACGTCGTGGGAATTGGCAGGAGCTGGCGGCACCGGCGCCAGGGATTGGTCCGAGCCCGTGCGCACGCCGACGCCGGCGACGGATTCATAGGCCCAGTTGCCGATGTCGTAATGACCGTTCTGCACGCTTAACTGCAGCCAACCATAGTGCCAGCCGTTGTCCTCGAAGCGGAAGCCAAGATAGGCACTCTGGCCATTGCCGATCAGGCCGCTGCTGCCGGAGCTCGTGTAGACAGGATAGTTGTAGCCAGGATAGTACCAGCAGCTGTAGCGGCCGCAGCTGCTGTAGCCGGGAGAGTAGGCCATGTAGCCTTCCTGCCATTGGCGCGACAGGAGCTCGTAACCGCCGGTGAAACTGGTATTGCTGTCCAACAGGGTGTCGGCGGCAAAGGCTGCGGTGCTGGCCTGCGTGGTGTTCAGGCTGGTCAGTGCAGTCGAATAGTCGTAAAAGTAGCCGTTATTGAACTGGCTGCCGCTGAACTGCAGGGCGGCCTGACCCATCTGCAGGTTAAAGTTGCCGGTACGGTAGGCAGCCGCATCGTTACCCGTGATGAGTGCCGCCTGCGCCGCACCGCCCACCAGGGCGCCGCTGGCGCCCAAACCAGCCAGCAACGCTGCCTGTGTTTTCGTCTGGAACTTATTTTGAGCAAAATTCAATTTATCTCTCCTGTGAGCAATATTTTTTGTCGACAGGAATAAGCAATATCCGTGCCGTTAACCTAAGTTATTGAATTTAAAAGGCCCTGGCCCCGCATGGGCGATAAGTGTAAAATTTTCCGACACATTGTGTCCTGGGGATGGGGTGGACTGGCGAAAAAAAACCGCCCGGAAGGGCGGTTTCTTGTGCGAACCAGGGATCAATTACTTGATCTTGGTTTCCTTGTACATCACGTGCTTGCGTGCTTTAGGATCGAACTTCATGATTTCCATTTTGGAAGGCATGGTGCGCTTGTTTTTGG
>JAJTCO010000035.1 GCA_021323265.1 Pseudoduganella sp. | reverse complement strand
CTTCCACGTGACCATGGGCGCGATCATGCTGTCGGTCGTGCTGTACCGCCTGATCCGCGGCGACATGAGCGCCGAGCACCACTTCGCCTTCGAAGGCGCGGCCTGGTACTGGCACTTCGTCGACGTGGTCTGGCTGGGTCTGTACGTCGTCGTGTACTGGCTGTAAGACGCGGGTATAATTTACCGGCATAAAAAAGCCGCATCGGCCAGAACGCGCCCTAGGGCGCGCTCTGTGCGGATGCGGCTTTTTGTATTTTGCGGCGCCCTAGCGGATGCCGGTGGGCTTGATGTAGCCCAGCTTGGCCAGCACCAGGATGGTGACGAACAGGGCGATCGAGAAGCCCACGCGCAGCGCGAAGGCGCGCACCATTTTCGGGTCGGCCGACTTGCTGCGCATCAGACTGACGAAGGCCGACGCCAGGCTGCCGATGATCAGCACGAAGGCTGCGGCGACAAAGTATTTCATGGTAATTAAGTAGGAACTAAGGAAGATAAGGTCTCATTGTATGGCATTCCGCTTTCGGCTGATCCCCTTCCTGGCGACCCTGGTGCTGGTAGCCATCGGCATCGCCGCCGGGCGCTGGCAGGATGGCCGCGCCGCGCAGAAGCTGGCGCTGGAAGCCAGGCTGGCCGCCGGCAATGCCGCCGCGGCGCTGCCGCTGGGCGCGGCGCCGGTGGCGGCGGCCGACGTCGAATGGCGCCGCGTGCGCCTGCAGGGCGAGTGGGTGGCCGGCTGGCCGGTCTACCTGGATAACCGCCCGCATCACGGCAAGCCCGGTTTCTACCTGTTGATGCCGCTGCGCCTGGCCGGCAGCGACATGCACGTGCTGGTCGCACGCGGCTGGCTGCCGCGCGACATGGCCGAGCGCAGCAAGCTGCCGGCCTACGCCACGCCTGCCGGGACGGTGGTGGTGGATGGCATCGCGCGCCTGGCGCCGGGCCACGTCATGCAGCTGGGTGAAGCGGCGCCGCTGGCGCCGGGCGCCATCGTGCAAAATGCCGACGCCGCTGCCGTGGCGGCGGCCACCGGCTGGCGTTTCCAGCCCATCGTGGTGGAACAGACCACGCCGGACGCGGGGCAGGGCGCGGGCGCGGCGCTGCAGCGCGACTGGCCGGCGCCGGCGCTGGGCGCCGACAAGCACAAGGGTTATGCCTTCCAGTGGTACGCACTGGCGGCAATGGCAGTACTTTTCTTTGTATTCACTGGGTTGAGAAAAAGTGGAAAACACTAATCAAGTCGAGAACCAGCGCCGCCGCGGCCGCTGGAGCATGTTTGCGGTGCTGCTGGTGTGCGCTGCGCCGATCATCGCGTCCTATGTCACCTATTACTTCATCAAGCCCGAAGGCCGCACCAACTACGGCGACCTGATCGACCCGCGCCAGCATCCGATTCCGGCCATGGCCAGCACCAGCGTCGACGGCAAGCCGCAGACGCTGGAAGAGTTCAGGGGCAAGTGGATCATGGTGAAGGTGGGCGGCTCGGCCTGCGACCAGAAATGCCAGGACATGCTGTTCATGATGCGCCAGCTGCGCACCATGCAGGGCAAGGAAGCGGAGCGCATCGAGCGCGTCTGGCTGATCACCGACAACGAGCCGCTGGAAACGTTCATGCTGCGCGTCAACGACGGCACCCGCTTCCTGCGCGCGCCGGCCGACGTGGTGGCCAAGTGGCTGCCGCTGGAGCCGGGCGGCAAGGTGGAAGAGCACATCTTCCTGATCGACCCGCTGGGCAACCTGATGATGCGCTTCCCGAAAGACGCCGATCCGTCGAAGGTGAAGAAGGACATCTACAAGCTGCTCAAGGCTTCGGCCATCGGTTAAGGCGCGCGCAATGGACCACAACTCCCTTGCCCACATGGCGATCACGGCGCTGCTGGTGGCGCTGCTGCCGCTGTCCATCGTCTGGATTTCCCGCGATACCGACAAGTACCGCAAGCTGGTCTGGGTTGGCGTCTTCGTGGCGTTCGACCTGATCGTGTTCGGCGCCTTCACGCGCCTGACCGACTCGGGCCTCGGCTGCCCGGACTGGCCGGGCTGCTACGGCGAAGCCAATCCCTTCATCGCACACGCGCAGATCGTCGCCGCCGAGACCTTGATGCCCACCGGCCCGGTCACGGTGGTGAAGGCCTGGATCGAAATGATCCACCGCTACCTGGCCATGGCCATCGGCATCCTGATCATGGCCATGGCCATCGTCGGCTGGTGGCGCCGCGACCGGCGCACGGCCTGGTTCGCCACATTGCTGCTGTTCTGGGTGTGCGTGGTCGGGGCGTTCGGCGCCCTGACCGTGACGATGAAGCTGCAGCCGGTGATCGTGACGGGCCACCTGCTGCTGGCCATGTCGCTGTTTGCCATGCTGGCGTGGTTCGCCGGCGCGCAGGACCAGGCCGCGGCCCCCATGCGGGCCGACTGGGGCAACGCGGCCCGGTTGCGCCGCGTGCGCGCGCTTGCCGTGCTGTCGCTGATGGTGCTGTTCGTGCAGTTGGCCCTGGGGGCCTGGGTCAGCACCAATTACGCCACCCTCGCTTGCACGGAATTCCCGAAATGCGCCGGCGCCTGGGTGCCGGAAATGGACTTCGAGCATGGCTTCCACCTGTGGCGCGACCTGGGCAAGACGGCCGCCGGCCATTACCTGCCGTTTGCCGCCCTGACCGCGATCCACTGGGTGCACCGCAATTTCGCCGCCGTGGTGGTGCTGGTGCTGGGCCTGACCGCCTGGCAGGCCTGGCGCGTGCCCTTCCTGGGGCGCCATGCGCGCTGGCTGGCCGCCGTGCTGGCCCTGCAGGCGTTGACCGGCGTGGCGACCATTTACTTCAACTTCCCGCTCACCATCGCGGTGGTGCACAACGCCGGTGCCGCGGCCCTGGTGCTGCTGCTGACCATGATAAACTACAGGGCTAAGTATCTCGCTGCGCCCGCCTACCAATAACAATGAAATCCTCCCCCTCCCGCATCGCCCAGTACTGGGCGCTGACCAAACCGCGCGTGACGCAGTTGGCCGTCTTCTGCGCCGTGATCGGCATGTTCCTGGCGACCGACGGCCTGCCCGACTGGCGCGTGGTGATCGCGGCGACGGCCGGCATCTGGCTGCTGTCCGGCGCGGCGTTTGCCGTGAACTGCCTGGCGGAGCGCGAAATCGACGCGCGCATGGCGCGCACCGCGCGCCGGCCGATGGCCATGGGCGACATCGGCGTGCCGCAGACCGTGGTGTTCTCGCTCGTCATCGGCGGCGCCGGCATGTGGATCCTGCATGAGCTGGTGAACCCGCTGACCATGTGGCTCACCTTCGTCACCTTCGTCGGCTATGCCGTGATCTACACCATGATCCTGAAGCCGGCCACGCCGCAGAACATCGTGATCGGCGGCCTGTCCGGCGCCATGCCGCCGGCCCTGGGCTGGGCGGCCGTCGCCAACGACGTGCCGATGCAGGCCTGGCTGCTGGTGCTGATCATCTTCGTCTGGACCCCGCCGCACTTCTGGGCGCTGGCCATGTACCGCCGCGCCGACTACGAGCGCTCCGGCCTGCCGATGCTGCCCGTCACGCACGGCATGGGCTTTACCGCCTTCCACATCTGGCTGTATTCGATCATCCTGGCCGCGACCACGCTGCTGCCGTTCGCGGTGAAGATGAGCGGCCTGATCTACCTGGGCAGCGCGATCGTGCTGAACGCGGTGTTCCTGTACTACGGCTGGCGCATCTACAAGCACTACAGCGACATCGTGGCGCGCAAGGCCTTCGCCTGGTCCATCATCTACCTCTCGCTGCTGTTCGCGGCGCTGCTGGTCGACCACTACATCAAGCTCTGATCATGAAAAAACTGTTTGCGGCACTGTCCATGCTGCTCGCGCTGGCCGTCCTGTCGGCATGCGGCGAGCAGCAGCTCAAATTCGAAAACACCGACCTCACGGGCCTGGGCTACGGCAAGGGCTTCTCCCTGAACGACCATACCGGCAAGCCGGTCACGCTGGAGTCCTACAAGGGCAAGGTGGTGGTGCTGTTCTTCGGCTTCACGCACTGCCCGGACGTGTGCCCGACCACCATGGCGGAAATGTCGGCCGTGATGAAGGAGCTCGGTCCCGATGCGGACAAGGTGCAGGTGCTGTTCGCCACGCTCGATCCCGAGCGCGACACGCAGGAACTGCTGGCGCAGTACGTGCCGGGCTTCGATCCGCGCTTCGTCGGCCTGTACGGCACGCCGGAGCAGACCGCCGCCACGGCCAAGGAGTTCAAGGTCTTCTACCAGAAGGTGGCGGGCAAGACGGCGGACAGCTACACCATCGACCACACGGCCGGCAGCTATGTGTTCGACAAGAACGGCAAGATCCGCCTGTTCCTGCGCCACGGCGGCGGTCCGGCGCCGATCGTGCACGACCTGAAGCTGCTGCTGGCAAGCTGAGGGAGCGCTCCCGCCTTAAGCGGCCCCTAAGCGGGCCGCTTTTTATTTTCCTGCTAAGCTTACGGCATGGAAAAAAGATTTCAGCCCTATAGCCGGCTGGCCGCCATCGTCTTCCTTGTCATTGGCTGCCTGTACGTCCTGCGCCCCTTCCTGGCCGGCATCCTGTTCGCCGCCGCCATCGCCATATCCAGCTGGCCGCTGTACCAGCGCCTGCTGGGCCGCCTGGACGGGCGCCATACGCTGGCCGCCGCCGTGATGACGGTGTCGCTGATCCTGGTGATCCTGGTGCCGCTGTCGCTGGTGACGTGGAATATCGCCGACAGCGTGACCCACTTCTACCACGGCGCGCGCGACGCGCTCGATTCGGGGCACTTCGAACCGCCGGCCTGGCTGCGCCAGTTGCCGCTGGTGGGGGAGTCGGTCGACGCCTACCTGCGCCAGATCATGAGCAGCAAGGAGGAACTGGTGGCGCTCGCCCGGCGCTACATGGAGCCGGTGCGCGATATCCTGCTGAACAGCGGCATCGTGCTGGGCGCGGGCGTGGCCCAGGTCAGCCTGGCGGTCTTTGTCTCCTTCTTCCTGTACCGCGACGGCCACACCGTGATCGCGGCGCTGGCTTCGGGCATGGACAAGATCATGGGCGAACAGGCGGTGGAGGTGGCCGAAACGGTGAGCCGCACGGTGACCGGCGTCATGTACGGCATGCTGGGCACCGCACTGGCGCAGGCGGCGGTGGCGGCGCTCGGCTTCCTGATTGCCGGCGTGCCGGCCGTGGCGCTGCTGTCGGTGGTCACCTTCATTTTCTCGCTGGTGCCGGTGGGTCCGCCGCTGATCTGGGGCGGCGCCTCGATCTGGCTGTTCTCGCAGGGCATGACCGGCTGGGGCATCTTCATGGTGGTGTACGGCCTGGTCATCATCAGCGGCGTCGACAACGTGGTCAAGCCCATCCTCATCTCGCGCGGCTCCAGTCTGCCGTTCGCGCTGGTGCTGCTGGGCGTGATGGGGGGCGTGCTGGCCTTCGGCTTTGTCGGCCTGTTCATCGGTCCGACCCTGCTGGCCGTGGCCCTGGGCCTGCTCAGGAACTGGACCAACGTCAAACCGGTCGCATGACCGTGCCGCGGCGCCGGCGCGTCAGTCCTGCTCGTCGGAGTCGGGCGGCAGCAGGCGCGGGATCACCTTCACCAGCAGGATGCGCGGGCCGCTCATCTTCTTCACCACCAGGTCGAAGGTGTCGAACTCGACGCGCTGGCCCTGTTTCGGAATGTCGCCCAGCTTGAGCATGATCAGGCCGCCCACCGACTCCACTTCTTCCAGGCCCAGTTCCTCGTTCTCGATGTCGACGCCCAGCGCGCGTTCCAGCGAGAAGATGGGCAGGCTGGCCTTGCCGATCAGGGCGCCGTCCGGCTGCTTGAGCCAGTCGTTTTCATTGAGGCGGAATTCGTCGTGGATCTCGCCCACCATCGCGCCCAGCAGGTTGTCCAGGGTCAGGAAGCCGACCGGGCGCTTGCCTTTTTCGCCGATCAGGGCGAAGTGCGGCGCGCCATCCTTGAAGCGGCGGAACAGTTCCAGCGCCGGGGTGCGCGCCGAGATGGTTTCCACCGGGCGCAGGATGCCCGCCAGGCTCTTGATCTCCTTGCGCGACTGCAGCGCGAAGAACAGGTCCTTCAGGTGCACCACGCCCAGTACGCTGTCGCCCTGTTCGTCGAAGTAGGGATAGCGGCTGAAGCGGTTGCGCACCACCGTATCGAGGTTTTCCTCGATCGTGCGGTCGGCGTGCAGGGCGATCACTTCGTTGATGGGGCGCATCAGGTCGGCCACGCGCAACTGCGAGAAGTCGAGCGAGTTGGCCAGGATGTTGCGCTCGTCCTTGTTGAACGCCTCGCCCGGCTGGCTGGTGCGCAGGATCAGCTTCAGCTCTTCGTTCGAATAGTGCGACTCGTGGCCGCCGGCGTCGCCCAGGCCGGCCAGGCGCAGCACCCAGTTGGCGCTCTGGTTGAGCATCCAGATGGCCGGGTACATGGCCCAGTAGAAGGCGTACAGCGGCAGCGCGCTCCACAGCGCGACCGCTTCCGGCAGGCGGATGGCCAGCGATTTCGGCGCCAGCTCGCCCACCACGATGTGCAGGAAGGAGATGGTGACGAAGGCGAATACGAAGGAGATGCCGTGCACGATTTCCGGCGCGGTGATGCCCACGGCGACCAGGAGCGGTTCCAGCAGGCGGGCGAAGGCGGGCTCGCCGATCCAGCCCAGGCCGAGCGAGGCGAGCGTGATGCCCAGCTGGCAGGCGGACAGGTAGGCGTCGAGCTGGCCGTGCACCTTGGCGAGGATGCGGCCGCGCAGGCCCTGGGTCTTGGCGATGGCGCGCACGCGGGTGCGGCGCAGGGTGACGATGCTGAATTCGGCGGCCACGTAAAAGCCGTTCAGTGCTACGAGGAAGAGTGCGAAGGCGACGAGTAGAAGGTTGTCCATAAGCGCCCTAAGGCGGGGAGTCCAAAACCTCTATCTTAGCCGACCCGGCTACCCCCTTGCGCATTTTTGCAATTGCCTATTGGAAATCTGGCTGCGGCGCCAGTCCGCTGGCCTTGCAGATGCGCAGCAGGCGCAAGGCCAGGGCCGCCTCGCTGGCGCCGCGTTCGCGCTGCACCGCCAGCAGGGCGCGCTGGGCCTGCAGCACGGGCAGGGTGTCGCCCAGGCCGTGCCGGGCGCGCGCCTGGGCCAGCGCCAGCGTGGCGCGCGCACTGGCTTCACGCGCGGCCAGGGCTTGCTGGCGCTGGCGTTCGGCGGCGTAGGCCGAGAGGGCGTCGTCCATCTCGTGCCAGGCGCCGAGCACGGTCTTCTGGAAGGCGATGGCCGCCTCCTGCTGCTCCAGTGTGCGCAGTTCCACCACGGCGCGGCGCCGGCCGTTGTCGAACAGCGGCAGGTGCAGGCTGGGGCCGAGCGACCATTGGCGGCTGCCCCATTCGCCGAACTTGCCCGTCGCCAGCGCTTCCGCGCCGAAGGAGAGGCCGAGCGTGACGCGCGGGTAGAGGTCGGCCACGGCGACGCCGATGCGGGCCGTGGCGGCCTGCAGGCGCGCTTCGGCGGCCTGGATGTCGGGGCGGTGGCGCATCACTTCGGCCGGCACGCCCAGCGCCAGGTCGGGGCCGCGCAGCGGCGCACCGCTGGCAAGGGCCAGCTGCGCCTGCAGCGCACCGGGCGGTTGCGCCAGCAGCAGGGTCAGGCGGTTGATGGCCGCGGCTTGCGCTTCAAGCTGGGCGGGCAGGCGCCCCGCCAGGTCGGCCAGCGCCAAGCGCTGCTGCTCGGCCTCCAGGTCGCTTGCCAGGCCGCCGCGCTGGCGCGCATCGGCGAGCGCCGCCATGTCGCGTGCCGCGGCCAGTTCGTCCTGCAGCCAGGCGTGCTGCTGCTGGGCGGCGCGCAGCTCGTAGTAATTGCGCGCCACCTCCAGCCGCACCGCCAGTTGCACTTCGCGCAGCAGCGAGCTCGCTTCGGCCATGCCGGCGTCGGCGGCCTGCACGCTGCGCCGCACGCGTCCCCACAGGTCCAGTTCCCAGCTGGCGTCCAGGCCGGCCTGGTACAGCATGAAGGGATCGCTGAGGTGCTCGATCAGGGCGTCGCGGTTGGCCGGGCTAATGGCGTCGACCAGGCGCGTGCCTGCGCCCGATTCCGACTGGCGCTGGCGCGTTGCCGCGGCGCGCGCCGCCAACTGCGGCCCTTGCGCGCTGGCCACCACATTACGCGCCAGGCGGCTTTGCGCGAAGCGCAAGGTGGCCGTGCGCACGTCGAAGCTGGCCTGCATGGCCTGTTCCTGCAGTTGCGCCAGCACGGGGTCGGCAAAGCGCGCGAACGATTGCGCGGTGCCGGCCGCCAGGCCGGTGTCGCGCAAGGACGGCGCGCCGCCATGCCAGTCGCCGTAGGCGGCGGGTGCGGCCACCTCGGGCGCGCGGAAGTCCGGGCCGGCCGCGCAGGCGGCCAGCGAGAGGCAGAGCAGGGAGGCAAGCGAGCGTTTCATGGCGATTCCTGTTCAGGCAAGGCGGTGGCGGAACAGCCAGGCCGCCAGCGGCAGGGTGAGAAGGGCGATCACGCACAGCGGCACCATGCTGGTCCAGAGCGCGGCCAGCGGCGCCCCTTCCAGGTAGATACGCTGCACCATGTCGATGGCAAAGCGCAGCGGGTTGGCCATGGTGGCCGCCTGCAGCGCCTGCGGCATGTTGCGCACCGGCGTGGTCAGGCCCGAGAGCAGCATCATCGGCATCAGAAGCACGAAGGTGTACAGCATGGCTTGCTGCATGTTCAGCGAGACGGCGGAGATCGACAGGCCGATGCCGACGCTGGCCACCGTGAACAGGGCCAGCGCGGCGTACAGGGAGAGCAGCGAACCGGCCATTGGCACGCCGAACCAGAGCCGCGTCACCAGCAGGATCATGGTCGATTGCAGCAAGCCGATCATGATGGGCGGCAGCGCCTTGCCAAGCATGATCTCGGTCGGCGTGAGCGGCGTCACCAGCAACTGGTCGAAGGTGCCCTGTTCGCGTTCGCGCGCCACCGACAGGGCCGTGAGTAGCAGCGTTTGCAGCATGCTGAGCGCTGCGATCAGGCCAGGCATCAGGTACCAGCGCGTCTCCAGGTTAGGGTTGAACCAGGCGCGCGACGCGATGCTCAGCGCCGGTGCGGGAGCGCCGTGCTGCACGCGCCACTGGCGGTTGAAGTCGGCCACCACCGCGCCCAGGTGGGCGCCGGCGGAGCCGGCAGTGTTCGAGTTGCGCCCGTCCAGGACCACCTGCAGCGGCGCCGGTTCGCCCGCGTACAGCCGGTGCTCGAAGTCGGCGGGAATGCTGATGGCCAGCAGCGCCTGCTGGCTGTCGATGGCGGCGCTCAGCGCGTCCTGCGTGGCGAAGGTGACGCTGCGCTCGAGCGTGCCGCTGGCATCGAGCTTGGCCAGCAGCGCGGCCGAGGCGGCGCTGCGGCTGGCGTCGTGCAGCGCGTATGGCACGCGGGTCAGGTCGTAGGTGGCCGCGTAGCCGAACAGCAGGCTTTGCACGATGGCCGGCACCACCAGGATGGCGCGGCTCTTCGGGTCCTTGAGCACGGCCAGGAATTCCTTGCGGACGATGACGGCAATATGGCGGAACAATTCCATCATGGCGGCCTCAGTCCAATCGTTTGCGGGTGACCGCGCGCGCAATGGCCAGCAGCAGCACGGCGTACGCGGCGAGGATGGCGCAGTTGCGCAGGATCAGCGGCCAGACGTTCCCGGCCAGGAACAGCGTCTTCACCAGTTCCATGAAGTAGGTGGCCGGCAGCACGCGCCCCACCGCCTGCACCACCAGCGGCACGTTGCGCAGGTCGAACAGGAAGCCCGACAGCATCAGGGTGGGCATGAAGCTGCTCACCAGCGCGAGCTGGCTGGCCAGGAACTGGTTGCGCGTGACCGACGAGATCAGCAGGCCGATGCCGACGGCGACGACCAGGTAGAGCATGGAGGCAAGGACAATCACCAGCAAGGAACCCTGCATCGGCACGTGGAACAGGAAACGGGCGGCGGCCAGGCACAGGAACAGCCCCAGCATGCCGACGCAAAAGTAGGGAATGATCTTGGCCAGCAGGATTTCCACCGGCCGCACCGGGGTGACGAACAGCGCCTCCAGCGTGCCGCGCTCCCATTCGCGCGCCATCACCAGTGCGGTGAGGAAGGCGCCCACCAGCGTCATGATCAAGACAATCAGGCCCGGCACCAGATACCAGGTGCTGGTGTTGGCGCTGTTGTACCACATGCGCTGCTCGATGCGCACGGCGCCGTTGCGGGGCAGGGCGTCTGGACGTGCCGCACTGCCCAGGCGTTCGGCGCGGCGCGCCTCCCACTGCTGCAGCGCGCCGACGGCGTAGTTGAGGATGATGCTGGCGCGGTTGGCTTCCGCGCCGTGCACGATCACTTGCACGGCGGCGTCGCCGGCGCCGACGTCGCGCGTGAAGGTGGCGGGCACGCGCACGATGGCGTCGACGCGCCGTTCGCGCAGCAGCACTTGCGCGTCATGCATGGAGGCCACCTGCAGCGGTTCGAAGGAGGGCGACAGGGTCAGGCCCGCCACGGCGTCGTGCGCGGTCGGCGAGCTGTCTTCCATCACGATGGCGATGGGCGCGTGCTTGACGTCCAGCGACAAGCCGTAGCCGAAGATCAGGATCAGGACGATGGGCAGGAAGACGCCGATCGCCAGGTTCGACGCGTCGCGCAGCAGCTGGCGGAATTCCTTGCGCACCAGTGCCGCCAGGCGCGTGCGCCAGGCCGCGCTCATGCCGCGCTCCCGTTGCGGTGCCGCTCGACGATGGCGATGAAGGCGTCTTCCATATTGGCTGCCCCGCCGGCCTGGGTGCGCACCTCGAGCGGCGTGCCGATGGCGAGCAGCTTGCCGGCGTCCTGGATGACGATGCGGTCGCAGTATTCCGCTTCTTCCATGAAGTGGGTGGTAACCACGACCGTGACCCCTTGTTCGGACAGGCTGGTGATGCGGCGCCAGAATTCGCGGCGCGCCAGCGGGTCGGCGCCGCTGGTGGGTTCGTCCAGGAACAGTACTTCCGGTTCGTGCAGCAGGCCGGTGGCCATGGCCAGGCGTTGCTTGAAGCCGCCCGGCAGCTGGCCGCTGGGCGTGCCCTCCTGCCCGCGCAGCTGGAATTCGTCGAGCACCTGGGCGGTGCGCTGTTTCAGGCGCTTGCCGTACAGGCCATAGGCGCCGCCGAAGAAGTCGAGGTTCTCGGCCACGGTGAGATTGCCGTACAGGGCGAACTTCTGCGACACGTAGCCGACCTTGGCGCGGGCATGGGCGCGGGCATGGCGCAGGTTGACGCCGGCCACCTGCAGGAAGCCTGAACTGGCCGGCAGCAGGCCGCACAGCATGCGGAAGGTGGTGGTCTTGCCGGCGCCGTTGGGACCGAGCAGGCCGAAGATCTCGCCGCGCGCGACGCTGAAGCTGGTGCTGGCGACGGCCGTGAAGTCGCCGAACTTGCGCACCAGGTCGCGCACCTCGATCATCGGGGCGGCGGACGGCGCGGACGCCCCCGTGGCGTGCGGCGCCGCACTGGCTGCCTGCGCCGCCGGCGCCGGCGCGGCGCGCAGCAGCATCATGAAGCCGTCCTCCAGCCGTGCCGGCACCGGGCTGGGCGGCACGCCGCCGAGCAGCGGCGCCAGCGCATCGTCCTTGGCGCCGGCGCGCCGCACGAAGCGCACTTGTCCGCCCTCGGGCACCGCGTCGATTACCGCGTCGCGCGCGTCGATCAGGCGCGCCTGCAGGGCGCGCGCCGAGTCGTTGCCGCGCGGCGCCGCCGCAAAGCACAGGCCATCCGCCTGCGCGCGCAGCGCGGCCGGCGGCCCGGCCGCCAGCAGCCGCCCCTCGTGCATGACGAACACCTGCTGGCAGCGCTCCGCCTCGTCCATATAGGACGTGCTGACGATCACCGACAGCTGTTCCTGCTCCACCAGCTGCTGCACGATCTGCCACAGCTCGCGCCGCGACAGGGGATCGACGCCGACAGTGGGTTCGTCGAGCAGCAGCAGCCGCGGCAGGCGCACCAGGGTACAGGCCAGCCCGAGTTTTTGCTTCATGCCGCCGGAGAGCTTGCCTGCCGGCCGCGTGGTGAAGCGGGCCAGGTCCGTCATGTGCAGCAGGCGCGCGAAACGTTCGCGCCGCTGCTGCGGCGGCACGCCGTGCAGGTCGGCATACAGGTCCATGTTCTCCTGCACGCTCAGGTCTTCGTACAGGCCGAAGCGCTGCGGCATGTAGCTGATGCGGTCCTGCACCTTCTGCGGCTGGGCCGCCACGTCGATGCCGAGCACCGACAGCGTGCCGGCGCTGGGCGCCAGCAGGCCGGCCGCCATGCGCAGCAAGGTGGTCTTGCCCGCGCCGTCCGGCCCCACCAGCGCGCTCAGGGCGCCGGCCGGCACGTCGAGCGAGACGTCGGCCAGCGCCACCACCGGCGCCGCTGCACCTTTGGCCAGGAAGTGGCGCGACAGGTTGCGCGCGCTCAGTACGGCCGATTCCATGTCATTGGCCGAAAGCGATGCGCACCGTGGCCGGCATGCCCATGCGCAGCACGTCCGCCTTGTCCTCGGCCAGCACGCGCACTTCGTAGACCAGGGCGGTGCGCAAGTCCTCGCTCTGCACGGTCTTGGGCGTGAACTCCGCCACCGAGGAGATGTAGCCCACCTTGCCCGGCAGCGTCTTGCCCGGCAGGCTGTCGATGGCGATGCCGGCGGCCATGCCCGGCCGGATGCGGCCCAGGTCCGTTTCGCGCACGTAGGCGCGCACCCATTTCGGGTCGGCGATGGTCAGCGTATACACGGGGCGCTGCGGCGAAGCCATGTCGCCCGCTTCCATCAGGCGCGCCCGCACCAGCGCGTCGACCGGCGCCTTCAGGGTCGCTTCCTCCAGCTGGTGCTGCAGCAGCGCGACGGCTGCCTGCGCCGCCGCCAGCTGCGCCTCGGCCTGGGCGATGTCCTCGCGGCGCGGCCCCTGCTGGGCCAGCACCTGCCCCTGGCGCGCCTGTTCCAGCTGCGCCTGCGCCGCCTTGGCGCGTGCCTGGGCGGCATCGGCATCCTGCGCGCTGACGGCGCGCCCGGCGCTGTCCTGCTGCACGGCCAGCACGCGCGCCAGCTGCTGGCGCGCCAGTTCGGCGTCGGCCTGCGCCGCGGCGGTGCGGGCCCGCGCCTGTGCCACTTCTTCCGGCCGGGTGCCCGACTGCAGCCGCGCCAGCGCCTGCTGCAGAGCCTGTGCCTGCGCTTGCGCCTGCGCCAGCTGCAGGCGCAGGCCGCGCGTGTCGAGCTGGGCCAGCACCGCGCCCGCCTTCACGCGCTGCCCCTCTTCGGCAAACACGTGCGCGATGCGCTCGCTGGCGGGGAAGGCCAGCGCCACCTGGCGCAAGTCGACGTTGCCGTACAGGACCAGTTCGCGCGCCTCGGGCGCCGGCCGGGTCCCGTACCACGCTGCGCCGGCCGCCGCGGCAGTGGCCAGGACGGCAATTCCCACAATTTTCTTGTTCATGGCGGAACCTCCTGCGGCCAATTCTACATCAAATTCAAATTTGGATTTGAATTATGTGTGGCGTACAATGCGCATCATGCAAAAAGCCCACAACAAGACTGCCGTGCGCGCCAGCCGCCAGGATGGCGACGCCACCCGCCAGGTGCTGCTCGACGTGGCGGGCCAGGTCTTTGCGGAGCGCGGCTTTGCCGACGCCACCAGCAAGGAGATCTGCGCCCGCGCCGGCACCAACGTCGCCGCCGTCAACTACCATTTCGGTAGCCGCGGCGCGCTGTACGAGGCGGTGCTGGTGGAGGCCCACCATCATCTGCTGAAACTGGAAGAGATGCAGGAAATCGCGGCACGCGCGCTGGCGCCGCGCGACAAGCTGCGCGTGATCTTGCGCGGCATCGTGCAGCGCGCCACCGGCCCGCAGGCGCACTGGGGGGCGCGGGTCGTGATCCGCGAACTGATGGCGCCCACCGCGCACGCGCCGGCACTGGTGCACAAGGCGATCGCCCCGAAGGCGATGCTGATGGTGGCGCTGGCCTCCGAGATCACCGGCCTGCCGCCGAGCACGCCCGGCCTGCAGCGCGCCCTGTTCCTGATGATGGCGCCATGCCTGGCGCTGCTGGTGGCGCCGCGCGAAATGCGCACTAGCCTGTTCCCGTCGCTGGGCGACGTGGACGGCCTGGTGGACGACATGATGGATTACGCGGGCGCCGGCCTGCAGGCTATCGCGGCGAAGTACTCAGCATCCGCTCGACCACGGGGTGGCTGATGCGCCGCTCGCTGGAAATGGCGTAGAACTGCTCGCGCAGCTCGGGCGCCGGCCCCACCGGCAGGGCGCCGAACTGCTCCAGCATGTCGCCGGCCAGCGCCGCCGGCGCAAAGAACAGCCCCATGCCGCGCCGGCCGAAGGTGTTGAGCATGGCGCTGTCCTCGAATTCCCCCACCACGTCCGGCCGTACGCCCTGTTCCAGCAGCCAGGCGTCGATGCGGCCGCGCAAGGCCGTGTTACGCGTCGGCAGCAGCAAGGGGGCGCCATTCAGGCTGGCGGGGAAGTGCTTGCCATACTGGCGCGCCAGGGCCGGCGCCCCGAACAGCTGCATCTCGCTTTCGCCCAGCAGGTGGCTGAACACGCGCAGCGACGAGCTGGCGCGCACCGGGCGGTCGGTCAGCACCACGTCAAGCTTGTGCAGCGCCAGTTCGGCCAGCAGGGCGTCGAACTCGCCTTCCGTGCAGACGAGGCGCACCGCCTGGTTGGGCGGCAGCGCCGCCTCCAGGTAGTGGGCGGCGATCAGCTTGGGCATGGCGTCGGAGATGCCGACCGCCAGGCGGACCTTGACGGCGTCCACCTCGGCCAGGGCTTCCTGCATGCGGTCGCCCAGCTGGAAGATCTGCTCGGCGTACGTGAGCGCCACGCGCCCGGCCTCGGTCGGCACCAGGCGGCGCCCCTGCTGGGTGAGCAGGGACTTGCCGACCGCCTGCTCGAGGGCGGCGATCTGCGTGCTGACGGTCTGGATGGCCAGGCCCAGGCGCTCCGCCGCCCGGGTCACGCTGCCTTCGGCGGCGACCGTGCGGAAGAAGTAGAGGTGGCGGAAGTTCAGGCCCGTGGTTTTCATGGTGTGTTCGATGTTTCTGTTTTTCCGAAGTAATACTTCGATTATCTTCTATTTTTAAAATGGCATGCTACCCTTAGACTTGCCGGATTAATCAACAAGAAAGGGTAAACCGATGAAGCACTTCAGGGTTTCGTTCCTGGTCTCCTTCATCTGTCTTGCGGTAGCAGGCTGGTGGGGATACCAACAAACCGGCATCAGCGGCGCATTGGCTGCGCTGTGGATCGCCTTCATTCTGAGCGTAATGGAAGTTTCGCTCTCCTTCGACAATGCGGTGGTCAACGCCTCCGTCCTGAAAACCTGGGACGAGTTCTGGCAAAAGCTGTTCCTCGGCGTCGGCATCATCATCGCGGTGTTCGGCATGCGCCTGGTGTTCCCGCTGGTGATCGTGGCCGTGGCGGCGGACCTGAGCATTCCGGACGTGTGGACGCTGGCCATCAACGATCCGAAGGCCTTCTCGACGCACCTGACCAACCACCATGCGGAAGTGGCGGCGTTTGGCGGCATGTTCCTGCTGATGGTGTTCCTGAACTTCATCTTCGACCATGAAAAGCAGATGCACTGGCTGGGCCACGTCGAGCGCAAGCTGGGCGCGCTGGGCAAGGTGTCCTCGATCGCCATCATGATCTCGATGGGCGTGCTGCTGGGCGCACTGGGCATCGTGGAAGAATCGCAGAAGTTCATCGTACTGGTGGCCGGCATGTGGGGCCTGCTGATCTACGTTGCCGTGGATGCGTTGTCGACCTGGCTGGAAAAGGAAGAGGAAGGCGGCGTCAATGCCGGCGAGCTGGTCAAGCGTGGCGGTATCGGCGGCTTCCTGTACCTGGAAGTGCTCGATGCGTCGTTCTCCTTCGACGGCGTGATCGGCGCCTTCGCCATCACCAACGACGTCGTGATCATCATGCTGGGCCTGGCCATCGGCGCCATGTTCGTGCGTTCGATGACGGTCTACCTGGTGCACAAGGGCACGCTGGAAGAGTATGTCTACCTGGAGCACGGCGCGCACTATGCGATCGGCATCCTGGCCGTGATCATGTTGGCCAGCATGAAGTTCCATATTCCGGAAGTGGTGACCGGCCTGATTGGCGTGGCCTTCATCGTCGCCTCGCTGTGGTCCTCGATCCGCCACAAGAAACTCGAACTGAAAGCCTGATGCCATGACCAGTTTTACCGTGAGCGGGGATATCGATCCCTTCCTGCAGGTGTCGTTGAAGCAGGGTGAACGCATCTTCTGCGAATCGAATGCGATGGTGATGATGGATTCCACCCTTGAGCTGAAGGGCAAGATGCGCGGTGGCCTGGGCGGCGCGCTGATGCGCTCCCTGGCCAACGGCGAGTCCTTCTTCCAGCAGAACATCGAAGCGACGGGCGGCGACGGCAACTGCCTGCTCTCGCCTAACCTGCCGGGCGCGATGCGCGTGCTGGAAGTGGGCGCGCAGCAGTACATGATCAGCGATGGCGCCTTCGTCGCCGCCAGCAGCGGCGTCGACCTGCGCGTGCGCACCCAGAACCTGGGCAACGCCATCTTCGGCCAGAGCGGCGGCTTCTTCATCACCGAGTCGGCCGGCCAGGGCCAACTGGTGGTGTCGGGCTTTGGCGCCCTGCATGAAGTCCAGGTGGAGCCGGGCAAGGAAGTCGTGATCGACAACGCCCACGTCGTGGCCTGGGACAGCGCGCTGCGCTACGAGCTGGCGGTGGCGACGCGCTCCGGCGGCGGCCTGCTGGGCAACCTGGTCAACTCGGTGACCAGCGGCGAAGGCATGGTGCTGCGCTTTTCCGGGCGCGGCAAGGTGCTGATCTGCTCGCGCAACCGCGAAGCGTTCGTGGCGTGGATGGTGTCGCGCCAAGGCAGCTGATACAACTTACCTCCGTTTAACGCCCCCATGGCGTTCTTCCTTGCGGTGGTCCTGGCAACAGGCCACCGCTTTTTTCATTGCAGGAGCAGCATGCCCGCGTTGTACAGGGCGTGCGCCAGCATGGGCGCCAGCAGCGACCTGCTGCGCTCGGCCGCATAGGCGGTGCACAGGCCCAGCACGAACACCGGCGCCATCGCGTGCGGCGGATGGATGACGGCAAACAGTGCCGCGCTGGCGGCCAGCGCGGGCAGCAGCGGCAGCGAGCGGCGCAGGCCGCCGAACACCTGGCCGCGGAAGATGAATTCCTCGAACAGCGGCGCGGCCAGCACCGCCAGCGGCACCAGCCACGCCAGCGCGGCGGACGCGGGCGGTGCCGGCATCAGGCCGAGGTGGCGCAGGAGCGCCAGCCAGAGTGCGCCGGCAGCCAGGGCGGGCAACGCCATCAGGACACCCCAGGCCAGCGCGCTGGCGCGTGCGTCGCGCCAGGCGCCTTGCCACAGGCGCGGCACGCCGCTGGTGCCGCTGCGCCAGTACACCAGGCGCGCCAGCGCGTAGACAATGGCGCCGGCAAGGGCGAAGGCGAAGGTGGCGCCCTGCAGCGAGGGCGGTTTGCCCGCCAGGTGCAGCGCGCCCAGTACCAGCAACTGCAGCAGGAAGAACAGGATGGCCGCCATGATGCCGTCCGAAGCCGACACGCGCGGCGGCGGCGCGGCGCTCGGGTCGAGCAGGTAGGGCAGGCTGTCGCGCGCGCGCTGCCAGAGCGATAGCGCCAGTGCGGCCAGCAGCACGATGGCGGCCAGCCGTACATGCCACGCGCGGCTGTTCAGCGCAAAAGTGTAGAGCGAGGACAGGATCAAATAGGCGTAGGCAAAGGTGGGGCGCACGCGCGCATGCGTGTCCTGCGCCAGCGGATCGCAGGCCCACACCCCCAGCGCCACGGCGATGGCGGCGAAGATCGGGATACCCGCCAGTACCAGCACGGCCTGCGCCAGCAGCGCGCCGTCGGCCGGCACGCCGAACCATAGGCCCATGGCGAACACGGTGAGCGGGTAGAGCAGGGCCAGCATCGACCAGAGCTGCGCCTTTTCCGCCAGCATGCTGCCGATCGTGTGCGGGTAGGTGTAGAGCATCCACAGCGCGTGGCCCTCGGTATTGATGGTCTGGAAGGCCGACAGCATGAGGACGTAGGCGCCCAGGCCGAATGCGACGGAGGAGAGCAGGGCCGGGTTGCCGAGGAACTGGTCCATGTTTTCCACCTGGCCGTTGAGCACCAGCTGGCTGCCGAAAATGATCAGGGGGATCAGCAGGCTTTGCACCAGGAAGTTGCGGTCGCGGCTGAGCAGGCGCAGTTCGCGCCGCTGCAGCGGCGTACCGAGGGCAAAGCCGGCCGGCCGCGCCGCGGCGCGCGCGCCGTTGCCGCCGCGGCCAGTTTCGCGCGTGCCGCTGGCCACCACGCCCTCTGCCAGCAAGGCGTGCAGCAGGCGCAGGGCGAGCCAGACCAGCAGCGCCGTCTGCGCCGCCAGCAGGGCGCCATACGCCAGGGCCTGTACGGCGTCGCGCGCGTTCAGCGCCTGCATGGCCAGGCCGGGCGGGGCCCACAGGGTCCATGCCGGGAAGCGGGCCGCCCAGCCCAGCGTCAGGGTGGCGGTGGGCATGGCCAGCGACATGGCAAGGTACATCAGCGGCAGGCTGCACACCGAGGCGACGGCCTGCAGGTTGCGCAGCTGCGAAGGCGCCAGGCGCAGGCGCAAGCCGGTGTCGGCCACGGTGCGCAGCGCGGCCGCGCAGGCCAGCAGCGGCAGCGTGCAGGCGGCGGCCAGCAGCGGCGCGCTCCAGCGGTAGCCGGAGTGCCAGGCGACGGCCGTGCACATCGGCCACAGCGCCAGGATGCCGGAGGGGTTGGCCAGCGTGCGTTCGGCGATGCGCGCCAGCAGCAGCGTGCGCCGTTGCATCGGCAGTGTCACCAGCCACTCCAGGTCCCAGTCCGGCTTCGCCAGCTCCTTGTTGCCCAGGGGGAGCAGGAAGGCGATGGCAAAGAGCAGGCTGGCCTGCATCACGACGGCCTGCATCAGCACCGGATGGAAGGGCCCCGCCTGCAGTTCGCTGCGCGCCGCGCGCATGGCCAGGCGCGGCGCGGCGTCGGCATCGGCGGCCAGGCACTGGCTGCCTGTCGGCAGGCGGCACTGCATATTCAGCAGCGCCGTGCTGGCGGTATTGAGGAAGGCGAACAGCATGAAGGCCGAGAGCACGGCGCCGACCACCCAGCGCGCGCCTTTCTTGGCCGGCGTGGCGTGGCGCCCGCTGGCGGCACGTCCCTTGCGCAAGCGCAGGCCGTGGGCGATGTTCAGCAGGCGCAGCAGCCGCAGCCTGGCCAGCAGCCAGAATGCACGGGGCGCGCTGGGCAGCTCCATCATGCCGCCAGGCTGTCTTCGTCGGTGAGCTTGAGGAACAGTTCTTCCAGCGTGCTGTTGTCGCTGCTGGCGCCGCGCAGCTCCTCCAGCGAACCGGTGGCCACCAGGGCGCCACGGTTGATGATGCCGACCCGGTTGCACATGCGCTGCGCCATGTCGAGCAGGTGGGTGGAGACGAAGATGGTCTTGCCGGCGGCGGCGCTGGCCACCAGCCGGTCCTGCACGTCGCGCGCGGCGCGCGGATCGAGCCCGTTGATCGGTTCGTCAAGGATCAGCACGGCCGGGTCGTGCACCAGGGCGCAGGCCAGGCCGAGTTTCTTCTTCATGCCCATGGAATAGTTCACGGCGAACTCCTCGCTCGCCTCCTGCAGCCCGAACTCCTGCAGCAGCTGTGCGGCGCGTTCGATGGCGGCGCGGCGCGCCATGCCGTGCATCTCCGCCACGAACTGCAGGATCTCGCGTCCACGCAGGAAGTCATAAAAGATCGGGTTGTCGGGCAGGTAGCCGACGTGGCGCTTGACCTGGGCGGCGTCGGCCTGGCAATCGAGGCCATCGACCAGCACGCGGCCGGCGCTGGGCACCAGGATGCCCATCATCATGCGGATGGTGGTGGTCTTGCCGGCGCCATTGGGTCCAAGGAAGCCGAACACTTCGCCGCGCCGCACGGTGAGCGTGAGCGGCTGCACGGCGGGAAAATCGCCGTAGCGCTTGGACAGTCCCTGGAATTCGATCATGGCCGCAGGCTCATGCCGATACGGTCGGTGCGCGGCATCCAGTTGCCGGTGATGTCGGCCGACACCAGGATGCGTTCGGCGCGCCCGATCAGCAGTTCGCGCGGCACGAAGCCGATGTAGCGCGAGTCGTGGCTGTTGTTGCGGTTATCGCCCAGCATCAGGTAGCTGCCGGCCGGCACCGTGACGGGGCCGAAATCGCGCTTGGCCGCCACTTGCGGCAGCACCTGGATGCTGTAGCTGGCGCTGGCGTTGTGCTCCTGCAGCTGCAGCGCCGTCAGCTCGCCCACCTGCTCGATGCGCTCCACCGCGTCGCCCAGCACGGCGTACGCGGACGCCTTGCCGTTGATGATCAGGCGCTCGTTGCGGATCTCGACGCGGTCGCCGGGCAGGGCGGCCACGCGCTTGATCAGGCGCGTGCGGTCCAGCGGCGAAAAGAAGGTGACCACGTCGCCCCGTTGCGGCTCGCCCAGGCGGCTCACGGACAGGTCGGTCAGCGGCACCTTCAGGTCGTAGGCGACGCGGTTGACGAACACCACGTCGCCTTCCAGCAGGTTCGGATGCATGGAGGCCGAGGGGATCGGATTCCAGTCGGCGATGGCGGTGCGGAACACGCCCAGGGTCAGCAGGAAGACGATGAAGCCTTTGTTTTCACGGATGAATTTTTTCACGACCGGAGTCTCCGATAGGTTCAGGAAACCACATCATCTTAGCAAAATCTTAAGCACTGCTTAGCCCGAAGGCGGCCAGCATCTGGCGCTGCCCCGTGGGCGGTACCTGCAGCGCGCGGCTGTCCAGGTCCTGCTCCACCCAGCCGCGCTGTAGCGCCAGTTGCAGCAGCGCCGCGCCCAGCGCGCCGCCCAGGTGCGGCGTGCGTTCGCTCCAGTCCAGGCAGGGACAGGCGAAGCGCCGCCGCAGCTTGCGCAGGGCCGCCAGGTCCAGGCCCAGCTGCGCGAACTGCTGCGCGCCCTGCGCGCTCAGGTCATAGTTGCCGCCGTCCGTCTCGGCCAACCAGCCCTGGGCAGCGAAATGGTCGTGCAGGCGCACGGCCAGCGTGCCCGCCATGTGATCGTAGCAGGTGCGCGCATGGCGCAGGCGGTCGGGCGTGCTGGGCTGGAACGCGCCGCGCGGCGTGCCGGCCACGACCAGCAAGGCTTCCAGTGCGGCCGCCACTTCCGCGCTGGCCAGCCGGTAGTAGCGGTGCTTGCCCTGCGCCAGCTGCACCAGCAGCTGCTCCTCCTTCAGGCGCGCCAGGTGGGCGCTGGCGGTGGAGGGGCTCACTTCGGCCACCACCGACAATTCGGTGGCGGTGCGGGCGTGGCCGTCAAGCAGGCAACACAGCATGCGTGCGCGCGCCGGCTCGGCGATGGCGCCGGCAATGGTGGACAGCTTGGAATCCATGGTTCGTTCTCGGGCGAATTGTCGTTGTGCTCTTTTCAGCATACTGCAGTTTCCAAAACGATGCTGGAGGAATGACATGCAAGCAATGCAATGGGATGCGGGGCGCGCCTGCTGGCGCGCCGAAGGCCAGGCGCTGGTGGAGCAGGTGCTCGGCCATCCTGCCTTGCGCGTGCGCCCGCTGGACGAAGCGGTGCCGCTGGCGCTGGCCGGCGGCAGCGCGGGCGAGGTGTTCGGCGCGCTGGTGCGCATGAACGACGGCGCGCGCCACGCCGCGCCCAAGCTGGCCCTGCAGCGCGCGCTGGCCGCCAGTGCCACGGCGGGGCAGGAGCGCGCGCGCTGCATCGCGGCGCAGCTGCTGGCCGATGGCCGCGCCATCGGCGCCTGGACCTTCGAAGCGCCCGTCAGCACGGTGGCCAGCCTGCTCGGCTTCGCCGATACGCAGTTGCCGGCCGTCGCGCGCTGGATGGGCGATTTCGTCGCCTGCCTGTCTCCCCTGAGCGACGCGGCGCAGATTGCACAGGCCCATGCCGCCAGCCTGCGCCTGCTGGGCGCCATGCGCGAACTGCTGCAGGCGGCGCCGGCCGGCACGCTGGCGGCCGCCGTGGCGCGGGAGGCCGCGCACGCCGGCTGGCGCGACGACCACGCCATCCTGGCCAACCTGGTCGGCCTCCTGTCGCAGACTTACGAAGCCACGGCCGGCCTGCTGGGCAACTGCCTGGTGGCGCTGCAACAGGGGACCGGGTGCGCCAACGCGGCGCAGCTGGTGGCGCGCGTGATGGAAACCGATCCGCCCATCCTGAACACGCGCCGCTTCGCCGCCGAACGCTGTACGGTGGGCGGGGTGACGGTGGAGGCAGGGCAGGCGATACTGGTCATGCTGGGCGCCGCGCAGCGCGGCTTTGGCCACGGGCGCCACGCCTGCCCCGGACAGCAACTGGCGCAGCAGGTTGCCGCCGGCTGCATCGAAGCGCTGAGCAGCGCAGCGCTGCCGCAGCTGACATGGACTTACCGCGCCTCGCACAATGCGCGCATTCCGGAGTTCCAACAATGATTGCCGTGATATTCGAAGTGACGCCCGCCGCGGGCTGCCAGGACGCCTACCTGGAGATTGCCGCCCGGCTGCGGCCCACACTGGAGCAGGTCGACGGCTTCATCAGCGTCGAACGCTTCCAAAGCCTGAGCAACCCGGGCAAGATGCTCTCGCTGTCCTTCTTCCGCGACGAGGCGGCGGTGCTGCAATGGCGCCAGCTGGAGGCGCACCGCGCCGCCCAGCACGCCGGGCGCGAAGGCTTGTTTGCCGCTTACCGCCTGCGCATTGCCAGCGTGGTGCGCGACTACGGCCTGCACGAGCGCGAGCAGGCCCCGGCCGACAGCCGCGCGCGCCACGGCTGACGCAGCGCGGTCCTAGTGCGCGCGCTGTTGTACCAGCGCGCTGCCCACGCCGTGGCGCTTGCCTTCGCTGACGGCGGTGACGGTACCGTCGGGATTGAACACGATGGCGTTGGCGGCGCCGATTTCCTCGACTGCGGCGTCCCAGCGCTGGCCGAAACGCTCCAGCGCCGTGGCCTGCGCGCTGCCGGCAAAGCCGGGCTCGATGGACGTTGCCATGCCGTTGCGCTGCGAGATGCGCGGCGCGTTGATGGCATCGGGCATCGGCATGCCCAGGTCCACGTGGTTGAAGATGGTTTGCAGCACGGTGGTGATGATGGTGCTGCCGCCCGGGCTGCCGATGGTGAAGGCCGGCTTGCCGTTGCGGAAGGCGATGGTGGGCGACATGCTGCTGCGCGGGCGCTTGCCCGCTTCCGGCACGTTGGGATGGGGGCCGGTGAAATCGAAGTCCGTCATCTCGTTGTTCAGGATGAAGCCATAGCCCGGCACCGTGATGCCGCTGCCGCCCCACGATTCGATGGTGAAGGTATAGGCCACGATATTGCCGTCCTTGTCCGACACCGCCAGGTGGGTGGTGTGCGCGCTCTCCGACAGGAGTTTGCTCTTGGCGCTGCTGGCCGGGCGCAGCGGCACGCTCGGGTCCTGCTGGTAAGGATACGGGTCGCCCGCCTGGGCGTGCGGGCGTGCCTGCGTCGGGTCGATCAGTTCGCGCCGGCGCGCCGCATAGTCCTTGCTCAGCAGGCCGGCCAGCGGCGCGTCGACGTATTCCGGGTCGGCCAGGTAGGCGTTGCGGTCGGCAAAGGCCAGGCGCGACGCTTCCAGGTACAGGTGCTCCGCCTTCTCGCGCGGCATGGATTTCAGGTCGAAGCCTTCCAGGATGTTGAGCGCCTGTGCGATGGCCACGCCGCCGCTGCTGGGCAGGGGCATGCCGACCAGCTCATAGCCGCGGTAGCTGCTGCGCACCGGCTGGCGCCAGCGCGCTTCGTAGTTGGCCAGGTCGGCCAGGGACATGGCCCCGGCGCGCACCGCCACCCCGGCCGCGGCCGGCGGCCGGTTGACGGCCGTGACGATCGCCTGCGCCAGCTTGCCCGAATAGAACGCCTTCACGCCGCCGGTCGACAGCAGGCGGTAGGTTCGCGCCAGGTCCGGGTTGCGCAGCAGCGTGCCGGCCGGCAGCGGCTGGCCATTTCTCATGTAGTGGGCCGCGGTGGCCGGGAAGAGCGCGAACTTTTTCTCGTTCTCCTTCACCAGCTTGACGAAGTTGTCGTTGATGCGGAAGCCGTCCTGCGCCACGCGGATGGCGGGCGCCAGCACCTGCCGGAACGACATGGTGCCGTAACGATCGAGCGCATCGTGCCAGCCGCGCACCGTGCCCGGCACGCCGACGGCCATGCCGCTGGCAATGGCGCTGTCGTAATCGAGTGCCTTGCCCTCGGGGGCGAAGGCGCTTGGCTGGAAGGCGGCTGGCGCCACTTCGCGGTGATCGAGCGTGATGACGCGGTTTTCCTTGGCCAGATAGATCACCATGAAGCCGCCGCCGCCAATGCCGCAACTGAACGGATCCGTCACGCCAAGCGCGGCGGCGGCCGCCACGGCGGCGTCGACCGCGTTGCCGCCCTTGTTCAGGATCGCCAGCGCCGCCTGCGAGGCCGGTTCGCTGATGGTGGCCACGGCGCCGCCGGTGCCGGTGGCGACCGGCGTCTTGGCCCAGGCCGGGGCGCCGACTGCCAGCGCAAGGAAGATGGTGGAAGTCAGGCGGCGTGGCAGGGCGGTGGGCGTCATGGGCAATTATGTTGGCTGGGAAATATTTACCCGCAAGCTTACCCGATAATCGGGGGGCGCCGCCTTCAGTGCGGGCGGTTCCGCCGGTTCCAGCCCCTGCAGGGTAAACGTCAGCCCGTTGCGCGTGACCGTCTTGCTGGCGCCGGGCATGTCCTCGGCCAGCAGGAAGCTGGTCTGGCCCTGGCGGTCGGTCAGGACGAAGTTGTAGCTGATATAGCCGGCCCACACGCACACTGTGCCTTTTTTGCAACGGCTGTCGTTGACGCGCGCCAGCCGGAGCGTGATGGCGGGCGCCAGCTGGACGCTTTCGCCGGGCGCCAGGACGTAGCTGGCGCTGGTGCGCGGGGGGGCTCGGTCGACGCTGCGTCGCGCTGCGTCGCCGGCGGCGCTGCGGTTGGAGCCGCAGGCTGCGGCAATGGCGAGGACCAGGCCCGCCATGCTCAGGCAGATCAGTCTAGGATGCATGATGTTCTCCTCTGGCCTGAGAACAGCTTAGCAAATGGGCACGGGCCGCGTTGCACTGTTGAGTCCACTCAACAGTACGTAACTCAGCTGTAAAAATTTCCGACAATAAAAAAGGCGCCCCGCAGGGCGCCAGCTTTTATTGTTGGAGTTAACGACTTATTCTTTGCGGCGGCGCGCCATCCCCAGGCCCAGCAGACCGAGGCCCAGCATGGCGAGCGAACCCGGTTCCGGCACGTCCTGCGCCGGAGTGGTGCCGGGACCGGTCGGCACATTGGCGTTGCCGGCCAGCAGCTTGAAATCGATCACCGTATTGTTGTCATGGACGTTCAGCGAGTTCAGCTGGAAGTCATAGACCTGGCCGCCGATCAGGGTCACGTCGTCCCAATAGGCGACGAAACCGCTGGGAGTGGTTTTGCTGGCCGAGTTGCCATCGATGAGCAGGTCGAAGCCGAAGTTCTGCACGTTGCCATTGTTGGGTGGCGTGATGCCGAAGTCGAACGTCGTGGTGGACAGGACTTTGACGTAGAGCTTGGTCAGGTCGTTGATGTGGATCCACTCGGCGAAGGTCCACACAGCCGGGCCATTCGGGTTCCAGTCTGCCGAGAGGGTCGTGCCAGTGCTCAGAATCAGCGGGTTGGCGAACGTTTCGCCGGGTTTGGTGGGGCCGGCTGCGGCCGAACCAACGGCCAGGGCGCAGATTGCGGCCATCGCAAGTTTCTTGAACATGGGTAACTCCTCAGTGATTGGCTCAGCAGTTATAAAGCAAGCCTCGTGCCCATCACCTAGAACTCATCCATATCAAGCACTTAGCGAGTGTTGCATTATGGAATGTAAAAATTCCCGACATTAATAGAACATGTTTTGATGAAAAAAAAGCACAGTTCCTTCTGGGAACTGTGCTTGCGGTGGAGCCGGCGCGCGTTACATATATGCGGCCAGCGCCCCCTTCATCTTCTTCAGCGCAGCCGCTTCGATCTGGCGGATGCGTTCGGCCGACACGCCGAATTCCGCCGCCAGCGCGTGCAAGGTCGCGCCGGAGCCGTCGTCATTGGCCAGCCAGCGCGCCTCCACGATGCGGCGCGAACGGGCGTCCAGCTTGGACAGGGCCGTCTCCAGGCCTTCGGACTGCAGGCGCACCACCTGTTCCGCTTCCAGCACCTTGGTCGGCTCCATATTGTCGGAGGACAGGTAGGCGATGGGCGAAAACTTGTCGTCCTCGTCATCGGAAGGGGCTTCCAGGGCGATGTCGCGCCCGCTCAGGCGCGTTTCCATCTCGATCACTTCTTCGCGCTTCACGTCCAGCGTCCTGGCCAACTCGTCGATCTGGGCCGGCGACATGGCATCCAGGCCCTGCTTGTGGCTGCGCAGGTTGAAGAACAGTTTGCGCTGGGCCTTGGTGGTGGCCACCTTGACCAGGCGCCAGTTCTTCAGGATGTACTCATGGATCTCCGCCTTGATCCAGTGCATCGCATAGGACACCAGGCGCACGCCCTGGTCCGGGTCGAAGCGCTTGACCGCCTTCATCAGGCCGATGTTGCCTTCCTGGATCAGGTCACCGTGCGGCAGGCCATAGCCGAGGTAGCCGCGCGCGATCGACACCACCAGGCGCAGGTGGGAGGTCACCAGCTTTTCCGCCGCCTTCAGGTCGTTCTTTTCCTTCAGGCGGTTGCCCAGCGCGACTTCTTCCTCGTGGGTCAGCATGGGCAGGCGGTTGACAGCCGAAATATAAGCGTCCAGGTTACCCAGGCTTCCGCTGAAGCCAAGGGTCAGCGCGTTGCTGCCTGCAGGTACCAGTGCGTTCGTTGCGGTCATCGTATCTATCCTCGCGTGAAGGGAATGCTTTCCAGAGTTACCAGCATGCACGACAGAACTTAAATGATTCTTAACCTCTATCATGCTTCGCTCAACATATATTAGCACTCTCCCTTTGAGAGTGCCAATGACTGGAATTTTATGGCGTGGATAGCCAAAGTGCTATCGGAAAAACCATCCTTTTTTGCGCCAGATCAAAGCCAGGATAGGTGGCAGGCGCCGCCGGCTCCGTGCGGGCACACACGAATCTTAGGTGAGGCGGGCCAGGTGGCGCTGGACGGAAAGCAGGGCGCCGGCCAGGCCAAGACTGGCGGACAGGGCCAGCAGGCCAGCCGTGCCCAAGGGGTCGAGCGGCGCCAGCTGGAATTCGGAGGCGTACAGCCTGGCGAACTCGGCAATGGCACGGTTGAGCGGCTCCAGGGCCAGGGCGACGCCCCCGAGGGCGACACCGCCAGCGCACAGGCCGAGCAGGGCGCCCGTGTAATAGAAGGGGCGGTGAATGAAACTGTCGGTCGCGCCGATCAGCTTGGACACGAGGATTTCTTCGCGCTGGGTCAGCACCTGCAGGCGGATGGTGTTAAACACGACGGCCACCACCACGGCGCCCAGGGTGGCGGCCAGCAGCAGGAGGGCCAGGCGCAGAACGCCGAGCAGGGCGGCCAGGCGCTTGACCCAGGCCGAGTCCACTTGCACCGTGTCGACGCCGGGCAGGGCACGCATCTGCTCGGCGATGGTGTCGATCTGCGTGCCGGCGGCGGCATCCTGGAAGGCTTGCAGCTTGATGACATAGCTGTCGGGCAGGGGATTCTCGCCCAGCGTGGCCAGCACGTCGGACAGGCCGCTTTTGGCATGCAGCTGTTCCAGCGCCTTTTCGCGCGGCACGAAGACGATCTTCGCCTGCGGCGCGATGGCGCGCAGGTGCGCCGCCAGGCCGGCCGCCGCCTCGCGCGGCGTGTCGGCCTGCATGAACACGCTCAGCTCGGGCTCGACGGCCATCTGCTCCGACATGGGGCGCACGTTGTCGAGCAGGGTCACGCCCATGAAGGGCAGGGCCAGGGCAATGGCCACCACCAGGATGTTGAACAGGAAGGAACCGGGGGCGCGGCGGACGTGCCCCAGCGCGGCGCCCAGGGCAAAGAAGTGGTGGCGCAGCCAGGTGCTCATGCGGCCTCCTTCAGCAGTTCGCCGCGCGCCAGGTGGATCACGCGTGCGGCCGCGTCCAGGATCTGCTCGTCGTGCGAGGAAATCAGGCAGGTCACGCCCACCGAATGGAAGGCGTGCAGGGCGTCGATCACCTTGCTGGCGCTGGCGCGGTCCAGGTTGGCCGTGGGCTCGTCGGCCAGGATGATCTGCGGGCGGTTGACGATGGCGCGCGCGATGGAGACGCGCTGTTGTTCACCGCCGGACAGGGCCAGCGGCTGGGCGCCGGCACGGTCCAGCAGGCCGACCTTGTCGAGGGCGGCGCGCGCGCGCTGTTCGGCCGCCGCGCGCGGCGCACCGGTCACCAGCAGCGGCATCATCACGTTGGCCAGTACGCTGCGGTCGTTCAGCAGGCGCTGTTCCTGGAAGATCAGGCCCAGGTTGCGGCGCAGGAACGGCACACCGGCGCGTCGCATGGCGCCGATGTCCTGGCCGTTGACCAGGACCTTGCCCGAACTGGGCCGCTCCATGGCGGCAATCATTTTCAGCAGGGTCGACTTGCCGGCGCCGGAGGGGCCGGCCAGATACACCAGCTCGCCTTTGGCAATGGTGAAGGAAATGTCGCGCAGGGCGACGCCGTCGGGGGAATATTGCTTGCTGACGTGCTGGAATTCAATCATGGGCGCCTTAGGCGAGGAGAGCTTCCACAAATTCAGCCGCATTGAACGGCTGCAAGTCTTCAATCTTTTCACCAATGCCGATGAAGTACACGGGGACCGGGCGCACGCGCGCGATGGCGGCCAGGATGCCGCCCTTGGCCGTGCCGTCGAGCTTGGTGATGATCAGGCCGGTCAGTTGCAGCGCATCGTCGAAGGCTTTCACCTGGGCCAGGGCATTCTGGCCGGTATTGCCGTCGATCACGAGCAAGGTTTCGTGCGGCGCCCCTTCCAGGCCCTTGCCGATCACGCGCTTGACCTTCTTCAATTCTTCCATCAGGTGCAGCTGGGTGGGCAGGCGGCCGGCGGTGTCGATCATGACGACATTGGTGCCGCGTGCCTTGCCGGACTGCACGGCGTCGAAGGAGACCGCCGCCGGGTCGCCCGATTCCTGGGAAATCACGGTGACATTGTTGCGTTGACCCCACACCATCAGCTGTTCGCGGGCGGCGGCGCGGAAAGTGTCGCCTGCAGCCAACAGTACCGACTGGCCGTGTGCCTGCATGTGCTTGGCCAGCTTGCCGATGGTGGTGGTCTTGCCGGCGCCATTGACGCCGGAAATCATCATGACCAGCGGTTGGTGGCGGCCCAGCTCGAAGGGCTTTTCCAGTGGGCTCAGCAGTTCGACCATCAATTGCTTGAGCGCCACCTTCACGGCGGCCGCGTCCAGCAGCTTGTCTTCCTTGACCTTGCGCTTGAGGGCGTCCAGCAGGTACTGGGTGGCGTCCACGCCGGCGTCGGACATCAGGAGCGCCGCTTCCAGTTCGTCGTACAGGTCGTCATCGATCTTGGCCCCGACGAACAGCAGGGACAGGTTGGCGGACGTCTTCGACAAGCCGGCCTTCAGGCGGCTCATCCAGCTTTGCCGGGATTCGGGACGGGCGGCGGTTTCGACTTCGAATGCCAGGGGCGCTGCCGGCTCGGCGGCGGGCGCCGTCACGGCAGGGGCGGCGGCGGGCGGTGCGGTTGGCGCGGGCGGCGCCGCTTCCGGCGCGACCGGTTTCTTCTTGAAAAAACTGAACATGGACAGGTTGGCAGAGGGTCCTTCAATCGAACCGCGTATTCTACCAGAGGCGGGGGCGGGACTTAGCGCTGGCGCTGGCGCCATTCGGCCAGGGCGGCGCTGAGCTCGCCCAGTTCGCACACCTTGACGAAGCTGGGCGGGCGCCGGCGCAGCGCCGCGTTGGCGCCGCCGGCCCACAGGTCGGCCGTGCCGGGCAGGCGCGCCCGCAGCTCGGCCAGGCTGTCGGCCACGTGGCGCGGGTTCATCGTGGTGGAAAAGGACAGGGCGACAATGTCGGCCTGCTTGGCCAGCGTCGCCGCCACGATGTCGGGGACCGGCGTCTGCACGCCCAGCGAAATGCAGTGCGCCCCTTCGGCCGCGAATAGCGCCTCGGCCATCAGCAGGCCCAGGCCATGGCGTTCCTGCGGCAGGGTGGTCAGCAAAACGCGCGGCCGCGGCACGCCGGCGCTGTGGTTGAGCTGCGGCACGGAAAAGATTGCGCCGCGCAGCACGATCTGCACCGATTCCGTGAACAGGTGTTCCTCGAACACGGCAAACTGGCCGCAGGCCCAGGCATCGCCGACCAGGGTCGCGAGGGGCGCCACCAGGTCGATGACGAAGTTCTTCATGCCCATGACAAGCATTGCCTGGGTCAGCTTGCGGCGGAAGGCTTCCATCTGGTGGCTCTTGCACAAGTCCAGATAGGCTTGCAATTCCGGATGCGGGCGCACCGGTGCGGTTTTCCTGTCGTCTGTGGTTTTTTGGGCCAGTGCCTGCAGTTCGTTGGCGCTGAAACCGATCACTTTGCCGGGACGATACCCCAGATCAATCAATCTCTTGATCAATCTCAATTTAATTACTTGATCGCTTGGGTAGACTCGCTCCCCGAACGTGTCGCGTTGCGGCCGGGGAAAGTCGTAACGGCGCTCCCAGACGCGCAAGGTTTCCTTGGCCAGCCCGGTGTCCCGTTCCACGTCGCTGATGGTGGACGGGATTGTTACAGAAATCGCACTCGTGTTCATTTGCCGACGGCGCCCTCAAAGTGATACGCGAGCTGCATTCTAACGCTGATTTTCGACACAAAGTTGCATGGAAGAAGGCTGATTTTGCGCGACGACCGGCGCCCCCGCTGCTTGTCCATGACATAGGGCAGCTGCGCTCAGTTTAGCGGGCAAAACAAGGGGATGGGTGAAGTGTGTCCTGAACAAAAAAATGCCCGGTCGCGGTAAATTTCGTTCGGCGGGGCTGTGGTAATTGCCGCCATTTTGCAATACGTATTAGTACGTGCTTAGCAGGAAATATTGAGTTCATATAAAATGGGCCGCGACCAGTGCCGTAGAGCACTGGTGATCGATAACAAAGAAAAGGAAGAAGCACATCATGAAGAAGACCTTGATTTCCCTCGCGGTACTCGCTGCCTCCGGCACCGCCTATGCGCAATCCAACGTGACCATCTACGGCATCATGGACGCCGGTTTCGTGGGCGAGCGTGGCGGCAAGAACGGCAACGTCAACAAACTCTCTGCAGGTGTGGCCAACGCTTCCCGTATCGGCTTCCGCGGTACCGAAGACCTCGGTGGCGGCCTGTCCGCGGTCTTCCTGCTGGAAACCGGCATCCGCGGCGACACCGGTGAACTCGATAACGCCAACAACCAGATCTTCAACCGCCAGGCGTTTGTCGGTCTGTCGTCCAAGAGCGCCGGCACCCTGACCCTGGGCCGCCAGTACACCCCTTGGTACAGCGCCTTCGTGCAAGTGGGCGACCCGTTCCAGGCCGGCCTGTCCGGCTCGGCCAAGAACCTGTTCCCGGCCACCGGCATCAATGTGCGCAACAGCAATTCCGTGCTCTACAAGACGCCAAGCTTCAACGGCGTGCAGGCGGAAGTGTTCTACGCCTTCGGCGAGCAGAAGGAAGCATCGACCGGCCGCCAGCTGGGCGCCTCGATCGGCTACCAGAACGGCCCGCTGCAGGCGCGCCTGGCTTACAGCACCCGCAACAACGACACCGTCGCCAACAACGTGGTGACCGATCGCCAGAACGGCCACAATACCCTGCTGGCCGTGAACTATGATTTCAAGGTCGCCAAGGCCTACTTCATGTGGGGTTCCAACAAGGGCCTGAACAGCTCGCCGCTGCCAAACGCCGCGGCCTACACGGCGACCGCAGTGGCCCCATCGACCGACAACCGCAACCTGCTGCTGGGCGCAACCGTGCCGGTGTCGGCGGCCGGTTCGCTGGTGGCTTCCTGGTCGTCGGTGGATGACAAGAGCTTCAACCGCGACGCCGACCAGTATGCCGTGGGCTACCTGCACTCGCTGTCCAAGCGCACCACCGCGTACATGTCGTACGGCAAGATCAAGAACAAGAACGGCGCCTCCTACACCGTTGGCAACAACGCTGAAGCCGGCACCGGCGACGCAGCGTACAACATCGGCGTGCGCCACACCTTCTGATCGTTACCGATTCCTGGTTGAAACGGCTGCCTTTGGCGGCCGTTTTTTTTTAGAATGTGCACATGAAAACATCCCACCTGCTCCTGATCGCCCTGGCTGCCAGCCTGCCCAGCGCCGTGGCCGCGAACAAGCCCGGCGCCCTGCCACGCCATGGCATGCTGGTCTATTCCGACCTGTGCATCCATGAGGGGAGCGGCGAATACGGCGGCCAGCGCATCACCTTGCAGCGCTTTGCCGAAGTCGACACCGTGATCTACGAGTACACGGCCGGCGGCCTGAGCTGGCCGCTGGTGGCGACCGACGTAAACGTCGACCCGCGCGGCAAGATGATGTATTTCACGGTGCAGGAAGGGGAAGAGGAGCGCACCATCAGCGGCAAGTTCTCGCGCAACGGCAACGTGCTGACGCTCGATGGCGCTTATTGCGAAGACCAGTCGCAGCCGATGGTGCTGACCCGGGTGCGCGACTTCGCGCGCAAACCCGGGGCCTGCAAGACGTGCCCGGCGCCCAAGCGCTAGGCGCCTTGCATCATTTGCCGGCGGCGACGGCCTGCTGGCGGATGGTGTCGAGCGTGGCGCCCGGCGTGATCAGGTTGCCGTCGTAGCGCAGTTCGATGATGGCCGGCAGCGATTGCTCGCGGGTGAAGGCCAGGGCGCGCTGCAGCGCCGGCGCGAATTCCCCGGTGGACGACACGGTTTCGCCGTGGCCGCCAAAGGCGCGCGCCAGCGCGGCGAAGTCCGGATTGTGCAGCGTGGTGCCGGAGACGCGGCCAGGATACTCGCGTTCCTGGTGCATGCGGATGGTGCCGAACATCTGGTTGTTGAACACGACGATGACGACGCCGGCCTTGTACTGCACGGCGGTGGCCAGCTCCTGGCCGTTCATCAGGTATTCGCCGTCGCCGGCGAAAGTGACCACGGTGCGCGCCGGGTCGATGATCTTGGCGGCCACGCCGGACGGCACGGAGTAGCCCATGGCGCCGCTGGTCGGGGCCAGCTGGGTGCGCATGCCGCCGTAGGGCCAGTAGCGGTGCGCCCAGGTGGCGTAGTTGCCGGCGCCGTTGGTGATGATGGTGTCGGCCGGGCACTGGGCCTTGAGTTCCTGCACCACCTGCCACAGGTTCAGCGGGGCATTGTTATCCTGGAAGATCGAAGGCTGCTGCTGCCAGGCGTGGTATTCGGCGCGCGCCTGCTCCACGCTGTCGCGCCAGGCGCTGGCCTCGAGCGGCTCCATGGCGGCCAGCATGGCCGCCGCTTGCGGCATGCCGGCGGCGATCATCAGCTCGCCCTGGTAGACGCTGCCCAGTTCTTCCGGGCTGGGGTGGATGTGCACCAGGCGCTGCTGCGGCACCGGCGAGGCAATGATGGAGTAGCCGCTGGTGGTCATTTCACCCAGGCGCGGGCCGATGGCCACCAGCACGTCGGCGTTCTTCACGCGCGCCGCCAGCTTCGGGTTGATGCCGATGCCGACGTCGCCCACGTAGTGCGGGTGGCTGTTGTCGAGCAAGTCCTGGAAGCGGAAGGCGCAGGCCACCGGCAGGTGGTTCGCTTCGGCCCAGCGGCGGATGTCGGCGCAGGCCTGGTCGTTCCAGCCGCCGCCGCCCAGCAGCACGAGCGGGCGCTTGGCTTCGGACAGCATCTGGCGCAGCTGCGCCATTTGCGGCGCGGAAGGCGCGCCCTGGGTCGGCACGTAGGCGCGCGTGTCGGCCACGCTGGCCTTGGCCGTCAGCATGTCTTCCGGCAGGGCCAGCACGACCGGGCCGGGACGCCCGCTGGTGGCGACCTGGAAGGCGCGCGCCAGGTATTCGGGAATGCGGTCGGCGCGGTCGATCTGCGCCACCCACTTGGCCATCTGGCCGAACATGCGGCGGTAATCCACTTCCTGGAAGGCTTCGCGGTCCATGAAATCGCTGCCGACCTGGCCGATGAACAGGATCATCGGGGTCGAGTCCTGGAAGGCCGTGTGCACGCCGATCGAGGCATTGGTGGCGCCCGGGCCGCGCGTGACGAAGCAGATGCCCGGCTTGCCGGTCATCTTGCCGTAGGCGTCGGCCATGAAGGCTGCGCCGCCTTCCTGCCGGTTGATGATGAAGCGGATGCCGGACTCGTGCAGGGCGTCCAGCACGTCCAGGTAGCTTTCGCCGGGCACGCCGAAGGCGGTATCGGTGCCGTGGACTTTCAGCGCATCGACCAGGATCTGGCCGCCGGAACGGGGGATTTGCGTCATGGTACTTGCCTTCTTATACATGGATTTGGCATTCTATGCCTGCTCCGGGGAAATGGCTTTCGGATTTGCGACACGGATTTGGTAAAATACTGCCCGAAGCAAGCCAGACAGCCGCTGGTCCGTGCAGCAATGCAAATTTCAAATAGGCACGCGATGATGTTGCTCGCGGAGCGTGCGGGTAGAAAGCTTGAGCGGCGGAGTAATCCGTCGCCTAGAGGAATGGCTGTCATAGCACCTTCGGGTGCCGTAACAAAATCCGGCCTATCGGCTTGCTTCAATTAATTCTTGAGAGATGACTCAATACATCCTCGCCCTGGACCAGGGCACCACCAGCTCGCGCGCCATCCTGTTCGACCACCAGGGGCACATAGCAGGATGCGCAGGGCAGGAGTTTCCCCAGCATTTCCCCCAGCCCGGCTGGGTTGAGCACGATCCCAACGAGATCTGGAACAGCCAGATCACCGTCGCGCGCAAGGTCCTGCACGACAACCATGTCGACCCCAGGCAGGTGCGCGCCATCGGCATTGCCAACCAGCGCGAAACCACCGTGGTGTGGGACCGCAAGACGGGCGAACCGATTGCGCCGGCCATCGTGTGGCAGGACCGCCGCACCGCCGACTACTGCGAAGAGCTGCGCGCCGCCGGCAAGGCGCAGATGATCTGCGACGCCACCGGCCTGGAACTGGACGCCTACTTCTCCGCCACCAAGATCAAGTGGCTGCTGGACCACGTGCCGGGCGCGCGCGAACGTGCGCGCAAGGGCGCGCTATGCTTCGGCACCATCGACTCCTGGCTGGCGTGGAAGCTGTGCGGCGTGCACGTCACCGACGTGTCCAATGCCTCGCGCACCATGCTGTTCAATATCCACCTGATGCGCTGGGACGCCGACCTGCTGCAACTGTTCGACATCCCGGAGCAGCTGCTGCCGCAGGTGGTGTCCTCCAGCGAGGAGGTCGGCGCAACGCGCGCCGCATTGTTCGGCCACGAGATTCCCGTGGCCGGCATCGCAGGCGACCAGCAGGCGGCCACGTTCGGCCAGGCCTGCCACCAGCCGGGCATGGTGAAGAACACCTACGGCACCGGATGCTTCATGCTGATGCATGCCGGGCGCCACCCGCGCACCTCGCACAACCGCCTGCTGTCGACCGTGGGCTGGCGCGTCGACGGCGTCACCGACTACATGCTGGAGGGTTCGGTCTTCATGGGCGGCGCCACCGTGCAATGGCTGCGCGACGGCCTGGGCATCATCGAGCGTTCGAGCGACGTCGAGGCGCTGGCGGCCAGCGTGCCAGACAGCGGCGGCGTGTTCCTGGTGCCGGCCTTTGTCGGCCTGGGCGCACCGCACTGGGACCCGTATGCGCGCGGCACCATCGTCGGCCTGACGCGCGGCAGCGGCAAGGCGCACATCGCGCGCGCCGCAGTCGAATCGATCGCCTACCAGAGCGCCGAGCTGCTGGCGGCCATGCAGAAGGACGCCGCCATGCCGGTGACCGAAGTGCGCGCCGACGGCGGCGCCGCCCGCAACGACATGCTGATGCAGTTCCAGTCGGACCTGCTGGGCGTGCCGGTGCTGCGGCCGAAAGTCACCGAGACCACGGCGCTGGGCGCTGCCTACCTGGCCGGCCTGGCTGTCGGCTTCTGGGAGTCGCGCGAGGAAATTGCCCGGCAATGGGCTTGCGAGCGCCGCTTTACGCCGGCGATGGGAGAGGACCAGCGGGCAGCGTTGCTGGACAAATGGAACCGCGCCACAGAGCGCGCCAAAGCATGGGAGACACCGTTATGATGGACCGTCCTTGGAATGTGGAGCTGGACGCGATCGAAAAGCTGTTCGACGCGCTCACCGAAGTGGCCTTTTTCGTCAAGGACCGCGACGGCCGCTATGTGGCCGTCAACAACACGCTGGCGCGCCGCTGCGGCCTGCGCAACAAGTCCGACATCCTGGGCAAGACCGTGATGGATGTGCACCCGCGCCCGCTGGCGGCCGCCTATGAAGAGCAGGACCGCCAGGTGATCGAACTGGGCGCCACCATCGAGAAGCACCTGGAACTGCACCTGTACCCGAACCGCCGCCGCGGCTGGTGCCTGACCCACAAGACGCCGCTGCGCAACGAGCAGGGCGAGATCGTCGGCCTGGTGGGCACCTCGCACGACCTGGGCCTGGTGGACGAGCAGCACCCGGTGTACCGCCAGGTGGCGCGCATCGCGCAGCGCATCCGCGACAACTTCCACCTGCAGCTGAACCTGAACGAACTGGCGCGCGAAGAGGGTCTGTCGCTGGCGCGCGTGGAGCGCCTGTTCCAGAAGGTCTTCCACTACAGCCCGCGCCAGCTGCTGCTGCAATCGCGCCTGGAAGGCGCGCTGGCGCTGATCGAGGCGCACCCGAGCCGCAGCATCGCCGACATCGCGCGCGAGTGCGGCTACACCGACCACAGCGCCTTTTCCCGCCAGTTCAAGGCCATGACGGGCTATACGCCGAGCCAGTTCCGCAACGGTTCGCGCCCGCCGCCTGTGGCTTTTTCGCCCGTCGCTTGTGCAGTTCACAGCGCCTGACCGGGCGAAATCACACTAACGCCGCGCACGCCAGCAATCCCGCCGCTCCTCCTCGTTAGCATGGGCTCTCCCATCTAACAACAGTAGAACAGGAGTGGAGACATGATGTTGAAAACCCTAGGCGTGGCAGCCTTGCTGCTTGCCGCGCACGCCCACGCGGATAGCGGCGGCAAGCTGAAACAGCCGCCGGCGCCGCACCAGCGCCAGACCCTGCCGCCATCGGTGGAGCAAAGCAAGTACGACCTGGCTCCTACGCGCAAGCCGCGCAACGACCTGATGCCGCGCAACATGAAGGCGAGCGTGACGCCCATGGCCGCCACGCCGCAGTGCAAGGACATGAACACCCTTGCCGGCTACAGCGGCGCGGCGCTGGCCGAATACGTGGCCACGCTGCCCGATTTCGAGTGCACCTACCCGCTGTTCTCCGCATCACCCGCGCTGGCTGCCACCATCTATTCCAGCGCCAACGTCAGCGCCGTCAGCGCGCGCCTGGCCAGCGAAGCGGCCGGCTACAACGCCACCAACATGAAGCTGGTCAACCTGGTGCTCTACCTGCGCGCCGGCTATTACCAGGCCAGCGGCGGCAGCATCCCGGCCCTGACCGAAAGCGTGCGCGCGCCGCTGCGCACGTCGCTGCACGGCCTGCTGCAGGGCAGCGCCCTGTACGCCGACAACAGCGCCGCCTACACCACGGCCAACGAGGCGTGGAAGCTGGTCACCAACATGAACGACGAAGTGCAGTTCCTGCCCGACGCCAGGGCCACAGTGGAGCGCTTCACGGTGCGTGCCGGCGCCCCGGCGGCGGCCGAACCGCTCAAGCAGAACAGTGCCAGCGGCGGCATGACCGGTGCCCTGACGGTGATCTTCCGCGCGCATGGCATGGCCGGCGCCGACACCTTGCTGTCGACCGACATTTCCTACGCCAATGCGCTGAACGCCTTCATCACCAACAACAAGGCGGCCCTGCTCAACACCAACGCCGGCGCCCACCTGACCGACGCGGCCAACGAAGCGTTCCGCTTCATGCAGTACCCGGCGCTCAAGCCGCAAGTCAAGCCCATGGTGCAGCGCGTACTCGACACCAGCACCATGCTGGGCGCCGACAGCGGCATGTGGCTCGCTGCCGCGGCGGCGGTGAAGTACTACGACAGCGCCAACTGCGCGCAGTACGGCGTGTGCAACTACGAGACCCAGCTGGCCAATGCCGTGCTGCCGGTAAGCTACAACTGCAGCCCGACGCTGCGCCTGCGCGCGCAGGAGATGAACAACGCCCAGGTGCAGGAAGTGTGCAGCACGCTGGCAGGGCAGGAAAGCTATGCGCACGCCATGCTGCAGACCAACCGCACCCCGGTGGCGCACGACAACAACTCGGCGCTGGAACTGGTGGTGTTCGACGACTACGCCAACTACAACAAGTATGCCGGCGTCATCTACGGCATCGGCACCAACAACGGCGGCATGTACCTGGAAGGCGACCCGGCGCAGGTGGGCAACCAGGCGCGCTTCATCGCGCACGAGGCGTCCTGGCTGCGCCCGACCTTCAAGGTCTGGAACCTGGAGCATGAATACGTGCATTACCTGGACGGCCGCTTCAACATGTACGGCGACTTCGGCGACAGCACCGCCGTGCCGACCGTGTGGTGGATCGAGGGCATCGGCGAATACCTCTCGCTGCGCAACAACAACCAGCCGGCGATCGACATGGCGCGCAGCCGCAAGTACCGCCTGAGCGAAATCTTCGGCAATACCTACGACATGTCCGACTACCAGGACCGCGCCTACCGCTGGGGCTACATGGCGACCCGCTTCATGATGGAGCGCCACCGCGCCGACGTGGACCAGGTACTGGCCAAGTTCCGCGTGGGCGACTACACCCGCTACCGCGACTTCGTGCGCGACATCGGCACGCGCTACGACGCCGAGTTCGCGACCTGGGCCGACAGTGCCGGCACGGCCGGCGAGCCGCCGCTGCCGGACAGCGTGTCGACCCTGCCGCCGTGCACGGGCCAGGCCTCGCCGACCTACCTGGGCAAGAACTGCGCGATCCGCAACCTGTCGTCCTCCAGCCGCACCTGGCTGCACCTGCTGGTGCCGGCCGGCGCCAGGAACGTGAAGATCATGAGCGCGGGCGGCACCGGTAATATGGACATGTACGTGGCACTGGACCGCTACCCGAGCACCAGCGCCTACGACTATGTCTCGACCAATGCCGGCAACAGCGAAAGCATCAGCATTCCGACGCCGGCGGCCAACCGCTGGTATTACATCCTGCTGGAGGCGCGCCAGCCGTTCAGCGGCGTCACGGTAGGCGTCACTTACGATTGAAAGGCGGCGCTCGCCGTATAATGTAGGCAAGCAGCGGCAACGCTATTTGTCTATACAAGTTGCCGCCCAGCACCCTGGGCGGCATGTTTTTTTTCAGAGGTACCGATCGCGCGCAAAGCGTGGCAGGCAGTAATTCTCCCTCTCCCACCGGGTCTGCGACACTTGTTGCTATTTTGTTCAGGTGTTGTTGTCTTCAGGCAACCAAACGACGATTTCAAAATTTATTTTTAGGCATTTTTCCCCCGTTTGGTGCGTCCTGCACGTGAAGTAGCACTTTCACTATCTTTCATAAGTATCTAATTTCTCGACGGTTTTTGACTCAGCTATTTCTCAAGGAACGGCGCTAAGTCCTTAATTTCATTGGACAATTCGCTGTTTTTGCTTGGGAAAATCGCTTGACCGCCTTGTAAGCATCCTCTAAAGTGGGCGACAGTGTGAAAAAGTGTAGTTTTGTGGGATTTTTGAGAGAAGGTTAACCGTGTTCCAAGGCGCGTCCGCGATCACATTAGATGCGAAAGGCAGGATGTCCATCCCGGCCAAGCATCGTGACGCCCTGACGATTCAGTGCGAAGGACGCCTCACGCTCACCAAACACCCGGACGGCTGCCTGCTGATGTACCCGCGCCCCGTCTGGGAAGCCAAACGCGACCAGATCGCCCAGTGGCCGATGTCGGCCCGCGGCTGGCAGCGCATCCTGCTGGGCAACGCCGCCGACGTCGAAATGGATTCCGCCGGCCGCATCCTGGTGGCGCCCGAGCTGCGCGACGCCGTCGGCCTGGGCCGCGAGGTCGTGCTGTCGGGCATGCTGACCCACTTTGAAATCTGGGATCCGGTCAAGCGCGCCCAGAACGAGCAAGCCACCATCGAGGTGGGCATGCCCGATACCCTGTCCGATTTCTCCTTCTGAGGCCCGACGCACAATGACGACGACCTCGGTGCCAGAGTTCCAGCATCGCACGGTGCTGTTAGATGAAGCGGTGGATGCGCTCGACCTGGGCGGCGCGCGCGCCAACGGCATCTATATAGATGGCACCTTCGGCCGCGGCGGCCATTCGCGCCTGATCCTGTCGCGCCTGGGCCCCGCGGGCCGCCTGATCGCTTTCGACAAGGACCTGCAGGCGATCGCCAACGCCGAAACCATCGGCGATGCACGCTTTACCATCGTGCATGACAGCTTCGCCACCATGGCGGATGCGCTGGCCGAACGCGGCATCGACGCCGTGGACGGCATCCTGATGGACCTGGGCATCTCGTCGCCGCAGGTGGACGACGCGGCGCGCGGGTTCAGCTTCCGCAACGACGGTCCGCTCGACATGCGCATGGATACCACGCGCGGGATTTCGGCGGCCGAGTGGCTTGCCACGGAATCGGAAAAAACACTGGAAAAGGTGATAAGAGAATATGGGGAAGAACGGTTTGCTTTTCAGATTGCAAAGGCGATTGTTGCTCGCAGGGCAGTCGAGCCAATTTCAAGCACACGACAGCTTGCCGGTATCGTGGCAGGCGCGGTCAAGACTCGCGAAAAGGGCAAAGATCCGGCCACCCGCACCTTTCAGGCTATCCGGATTTTCGTCAATCAAGAGCTTGAGGACCTTGAATCGGCACTGAGCCAGGCCTTCAACGCGCTCAAGCCGGGCGGCATCCTGGCCATCATCAGCTTCCACTCGCTGGAAGACCGCATGGTCAAGCAGTTCCTGGCTTCCAAGGCCAAGGTGGAGCAGCCCGACCGGCGCCTGCCGATCAGGGCGGCCGACCTGCCGCAGCCGGAGCTCAAGCTGCTCGCGCGCGTCAAGCCGTCCGAGCGCGAAGTCGATGAGAACCCGCGCGCCCGTTCGGCCGTGATGCGCGTGGCCATGCGCCTGCCGCCGGCGGGAGGCATCCCATGAGCAACAAGATCAATATCGTGTTGACGGCATTGCTGGTCGCTTGCGGCCTTTCCGTCGTTAACGCGCAATACCGCGCACGCCACCTGTTCGTCGACAAGGAACGCGCCGAGGCGCAGGCGCGCCAGCTCGACACCGAGTGGTCGCAGCTGCAGCTGGACCAGTCGACGCTGGGCAAGCACGCCCGCATCGAGGAAATCGCGCGCCGCGAACTGAACATGACGCAGCTGACGCCGAACCGCACGCAGTACCTGACGGAGGGCGAGCAATGATGCGCGCCAGCGGCGGTAACGGAACGGCCCGCGTGGCACGCTCGCAGGGCGTGTCCTTCTCCAAGAGCCCGGTGCTGGCGGTGCGCCTGCCCACCTGGCGTTCGCGCGTGGTGCTGTTCGTGCTGTTCGTCGCTTTTGCGGCGCTGGCGGCGCGCGCCGTCTGGCTGCAAGGTACTTCCAGCCAGTCGCAGTTCCTGCAGGAGCAGGGCGCCAACCGCTACCAGCGCACGCAGGAACTGCCGGCCATCCGCGGCAAGATCACCGACCGCAACGGCCAGGTGCTGGCGACCTCGATCCCGGTGCGCGCCATCTGGGCTTCGCCGGACGACTTGAAAGCGGCGCCGAAAGAGAAATTCCGCGCCCTGGCCGGCCTGCTGGAAATGAGCGAGGCCGAGCTGCTCAAGAAGCTCGATTCCGACCGCAACCTGGTCTACCTGAAACGCCAGGTCGAGGTGGAAACCGCCGACAAGATCAAGGCGCTGGACCTGGACGGCATGGATATCCGCCCTGAATACAAGCGCTTCTATCCGCAGGGCGAAGTCATGACCCACCTGGTCGGCTTCACCAACGTGGACGACAAGGGCCAGGAATCGATGGAGCTGGCGCAGCAGGCCAATCTGGTCGGCCGCCCCGGCTCGCGCCGCGTGATCAAGGATGGCCGCGGCCGCGTGGTCGAGGACATCGGCGGCAAGGTCGAACCGCACAACGGCAAGGACGTGGTGCTGTCGGTCGACAGCAAGATCCAGTACATCGCTTTCACCCAGCTGAAACAGGCGGTCGAGCATTTCGGCGCCAAGGCCGGCGGCGCGGTGGTGCTGGACGTGCACACGGGCGAGGTGCTGGCGCTGGCCAACTACCCAAGCTACGACCCGAACGACCGCCGCAACCTGACCGGCGCCCAGCTGCGCAACCGCGTGATGACCGACTCCTTCGAGCCGGGTTCCACGCTCAAGCCGATCACCGTGGCGCTGGCGCTGGACACCGGCCGCGTCAAGCCGTCGACCCTGATCGATACCGGCAACGGCCGCTATACCATTCTCGACCGCACCATCACCGACACCAAGCCGCACGGCGTGATCGACGTGGCCAAGATCATCGAGACGTCGTCCAACATCGGCACCTCGAAGATCGCGCTCAGCATGCCGCCGCAGGAGATGTGGGAGATGTTTACCAAGGTCGGCTTCGGCCAGCAGCCCAAGTGGGGCTTCCCCGGCGCCGTGGCGGGACGCGTGCGTCCCTACAAGTCGTGGCGCCCGATCGAACAGGCCACCATGAGCTACGGCAACGGCATTTCGGTCTCCGTGATCCAGCTGGCCCGCTCCTACATGATGTTCGCCCGCAATGGCGATACCATTCCGCTCTCGTTCGAGAAGGTGGACAAGGAGCCGCTGGGCCAGCAGATCATCAAGCCGCAGACTGCGGCGCAGATGCGCGAGATGCTGGAAACCGTGGTGTCGGGCAAGGAGGGGACGGCCAAGAAGGCGCAGATCCCCGGCTACCGCGTGGGCGGCAAGACCGGCACGGCCTACAAGGTCGAAAACGGCCGCTACGCCATTCCGCGCAAGTACATCGGTACCTTCGTGGGCATGGTGCCGATGTCGGCGCCGCGCTTCGTCATTGCGGTCATGATCGATGAACCGACGCGCAACGGTCACTTCGGCGGCTCGGTGGCGGCGCCGACCTTCGCGGCAGTTGCAATCAACGCCTTGCGCGCCTCCAACGTGCCACCAGATTCGAACGTCACCGAGATCGTGGTGCCGACGGACGCCGGACCGGAGGCCATGTAAATGACGACGATGACCCACCAAGAGATTATTGACTGGATGCGCCAGGCGGCGCCGCAGGCGCAGCTGGCGTCCGACTCGCGCCGCATCAAGGCCGGTGACGTGTTCTTTGCCTATCCCGGCGACGCCAAGGATGGCCGCACCTTCATCGCCGCCGCGATTGCGAACGGCGCCGCCGCCGTGGTGTATGACGACAGCGACTACGCCTGGGACGCCGCGCACGCCGTGCCGCACCTGGCCGTGCCGGACCTGAAAAAACAGGCCGGCCCGATCGCGCACGCCTGGTACGGCCAGCCTGACGCGAGCATGTTCACGGTGGCCGTTACCGGCACCAACGGCAAGACTTCCTGCGCGGTGTGGACCGGCCAGGCGCTGGCCAAGGTTGGCGAAACCGCCGCCGTCATTGGCACCCTGGGCGTGGGCATGTTCCGCGCACGGGGCGAAGTGGAATTCGACGAAACCGGCTACACCACGCCGGATGCCGTGCTGTTGGCGCGCAAGCTGCACGAAGTGCGCACCGACGGCGCCGTCGCGCTGGCGATCGAAGCATCCTCCATCGGCCTGCACCAGGGCCGCACCGACGGCATGCATTTCGACGTGGCGATCTTCACCAACCTGACGCGCGACCACCTGGACTACCACGGCGACCTGGAAAACTACGAAGCCGCCAAGACCATCCTGTTCGACTGGCCAGGCCTGAATCATGCCGTGGTCAACCTGGATGATCCGATGGGCCAGCGCCTGGTGGCGCACATCAAGGCAAAGAAGGGCGCCAGGCCGGCCATCATCGGCTACACCTTGAAGGACGCCAAGGCGCAGCCGAACGTGCAAGGCATCTCGATGCTGCGCGCCAGCGCGCTGCGCAGCCGCAACCTGGGCACCGAATTCAACCTGGACTCGACCTTCGGCCACGCGCACGTGCGCACCCAGCTGGTGGGCCCGTTCAACGTGAGCAATGCGCTGGCCGTGCTGGCCGCGCTGCTGGCCCGGGGCGTTGCCTTCCGTACCGCCATCGACGGCATCGAGTCGCTCTTGCCGGCCCCGGGCCGCATGCAGCAGATCGGCGGCCAGGACGCGCCGATGGTGGTGATCGACTACGCGCACACTCCCGACGCGCTGGAAAAGACCCTGGCGGCGCTGCGCTCCGTGGCCAACGACCGCGGCGGCCACCTGTGGTGCGTGTTCGGCTGCGGCGGCGACCGCGACCCGGGCAAGCGCCCGCAGATGGGCAGGATTTCGCAGATGGCCGAGCACGTGCTGGTCACCAGCGACAACCCGCGCAGCGAAGACCCGGCCGACATCATCCGCCAGATCGTGGCGGGCATGGACCCGGAGCATCCGAACTCGGAGTTCATGACAGTGGAAGACCGCGCCGCTGCGATCCTGTCCGCCGTGCGCCATGCCGGCAAGTCCGTTCTCGGACGCCGAGCACGCGCAGCTGGCATTGTCCGCACGCCTGACCATGATGAGGCCGCACTGATGCGCAGCAATCTCGCCCACATCCTGCCCGTCCTGAGCGGCGCGCACCTGCACCACGGCGTGCTGACCAACGATGCCGCGCTGGCGCTGGAGTTCGACGGCGTGTCCACCGACACGCGCAGCGTCGGCGCCGGCCAGCTGTTCGTCGCCCTGCGCGGCGAGGTGTTCGATGCGCACGACTTCCTGCCGCAAGTGGTGGGCAAGGGCGTGACCGCGGTGGTGGTCGAGAAGCTGCCCGAGGGCTGGACCCTGCCCGCCATCGTGGTGCCGGACACCCTGGTCGCGCTAGGGCAACTCGCCAACTACTGGCGCCGCCAGTTCACGCTGCCGCTGATTGCCGTCACCGGCTCCAACGGCAAGACCACCGTCAAGGAAATGATCGCCTCCATCCTGGCCGCCGCGCACGGCGAGGATGGCCGGCTGGCCACGCGCGGCAATCTGAACAACGAAATCGGCGTGCCCCTGACCCTGTTCCGCCTGGATGCGGGGCACCGCTCCGCCGTGGTGGAACTGGGCATGAACCATCCGGGCGAGATCGGCCGCCTGGCCGCCATCGCCGCACCGACCATCGGCATGGTCAACAACGCCCAGCGCGAGCACCAGGAATTCATGCACACCGTGGAAGCGGTGGCGCGCGAGAACGGCAGCGTGCTGACCGCGTTGCCGGGCGACGGCGTGGCGGTCTTCCCGCACGGCGACGAATTCACGCCGATCTGGCGCGAGATGTCCGTCGGCCGGCGCGCGCTGACGTTCGGCCTGGACCCGGCCGCCAACGTCAGCTGCAGCTACCGCGCCGGCGACTTCGGTTCGGATCTGGACGTGACGATCCATCCGGCCGCCATCGCCGCCGGCGGCGCCGCTGCCAGCTACGCCGCGCCGGACGCGGTGCCGCGCCACTTCAGCGTCGCGTTGCAGGCGGCCGGCGAGCACAACGTGCGCAACGCCCTGGCGGCGATCGCCTGTGCCTACGGTGCCGGCATCGACACCTCGACCATCCGCGCCGGACTGGAAGCCTTCGCCCCGGTCAACGGCCGCCTGCAGAAGAAGCAGGCCGCCAACGGCGCGCTGCTGATCGACGACACCTACAACGCCAACCCCGACTCGGTGCGCGCTGCCATCGACGTGCTGGCCAAGGCCCGCGCGCCGCGCGTGCTGGTGCTGGGCGACATGGGCGAAGTGGGCACGCAGGGGAAGGAATTCCACGAGGAAGTGGCCGCCTACGCGGCGGCCCAGGGCATCGAACACGTGCTGGCAACAGGCGAACTGGCGGCGCACATGGCGCCGCACGCCAAGCACTTCAAGCAATTCGACGCGCTGCTGCAGGCCGTGACGGCCGCAGCAACGCCGGATGCAACCGTATTGATCAAGGGCTCCCGCTTCATGAAAATGGAACGGGTCGTGCAGCATTTGATTGGATCGCAACACGCTACAAGGGAATCACACTAATCATGCTGCTCTGGCTTGCACAACTTCTGCAGGACGACATTGGGGCATTCCGCCTCTTTAACTACATCACCTTCCGCGCCGTGATGGCCACCATCACGGCCCTGCTGATCGGCCTGATCGCCGGTCCGGCCGTGATCCGCAAGCTGACCGTCATGAAGTACGGCCAGGCAGTGCGCACCGACGGTCCGCAGACCCACCTGAAGAAGCACGGCACCCCGACCATGGGCGGCGTGCTGCTCCTGATCGCCGTCGGCATCGCCACCATGCTGTGGTGCGACTGGTCGAACCGCCTGATCTGGCCGGTGATTGTCGTGACCATGGGCTTTGGCGCCGTAGGCTGGGTGGACGACTACCGCAAGGTGGTGCGCCAGGACCCGGAGGGCATGCGCTCGGCCGAGAAGTATTTCTGGCAGTCGCTGGTGGGCATCGCCGCTGCGCTGTACCTGGCGTTCTCCGTGTCGGCGCCGACGCCGGCCCAGGTGTTCGAGCTGTTCTTCCAGTGGGTGCAGTCGGGCTTCTCGATGGACCTGCCGCCCAAGGCCGACCTGATCGTCCCATTCTTCAAGACCATCAGCTACCCGCTGGGCGTGTGGGGCTTCATCGCGCTGACCTACTGCGTGATCGTGGGCACCTCGAACGCGGTCAACTTCACCGACGGCCTGGATGGCCTGGCCATCATGCCGACCGTGATGGTCGGTTCCGCGCTCGGCCTGTTCGCCTACCTGACCGGTTCGGCGACGTACTCGAAATACCTGTTCATCCCGCACATTCCCGGCGCGGGCGAACTGATCATCTTCTGCGGCGCCATGGCCGGCGCCGGCCTGGCCTTCCTGTGGTACAACGCGCACCCGGCGCAGGTATTCATGGGCGACGTCGGCGCGCTGGCGCTGGGCGGCGCGCTCGGCACCATCGCCGTCATCGTGCGCCAGGAAATCGTGCTGTTCATCATGGGCGGCATCTTCGTGGCCGAGACACTGTCGGTGATCATCCAGGTGGGCTGGTTCAAGTACACCAAGAAGCGCTACGGCGTGGGCCGCCGCGTGTTCCTGATGGCGCCGCTGCACCACCACTTTGAACAGAAGGGCTGGAAAGAAACCCAGGTCGTCGTGCGGTTCTGGATCATCACGATGATGCTGGTCCTGGTTGGCCTGTCTACCTTGAAGCTGCGCTGATGATCTACAACGGCAAAATTGCACTGGTACTGGGGCTCGGCGAATCGGGCCTGGCGATGGCGCACTGGCTGGCGCGCTGCGGCGCGCTGCTGCGCGTGGCCGACACGCGTCCCGTGCCGGAACGCCTGCCGCTGCTGCGCGAGCAGCTGCCGGGCACGCAGTTCATCGCCGGCCCCTTCAATGCCGCTTTGCTGGACGGGGTGGATTTTGTCTGCGCCAGCCCGGGCCTGGGCCCGAACAAGGAACTGGCCGAGATCATCCCGGCCGCCGCGGAAAAAGGCATTCCAGTGTGGGGCGAGATCGAGATCTTCGCCCAGGCGCTGCAGTGGCTGAAGGAGGAGCGCGCCTACGCGCCCAAGGTCATCGCCATTACCGGCACCAACGGCAAGACCACCGTCACCAGCTTGACCGGCCAGCTGTGCGAGCGCGCCGGCCTGTCGGTGCGGGTGGCCGGCAACATTAGTCCGGCCGCGCTGGACGTGCTGCGCGAAGTGCTGGAGCAGGACGCGCTGCCGCAGGCGTGGGTGCTCGAACTGTCCAGCTTCCAGCTGCACACCACCTACAGCCTGCAGGCCGACGCCGCCACGGTGCTGAACGTGACGCAGGACCACCTGGACTGGCACGGCAGCATGCAGGCCTACGCCGACGACAAGGCGCGCATCTTCGGCGCCGACACGGTGCGCGTGCTCAACCGCGACGACAAGTGGACCATGGCCATGGCCAATCCGACCGGCGACAACGTCACCTTCGGCACCGACGCGCCGGAACTGGCGCACAGCTTCGGCCTGGTCAACGAGCGCGGCGTGTACTGGCTGGCCACGGCCGAACCGTGCGACGATGCCGAGCCGCCCAAGCGGCGCAAGAAGAACGACCCGCCGCCGCCGCCGGTGGAGTGCTACACCAAGAAGCTGATGCCGGCCGACGCGCTGCAGATCCGCGGCACGCACAACGCCGCCAACGCGCTGGCCGCGCTGGCCTTGTGCCGCGCCATCGGCCTGCCGTTCGCGCCGCTCCTGCATGGCCTGCGCGAGTACAAGGGCCAGCCGCACCGCGTGGAACTGGTGGCGTCGATCAACGGCGTCGACTATTACGACGACTCCAAGGGCACCAACGTGGGCGCGACTGTCGCCGCCCTGGTGGGCCTGGGCCAGGCGTTTGCCGGCGGCGACCAGAAACTGGTGGTCATTGCCGGCGGCGACGGCAAGGGGCAGGAATTCGAGCCGCTGGCCGGCCCGGTGCGCCGCTTCGTGCGCGCCGTGGTGCTGATCGGCCGCGACGCACCGGCCATCCGTGCCGCGCTGGAACCTACCGGCGTGAAGATGGAGGACTGCGCCACCCTCGAGGAGGCAACCCGACGCGCCGCGGCCATCGCCCACGCCGGCGACGCAGTGCTGCTGTCGCCGGCGTGCGCCAGCCTGGACATGTTCAAGAACTACGCGCACCGCGCGCAGGTGTTCATCGACACCGTGCGTGAGATCGCGCTGGACGCGGGGCAGGAGATCTGATGGCGTTCCAGCTTCCATTCCGCTTCTCCGGCTCCGAGGCTCCGGCACCGCTGGACGGCCGCGCGCGCCATTCGAAGATGATGGAATACGACCAGCCCCTGGTCTGGTGCGTCCTGCTGCTCATGCTGTTCGGCATGGTGATGGTGTATTCGGCGTCCATCGCGCTGCCCGACTCGCCCAAATTCGCCAACTACAAGAACCATTTCTTCGTGCAGCGCCAGGCCGTGTTCATTGGCATTGCCATCGTGGCGGCCGCAGTGGCCTTCCGCGTGCGCATGCAGGACTGGCAGCGCGCCGCGCCCTACCTGTTCATCGCCACCCTGGTGGCGCTGGTGCTGGTGCTGATCCCGGGCCTTGGCGTGAACGTGAATGGCGGCCGCCGCTGGCTCTCGCTCAAGGTCTTCCAGTTCCAGCCGTCCGAGCTGATGAAGCTGTTCATCGTGCTGTACGCCGCCGACTACACCGTGCGCAAGCAGGAATACATGCACCGCCTGTCCAAGGGCTTCCTGCCTATGGCGCTGGCGGTGGCCTTTGTCGGCATGCTGCTCCTGCTGGAGCCGGACCTGGGCGCCTTCGGCGTGATCGTCTGCATCGCCATGGGCATCCTGTTCCTGGGCGGCGTCAACGCCGTCTGGTTCGGCGGCATCGCCAGCATGCTGGTGACGATCTTCGTGGCCATCATCATGCTCTCGCCGTTCCGCCGCGCGCGCCTGTTCGCCTACCTCAACCCGTGGGAAGAGGAGAACGCGCTGAACAAGTCCTACCAGCTGACTCACTCGCTGATCGCCTTCGGCCGCGGCGAGATCGGCGGCGTGGGCCTGGGCGCCAGCGTGGAAAAGCTGCACTACCTGCCGGAGGCGCATACCGACTTCCTGCTGGCGGTGATCGGCGAGGAACTGGGCATGGTGGGCGTGCTGGTCACCATCGGCATGTTCTACTGGATCGTCAAGCGCGCCTTCGACATCGGGCGCCAGGCCATTGCCATCGACCAGACCTTCGCCGGCCTGACCGCGAAAGGCATCGGCATCTGGATCGGCGTGCAGACCTTCATCAACATGGGCGTGAACCTGGGGCTGCTGCCGACCAAGGGCCTGACCCTGCCTTTGATGAGCTACGGCGGCACCGGCATCATCATCAACTGCGTGGGCCTGGCGATCCTGCTGCGCATCGATTACGAGAACCGCCAGCTGATGCGGGGAGGGCGCGTATGAGCAAGCGCCTGATGATCATGGCTGCCGGGACCGGCGGCCACATCTTCCCCGGACTGGCGATCGCCCACGCCATGCGCGCGCGCGGCTGGGAAGTGTCCTGGCTGGGCACCTCGCACGGCATGGAAACGGAGCTGGTGCCAAAGAACGGCGTGGAGATGGACGTGATCCACTTCAGCGGCATGCGCGGCAAGGGCCTGGCGCACACCATTGGCGGCGCCTTCAGGATGATCGGCGCCTTCGCGGCCTGCTTCGGCTTTATCGGCAAGCGCAAGCCGGACGTGGTGCTGGGCATGGGCGGCTACGTCTGCGTGCCGGGCGGCCTGATGGCGAAGCTGCGCGGCGTGCCGCTGGTGCTGGTGAATGCCGACGCTGCCCTGCTGCTGTCGAACAAGACGCTGGCGCCGCTGGCGCGCCGCGTGTGCTTCGGCTTCCCGGCCGACTTCGGCGCGGCCGCGGCCAAGGCCGTCGTCACCGGCAACCCGGTGCGCAAGGAGATCCTGGCGTTGCCGCAGCCGGAGCTGCGTTTCGCCGGGCGCGAGGGCGCGCTGCGCATCCTGGTGGTGGGCGGCAGCCTGGGCGCCAAGGCGCTCAACGACGCGCTGCCGGCCGCGCTGGCCATGATCGCGCCGGAACAGCGCCCGCTGGTGACGCACCAGTCGGGCAAGAAGAACATTGAAGCCCTGCGCGCGGCTTACGCGCAGGCGCATGTGGAAGCAAACGTGGTCGACTTCATCGACGACATGGCGGGCGCCTACGCGCAGGCGGACATCGTGATCTGCCGCGCCGGCGCCATCACCGTGTCGGAACTGACGGCAGCCGGCGTGGCCAGCGTGCTGGTTCCGCTGGTCGCCTCGACCACCAGCCACCAGCGCGACAACGCGCAGTGGATGGCCCGCCAGGGCGCCTCGATCCACATGCCGCAGACGGAACTCAATCCGGAAAGCATGGCAGCGCTGTTGCAGACGCTGAACCGCAACACCTGCCAGAAGATGGCGGCCGCCGCGCATGCAGTGGGCAAGCGCGACGCGAACGACGCCATCGCACGAGAATTGGAAGCACTCGCATGAAACATAAAGTAAAGAACATTCACTTCGTCGGCATCGGCGGCAGCGGCATGAGCGGCATCGCCGAAGTGCTGGTCACGCTGGGCTACAACGTTACCGGCTCGGACCTGGGTTCGAACGCCGTGACCCAGCGCCTGGTCGACATGGGCGCCGTGGTGCACCAGGGCCACGACGCCGCCTTCATCGGCAATGCCGATGCGGTGGTCACCTCAACCGCCGTCAAGGCCGATAACCCGGAAGTGGTCGCCGCGCGCGCACGCAAGATCCCGATCGTGCCGCGCGCAGTCATGCTGGGCGAACTGATGCGCCTGAAGCGCGGCATCGCCATCGCCGGCACGCACGGCAAGACCACCACCACCAGCCTGGTGGCCTCGGTGCTGGCCGAAGGCGGCCTGGACCCGACCTTCGTCATCGGCGGCCGCCTGACCGCGGCCGGCGCCAACGCCAAGCTCGGCTCGGGCGAATACCTGGTGGCGGAAGCCGACGAATCGGACGCTTCGTTCCTGAACCTGACCCCAATGATCGAAGTCATCACGAACATCGATGCCGACCATATGGAGACTTACGAGCACGATTTCGAGAAACTCAAGCAAGCCTTCGTGCACTTCACGCACCGCCTGCCGTTCTACGGCCGCGCCATGCTGTGCATCGACGACCCGCACGTGCGCGCCATCATCCCGCAGGTGACCAAGCCGGTGACCACCTACGGGTTCTCGGAAGAGGCCGAAGTGCGCGCGGTCAACGCGCGCGCCGTCGGCACCCAGATGCACTTCACCGTGCTGCAGGAGGGCTATCCGGACCTGGACATCGTGCTCAACCAGCCCGGCATGCACAACGTGCAGAATGCCTGTTCCGCGGTGGCCATTGCGCGCGAAATCGGCGTGGACGACGCGGCCACCCAGGCCGGCCTGGCCGGCTTTGCCGGCGTCGGCCGCCGCTTCACCAAATACGGCGAAGTGGCCATTCCTGCCGGCGGCAGCTTCACCCTGGTGGACGATTTCGGCCACCACCCGCTGGAAATGGAAGTGACCACCGCCGCCGCGCGTGCCGCCTATCCGGGCCGCCGCCTGCTGCTGGCCTTCCAGCCGCACCGCTACAGCCGCACGCGCGACCTGTTCGCGAAAACATCGCCGACATGCCGGAAACGATCATGAACGTGGTACGCGACGGCGACGTCGTGCTCACGATGGGCGCAGGCTCGATCAGCGGCGTCCCGGCGAAACTCACGAATTGGAAGGCTTGAGGCAATGACCAGACTGACTGCACAAGAAGCGCAAGCATTCGGCAAGGTAGGCGTGCTGATGGGCGGCTTGTCCGCCGAGCGCGACGTCTCGCTCATGTCCGGCAGCGGCGTGCTGGCGGCCCTGCAAAGCCAGGGCATCGACGCCCACGCGTTCGACCCGGGACTGCGCAGCCTTGCTGCGCTGGCGGCGGAAAAATTCGACCGCGTGTTCATCGCGCTGCACGGCCGTTACGGCGAGGACGGCAGCATCCAGGGCGCGCTGGAACTGCTCGGCATCCCTTACACCGGCTCGGGCGTGATGGCCAGCTCGGTGGGCATGGACAAGATCACCACCAAGATCCTGTGGCTGCGCGAGAACCTGCCGACACCGGAATACGCGGTGCTGGGCGCGGACAGCGACCTCAATGCGGAGGCGGCGCGCCTTGGCCTGCCGCTGATCATGAAGCCGCCGCACGAAGGCTCCACCATCGGCATCACCAAGGTGACCGACCAGGCCGGCCTGAAGGCCGCCTACGATGCCGCCGCCGCGCTGGACGACTGCGTGCTGGCCGAGGAATTCGTGCAGGGCCGCGAATTCACCGTCGCCGTGCTGGGCACCGGCAAGGACGCGCGCGCGCTGCCGATCGTGGAAATCGTGGCGCCGGCCGGCAACTACGACTACCAGAACAAGTACTTCACCGACGACACGCAGTATTTCTGCCCGCCGCAGCTGGACCAGGCGATGCAGGACGAGATGCAGCGCATTGCCGTGGCGGCCTACCGTGCCGTCGGCTGCGAAGGCTGGGGCCGGGTCGACGTGCTGCTGCGCGAGCGCGACAACAAGCCCTTCCTGCTGGAAGTGAACACCTCGCCGGGCATGACCGGTCACTCGCTGGTGCCGATGGCGGCGCGCGCGACCGGCGTAAGTTACGAAGAGCTGTGCGTGGAAATCCTGCGCACGGCGCGCCTGAAGCTGAAGAAGTAAGGGGATAGCGAAACCATGTGGCACGACGTCAAAGCCTTGAATGCAACCGCCAGCGGCATGGTCGCGCTGTCGGTGCTGGCTTGCGCCGCTGCCGGCGTGTGGTGGCTGGCCAATCGTCCTGTCTTCGACTTGCGCGCCATCCGCGTCGAGACCATCGACAAGTCGGAATTCAAGCACGTGAACCACCTGACGCTGCGCAACAGCACCCAGGGACGTATCGTCGGCAACTTCTTCACCGCCAACCTGGAGCAGGTGCGCCAGGTGTTCGAGTCCGTGCCGTGGGTGCGCCGCGCCAGCGTGCGCCGCGAATGGCCCGACCAGTTGATCGTCTCGCTGGAAGAGCACGAGGCGTTGGGTACCTGGGGCGAAGACGGCCGCCTGCTGTCGGTCAAGGGCGACGTATTTACCGCCAACCTGGCCGAGGCGGAAGAGGATCATGCGCTGCCGGAGTTCTCCGGTCCGGATGGCAGCGAGCAGGAAGTGCTGGCGCGTTACGGCGAGTTCAAGAAATGGTTTGGCGCGGCCAACCTCGCCCCGCAAGGCGTGGCCCTGTCGGGGCGCTACGCGTGGACGGTGAAGCTGGACAACGGCGCCAGCGTGGCGCTGGGCCGCGAAGCGACGCACGACACGCTGCGCCAGCGCGTCGAACGGCTGGTGCGCATCTGGCCGCAGATCGCCAGCCGCGTGCCGAACATTGAAACGATTGACATGCGCTACCAGAACGGGCTGGCATTGAGCGCAGCGGGCTTGAAGATCCCGTCGGATACGAAGAAACATTGAAAGCAGGGCGAAAGAGATGACTAAAGACGCTAAGAACCTGATCGTCGGCCTCGACATCGGCACCTCCAAGGTGGTGGCCGTGGTGGCCGAGGTGATGGGAGATGGACGCCACGAAGTGATTGGCCTGGGCCAGCACGAGTCCAAGGGCCTGAAAAAAGGCGTAGTGGTGAACATCGAGGCGACCGTCGAATCGATCCAGCGCGCGCTGGAAGAGGCGGAGCTGATGGCCGACTGCAAGATCCGCAACGTGTACGCGGGCATCGCGGGCAGCCATATCCGCAGCTTCAACTCCAGCGGCATGGTGGCGATCAAGGACAAGGAAGTCACCGCCACCGACGTGGCGCGCGTGATCGAGACGGCCAAGGCGGTGAACATCCCGACCGACCAACAGCTGTTGCACACCGTGCCGCAGGAATTCATCGTCGACTCGCAGGAGGACGTGCGCGAGCCGATCGGCATGAGCGGCATCCGCCTGGAAGTGAAGGTGCACATCGTCACCGGCGCCGTCAGCGCGGTGCAGAACATCGTCAAGTGCGTGCGCCGCTGCGGCCTGGAAGTGTCGGACCTGATCCTGCAGCCGATGGCCTCGGCCGACGCCGTGCTGACCACGGACGAAAAGGAATTGGGCGTGGTGCTGATCGACATCGGCGGCGGCACCACCGACGTGGCCGTGTTCTCCGACGGCGCGATCCGCCACACGGCCGTGATCCCGATCGCCGGCGACCAGATCACCAACGATATCGCGATGGCGCTGCGCACCCCGACCGGCGAGGCGGAAGAAATCAAGATCCGCTACGGCGTGGCCAAGCAGGTGCTGGCCGACCCGGGCGAGCACCTGGAAGTGCCGGGCCTGGGCGACCGCGGCCCGCGCAACCTGTCGCGCCAGGCGCTGGCCGCCGTGATTGAGCCGCGCGTGGAAGAACTGTTTGCGATGGTGCACCAGGTGGTGCGCGAGTCCGGCTACGAGGGCGTGCTCTCGTCGGGCATCGTGCTCACCGGCGGCACCGCGATC
>JAJTCO010000110.1 GCA_021323265.1 Pseudoduganella sp. | reverse complement strand
GCGCTGATGCAGGCACTGGGTATTCGTGGTGAAGCATGGTTCGGCGACGATGCGGCGCCGGGCGCAGTGAGCCTCGAGCGCCTGGAGGGGATCGACTGGCGCAACGACCGCCACTGCTACCGGCTGGTCGGCCGCCTCGAGCAGCAAGCGGCGTTGACCGGTCTGCTGCAAGGACACGGAAAACTGGTCCTGCTGGAGGCCGAAACCGGCATGGGCAAATCGCGCCTGTGTGCGGAGGCGTTGGCGCTGTGGCGCGGCGCCGGCCGCCCGGCCGCGCTGTGCAGGATCGCGCCGCAGGCCTTGGCCCACCGCGCCGGCGGGCAGGACGATTGCAGCGCGCCGCTGGCGCTGCTGCAAGGACTTGCCGCGCCAGCGCTGGCCGTGGTGGACGATTGCCATCTGCTGTCGCCGGCCTGTCGCCAAGCCGTGCTGGCGGCGGCGCGCGATGCGGTGCGCGCGGGCGCGGTTGTCTTGCTCTCCGGTCGCCCGATGGCGGAAACGGCGCAGCATGCGGATGCCGGCGTGCTGCGCCTGACGCTGCCGCGCTTGTCCGGCGAAGAGACGGCGGCGCTGGCCGCGCAGGCGCTTGCTGGCGTGGGGCCGGCGCAGCAGGGCGGAGCGGCGGTGCAACGGATCGCCGCCGATGCGGCCGGCGTACCGCTGTTTGCGGTCGAACTGGCACGGCACAGTGGCGAAGAGGGCATGGCTATTTCGCTGCTGGCTACCGTGTGCGCCCGCCTGGACGGCCTGCACCTGGACCGCAAGTTGCTGCGCGCGGCCGCCCGCAGCGCGGCGCCCACCGTAGCCGGTCTGGCCGCCGCCATGGGCGAAAGCGAAGAGACGGTTGGTGCCCTGGTGCAGCGGGCCCGGGCGGCAGGCGTGTTGCGCACAGGACCGCAAGGGGGACTGGAGTTCGGCCATCCTCTTCTGCGCAAGATCATCGATTACTTATGCGTTGAATGAAATGAATACAAGCTCCAACACGGTGGACGAGCCAGCTGGCACCGCACCGGAGGCAACGGCAAGAGCGCCGCGGACAGGGCACGGTCTCACGGACGCGTTGCGCGACGGCCCGCTCGGCCAGGTGCTGCGCTCGCCGGACCTGCGGCGCGTGGCGCCCGGTCTGGCCCTGTCGGCCCTGCTGTCGAACACTCTGTCGCTTGGCCTGCCGCTGGCGATCCTGCAAATCATGGACCGCGTGCTTGCCAACCAATCGCTGGAAACGTTGGCATTGCTGGTACTGGGCATCATCGTCGCCCTGGCGCTGGAGGAGGTGCTGCGCGGCGTGAGCGCCGTGGTCACGGGATGGCTCGGCATTCGCTACGAGCACAGCACGTCGATGAAGGCACTGGAGCGCCTGCTGCGCGTGCCGATGCGGCGCTTCAACCAGGAGGAAGCGGGCAATTACGCCGAGCGCATCCTGGCCAGTACGCGGGTGGCCGAGTTTTACTCGGGTCAGGCGCTGCTGGTGGTGTTCGACTTGCCGTTCGTGCTGCTGTTCCTGCTCATCATCCTGCTGATCGGCGGTTGGGTAGCGCTGGTGCCGGCAGTGCTGCTTGGCCTGTTCGTCATAGTAAGCCTGCGCTTCGGGCGCCGTCTCAGCGTCCAAGTGGCAAAACGGCAGATCCTGGACGACCGGCGCAGCAGCTTCCTGGCCGAGGTGCTGGCCAATATCCATACCGTCAAGACCCAGGCGATGGAGTGGCTCATGTTGCGCCGCTACGAGCGCCTGCAGGAATCGAGCGCGGGTGTCGGCGAGGCGCTCACTGGCAGCAATGCCCGCGCCACCGACCTGGGTTTCATATTCTCTCAGCTGATGGTGGTGGCAGTGGTGGCGGCCGGTGCCGCCGCCGTGATGGCGGGCCAGATGACGCCCGGCGGACTGGCCGCCGTGATGCTGCTCTCGACGCGCGCATTGCTGCCGCTTCGCCGCACCTTGGCCGTGTGGCTGCGCTACCAGGCCTTCGTCGAAGCCGACCGGCGCCTGGGCGGGATCATGGACATGCCGTGCGAATCGGGCGCCGCTTTGCCGCCGTTGCCGCCGCTCACGCAGGCACTCGAGCTGCGCGACGTGACGCTGGCCCACGACGACGGCCGCGTGCTGTTCAAAGGATTGTCGCTGACGGTGACGGCAGGCCAATGCGTCGCCATCCAGGGCGAGAGCGGCAGCGGCAAGAGCAGCCTGCTGTCGCTGGTCAATGGGTTGGAGCGACCCGATGGCGGCCAGGTCTTGCTGGACGGGCGTCCGCTAGCCGCCAGCGCGCCGGACAGCATCCATCTCCAGCTCGCGTTCCTGCCGCAGGTGGGCCAGATCATGGCCGGCACCATCCTCGAAAACCTGACCATGTTCGAGCCGTCCCTGAACCAGAAGGCACTGGCGGTGGCGCGCGAACTGGGGCTGGACCGTGTCGTGGCCGGCATGAAGACCGGCTACCAGACGGTTCTTGGCGAAGGCAAGGGCGAAGGCTTGCCGGAAGGCGTGCGCCAGCTGATCGCCATCGTACGCGCCCTGGTACATGAGCCGAGCGTGATCCTGCTGGACGAGGCCAATATTTCGCTGGACCTGGAAAGCGACCGCCGCTTGCTTGCCTACCTGGCAGCGCGCAAAGGCCGCTGCACGATCATCATGGTGACCCATCGTCCTTCCATGCTGGCCCTGGCCGACCAGGTCTACACGCTGGCCGATGGGCGCCTGCGCGCCGGACGCATGGAACCGGCGCGGCCTGCCGAGCCGGCGTTGGCCCCGCAGGCCCAAAACGGCGAACGCCCTGCGCCGCAGGAGTCGCTGGCCGACGTGGTGGGGCGCTATTGCACCCCGCCGTCCGACCTGGGACGCTGCCTGCCGGTACTGCTGCGTGTCCTGGACTGGCAGGGCGAGCCGCGCCAACTGGCCGATGCCTTGCCGCACCTGCGCGGTGAGCTGGACCTGTCGGGCCTGTGCGGGGCGTTGTCCAACCTCGGCATGCAGCCGCAGCACTTTCACACCGCGCTCGACGACCTGGATGCGCGCCTGTTGCCTTGTCTGTTCCTGGCGCCCGATGCGCCGGCCATGGTGCTGTTGGCACGCCAGGCCGACGGCAGCCTGCGCGTTTTCAATGGCGCCACAGGCAGCGAAGCGGTGCTTGATGCCGACGCCCAGGCGGTGCAGGGCGAGGCTTACCGGTTCACCCAGCTGGCGCCGAAGGAGCGTCAACTGCAGCCGGGCCAGAGCTGGATCGGCCGGCTGTTATGGCGCCTGCGCAAGCACCTGACCCTGGTGCTGGGGTTGACCATGCTCTCGACCGCGCTGGCGCTGGTGCCGCCGCTGTTCGTCAAGACCGTGTTCGATACCGTGATCCCGTCCAGCGATTATGCGCTGGGTGCCATGCTGGCGCTTGGCGGCCTGCTGATGATTGGCCTCGATAGCGTTGTGCGCGAATTGAAAAACCGTGTGCTGGCCTATATAGGCGGACGCACCGAGTTCGTGCTGAGCACCAGCGTGTTCGAGCGCGTCATCTGCCTGCCGGCCACATCGATGGAAGGGGTGTCGCCGACGCGCCAGCTCGAGCGCATCAAGCACCTGGAAAGCTTGCGCGACTTTTTCCTTGGTCCGCTCGTGCTGATCGCCTTCGAATTGCCGGCGAGCCTGGTCATGCTGCTGGCCCTGGCCTTCATCAATCCCTGGATACTGTTGCCGATCGCCGGCGCCGCACTGGCATATTGCGCCCTGTGGTACGGCACGCGCAAATGGAATGAGGGCTCGATGTCGCGCGCCTCGCAACAATCGAGTGCGCGCGCGGAATTCATCAACGAAGTGCTGTCGGGCATGCGCCTGATCCGCAGCACCGGCGCGGCACAGACATGGCTCAAGCGCTTCCAGGACATCAGCGGCAAGGCCGTGGTGGCTAGCTTCGAAGACCAGCAGTTGCGGACGCGAATTGGCGGCTTGGCCCAGGTTCTTGGCATGACCACCGGCCTGCTGTGCATGGCGCTGTCGGCCTACCTGGTGATCACCGGCCAATTGAGCGGCGGCGCGCTGGTGGCGACGATGATGATTGTCTGGCGCCTGACCGGTCCGATGCAGAACTTGTTCCTCGCTGCCAATGCCCTGGTGCGCACTCGCGCCAACATCCGCCAGATCGAGAACCTGATGCGCCTGCCGATCGAACGCGAAAGCGGCATCAAGCCGGCGGTACGTCCGCAGTTGGGCGGCGAACTCGGTTTCGCGCGCGTGTCCTTCCGCTACGCCAACGATGCCGACCCGGCGCTGTTGGGACTCAATTTCACGGTGGCGCCGGGCGAAATGGTGGCGATCGCCGGACCGAACGGTGCCGGCAAGTCGACCCTTCTCAAGCTGCTGGTGCGCATTTACGCGCCGCAGGCCGGCACCATCCGCCTGGACCAGGTCGACCTGCGCCAGCTGGCGGCACCTGAACTGCGCAGCAATATCAGCTATATGCCGCAACAATGCGAAATCTTCCACGGCACCGTGCGGCAGAACCTGATGCTCGTGCATCCCGCCGCCACCGAGGAGGAAGTGCGCTGGGCTGTCGACATGGCAGGCTTGGGCGCCGACATCGCCAGCCTGCCGGAAGGCTTCGAAACGCGCATTTCGAACAGCAGCGCCGAACAATTGCCCTTCGGTTTCCGCCAACGATTGATGCTGGCGCGTGTCATGCTCAAACCGGCCGCGCTGGTGCTGCTGGACGAACCTGGCACCGGCATGGACCAGGCAGGCGAACAGGCGCTGCTGCGCTGCATGGCCTGGCTGCGCGGGCGGGCGACCTTGCTGGTCGTCTCGCACCGCCCCGGCCATATGCGCATGGCGGACCGGGTGATCTATATGGAAAACGGTGTGGTGACCGCAATGGGGCCGTTTGAGAATGTCAAAAACAAGGTAATGGCAGGGCAGGCATGATGAAAAGACTATTTGATTTGTTCTCCAACCGTGGCCGGGGCGAAGCGATGAAAAGCCGCAAGCGCCGCCTGCTGGCCGAAGCCGTGTGGGTCGAAGAAGAGCTGGTGCCGGCCTTCGTGCGTCCGCTGCTGTTGCTGGTGGCGGCGGTGGTGCTGGTCTTCCTGCTGTGGGCGTCGCTGACCCGCATCACCGAGGTGGCGCGGGCGCCGGGTGAAGTGGCACCGTCCGGACAAGTAAAAGTCGTACAGCATCTCGACGGCGGTGCCGTGGCGGAAATCCTGGTGGAGGAAAAGGCGCTGGTCGAAAAAGGGCAGGTGCTGCTCAAATTCGACGGCGCCCAGGCGCTGGCCGATTTGCGCCAGGGTGAGGTGCGCATGGCCACCCTCCGGTTGCGGGCCGAACGGCTGGCGGCATTCGTTGAGAATCGCCCGCCGAAGTTCGAAGGCCTGGCCGACGCCTATCCGGACCTGGTGAGCCACCAGATGCAGGTGTACAAAACGCAGGTGTCGGCTCGCGCGTCGGCGCTCGCCATCCTGGAGCACCAGGTCAATCAGCGCAGCGACCGCCTGGCACAGCTGCACAAGGCGAAGTCGGTGGCGCAGGAACATCTGGGCTTGACGGGTGAACTGGCCACCATGCGGGAGGATCTGGCCAGCCGTAAGCTGGTCAATCGTTCGGTGCTGCTCGATACACGCCGGGCCAAGGTCAGCGCCGAAGGCGAAGTGGCGCGCCTGTCGGCGGATGTGAAGGTGGCCGAGCAGGAACTGGAAGAAAGCCGCAGCCGACGCACCGATACCCAGAATGTGCTGAAACGCGATGCGCTGGCGGAGATGGCCAGCGTGGGCGCCGAATTGGCCGAAGCGACCGAGCTGCTGGGGCGTTTGCAGGCCCGCGTCGATCGCCTGGTTGTGCGCGCGCCGGCGCGCGGCTACGTGCAGGACTTGAAAGTGCAGACCGTCGGGCAGGTGGTGCAGCCGGGAGGCCTGATGCTGCAGATCGTGCCGGACAACGTGCCGTTGGAAGCGATCGTGCGCATCGCGCCGAAGGACATCGGCCACGTCAGGGTCGGCCAGGCGGTAAACCTGCGCGTCACCAGTTTCGACTACTCGCGTTTCGGCATGGCGGAAGGTACGCTCAAGCGCGTTACCGCCACCAGTGTGGTGGGGGAGGACGGGCGGCCGTATTTCCGCGGATGGGTGGCCTTGCCAAATCCTTACGTCGGACACGAGGCTGGGCGTTATGCCCTGCAGCCGGGCATGGGGGTCGAGGCGGAGATCCTCACCGGTGAGAAATCGGTCCTTGCCTACCTGGGCAAACCCTTGGTCGACCTGTTCTCTCGTTCCTTCAAGGAAAGATAAGCTTCCTGACTATAACCTTTGGCTGTCTAGCCTGAGGGAAAGTGCGAAAGTTAAACTAAAGAATCGCACAATACCGTCCAGGAACGAATCATGGCTGACAACAATGCCCCGAATCCCGAGCAAGGGGCGCTTTCCGCTACGCCCGGTGCCAATCCGGGCCAACAGGATGCCACGCTGTTCGATGACTTGACGGTATTAAGTCGCGGCGAAGGTCTGGGCGAGACCAACCGCACCGAAGATATGGGAGCGCTGCCGGAGCGAGTTGACAACACCGGCAACGAAAACGTCCAGGCCGACCTGGCAGGTAGAGACGCCCGTGACAGCGCCATAGGTGATAGCGCTGGCCTGAGCGAAGAAGAAATGCTGGCGCGCTTCAGGGAGCAGTCCGGCGGCCTGACAATTGGCGAAATTGAAACTTCCAGCGATGGCCGCCAGGTAGGCGTGCCGTTTGTCGATTCGACTCCACCCGCAGCTGATGCGCAACTTGCCGGAACGGACGGTGCTGTCGCTTTGGAGGTGGAGCGCGTTGTCGATCAGGAACGGGACGCGCCACCGGCCACGATTGAAAGCGCCGCCGCAGCGGCGGAAAGTGGTTCCTCTACAACGGATACTTCTGGGCCGGGTGTGCCCGCTCCCGCCGCCGTGACGGACTCGCCGCCGGTCGCGTTGACCGAAGCTCCGGTCCCCACTGAAACTCCCGCGCCAACGGAAACGCCGGCGCCGAGCGATACCCCGGTTCCAACCGAGACGCCTGCTCCAAGTGCCACGCCTGCGCCGACTGAGGCGCCTGTCCCGACCGAGACTCCGGTTCCGACCGTAACGCCGGTACCCACTGCAACCCCGAACCCGACGGACACGCCTGCGCCGACAGAGACTCCTGAGCCGAGCACCACTCCGACCCCTACGGAGACCTCAGCGCCTACGGACACTCCTCAGCCGACCGTAACGCCGTCGCCGACCGAAACCGCGGCTCCGACCGAGACGCCGGCCCCGACGCAAACACCCGCGCCAGTGTTGCCGACCGACACGCCCGAACCGACAGAAACGCCGCGACCAACTGAGACGCCTGCGCCGACCGAGACTCCAGCACCGACGGAAACGCCTGCACCAACCGAGACGCCAGCGCCGACTGAACCGCCTGTGCCAACCGATACGCCTGCGCCGACTGAAACACCAGCGCCGACGGAAACGCCTGCACCAACTGAAACGCCAGCTCCGACCGAGACGCCAGCTCCGACTGAGACGCCTGCGCCAACCGATACACCGGCACCGACGGAAACGCCTGCACCGACCGAGACGCCAGCTCCGACTGAGACGCCTGCGCCAACCGAGACATCGGCACCGACGGAAACGCCTGCACCTACCCAGACGCCTGCGCCGACGGAGACGCCTGCTCCGAGTGAAACGCCGGCTCCGACCGAGACGCCTGCACCGACGGAATCGCCTGCGCCAACTGAGACGCCTGCGCCAACCGAGACACCGGCACCGACCGAGACGCCAGCACCAACTGAGACGCCAGCACCGACGGAAACGCCTGCGCCAACTGAGACGCCTGCGCCAACCGAGACACCGGCACCGACCGAGACGCCTGCACCGACGGAAACGCCTGCGCCAACCGAGACGCCGGCTCCGACTGAAACGCCAGCGCCAACCGAAACGCCAGCGCCAACGGAAACGCCTGCATCGACGGAAACGCCTGCGCCAACCGAGACGCCAGCGCCAACCGAAACGCCAGCGCCAACCGAAACGCCAGCGCCAACCGAAACGCCAGCGCCAACGGAAACGCCTGCACCGACGGAAACGCCAGCGCCAACTGAAACGCCAGCTCCGACGGAGACTCCAGCGCCAACTGAGACGCCGACTCCGACGGAAACGCCAGTTCCGACCGAGACGCCTGCGCCGACCGAAACGCCAGCGCCAACCGAAACGCCAGCGCCAACGGAAACGCCTGCGCCAACCGAGACGCCGGCTCCGACTGAAACGCCAGCTCCGACCGAGACGCCAGCTCCGACAGAGACGCCTGCGCCAACCGAGACACCGGCACCGACGGAAACGCCTGCACCGACCGAGACGCCTGCGCCAACCGAGACACCGGCACCGACGGAAACGCCTGCACCGACCGAGACGCCTGCACCGACTGAGACGCCTGCGCCGACGGAAACGCCAGTTCCGACCGAGACGCCTGCGCCAACTGAGACGCCTGCGCCGACCGAGACGCCTGTGCCAACCGAGACGCCTGTGCCAACCGAGACGCCTGTGCCAACCGAGACGCCTGTGCCAACCGAGACGCCTGCGCCGACTGAAACGCCAGCGCCGACTGAGACGCCAGCGCCGACTGAGAACGCCAGCGCCGACGGAAACGCCTGCTCCGACTGAAACGCCGGCGCCGACCGAGACGCCTGCGCCGACCGAGACGCCTGCGCCGACTGAAACGCCAGCGCCGACTGAAACGCCAGCTCCGACTGAAACGCCAGCTCCGACTGAAACGCCAGCTCCGACTGAAACGCCTGCGCCGACTGAAACGCCTGCGCCGACTGAAACGCCTGCGCCGACTGAAACGCCAGCGCCGACTGAAACGCCAGCGCCGACTGAGACGCCAGAGCCGACGGAAACGCCTGCTCCGACTGAAACGCCGGCGCCGACCGAAACGCCTGCTCCAACTGAAACTCCAGCACCGACGGAAACGCCAGCACCGACGGAGACGCCAGCGCCGACGGAAACGCCTGCTCCGACTGAAACGCCAGCGCCGACGGAAACGCCTGCTCCGACTGAAACCGACTGAAACGCCGGCGCCGACCGAAACGCCTGCTCCAACTGAAACTCCAGCACCGACGGAAACGCCAGCACCGACGGAAACGCCTGCTCCGACTTAAACGCCTGCGCCGACTGAAACGCCTGCGCCGACTGAAACGCCTGCGCCGACTGAGACGCCTGCGCCAACCGAAACGCCTGTGCCAACCGAGACGCCTGTGCCAACCGAGACGCCTGCGCCGACTGAAACGCCAGCGCCGACGGAGACTCCAGCGCCGACGGAGACTCCAGCGCCGACGGAGACTCCAGCGCCAACTGAGACGCCTGCACCGACGGAAACGCCAGCGCCGACTGAGACGCCTGCACCAACTGAGACGCCCGCGCCAACAGAGACTCCAGCGCCGACGGAAACGCCGGTGCCGACTGAAGGACCCGGCAATGGTCATGGCAATAATGGTGGCAACAACGGCCACGGGAATGGAGACCAAGATGCGCCGGGCAATTCTGGCGGCCACAATAACGCAGAGAACGCGACCCCAACTCCGGCGCCGACCTCAACACCGGCGCCGACCGCCACGCCCGCACCAACTGCCGCGCCTTCCAATGGCCAAGGCGGCGGACAAGAGAATGGCGGCGGAAATAATGGGCACGGCAATGGTGACCAAGACGCACCAGGCAATTCGGGCAACAATAACAACGCCGAGAATGCCGTAACGCCAACCCCGGTCCCGACCTCGACGCCGGTGCCGACTGATACCCCGGTTCCGACCGAGACGCCCGAACCGACTCGGGCGCCGAGCGGGGGCAACGGAAACGCTGGAGGCAATAATGGCCACGGCAATGGCGATCAGGACGCACCTGGCAATTCGGGCAGCAATAACAACGCCGAAAATGCGGTGACGCCATCGCCTGCGCCGACTGATACCCCGGCGCCGACGGAAACGCCAGAGCCAACTCGCGTACCGAGCGGTGGCAATGGGGGCGGCAACAATGTTCACGGAAACGGCGATCAGGATGCTCCTGGCAATTCTGGCGGCAATAACAACGCCGAAAACGCGCAAACGCCGACGAATGCACCGGCGCCGACTGAAGCACCGTCCAACGGCAACGGCAACGGTAATGGCAGCCACGCCAACAACGGACATGGCAATGGCGACCAGGACGCGCCCGGTAATTCAGGCAGCCATAACAATGCCGAAAACGCGGTAACGCCGACAAGCGCACCTACGCCTACCGAGCAGCCTTCGAATGGCAATGGCGGCGGCAAAGGGAAAGGTAGCCATGCCAACAACGGACATGGTAACGGCGACCAGGACGCCCCGGGCAACTCCGGCGGGCATAACAATGCCGAGAATGCGAACAGCAACGCGACCGGCAATGACCACAGCAACGGCAATGGCAAAGGACGTCTCAAATCTGCCGGCCGCCGTGCTGCGGATGAGTCGGATGACAGGGAACCTTCCGCCCAGGCCGAGCACAGCGATCAGGGCGCGTCGCCGGTGTCCGCCAGCTTGGATCAAGATGCCAACCAGGACGTGATGGGCCAGCATGGTGACCACATGGACGCAAGTAACGACCTGTTTGCCTTCGGAGAAGTGCATAATCACGGTGCATCCTCCACGAGCGCCGCAAGCGGTAACTGGACCGATGTCATCGAGGTGGAATTTGATCAGGGCGGTGCCGGCAGCGATTCCGGCGACTGGACCCAAGCCATCGAGGGCCAGCACATCGTCGATGGCCACAACGCGGTAAATGGCGGCAACGATCATGCGGGCGATACGCACCAGGCGCCAATGCAGGGGCCGGACAACTTCGACAAGCTTGAATGGTGATCTGATAATTGAAGGGATCGAGCGACTTGCAGCCGACAATATTTGTCTCCATCGCGAGCTACCGCGATCCTGACTGCCAGAACACGGTAAGGGACCTGTTTGAAAAAGCCACTTACCCTGACCGTGTTTTCATCGGCATCTGTTGGCAATTCGTTCCCGTCGAAGATGACGACTGCTTCGTCCTGAAGACACGTCCGGAGCAAGTGCGCACGATCGAAGTCCATGCTTCCGAAAGCAAGGGGGCGTGCTGGGCGCGCCATAAGGTGCAGTCGCTGTGGCGCGGGGAGGATTACTATCTCCAGATCGATAGCCACATGCGCTTCGTCCAGGGCTGGGACGAAAAAATGATCGCGATGCTTGGACAATGCGACAGTCCAAAGCCGGTCCTCTCGACGTATCCGTTGCAGTTCACCCCACCCGATACGTTGGGCCAAGACGGCGTCATCACCATCTATCCCAAGGAGTTCGACGATTTTGGCGTGCTGACGCAGCGCTCCGAAGTGGCCAGCATGAAGGATGCGCCGCCCGTACCCCGGAAAAATGCCTTCATCGGCGCCGGCTGGGTGTTCGCCAAGGCAAGCGTGATCGAGGAGGTGCCCTACGATCCTTATCTGTACTTCGAAGGCGAGGAAATTACCTTGGCCGCGCGTTTGTGGACCAGTGGCTGGGACATCTTCGTGCCCAATGCCGTTATCGCCTACCACGATTACGGCCGACGGCCTGAAAGACCACGCCATTGGAAGGACCAGACCGACTGGGCTGCGCTGAACCAGCGTGCCCGCACCCGTATCCGACATATTCTTGGCATCGACCGTTCCGGTTTGGTCGACGATCTGGCGGAAATCGAGAAGTATGGCTTGGGCAGCGCGCGCAGCCTGGCCGCGTTCGAGGCCTTCTCGGAGGTCGATTTCCGTGCCCGCCTGTACCAGGGCAAGCCCTTACCCAAACCGGATTTGGCTGCCGACCAGCCGGCGCAAATCGCCGCGCGCAGCGCAGTCTTTACGCAGATCTGGCGCGATAACCTGTGGCGCAACGAGGAAACCCGTTCCGGAGGTGGCTCGACGCTGGCGGCCACCGCGCCGCTGCGCGAATGGCTGCCCAGGACATTGGACTTTCTTGGCGTGGAAATCCTCGCCGACGCCGGCTGCGGCGATATGAACTGGTCCAAGGAGATGGCGGCGGCATTACGGATCTACATGGGTTTCGATATCGTGCCGGAACTCGTGGCAAGCCTGCGCAACGGCATGAAAGCGCAGACGCATTGCCTGTTCGGTGAAGCGGACATCGTCACCACCACGTTGCCGCGCGCGGACGCCATTCTGTGCCGGGATGTGCTGACGCACCTGCCGCTGGACGCGGTGCTGATGGCGTTGAAGCGCTTTCGCCAAAGCGGTGCGCGCCACCTGATCGCAACGACCAATGCCACTGGCCGGAACGCGTGGATTCGCAGCGGCGGCTGGCAGGCGCTGGACCTGACGGCCGCGCCATTTAATCTTCCGCCGCCACAGCTGGTGCTTGATGAGGGCGGCTTCAAGCGTCTCGGCGTTTGGTCCGCGAAGGACCTGCCGCAGTAAGAGCCTGGACCGGCGCCGCGCTCAGGCGACCCGGTTAGCCGGCCGGCCCGCCACGAAGGCTTCGATATTGTCGATCAGTTGATCGGCCAATTCCTGCATTGCCTGCCCGCTGGCCCAGGCCGAATGCGGCGTGAGCAAAAAGTTGGGCAGGCGAAGCTTGAGCAGGGGATTTTCAGGCACCGGAGGTTCCTTCGACAGCACGTCGAATCCCGCGCCGGCAATCACGCCGCGTTGTAGGGCATCGGCCAGCGCCGCCTCGTCCACCAGGCCGCCACGCGCCGTGTTCACAAGAATCGCGCTTGGCTTCATGCGTGCCAGTTCGGCGGCGCCGATGATGTTACGCGTGGCGTCGGTAAGCGGCGCGTGCAGGCTCACGACGTCGGAAGTTTCGAGCAATTCCTCCCAGTCGACGTTGCGTACATCCGGGTCATCGGCGGGAGTGCGCGTATGGACCACGACCTCCATGCCGAAGGCGCGTCCCAGATGGGCGACCTGTTTGCCCAGGGCGCCATAACCCAGCAAGCCGAGGCGGCTACCGTTCAAATCGCGGATCGGATGATGGAACAGGCAAAAGCGCGGCGAACGCTCCCATAGGCCGGCTTCGACGTCCGCGCGGTAGGCGATCAACTGGCGGCGCAGTGCGAGGATCAGCGCGAAGGTATGTTCCGGCACGGCCGCATGGGCATAGCCCTGGATGTTGGACACGACAATGCCCCGTTCGCGCGCAGCCGCCAGGTCGACGATGTCGGTGCCCGTCGCGGCCACGGCGATCATCTTCAAGCCGGGCAGGGCGGCTAGCGCAGCAGCCCGCAACGGGACCTTGTTGCTGATGGCGATGGTCGCGCCTTGCAGCCGCTCGATGGCCTCGGCCGCGCTCGATGCGGGGTATTCGGCCCATTCGTGCGCAAAGGATGGCCGGCGGATGTCGGCGATGATGCTGTCGCGGTCCAGGAAAACGATACGTTCGCTCATGCGGTGGCCTCCGCGGGCACGGTGTTGGGCAGGTTGGCAGGCAGGGACGTGGCCAGCGGCCGCAGCCGCATGTTCGGATGGCTGGCCATCAGGTCCGCCACCCATTCGACGAACACGCGCACCTTGGCCGACAAATGGCGGTTCTGCGGATAGACCACATGGATCGGCAGCGGGTCGGTAACCCAGTCCTCGAGCACGCGCACCAGGCGGCCATTGGCGCCATGGCTGTTCAATTGGACGTCGGTCATCATGATGATGCCCAGGCCAGCCAGCCCGGCCTGCAGGTAGGCATTGGAATCGTTCAGGGCGACCACCCCGGGCAGCGCCATTTCGATGCGCTCGCCGTCGCGCGCGTAATCCCAGGTGTAGATCTTGCCCGTCTTGGAAGAAAAATAGTTAACGCAGCGATGGCGCTCGAGGTCGCGGGGATGGGTTGGCGTTCCGTAGCGCTCCAGATAGGAAGGCGCCGCGCAGGTCACGAAATTGAGCACGCCGACACGCCGCGCGATCAGGGTGGAGTCGCTCAAATTCCCGCCCCGCACTGCACAATCGACGCCTTCCTCGATCAAATCCACGGGACGGTCGCCGCAACCCAATTCCAGCTGGATATCCGGGTATTGTTCGAAGAAGGAAGGCAGGGCAGGCACCAGCACTTCGTTGGCCAGTCCGGTCGGGGCGTCGACCCGCAGGCGGCCACTCGGGCTCAGGCGAGTGCGCGACAGCGACTCCTCGGCGTCCTTCACATCGGCCAGGATGCGCAGGCATCTCTCATAGTAGGCGGCGCCGTCCGCCGTGACGGAGACGTGGCGCGTGGTCCGGTGCAGCAGCTTGACCGACAACGCCGTTTCCAGGCTGGCGACCAGGGTGGATACGGTGGCTTTCGGTAACTGCAGGGCTTCCGAAGCGCGCGTAAAGCCCCCGGCATCGACCACCTGCACGAAGACTTCCATTGCTTGCAGCTTATTCATGAGTCCGTCCCATTGTTCGAGATCCTGAACAATCAATTCAACATTAATGTATTTTTCTAATTGTAGTGGAAGTTTATTATTACCGTATTGCAGCATAAAAAAGCCCTTGACCTTCCCGCGATGGGAATGATTAAAGTGGCTTCAGTTTCAGGAAAGGAGCAATCATGAGTAACCGGGATGGATTCTTGGCGATGGTGTCGCTGGCGCTGGGCGCGATCGCCCTGGCGGGCGTCCTGTACACCGACGAATACTCGCACGGCGCGCAGGTAGGTTTCGGTTCGGCACCGGTGGCGGCCAAAATCCAGCCGATGCTGGCCTCGGCCACCTCGGAGGCGCACGAATGACCGCGCAAACGCCGGCGGACCTGAAGATCCGCGAACTGGAAGTGCGCGGTGCCCAGGGCCCGCTCGCCGCACGCCTGTACCTGGCCGGGAATTCGTCCGCCAAGCGCGACGCGCTGATCGTCTTCTTCCACGGCGGCGGCTTTGTCGCCGGCGACCTGGAGGAGGCGGACGAATTCCTGCGCCATCTGGTGGCATGCAACCCGGGCCATGTGATCCTGGCCACCAATTACACGCTGGCCACGGTCAGTCCCTTCCCGGCGGCGGTGGAAGATGCCCATGCCGTGCTGGCCTGGGCCAAGAAGAACAAGGCCAAGCTGTCCTGGAGCGGCAAGCTGCTGCTGACGGCGGGCATCGAAGCCGGCGCCAATCTGGCAGCCGTATCGGCCCTGATGGCGCGCGACCGCGGCGGCCCGGCGCTGGCGGGGCAGATCCTGATCATGCCGATGCTCGATCCGGGGCTATCCACCTGTTCCATGCGTGAGCTGCCGAATTGCCCGGACCAGATGAAGGTTGCCAATACCTGTGCCGCCGCCTACCGCGGCTACCTGCCGAATGCGGCCGACCGCGCCCACCCTTACGCGTCGCCGCTGCAATCGAGCCGACTGAAGAATTTGCCGCCGGCCCTGATCCTGTCGGCCGAGGACGACCCATTACGTGATGAAGCGGAACAATACGGGGCGAAATTGATCGCCTGCGGAGTAAAGACAACAGTCAGACGCATGCCACCGGCGCCCTTGCAGGAGCCGGGAGCCAGGAATGAATGCGCGTGCAGGAGCTTTGCGTTGAAAGAGATGGCCAGTTTTATCAGCGCCATCGACGGGACGGATACCCCGGTAGCGTAAAGCGGTTCACCACAAAACAGCAGTTTGAAAAAAGTGCCTGCGAGGCACATGGGCTCCTTTTTGCCAAAAATTTTTCACTAATTTTCACCCACAAGAGGTTAACAATGAAAAAGATGAATCAATTGACCACTCTTGCGCGGCCGCTGGTCGCCGCGTTGGCCACGGGCGGGCTGGCGGCGGTCATCCTGTCCGGATGCAGTGCCAACAGCAAGCCGGCGGAAAGCCAGGCCCCTGCGGCAGGCGGTCCGCCGGTCTCCGCAGCCGTCGTGGTGCGGAAGTCCGTCGCTGAAACCCAGGAATTCTCGGGCCGCATCGAAGCGGTCGAGCGCGTGGAGATCCGTCCCCGCGTGAGCGGCTTCATCACGGCGGTAAACTTCAAGCCTGGCAGCGAGGTGAAAAAAGGTGATGTGCTGTTCGTAATCGATCCGCGCCCCTTCCAGGCCGAAGCGAGCCGCGCCGACGCTGCCGCCAATTCGGCGCGCGCCAAGGCCGACTTGGCGAAACTGGAACTGGCCCGTGCCGAAAAGCTGCTGGCCGACAAGGCGATCGCGCAGCGCGAATTCGACGAACGCGCCTCGGCACTGAAGGAACTGGACGCCAGCGCCCGCGCCGCCGCTGCGGCAGCGGAAGCGGCCCGTCTGAACCTGTCCTACACGCAGGTGGTATCGCCGATCAACGGCCGCGTGTCGAAAGCGGAGATCACCCTGGGCAACCTGGTGGACCCGAACGCCGTGCTGACCAGCGTGGTTTCGCTGGACAAGATCTACGCCAGTTTCGACGGCGACGAAGATACTTTCCTGCGCGTCGGCGGCCAAGCCTACAAGGGCCAACCGGTGACGGTGAAGGTCGGGCTGGCCAACGAAAGCGGCTTCCCGCATGAGGGCAAGCTTGAATTCGTCGACAACCAGCTCGATACCCGTACCGGTTCCGTACGCATGCGCGCCACCTTCGACAACAAGGATCGCGTCCTGGTGCCTGGCCTGTTCGCCCGCGTCCAGCTTGACGGCGGCACCGCTACCCGCGATTCGCTGCTGATCAACGAGCGCGCCGTGGGCACCGACCAGAACCGCAAGTTCGTGTTCGTGGTCGGCGCCGGCAACAAGGCCGAGTACCGCCCCGTGGTGCTGGGCCCGAACATCGACGGCCTGCGCGTGGTGCGCGACGGCCTGAAACCGGGCGAGAAGATCGTCGTCAACGGCCTGCAGCGTGTGCGTCCCGGCGCGCCGATCACGCCGCAGATGGTCGAGATGACCTTCGACCCGATGGCGGCCGAACAGAAAGTGGCTGCCGCCGATGCCAAGAACTCCAAGGAATAATCCATGAACTTTTCACGCTTCTTTGTCGATAAGCCGATTTTCGCGGCGGTCTTGTCGATCATTGTTTTCGTGGCGGGCCTGATCTCGATCTTCAAGCTGCCCGTATCCGAATACCCGGAAGTGGTGCCGCCATCGGTCGTGGTGCGCGCTGTCTATCCGGGCGCGAACCCGAAAGTGATTGCGGAAACCGTCGCCGCGCCGCTCGAAGAGCAGATCAACGGGGTCGAGAACATGCTGTACATGTCCTCGCAAAACACCTCCGATGGCGCGCTGATGCTGACCGTGACCTTCAAGATCGGCACCGACGTCGACAAGGCGGAAACCGCGGTGCAGAACCGTGTCCAGCGTGCCTTGCCGCGTCTGCCGGAAGAGGTGCGCCAGATCGGCGTGACCACGGTGAAGTCTTCGCCGAACCTGACGATGGTGGTGCACCTGCTGTCGCCGAACGGCCGTTACGACGACCTGTACCTGCGCAACTACGGCGTGTTGAACGTGAAGGACCAGCTGGCCCGTATTCCCGGCATGGGCGACGTGCAGATCTTCGGTGCCGGCGATTACGCCATGCGCATCTGGCTCGACCCGCAGAAGGTCGCCGGCCGCAACATGACCGC
>JAJTCO010000034.1 GCA_021323265.1 Pseudoduganella sp. | reverse complement strand
GAAGAAGTGCGCGCCCTGGCCGACCGCATCCTCGTGATGTGCGGCGGCAAAATCACCGGCGAACTGAAAATCGACGAATTCGACACCACCCGCATCGGCTTGCTGATGGGTGGCATGCATAAACACTGATCATGACCACGAACGATATGCCACGCTGGGCAACCGGCCTTGTCCTGCCCATCCTGAACCTGCTGTCCGCGCTGCTGGTGGCCGCGCTGGCGATCCATCTCATGGGCGAAGACCCGGTGGAGTCGCTGCAGATCCTGATCAACAGCGCCATCATCAACCCGGAAGGCCTGTCCTATACCCTGTTCTACGCCTCCACCTTCGTCTTCACCGGCCTGGCCGTGTCGATCGCGATGCAGGCCGGCCTGTTCAACATCGGCGCCGAAGGACAGATGTACTTCGGCGGCCTGGGCCTGACGCTGGCCATGCTGGCCTTCGACGCCACCCTGCCCTGGTACTTGCTGATCCTCGCCGGCATGCTCGGCGCAGCGCTGTTCGGCGCCCTGTGGGCCTACATCCCGGGCTACCTGCAAGCCAAGCGCGGTTCGCACATCGTGGTGACCACCATCATGTTCAACTTCATCTGCGCCTCGCTGATGAACTTCGTGATCGTCAAATACCTGATCCCGCCGGGCGAACAGAACACCGCCTCGCGCGTGTTTTCCAGCGCTGCGGAAATGCCGCGCCTGGGCGAATGGTTCCCGGTGCTGGGCGACACGCCGCTCAACATCAGCTTCTTCATCGCCATCATCGCGCTGGCCCTGTACGGCGTTGTCATGTGGCGCTCGTCGTGGGGCTACAAGGTGCGCGCGCTGGGCCTGAACCAGCACGCCGCCCACTACGCCGGCGTCAAGATCAGCGCCATGATCATCGTCGTCATGCTGATTTCCGGCGCGCTGGCCGGTCTGGGCGCGGTCAACTCCATCATGGGCTCGACCCACTACCTGTCGCTCAACTTCGTCGGCGGCGCAGGCTTCGTCGGCATCGCCATCGCGCTGATGGGCCGCCAGCACCCGGTCGGCATCTTCCTGTCCTCCGTACTGTTCGGCGCGCTGATCCAGGGCGGCTTCGACCTGTCGCTGGAAAAACCGAACATCCCGACCGAAACTTTCATCTTCATCCAGGGCTTGATCATCCTGTTCTGCGGCGCAATGGAAAACCTGTACGCCCCGGCCATCATCAAGCTGCTCAAAGCACGCAAGGGTTAAGACCATGACTTTCGAAGATCTCCAACTGGGCTCCATCCTCGTCTCCACCGTGCGCAACGCGCCGGTGCTGATTTTCGCCGCCATGGCAGGCCTGTTCGCGGAACGCTCCGGCGTGATCGACATCGGCCTGGAAGGCAAGATCCTGGCCTCCGCCTTCGTCTCCGCCGCCGTGGCCTTCGCCACCAAGAATCCATGGATGGGCATCATGGCCGGCATGGCCGTTTCCGTCGCACTGGCCCTGCTGCAAGGCTTTGTCGCCGTCACCCAGAAGGGCAACCAGCTGGTGGGCGGCATCGCCATCAACATCGCCATGAGCGGCCTGACCTTCGTCGTCGCCCAGTACTTCTTCCAGCAGGGTGGCCGCACGCCGGACCTGGGCGAAGCGCGCCTGTTCGACGTGGTGCTGCCGGGCAGCGCCGCCGTGGCCGACATCCCCTTCCTGGGCTGGTTCTACACCCGGCTGATCGGCGGCCACTCGGTGCTGGTCTACCTGGCCTTCATCCTGGTACCGCTGGTGCACTGGTTCCTCTACCACTCGCGCTTCGGCCTGCGCCTGCGCGCCTGCGGCGAAAACCCGCACGCGGCCGACGCAGCCGGCGTCTCGGTGGAACGCACCCGCTATGCCGCCATGCTGATTGCCGGCATCCTGTGCTCCTTCTCCGGCGCCTACCTGGCCATCGTGCAATCGGGCTTCTTCCTGCGCGACATGTCCGCCGGCGCCGGCTACCTGGCGCTGACCGCCATGGTATTCGGCAACTGGCGCCCCGTGTACACCTTCCTTGGCTGCCTGATGTTCGGCTTCTTCGGCGCCGTGCAGATCCAGCTCGAAGGCGTGGACCTGCCGGTGATTGGCCGCATCCCGGGCGCCCTGATCCAGATGGTGCCTTATGTCGTGACCGTGATCGTGCTGGCCGGCCTGATGGCCAAGTCGGTGGCGCCGAAAGCCATCGGCGTTCCGTTCGTCAAGTCGCGCTAATTCGTTGCCACGAATAATGGGGACGTAACACGTTTTCGGCGCAGCCGAAAACGTGTTACGTCCCCTTTTTCTGCAGCGCAGCGAGTTGTGGTTCAGGCCTTAGGGTCGGAACGCCCTCGTTGCAGGCAGCTGCGGACCTGGGTCAGCAGTCGATTCCGGTCGCGCTGGAATTCATCGGGGGTGCCGACTTCGCCCTGGTTGAACAGGTAGAGCGTTGCGATGACCTTGGTGGCCGGGTGCAGCAGGGTGTACATGCCGGCGCCCTGCTTCGGGCGCTGTGCGGGGTTTTCCAGCATCCAGGTTTCGATCCCGTCTTGTTCCTGCACCTGCACCGCTTGCGGGCCGATACCCTTGGCGGTGGCAGCCATCTGGTCCATCTGGCCGCGGATGGCTTTGCGGTCGGCGTCGAACCCCTGATCGTGGGAGGCTTCGAACTTGAGATTGGCAAACGGTGCATTGCCGTCGCCGTGAACCTGCATGCGATAGCCATCCAGCGCGCCGACCAGGACCTGGCCCTGCGCCGTGTCGACCGTCCGGAATCTCCTTTGCGGCTGCAAGCGCTGGATGCCGTCGACGCGGTACTGCCCTTCGGCCATGCAGGCAGCCATGCTGTCCAACTTCGCCGCTGCCACAGCGTGGTGCTGCGCCAATGCGGCGCAGATTGCCAGGCTTGCCTTCATCATTTTCATCGGCACTCCTCCTTTGGCAGCGAGTGTACCGTGCGGCATGCCTGGCAAATCTATCCGACCTTCACGGCCAGATTTTTTGCAGCATGGCGGCCAGGTTGTAGCCGCCCTTGATCAGCTGTTCGCGCGCGATGGCCGAGGACGGCACCGGATAGTTGTCCGGCACGGTCATCGCCCACACGGTGTAGGTGGCGCCGCTGCGGCTGGACTGCTTGCTGGCCAGCCCGACCTTCACGTCGGCATACGCTTGTTTGGACACGGCCAGCGAATCGTTGGCCCATTGCACCGGCCAGGTCGCGACGTCGCCCTGCGCCGCGGCGATGGAAGGCTTGCCGTCAATGGCCCACTGGGTGAACTGGTCCACCGTGCGCTTGCTGCTGCGGCGCATCGCGTAGTCGACCACCGTGGTATCCCAGTAGGAGTGGAACGGCTTGGTCGGATATTTCGATACCTCGGCGTCTTCGCCCGGAATGGTCCTGGCGCTGGCCGCCTTCAGGGCCGCTTCGTCCATCTGCAGGTTGTTGCCGCCGCGCGAATCGAAGATGTTCAGCGAGTCCACTTCCTTCTCCGACTTGGGCACCACGAACTTGCCTTCCTTGTCGACGAAGGCCGCGCCCACGTGCAGCGGCTGGTGGATGTCGCCCGCCAGGTGGGTCAGGATCAACAGTGCCTGGCGCTTGGTGAAGCTGCCGTCGCCTTTGCCCTGCAGCGTCGCGATGCATTGCTGCAGCGTCTGCACGATGTCATGGCCGCTGGTGCCCGCCGCGTGGCGATGGTACTCGGTCAGCTGGAACGGCACGTCGGTGTAGTGGTACTCCGAATGCTTGGGATGGGCGGCGACATAGTCGTTCATCTCCTGCGATTGCGGGCCGCAGAAGGTGCCTTTCACGCAGTCGGCCCAGTTGGCGACCTTCTCCAGGCTCTCGCCCGGCTGCAGCAGCGCGGCGACCTGCTTTTCCGCGTTGGAGCCCTTGATCAGGTTGTCGGCGATGGCGCCCACGATGCGGTGGCCGCTGTTGCCCCAGGCCAGTGCGTTGGTGGACAGGAAGGCGCCGGACAGCGCCGCGATCAGTGCGAGTTTCTTCATTCTTCTTTACCTTTGCTCGGTTTCGGGTAGTCCTTGTTGACGTCCAGTGCGGCCGCATACGGCGACGTCCATGCCTGCTCCTGCACGGCATACAGGCGCTTGGCCATGGCTTCGTTGCGCATCACCACTTCCAGGTTGCGCGACAGGTCGAAATAGCCGCCGGCCCAGTTGCTGGTGCCGACCCAAGCCAGTTTTCCGTCGATCACCATGGTCTTGCTGTGCCAAACGCGCGCGAACGGGATGAAGCCGGTCGAGGCCTTGGGCAGGGTCACGATGCGCACTTCCACGTTGGGCAGCATGGCCAGCGATTTCAGGTGGTTGATGGCCGGCTTCTCGGTGTTCCAGTTCGACACCAGCAGCTTGACCTTCACCCCGCGCGTAGCGGCGGCGCGCAGCGCGTTGTCGAGCACGGGGTAGAAAGGACGCGTGCCCTGCGGACCGTAACTCAGCGGCGCGTAGTCGAGCAGGGAGACGCGGATCTCCTGCTTGGCGTCGGCCAGCAGCGCGGGCAGCACGGCCTCGGAATCGGCCACGCCTGCCGGGTTGTAGGCGGCCGGGCTGGCGACCAGGAAGCTGGCATCCTGCGGCAGCGCCGCCGGCGCCAGCGACTTGACCTGCAGTGGCGCCACGGTCTTGCCGGCTGCCAGCGCGGCCTGGGCGTTCCAGTCCTGGTCGAAAATCGCTTGCACCTGGCCCACCACCTTGGCGTCGGTAATGCGCAGGCCCGTCTCGTGGATATGGGTGAAGGCGCGCCAGTCGAAATTCTGGCTGCCGACGAAGGCCACGCTGCGGTCCACGGTGAGGTACTTGGCGTGGATGATGCCGTTGCCGGTGAGCTGGTTTACGTCCAGCACGCGCATTTCCAGGTTCGGGATCGCGCGCAGGCGCTCCACGGTCGCCTTCTCGGACAGGCCGGCAACACCCTTCTTGTCGATCAGGAAGCGGATCTTCACGCCGCGCTTGCCGGCCGCCTCCAGGCGTTCGATCACCTTCTCGAACGGCGCGCCGGGCACACTGGCCACGTAGAACTGGCCGATGCAGATCTCGGACTTGGCGTTGTCGAACAGCTCGGTCCACACTTCGATCGGGCCGCGCAGGTCATCGCTTTTCAGCGTGGTTTCCAGCGGTGCAGTCTGCACCAGTTCGAAGCCCGGCACCTGGAATGCCGCGTGGGCGCTGGTGAAGCAGCCAGCCAGTGCGGCGGCGAGGAGGTAACGGCGCATAGCCATCCTTTCTTTATTTGATGCGCACGATGCGCGGGACGGCACCGAAGGTGCCGGCCGGTTTGTTGTCCTGCTCCAGGCGCTGCAGATAGCTGCGCAGCGAATCGACGTCGCGCACGCCGGTGGGCGCCTGGTTGCTGCCTGCGCGGAAGGTCACGAAGCCGTCGTTGCCTTCGGCCAGGAAGTTGTACACCGCTACGCGGTAGCTGGCGGCGTCGTCGAGCGGCACGCCATGCAGCTTGACGCTTTCGCGCACGATGCGCCGGCCCTTGGGCTGGCGCGTGTCCCAGGCGTAGCTGAAGCCTTCCGACACCTGCAGCAGGCCGCGCTTGTCGGCTTCGCTGCCGTCCCACTGCGCCTGCAGCAGCGCGACGATCTGCGCGCCCGTCAGGTTCATGACCACGATCTCGTTCCCGAACGGCAGCACGGCCTGCACCTGGGCCACGCTGGCCACGTTGCCCTTGCCCGCTTCGAGATGGGTGCGCACGCCGCCGCTATTGGTGAAGGCGATTTGCGCGCCCCACTTGCGGCCGGAAGCCAGGATGGCGTCTGCCACCATCTGGCCCAATGGCGACTCGTCGGCCTCCGGCATCAGGTTCTTGCTGAGCGATGGCACGGCCAGCCGGGCCACCGGCTTGTCCAGCTCCGTGCTGCTGCGCGCGCGCACCGATGCCAGCAAGGCGTCCACTTGCGGCACGCCGGCATGCCTGTCCGGCTCCACCACGACGTTGCGCGCGCTAACGTCGACCACGGCGCCTGTCTGGCGGTCCACCACCAGCGCAATGCGCGACAGCATATGGCCGAACTTTTCCGCCTGGGTCACCAGCTTGCCATCCACCCGGCACAGGTAACCGTTGTGCGAATGGCCGCTGACCACCAGGCGCACAGCGGGGTCGATGCGCTTGACCACGTCGACGATGTCGCCTTCCAGGTCCGTGCAGTACTGCTGATCGTAGGACGCCTTGGTGTGGCCGCCCTGGTGGATCAGCACCACGAACACGGTCGCGCCCTGCGCGCGCAGCTGCGGCAGCAGGCGGTTTACGGCCTGCGCCTCGTCGATGAACTGCAGGCCGCCGATGCCGCCGGCCGCCACCAGCTCCGGCGTCGCCTGCAGCACGGTGCCGATGAAGGCCACTTTCACGCCCTTGACTTCCGCGATGATGTAGGCAGGCAGCAAGGGCTGGTTGGTGCGCGTGTCGATCACGTTGGCGGCGAGGTAGCTGAATTTTGCGCCCTCGTGCGGGCCGTACTTGCAGGCCTTGTCCGGGCGCGGCGAGTTGGCGCAGCCACCCTTGGCCTGGCGCAGCAGCTCGATGCGCCCGTTGTCGAATTCATGGTTGCCCACCGACGTGGCGCGCATGCCCAGCAGGTTCAGTGCCTGGATGGTCGGCTCGTCGGCGAACATGGGCTTGCAAGGTGGCCGCCAGCGCACCGATGCCGCCGGCCCTGCCCTCGCCGAAGCGCGACGACTCCAGGTGGCCATGCAGGTCGTTCAGGCCGACCAGGTTGATGGCAACGTGTTCAGGCGGACGCTGCACGGCGCAGCCGGTCAACATTGCGGCAAGCAGCAGCAAGTGCAGTGCAGATTTCATGAAAAGGCCCGGCATTAAAAGAAGCTATTCTACAAAGGAAAAGGCCGGTGTTTCCACCGGCCTTTTGTATCAAACTACATCAGCAGAGCGGATCAGAACTCGTACTTGAAGGTAGCCTGCAGCGCCCACTGGGACACGTTGGCGTCGGTCTTCAGGTTGAAGTTCTCCAGGTTGTCGCGCACGCGGTAGATGTACTTGCCGCTGGCGTCCATGCCGGCATAGTCCACGAAGCTGCGTGCATTCGCGCCGCCCAGGCCGGACGTGCTGCTGCCCTGGAAGCCGATGTCGTACACACGGCCCCAACGCTTGTTCAACAGGTTGCCCAGGTTGAAGATGTCGAACGTGAAGCTCGCCTTGTGGCCAGAGAACAGGCTCGGCAGCTCTTGCGAGATGCGCATGTCGAAGCTGTTGGTCCATGGTGCGAACGAGGAGTTGCGCGCCACGGTGCCGCCCTTGGCGTTGCGCAGGGCGCGGCTGCCTTCCACGATGCTCCAGAACTTGTCTTCGTTGACACGGCTGGTCGCGCTGTCGCCTTTGAAGATGACTTCGCCGGAACCCGGACGGGATGGGATGTACATCAGGTCGTTGCCGATGACGCCGTCGCCGTTCATGTCGTTCTGGAAGGTCCAGCTGTATGGCTTGCCGGTGCGGCCTTCGTAGAACAGGCCAACCGAGGTGCGGTAGTTGCCGAAGAACGCCTTGCGGAAGTTAACCATCGCAGCGATACGGTCCTTCACCAGGTAGCTGGAGTTCGCCAGCACTTCCTCGTTCGGGTGCAGCACGGCGCGTGCGTACCAGTTCGAGCCGGAGGTCGAGGAGGTCAGCGGCGACACTTCCTTCGAATCGGTGTAGGTGTAGGACACCGACCAGCCGAAGCCGCTCATCAGCGGACGGCTCAGGCTCATGGTGGCCAGGTTGCTGTAGCCCTGCTTGGTGTTGACTGCGCTGTACACGGTCAGGAAGGAAGCATTGCTGCCAGCGCGGTTACGCAGGCCCGCGCAGGCGGTGCCGGTGTTGACCGAGGCGCCGGTGGAGGCGTTGAAGCAGTCCGTGTTGTAGCCCTGGGTGGTCCAGAACATGGCACGGCCATCGGAACCGGTGCGGGTTGGTGCGCCCAGGTTTTCGTTGCGGTAGTACGCCGCCTGGTTAGCCTTGATCTTCAACAGTTCGGTGGAGAACACCATGCCGTACCATGGCAGTTCGGTGTCGAAGGCCAGGTTGGCTTTCCATACCGATGGCTGCTTCAGGCCGCCGGCCAGCAGGTCCACCGCTTGCGCCGGCACAGCGCCTGGCAGCGAGGTCACCTGGTTCGCCGGATTCGGCTGGAAGATGCCGGATGGGCAAGCAGGCGTGCTGGTGTTGGAGCAGGTCAGGGTACGGGTAGCCACGCCGCTGTTCTGGAATGGGTTACCCATCCAGACGCCCAGCGCCGAACCTTGGAACAGACCGAAGCCGCCGCGCAGCTGGGTCGGACGGTCGCTCACGCCAGGCAGCTTGTAGTTGAAGCCGAAGCGCGGCTGCCACAGTTTCTGGCCGTCGAAGGTGTGGGTGTTATCCAGACCGAAGCCGCCGGTGGCGCGGCCATTGACGATGGCGCCCGGAGCGGCTGCCAGGGCAGCGTTCACGGATGGGCGCTCGCCGATGTCCATCGCATCCACGCGCAGACCGGCGATCACGGTCAGGCGGTCGTTGATGCTCCAGGTATCCTGCACGAACAGACCGTAGTCCTTGGCCGTGAAGTTGGCAACAGCCTCGTTCAGGCTGTGGCCTGGCAGTGCGGCTTGCACGGTATAGTTCAGCGGACGGCCGTTGCGGAAGTTTTCCAGCACGGCAGCTTCGAATTCGGCGTTGGTGTTGACCTTGGAATCGCAAGCGAGGGTCCTGCCGCCCAGCGAAGCGTATGGCACGTTCGGCAGGCAGCCGAAGGTGTAGGCGCCGTTCACGTTCTGCAGGAACGCGTTCGTCACCTTGTTGCTGTTCAGGTCAGCGCCGAACTTGACTTCGTGCGCGCCCAGCGACCAGTTGGCGCCAGCGTAGATGTCCTTGGTACGGGTGCCCAGCACGTTGCGGTGGCGGCTCGATTCGGTACCGAAGAACACGCCGCGCTCGTTGGCCGACACACCGGTGCCGGCGCCGGCTGGCAGCGGACCGCCGAAGTTCAGGCGGATCGACGGCAGGACGGAGTTCAGCTCCGGCACGGACTTGTAGTCGCGGTCAGAGAATTTCAGCTCGGTCGAGAAGTTCGAGGTCCAGTCGGACGTCAGCTGGGCCACCTTGGTCTCCAGCGACTTGACCTGGGCGTACCAGTAGCTGCTCAGGGACAGCGTGGAAGTGCCCGAACCCGGGAAGAACGGGTTGGTTTCTTCGGTCTTCGACCAGCGCACCATCGCGCGGTGGTCATCGTTGATGTTCCAGTCCAGCTTGAGCAGCTTGTCGGTCACGTCCAGCGCCAGGGCGCCGGTCGAACCGACCGCGCCGGCGTCGATGCCGTACACGGATTTGGCGGCATCAACGACGGACTTGATCTGCGCATCGGTCACGCCGACGTTGGTCAGGCTGGAACCGATCGGGCCGGATGGCATCGTGTTCTTGGATGGCGATTCGGTCTTCTCGTAGTTGGCGAAAATGAACAGCTTGTCCTTGATCAGCGGCGCGCCGATGCTGGCGCCCTTGGTGGTGTTCTTCGCTTTGGCCGGAGCAACGTAGGTGCCGTTGGTCGGGTTGTAGCGGTCGCCGATCATCTTGTCGTTCTGGAAGACGTAGTACACCGAGCCCTTGATGGCGTTGGTGCCGGACTTCGTCACGGCGTTGATGTTGCCGCCGGTGTAGCCCTTCTGGGTCACGTCGTAGTTGGCCACGTTCACCTGCACCGACTGGATCGCCTCGATCGAGATCGGTTGCTTGGACATAGGGGAACCGTTGGCTTCCAGGCCGAAGGTATCGTTCACTGCCACGCCGTCGATGGTCATGGAGTTGAAACGCGAGTTCTGGCCGGCGATGGACAGCTCGCCGCGCTCCTTGTCGGTCTGCGATACGCGCGGGTCGATACGGGCGTAGTCTTGCAGGTTACGCTGGATCGAACCCTGGATTGCCAGTTCTGCCGAGGAAATGCTGGAGCCGGCACCCATGGTGGTCTTGGAGAAACGCTCGCTGCGGGCGGCGCTGGAACCGGCGATGGTCACGGTCTGCATTGCCTGGCCGATGGTGGCGTCCACGGCGGCGGTTTCCGCCACTTCAACGAAGACGTTCTCGCGCTTTTCGGAAATGCCGTTCTTGGTGATGGTAATGGTGTATGGGCCACCGGCACGCAGGCCACGGGCTACATAACGGCCTTCGGCATCGGTGGTGACGGTGCTGACCGAGCCCGATTCCACGTGCAGCACGTGCACGGTGGCGCCAGCTGCCGGCTTGCCGTCGGACGCAGAAATGCGGCCGCCGATCGCGGAAGTGGTGTTCTGCGCCAGTGCCGGAGCGCCAGCCAGAGCAATGGACAGGCTCAACGCGATTTGCGTCAGCCGAAGCCGTTTATGATTCATCATTGATATACCCCAAAAGAGAACAAAATATTGGTAAATGTCGGCAATTTGCTGCTTCTGTTGCCGCATTTGCGCTTTTTACTAATGTTGCAAAAATAGTAGCCGCCCAGCGATTCTAGGCACCCTTGATGACAAGGGTGCGACAGCTTTGTGACAATTCGGTGACGACTGGGACTTCCCAGATGCAGTGGACGTATCTTTCCGTCAACTATGCCTGAAAGGGCGCAGTGAACACAAATTCATTTTCCTTTACGTATTTATACGCACGGCAAATAAATTGCATATCGTTATACGTTTTTCTGTAATTACTGGGAGCGTTAAGGCGGCATTATAAAGAATTGGCAAGCCTTGGAGGGATTTGCAAGCTTGGGGATTTACAAATTGGCGCGCGCACTTGTGGCGAAAGGACCACAAGTGCGGCTAAAGAGTCGCTTACTTCAGCGAAGCTGCCACGTCCGCCTCGAACTTGGCGAAACGGGCGTCCAATTGTTTCAGCAGGCGCTGTTTGTCGCTGTCACGGAGGAAGGCGTAGCGGATGCTGTCATATGACAGCTTTTTCACTTCCGCATAGTTGGTTTTGTAACGGCTGGCGAACAGCACGTATTCGTTGGACAGGGTGTTGCGGCTCACGCCCGTGTCGTCGCTCGAGAGCACGAACGGCACGCCATACTTGCGGTAGATGTTGACCGGATGCGCCTCGCCCTTCACGCCGAGGATGAATTCGTTGCTGGTCAAATTCACTTCCACCGGAATATTTTTCTCGCGCATCTTTTTCAGGAGGGCGTGCGGCTGGCTTTCGTGGGCAATGTCCATGCCATGTCCGATGCGCTTGGCGCCGGCGATGTCGATCGCGTCGGCGATGTGGAACTTCAACCCTTCCGGCGGCACCTGGCCCAGGGCCAGTTCGCCCGCATGCAGCGCCAGCTGGACGCCCGGGTACTTGGCGCTCAGGAACTTGAACATGCGCATATGCAGCTTGTAGTCGCGCATCGACACGGGATAGTGCTCTGCGCCAACAATATTCACCGACACCACTTTCGGGTTCTGGCTGGCGATCTTGAAGCCGGCGGCCATCTGCGAGAACACGATGGAAGGCGACAGGAAGCGCAGCACGAACGGCTGGTAGCGCATGGTGAAGTGCTCATCGTCGATGCCGGCGCTGCTGCTGTCGACATAGGCGCTGTAGTCGGCGATGCCCTTGTTGAACGCCGGGCTCGCTTCCAGCTTGGCCAGGTAGGCGGCGAAGGCCGCCTCGTCGGTCAGCTTGCCGTCGAACTCGGCGTCGAAGGTGATCGGCGCAATCTCGAACACGGTCTCGATATAGCTGACGTTTTCGGCGATGGCACGCGCCTTCAGGCGCTGCTGGCCGTCATTGCCGTTGGTCGAGGCGACGCCGTCAAAACGCAGGAAGGTGGTGAAAAAGGCCAGGTCGGGCGCCAGCTGGTGTTCCGTGTGGTTGTAGAAGTCCATGGTGGACCACTTGTGCAGCACGGAGCGGTAGGCCAGGGGGTCCTTTTCCAGCTCGGCCACCGTGGCGCAGTTCTTGCGGTCGGCCGCCTTGTCGGTCTGCACGCTCCAGGTGGTCTTGTCGATGCAGTAACCAAGCTTGTCGACCCACTCCAGGTATTGCTCGGCGTAGATGGAGCCGGAGTAATGGTGGTGCAGGTCGGCGCCCTTGGGCATAGTGTTGAAGAACATGGCCAGCTCGGCCGTTTTCGGCGCCGGACCGGACACCAGCGAGGCGAAGTGGCGGGCGGTGACGTCGGCGTTCGATGCGGCGTAGGCGCCCGGCGCGGCGCTGGCGGCGCCAATCGCGGCGGCGATCAGCAGGCTGGTCATGGACTTGTGCATGGCTTCTTTCGTTAGTTTGCTTGGTGAACCAGCCGCCCTGCCGAATACGTTGCCGCGATGACGCGGTCGTCCCCCAATAGCGCCAGGGCGAACAGCTGCTCCTCCAGGCTGTCGGCATGGGCGCTGCGGCGCGCCAGCAGTGGCGTCGCCCGCGGGTCGACCACGATAAAATCCGCCTCGCGGCCGGCGGCAAAGCTGCCAATCGTGTCTTCCAGGTGCAGGCTGCGCGCAGCGCCCAGCGTGGCCAGGTAGAACATGCGCATGGCAGGCAGGTAGCTGCCCTTCAAGCGCGCTACTTTATAGGCTTCATTCATGGTTTGCAACATGCTGAAGGAAGTGCCGCCGCCGACGTCGGTGGCCAGCGACAGCAGCATGCCCGCCTTGTCGGCCTGCTCGAAATCGAACAAGCCCGAGCCAAGGAAGAGGTTGGAGGTGGGGCACACGGCTGCCGCCGCGCGGCTCTCCGCCATGCGCGCACGGTCGCCGGCATCCAGCCAGATGCAGTGGCCGTACACCGCGCGCGGGCGCAGCATGCCGTAGCGGTCGTAGACATCGAGATAGCTGCGCGCCTGCGGGAACAGTTGCTGGACCCAGGCGCACTCCTCCTTGTTTTCCGAGACGTGCGTCTGCAGGAAGGTGTCCGGGTACTTGCGCGCCAGTTCGCCGGCCAGCTGCAGCTGCGCCTCGGTCGAGGTCGGCGCGAAGCGCGGCGTGATGGCGTACAGGGAGCGCCCCTTGTTGTGCCAGCGCTGGATCAGGGCTTCGCTTTCCTCGGCGCCGCGCTCGGCGGTGTCGCACAGGAAGTCCGGGCAATGACGGTCCATCATGACCTTGCCGGCGATCATGCGCAGGCCGCGCGCTGCGCTGGCCGTGAAGAAGGCGTCCACCGACTGCGGGTGCACGGTGCAGTACACCATGGCGGTGGTGGTGCCGTTGCGCAGCAGTTCGTCCAGGAAGAACTCGGCCACCTGCGCGCCGTGCGCGGGATCGGCGAAGCGGCGCTCGGTGGGGAAGGTGTACTGTTCCAGCCACGGCAGCAAGCCCGGCGCCGGCGACGCGATCATGTCGGTCTGCGGGTAGTGCACGTGGGCGTCGATGAAGCCGGGCATGATGATCTTGCCGCGGTAGTCGGTCACGGCGGTGCCGGGCGGCAGCGTGCCGGCCAGCGTGGCGTAGTCGCCGGCCGCCAGCACCTTGCCCTCTTCGACCAGCAGCAGGCCATCCTCGTGCCAGGCGTGGGCGCGCTCGACGAATGCCGGATCGGCGTGAAAATACAGCAAGCCGGCTCGGTAGGCTTGCACGCGGGTGTTTTTGCTCATGCTTAATCTCTCGCCTGGGATTCCCAGACCATCAGTAATTGTGCGGCGACCGATGCCGCAATCACGGCCGGCGCCTTGTCGATGATACCCGGCAGCCCGACCGGGCATACCATGCTGGCGGCGTTCAGGCCTTTGGCTTCCAGGCGGCTGGTGAACTGTGCACGCTTGGTCTTGGATCCGATCAGGCCGAACCAGCCGACCTTGTCGCGCGACAGGATCGCTTCGCACAGCTGCTGGTCCAGCGCATGGCTGTGGGTCATGACCAGGTAGCTGGCATGGTCGGGCGCCTCGGCCACGCACGCTAGCGGCGTGTCGGTCGCCTCCACGGTGACGTTGTCCGGCAGCTGCGCCGGGAACATGGCGTCGCGCTCGTCGACCCAGGTGACGCTGCAGGGCAACTCGGCCAGCGCGCGCACGATGGCGGCGCCGACGTGGCCCGCACCGAACAGCACCAGGTGGGCACGCGGCGCGCGCACCGGATCGAGCAGCCAGCGCCTGCCGCCGGCGTCCGTGTGGATATGGGTGGCTGCCGCCGGCGCGCTGTCCAGGCGGCACTCCGCCTCGCCGTCGATGGCCGTGACGCGCACGCTGTCTTCCTGGCGCCGCTGGCGCAGCTGCGCCATGACTTCCTCCAGCGCGCCGCGCACCGGCTCGAACAGCAGCCAGACCACGCCGCCGCAGCACTGGCCCAGGCTGGGGCCAAGCGGAAAGCGTTCCAGCCGCGGCTGGGTGCCGTCCAGCATGGCGCGCGCGATGTCCAGTGCCCGGTGTTCCAGGTGGCCGCCGCCAATGGTGTCCTGCTGGCCGTGGGCGGTGACCAGCATGTGCGTGCCCGCCGCGCGCGGCACCGAACCTTCGGCGCGCGCGACCGTGACAAGCACCGCCGGTTCCCCGGCCGGCGTCAGCCAGTCCGCCATGTCAGCCCGCCGCCAGCGGCGCGCACGCCGCTTCGACTGCCGCGATGGCGCGCAGGATCTCTTCGCTGGTGGCCGGCGCGTTGAGCGGCGGGTTCACGCGATGCTCGCGCACGGCGGACACGGCGTCGCGAATGGCGAAGAACACCGAGAACGGCAACAGCAGCGGCGGCTCGCCCACTGCTTTCGAGCGGTGGATGGAGTCCTCCACGTTGCGGTTCTCGAACAGCTTGACGCGGAAGTCGGCCGGGCAATCCGAGATGGCCGGGATCTTGTAGGTCGAGGGGGCGTGCGTCATCAGCTTGCCCGCCGGGTTCCACCACAGCTGCTCGGTGGTCAGCCAGCCCATGCCCTGGATGAACGCCCCTTCCACCTGGCCGATGTCGATGGCCGGGTTCAGGGACTGTCCGGCGTCGTACAGCGCATCGGCACGCAGCAGTTTCCATTCGCCGGTCAGGGTGTCCACCACCACTTCCGACACCGCGGCGCCGTAGGCGTAGTAGGAGAACGGATGGCCGTGCATGGTCTTCGGGTCCCAGTGCAGGTGCGGCGTGGCATAGAAGCCGTCCGACCACAGCTGCACGCGCGCCAGGTAGGCCTTCTGCACCAGGGATTCGAACGGCACGCTCTGGCCGTTCACGTGCACCTGGTTGCCGAAGAACGCCACGTCGCTCGCCTGGCCGCCCAGCGTCTGCGCCGCGAACGCCGCCAGGCGCTGGCGGATCTGGTGCGCCGCATCCTGCGCCGCCTTGCCGTTCAGGTCCGCGCCGGTGGAGGCGGCGGTGGCCGAGGTGTTGGCCACCTTGCTGGTATCGGTGGCGGTGATGCGCACGCGCGCCAGGTCCAGGCCCAGCTCATGCGCCACCACCTGCATCACCTTGGTGTTGATGCCCTGCCCCATCTCCGTTCCGCCGTGGTTGACCAGGACCGAACCGTCGACGTATACATGCACCAGGGCGCCCGCCTGGTTCAGGTGGGTGACGTTGAAGGCGATACCGAACTTGACCGGCGTCAGCGCCAGGCCGCGCTTGAGCACCGGGCTGGCAGCGTTGTAGGCCGCCACCGCGGTGCGCCGCGCGCGGTACTCGCTGCTGCGCTCGAGCTCCGCCACCAGCTCATGGATCACGTTGTCCACGATCACCTGGCCATACGGCGTTTCGTTGCGCTCGGTCTTGCCGTAGAAATTCAGGCGGCGGATATCCAGCGGATCGCGTCCCAGGTTGCGCGCGATCTCGTCGATGACGTACTCGATGGCAATGGCGCCCTGCGGCCCGCCGAAGCCGCGGAACGCGGTATTGGACTGGGTATTGGTCTTGCCGCAGCCGGCGTGGATTTCCACGTCGGACAGGTAGTAGGTGTTGTCGAAGTGGCAGACCGCGCGCGTGGCGACAGGCCCCGACAGGTCGGCCGAGTAGCCGGCGCGCGACGTCATGTCCACCTTGGCGGCCACGATGCGGCCGTTGTCGTCGTAGCCCACTTCGTACTCGTAGTAGAAGCAGTGGCGCTTGCCCGTCACCATCATGTCGTCGTCGCGGTCGGCGCGCAACTTGACCGGCTTGCCGGTGCGCGCGGCCGCGATGGCCGCCGCCGCCGCCCACAGGGCCGACTGCGATTCCTTGCCGCCGAAGCCGCCGCCCATGCGGCGGCACTCCACCGTCACGTTGTGCGAATGCAGGCCCAGCGCATGCGCCACCACGTGCTGCATCTCGCTCGGGTGCTGGGTCGAGCATTGCACCAGCATGGTCCTGCCTTCCTTCGGGATGGCGTAGGCGATCTGGCCCTCCAGGTAGAACTGCTCCTGGCCGCCCACGTACAGCTGGCCCTGCACCTTGTGCGGCGCCCGCTCGAAGGCTGCCTGCGCGTCGCCGCGCAGCAGCTTCATGGGCGGCAGCACGTAGGAGTCGGCCGCCTTGGCCTGCTGCGGCGTCAGGATGGCCGGCAGTTCCTCGTAGCCGACCACGCCGCGCTTGGCCGCGCGCCGAGCATTGCTGTGCGAATCGGCCACCACGATGAAAATCGGCTGGCCGACGTACTGCACCAGGCCGTCGGCCAGGATCGGATCGTCGTGGATGATGGGGCCGCAGTCGTTGGTGCCCGGGATGTCGGCCACCGTGTACACCGCTACCACGCCCGGCGCGGCGCGCACGGCGTCCAGGTCCAGCGAAGTGATGCGCGCATGCGCCTTGGACGACAAGCCCAGCGACGCGTGCAGGGTGCCCTGCAGCTCGCGGATGTCGTCGGTGTAGGTGGCCTGGCCCAATACGTGCAGCTCGGCCGATTCATGCGCACGGGCGACGCCCACGCCGGTCCAGGCGGCAGCCTTCAGTTCAGGAGTGACGGGATGGTTCATTGCTGCCTCCTTTCAGGCGCTGCAGACAAAGGCGTTGACGGCGTCCGCCGCCAGCGGCGCAGCGCTGCGCGTCTCCAGCCAGAAGCGGCGCAACAGGTTTTGCGCCGTCTTCATCCGGTATGCGCTGCTGGCACGCATGTCGCTCAGCGGCGCGTAATCCCGTGCCAGGGCGGCCATGGCGTCGGCCAGTGCCGCCTCGTTCCAGGCGCGGCCCGCCAGCGCGGCCTCGGCCTGCGCGGCGCGCTTGGGCGTGGCGGCCATGCCGCCGTAGGCGATGCGCGCATCGGCAATCGTGTCGCCGTCCATGCGCAGGGCAAAGGCGGCGCACACCGCCGAAATGTCCTGGTCGAAGCGCTTGGCCAGCTTGTACGTACGGAAGCGTACGTCCTGGCGCGGCAGCGGCACGCGCAGGGCCTGCACGAATTCATCCGGCTGCAGGTCCTTCTTCATGTAGTCGAGGTAGAAGTCTTCCAGCGCCAGCGTGCGTTCGCCGGCCGCACCGCACAGCACCACGTGCGCGCCGAGGGCGATCAGCCAAGGCATCGAATCGCCGATGGGCGAACCGTTGGCGACGTTGCCGCCCAGCGTGCCGGCGTTGCGGATCGGCAGCGAGGCAAAGCGCTGGCGCATCTCGCCCAGCTCGTGCGGGTAATGGCGGCACAGTGCGTTATAAGCCTCTTCCAGCGTGACGCCGGCGCCGATCTCGATCGCCCCGTCCAGCGCGCGCACCTGCTTCAGCGCGTCGACGTGGCCCAGGTAGATGATGTCGCCCAGGGCGCGCATCTGCTTGGTGATCCACAGTCCCACGTCGGTGGAACCGGCCAGCAGCGTGGCCCCCGGATTGGCGGCGCGCAGCTGGATCAGTTCATCGAGAGTGCGCGGCGCCAGGAAGGTCTGGCCATGGGCGCTGTAGACGGCCAGCGTGTCGCGCTTGAGCGCGGCCAGCTGCGCCGCCACGTGCGCGGCGTCGAACGTGACCTGCGGCAGCTCGCTCATGCGCTGGGCGGCGTCGATGATGGGGCGGTAGCCGGTGCAGCGGCACAGGTTGCCCGACAGGCAGTCGTCGATCTCCTTGCGCGAGGCGCACCGGCCCTCCTGCTTCAGGTACAGGCCCCACAGCGACATGGCAAAGCCCGGCGTGCAGAAGCCGCATTGCGAGCCGTGGCATTCGACCAGGGCCTGCTGCACCGGGTGCAGCGCGCCGTCGGCCTGCTGCAGGTCTTCCACCGTGAACAAGGCCTTGCCGTCCAGCGTCGGGGTGAGCTGGATGCAGGAATTGACGGCCTTCAGCTGCAGCTGGCCGTCGGCCAGCGTGCCGACCAGCACGGTGCAGGCGCCACAGTCGCCTTCGGCGCACCCTTCCTTGGTGCCCGTGCAATGCAGGTCCTCGCGCAGGTGCTGCAGCACGGTCTGGGTCGGGGCGGCGTCGCGCACTTCATGCACGGCGCCACGGTAGTAAAAGCGGATCGGTTCTGCCATCTTGGCCTCGCAATAGTCCTAGCTTGCAAGACTAACATTTCCGCAGCTTCTCCATATAAGAAAACGCTTATTTTGAATATCAGACGTTTCGCATATACGGATGGTGCCGGTGCCAATGCTCGGCAATGTCGATGCGGCGCGTGATCCACACCTTGTCATGGCTTTGCACATAGTCAAGGAAGCGCGCCAGGGCGGCAGCGCGCGCCGGCCGGCCCACCAGGCGGCAATGCAGGCCGATCGACAGCATCTTCGGCGCGTTCTGGCCGTCCGGGTCCCCTTCCTTATAGAGTACGTCGAATGCGTCCTTCAGGTAATCGAAGAATTGGGTGCCGCTGTTGAAGCCTTGCATGGCGGCAAAGCGCATATCGTTGGTGTCGAGCGTGTAGGGCACGATCAGCTGCGGCGTCACGGCCGGCTGGCCGTCCGCGCCCGTGTGCGCCACTTCCTGCCAGAACGGCAAGTCGTCGCCGTAATAGTCGGCGTCGTAGCGGAAGCCGCCATGCTCGACCACCAGGCGGCGCGTGTTGGGCGAATCGCGGCCCGTGTACCAGCCCAGCGGCGCGCTGCCGGTCAGGTCGCGGATGATCTGCACCGCCTCCTGCAGGTGGGCGCGCTCGGTGGCTTCGTCCATGTTCTGGTAGCTGATCCAGCGCAGGCCGTGGCAGGCAATCTCGTGGCCCAACTCCTGGAAGGCGGCCACCGCTTCCGGGTGGCGCTGCAGCGCCATCGACACGCCAAACACGGTCAGCGGCAGCTTGCGCTCCTCGAACAGGCGCAGCACGCGCCACAGGCCGGCGCGCGAACCGTACTCGTAGATCGATTCCATGCTCATGTGGCGTGCCGGGAAGGCGGCCGCGCCGATGATCTCGGAGAGGAAGGTTTCCGAGGCCGGATCGCCGTGCAGCACGCAATTCTCGCCGCCCTCCTCGTAGTTCAGGACGAATTGCAGGGCCACGCGGGCCTGGCCGGGCCAGTGCGGGTGGGGTGGAGTGCGGCCGTAGCCGATGAGGTCGCGCGGATAGTTGCTCATGGTCGCCTGGGATGAAAGGTATATGCGCAATAATATATTGGCGTCATCGCACCAGTATATGATCTGCCGGATACAAGAAATAAGGAACGCATATGGGAAAACTCTCGACCCACGTCCTCGATACCGCCCATGGCAAGCCGGGCGCCGGCGTGCGCGTGGCGCTGTACGCGCTGGCCGGCAGCGGTCGCACGCTGCTGAAGGAGGACATGACCAACACCGATGGCCGCTGCAGCGCGCCGCTGCTGGAGGGCGACGCCATGCGGCCGGGCCGCTATGAACTGGTGTTCGGCGCCGGCGACTACTTCGCGGCGCAGGGCGTGGCGCTGCCGGAGCCGCGCTTCATCGACCAGGTCACCATCGCCTTCGGCATCGCCGACCCGGGCCAGAACTACCACGTGCCGCTGGTGGTGTCGCCCTGGTCGTATTCGACCTACCGCGGCAGCTAGTCGCGCAGCATGACGGCGCGCTCGCCGCGCCGGGCCTTCTGCTGCAGCTGCATCAGGCCGTACAACAGCGCCTCCGGCGTGGGCGGGCAGCCCGGCACGTACACGTCCACCGGGATGATGCGGTCGCAGCCGCGCACCACCGAATAGGAGTAGTGGTAATAGCCGCCGCCATTGGCGCAGGAGCCCATCGACACCACGTAGCGCGGCTCGGCCATCTGGTCGTACACCTTGCGCATGGCGCGCGCCATCTTGTTGGTCAGGGTGCCCGCCACGATCATCAGGTCGGCCTGGCGCGGCGAGGGCCGCGGGCACATGCCGAAGCGGTCCATGTCATAGCGCGCCGAGGCCGCTTCCATCATTTCCACCGCACAGCAGGCCAGGCCGAAGCTCAGGTACCACAGGCTGTTGGTACGCACGGTTTCCATCAGGCCGTCCAGCGAAGTGAGCACGTATCCGTCGCGCTCCAGCGTAGCTTCCATGTCCATGTCTTTCCCCTTGTTTTAGCCTGGCCAGCTTAGCGGGGCGCACGGGGAAAGTATTGTATGGAAGCGACACGCGCGGGGCGCTCAGTCCAGGCGCGTGACCACGGCGCGCGAGGCGTCGTCGTAGCGCAGCAGGCGCAGCGCGCCGCCGGCATCGCCCGCCGCTTCCAGCAGGGCCTTGGGGGCCAGGCCGGTGTACTGCACGAAGTCGCGCACCATATGGGCTTGGTCATGGTAGCCGCTGTCGACCGCCACGCGGGTCAGGGCGCCATGCCGCGGCGGCGTGACCAGCATGCTCGACAGGGCGCGGATGTAGCGCATCATGCGCCGGCCGTCGCGCAGGCTCTGGCCGTAGCTGGCCATGACGCGCCGCTCCAGCTGGCGCACGCTGATGCCGAAACGGGTGGCTATCTCCGCCGCGGGCAGCGCCAGCAGTTGCGGCGGCAGCGCGAACAGCTGCTGGCCGCGCTCGCGCGCGGCCAGGCGCCGCAGCAGCCAGGCGCTCATGGCATCCACCCATTGCGCGGCGCCGCCGCCGGCGCGCAGGTGCTCGTTGAGCGCTGTCGTCCCGCGCCAGTCGGGCGCGGCGTCGGCCAGTGGCACCACGGCATCGCGCAGTTCGCCAAGCGGAACGTCGAACAGGCGCGCGAACCGGGTCGCCTCGATCACCGCGCTGATGAACGTGGTGCCGGGCTCCCACGCCGAGGGGAAGTGCTGTGTCAACGGGCCGGTGACAAAGGGCTGGTCCAGCAACCGCGGCCGGCCATCCGCCTGGCAGAAGCGCGTGCCGCCGCGGATGAAGAAGGTGAGCATGGGACAGGGGGTGGCCGGCACCAGCACCGCCCCCGGGCTGTGGAACTCGACGTGGAAATAGCGCACCACGCCCGCCAGGGCGGCAGGCGGCATGATTGCCAGGCGCATCGGCGCCAATATCACATCCACATCCCTCATGGCCGGCCATTATAGGCCTGCTGCGCGCAGCGCGCTGGCGCCCCCGCGCTGCCGCGCCGGGGCCGGGCCGGCCGGGGCTGCATGGTAGAATCCCCGCTCTACCGACTCGTCCCGACCGCCTTGGATACCGTTCCCTTGTGGGCGCAATTTGCCGCCCTCGCCTTCCTGATTCTCGCTTCGGCCTTCTTTGCCATGGCTGAAACAGCCCTGATGGCGTCCAACCGCTTCCGGTTGCGCCACCAGGCAAAACGCGGCAGCCGCCGCGCCATCGCCACCTTGTGGCTGCTGGAACGTACCGAACAACTGCTGTCGCTGGTATTGGTCGCCAACACCTTGCTCAACGCCATGGCCATCGCCCTGGCCACCGCCATCGCCATCACCCAGTTCGGGCTGGAAGAGCATGTGATCCTGCTCTCCACCATCATCGTGGTATTCATCCTGATCGTGCTGGCCGAGATTTCGCCGAAGATCGTCGGCGCCCGGTATGCCGACCAGATCGTGCTGCCGGCCTCGTTCGTGCTGCGCCCCCTGCTGTCGGTTTCCAAGCCCCTGCTGTGGTTCGTGCACCTGTTCGTCAACACCCTGCTGCGCCTGTTCCGCATCAAGCCGACCGGCCAGATCCAGGAAGGCCAGCTGTCGGCCGACGAACTGCGCTCGGTGCTGCTGGAAAACGGCAGCTTCATCCCGCAAAAGCACAAGAGCATCCTGCTCAACCTGTTCGACCTGGACGCCATCACGGTGGACGACATCATGACGCCGCGCGCCCAGATCGAAGCGCTGGACTTCGCGCTGCCGGTGGAGGAGATCAAGTCCCAGCTCACCACCTGCTTCCACAACAAGCTGCCGGTGTACGACGGCGAGATCAACCGGATCATCGGCATCCTGCACGTGCGCAAGGCAGTCGCCCTGCTCAACGAGGAAGACGAGCTGACGGTCGAGCATTTCCGCACCCTGCTGTCCGAACCGTTCTTCATCCCGCTCGACACGCCAGCCTTCGCCGCCCTGCAGAACTTCCAGGAGAACAAGGAACGTTTGGCCATCGTGGTGGACGAATACGGCGAGGTGCAAGGCCTGGTCACGCTGGACGACATCATCGAGGAAATGATCGGCGAATTCACCACCTCGACGCCGAGCGCGACGCGGGCCGACACCTTCGGCTGGGACGCGCACGGCGAATGCCTGCTGGAAGGCAGCACGGCATTACGTGACATCAACAAGCGTCTGGGTTTAAACTTCCCGCTGGATGGGCCAAAGACTTTGAACGGGATGTTGCTGGAGGTTTTGCAGGATATCCCCGACGCCCCGATCTCGGTCAGGGTCGGCGCCTGCATCGTGGAAGTCGTGCAAGCGCAGGACCAGGCCATCAAAGTAGTGAAATTACGACGCCCGGAGCCCCGCTACGCAGAGTGAACGGTGCGGCGCTTTACAAAAATGATGCCTACAGGCATCATCCGGAGACTCACTCAATCTTATCAAACTGATAGTGCGCTCCTATGGCAGCAGTCCAACCCAACCCGGCGACCGGCACCCCAATGCCGGGTTTGGCCCGGGCCCTGATGCAAGCGGGGCGCCTGACCCCGCCGCAGGCGGACGCGCTGCAGAAGAAGGCCCTGGCTGAAAAGTCGCAGTTTATCGACATCCTGCTCAGCAGCGGCAGCATCAATGCGCGCGAGCTGGCCGCATTTTGCTCGGAAACCTTCGCCTATCCCCTGCTGGACCTGGCCGCCCTCAACCTGGAAGTGCTGCCGCCCAAGGCCATCGACATCCGCCTGATGGTGACGCAGCGCGTGGTGCCGCTGTCCCGGCGCGGCAACAAGATGTCGGTCGCCCTGTCCGACCCCACCAATACCCAGGCGCTGGACCAGATCAAGTTCCAGGCCGAATCCACGGTGGAACCGGTCATCGTGCCGCACGATGCCCTGCTCAAGCTGCTGGAAACCCTGACCAAGAGTTCCGAGCAAAGCATTGCCGACCTGGCCGGCGACGAGGGCGACATCCAGTTCGCCGAGGAAGAGGATGCGCCGCAAACGCAGGCCCAGGCCGATGCCGCCACCGAGGTGGAAGACGCGCCGATCGTGCGCTTCCTGAACAAGATGCTGATGGATGCGGTCAACATGGGCGCGTCCGACTTGCATTTCGAACCGTTCGAGAAGTTCTACCGCATCCGCTTCCGGGTCGACGGCATGCTGGTCGAGCACGCCCAGCCGCCCACCTCGATCAAGGACAAGCTGGTGTCGCGCATCAAGGTGCTGTCCAAGCTGGACATCTCGGAAAAGCGCGTGCCGCAGGACGGCCGCATGCGCCTGATCGTCTCGCCCACCAAGACTATCGACCTGCGCGTGTCGACCCTGCCGACCCTGTTCGGCGAGAAGACCGTGATGCGTATCCTGGACGCGACCCAGGCCCAGATGGGCATCGACTCGCTGGGCTACGATCCGGACCAGAAGGAATTGCTGCTGGACGCGATCCAGCGCCCCTACGGCATGGTGCTGGTGACCGGCCCGACCGGCTCCGGCAAGACGGTGTCGCTGTACACCTGCCTGAACATCCTGAACAAGCCCGGCATCAACATCTCGACCGCGGAAGACCCGGCCGAGATCAACCTGCCCGGCGTGAACCAGGTCAACGTCAACGACAAGGCCGGCCTGACCTTCCCGGTGGCGCTGAAAGCCTTCCTGCGCCAGGACCCGGACATCATCATGGTGGGCGAGATCCGCGACCTGGAAACGGCCGACATCGCGATCAAGGCGGCGCAGACCGGCCACATGGTGTTCTCCACCCTGCACACCAACGACGCGCCGTCCACCCTGACCCGCCTCATGAACATGGGCGTGGCGCCCTTTAACATCGCCTCCTCCGTCATCCTGATCACGGCGCAGCGCCTGGCGCGCCGCCTGTGCACCTGCAAGAAGCCGGTCGACATTTCGTCCGACCTGCTGTTGAAGGCAGGTTTCAAGGAACACGAACTGGATGGCACCTGGAAACCTTACGGCCCGGTGGGCTGTGAGCGCTGTAACGGATCCGGCTACAAGGGCCGGGTCGGTATCTACCAGATCATGCCGATCTCGCCCGCGATCGAAGCATTGATCCTGGCGCACGGCAACTCGATGCAAATCGCGGCACAATCTGAAGCGGAAGGCGTCAAGTCGCTGCGCCAGTCCGGTCTGGTCAAGGTCAAGAACGGCCTGACCAGCCTGGAAGAAGTACTTGGTTGCACCAACGAATAGGAAACACGGATATGGCTACTGCGGGCAATGCGAAAGAACAGGTCTTCTCCTGGGAAGGCAAGGACAAGACAGGCAAGACGGTGCGCGGCGAAATGCGCGCCGGGGGCGAGGCGGTGGTCAACGTGACCCTGCGCCGCCAGGGCATCATGGTCACCAAGGTCAAGAAGAAGGTGTACCGCTCCGGCAAGAAGATCAGCGACAAGGACATCACCCTCTTCACCCGCCAGCTGGCAACCATGATGAAAGCCGGTGTGCCGCTGCTGCAAGCCTTCGACATCGTGGGCAAGGGCCACGCCAATCCCTCGGTCGCCAAGCTGATCCTGGACTTGCGCGCCGATATCGAAACCGGTACCAGCCTGAACATGGCGTTCCGCAAGTACCCGCTCTACTTCGACCCGCTGTTCTGCAACCTGGTCGCCGCCGGCGAGCAGGCCGGTATCCTGGAAGACTTGCTGACCCGCCTGGCGATCTACAAGGAAAAGACGCTGGCCATCAAGGCCAAGATCAAGTCGGCCCTGACCTATCCGGTCGCCGTGCTGGCGGTGGCCTTCATCGTGACGGCCGTGATCATGATCTGGGTGGTGCCGGCTTTCAAGGAAGTGTTCGCCAGCTTCGGCGCCGACCTGCCGGCACCCACCGTGTTCGTGATGACGCTGTCGGAATACTTCGTCGACTACTGGTACATCATTTTCGGCTCCATCTTCGCCAGCCTGTACTTCTTCTTCCAGTCCTGGCGCCGCTCGGTCAAGATGCAGGCCACGATGGACCGCCTGCTGCTCAAGATTCCCGTGTTCGGCGACGTGATCCGCAAGGCCACCGTGGCGCGCTGGACGCGCACCCTGTCCACCATGTTCGCCGCCGGCGTGCCGCTGGTCGAATCGCTGGACTCGGTCGGTGGCGCCTCGGGCAACAACGTGTATGTCGAAGCGACCAAGAAGATCCAGACCGAAGTGAGCACCGGTACCAGCCTGACGGTGGCCATGCAGAACGCCGACGTGTTCCCGAGCATGGTGACGCAGATGGTGGCGATCGGCGAGGAATCCGGCGCGCTCGACTCCATGCTGGGCAAGGTGGCCGACTTCTATGAAGAGGAAGTCGACGAAGCCGTGTCGCAGTTGTCCAGCCTGATGGAGCCGATGATCATGGTGATCCTGGGCGTGCTGATCGGTGGCCTGGTGGTCGCAATGTACCTGCCAATCTTTAAACTCGGTTCCGTGGTGTAAAACAAGAATGCAAGAAACCCTGATGTTGTTCTCCCCTCCCGCAACGCTGGCCGCCGCCGTGGTGGCCGGCATCCTGGGGCTGATGATTGGCAGTTTCCTCAACGTCGTGATCCACCGCCTGCCCATCATGATGCAGCGCGAATCGGACAACTACGTGGCCGCCGAATCGGGCAAGGAGTTGCCGCACACCGACCGCTACAACCTGGTGGTGCCGCGTTCGGCCTGCCCGCACTGCGGGCACCAGATCACGGCGCTGGAGAACATCCCCGTCGTCAGCTGGCTGGTCCTGCGCGGCAAGTGCCGCGCCTGCAAGGCCCCCATCTCGGCCCGCTACCCCATTATCGAAGCCCTGACCGCGCTGCTGTCGGGCTGGCTGGTCTGGCAGTTCGGCTTTGGCTGGGCCGGCATGGCCACCCTGGTGTTTGCCTGGCTGCTGGTGGCGATGACCTTCATCGACGCCGACACCCAGCTGCTGCCGGACGACCTGACCTATCCCCTCCTGTGGCTGGGCCTGCTGGTCAACATCCAGGGCACCTTCGTGCCGCTGCAGGATGCCGTGCTGGGCGCCGCCGCCGGCTACCTGGTGCTGTGGACGGTGTACTGGGCCTTCAAGCTGCTCACCGGCAAGGAAGGCATGGGCTATGGCGACTTCAAGCTGCTGGCCGCGCTGGGCGCCTGGCTGGGCTGGCAAATGCTGCCGGCCATCATCCTGCTGTCCTCGGTCGTCGGCGCCGTGGTCGGCATCACCCTGATCCTCTTCTTCAAGCACGGGCGCAGCAAGCCCATCCCCTTCGGCCCCTACCTGGCCGGCGCCGGCATGCTGGCCATGCTGTTCGGCCCGCAGATCCAGGCCTTCATGCACGGAGTGACGGGCTAAATGCCGGCGCGCCTCACGGTCGGCCTGACAGGGGGCATCGGCAGCGGCAAGAGCCTGGTGGCCAACATGTTCGCCGACCGCGGCGCCAGCATCATCGACACCGACCAGATTGCGCACAGCCTGACCGGCCCCCACGGCGCCGCCATGGCCGACATCCTGGCCGAATTCGGCAGCCAGATGGCCGACAGCCGCGGCGCCATGGACCGCGCGAAGATGCGCGACCTGGTATTTCGCGAACCGGCGGCCAAGCGCCGCCTGGAAGCCATCCTGCACCCCATGATCCGCGACGCCACGCTGGCGGCAGCCGCCAGCGCCGAGGGCAGTTACGTGATGCTGGCCATTCCCCTGCTGGTGGAGTCCGGCACCTGGAAGCAGCGCGTCGACCGCGTGCTGGTGATCGACTGCCCGGAGGAGATCCAGGTGGCGCGCGTCATGGCCCGCAACGGCCTGGCGGAAGACCAGGTGCGCGCCATCATGGCGAGCCAGGTACCGCGCGCGGTGCGCCTGGCGGCAGCCGACGACGTGATCGACAACGGCGGCCGGATCGAGTCCCTGACGCCCCAGGTGGACCGCTTACATTGTTTTTATCAGCAATATTTGTAATTTTGCTTCGCATGGTTCAGAATCACGTGATTATTAATCGGTCTTCCACACGAGGGATGCTTTGATCGTCTACGAATATCCTTTCAATGAGCGCATCCGCACCTTGTTGCGCCTGGAGGATCTATACGAGAAATTCAAGTTCTTCGTGCATCAGGAACACCCGATGCAGCATCACGTGGCCCTGGCAACCATCTTCGACATGCTCGAAGTGGCCGGGCGCGCCGACCTGAAATCCGACTTGCTGCAGGAGCTGGAACGCCAGCGCCAAAGCCTGCTGGGCTACCGTTCCAACCCGAATGTGCAGGCCGAAATGCTGGACGCCATCCTGGCCGAGCTTGACAGTGTGTCGAGCGCCCTCGTCGCGGCCCAGGGCAAGACCGGCCAGAACGTGCGCGACAACGAGTGGCTAATGAGCATTCGCGGCCGCACCATCATCCCCGGCGGCGCCTGCGAATTCGACCTGCCATCCTATTACGCCTGGCAGAAGCAGCCGGCGGAAAAGCGCTTCAACGACATTGCCAACTGGTTCAATCCGCTGGTGCCGCTGTTCGACGCACTGGGCCTGGTGCTGCGCCTGCTGCGCGACTCGGGCGCGCCGGTGAAGATGATCGCCAATGCCGGCAGTTATCAGCAGATGCTGCAAGGCAAGGTCTATCAGATGCTGCGCTTGTCCGTGGATGAAGCGCTGGGCGCCATTCCCGAGATTTCGGCCAACAAGTACATGCTGTGGGTGCGTTTCACGTCCCAGGGCGGCGACCTGAAACCCAAGCCGCTGGAAGAAGATGTACCATTCGAGCTCACCCTCTGTAATTTCTAAGCACCATGCCCACTGTCGTTGAATGCCCCACCTGCCACGCGAAGGTAGAGTGGACGGAAGCCAATAAATACCGCCCCTTCTGCAGCGAGCGCTGCAAGCTGATCGACCTTGGCGCCTGGGCCGAGGAAAAGTACACGATCCCCGGCGCCGCGCCGACCGAACCGCTGGAAGAGGACAAGCAGTGATGCGCGGGCTCGCAGCCGCCGCGCTGGCCGCTGCCGCGAGCGTGGCGCAGGCCGGGCCGCGCGAAGAAGCGCTGCAACTGGCCGACCTGCAATGGAACCAATTCCGTTTGCACAGCGACGCCAAGTCGCTGGCGCCGCTGCTGGCGGACGGCTGGGTGCTGACCCATTCGGACGGCAAGGTCCAGCACAAGCGGGACTACCTGGAACAGCTGGCCACCGGATCGCGCCGCAATACCGCCATCACCAACCAGGATTCCGCGATCCAGTACTATGGCGATACCGCCATCGTGACCGGCAAGAGCGTGCAGTCAGGGGTTGGCGCGCAAGGCCCGTTCAGCGGTTCGTTCCGCTTCACCCGCACCTGGGTCTGGCAGGATGGGCGCTGGGTGATGGTCGCCTCGCATTCTTCGCGATTAGCGCCTTAAGTTCGGGGTCAGCTCTGTCAAACGGACAAAGGTGTCATGGTCCCGCAGGGCCATGACACCTTTGTCCGTTTGACAGAGCTGACCCCGAATCTCAATACCGTACGCGGTCGAGCCACTCCAGCAAAGGAATAGTCGCCGGCAGCAGCGGCTCTACCCCCACCGTCCCCTGCCAGGCAAACGCCTGGCCTTCCAGGCTTTGCGGTTCGCCCGTCCATTCGCGGCTGATGAAGAAGTGCAGCCGCACGTGGGCGTGCGGGTAGACGTGCTCGATGCCGCACCATTCTTCGGCGCTGGTGATGTGGATGCCCAGCTCTTCGACGAATTCGCGCTTGAGCGCTTCCAGGATGGTCTCGCCGGGATCGACTTTGCCGCCCGGGAATTCCCAATAGCCGGCATATGGCTTGCCTTCCGGCCGCTGGCCGAGCAGCACGTCGCCATTGGGCTGCATCAGGATGCCGACCGCGACGTCGATCGGGCGCGTTGCGTCGCTCATGGCAGCCTCCCTGCGTAATCGCGCGCAAACTGCCAGGCCACGCGCCCCGATCGCGAGCCGCGCTGCAGCGCCCATTGCAGCGCTTCGGTGCGCGCATCGGCGATCTGCGACACGCTGCAGCCAAACGCTGCCAGCCAGTGCGCTACGATGCCCAGGTAGTCGTCCTGCTTGAACGGGTAGAAGGACAGCCACAATCCAAAGCGCTCGGAGAGGGATATCTTTTCCTCCACCGTTTCGCCCGGATGCAGGTCGCCGTCGTCGTCGTGCGTGTAGCTGGCGTTGTCGGACATGCGCTCGGGCATCAGGTGGCGCCGGTTGGACGTGGCGTAAATCAGCACATTGTCGATCACGGCCGATACCGAACCATCCAGGGCGACCTTGAGCGCCTTGTAGCCGCTCTCGCCTTCTTCGAACGAGAGGTCGTCGCAGAACACGACGAAGCGCTCGGGACGGCCGGCCACCAGGTCCATGATGTCCGGCAGGTCGTGCAGGTCGGCCTTGTCCACTTCGATCAGGCGCAAGCCGTCGACCGCAAACGCCGCCAGGCAGGCCTTGATCAGGGACGATTTGCCGGTGCCGCGCGCGCCGGTCAGCAGCACGTTATTGGCGGGCTTGCCCTGCACGAACTGGCGGGTGTTCTGTTCGATCTGCGCCTTCTGGCGGCCGATGTGCTGCAAGTCGTCGAAGGCGACTTGCCCCGGGCGCGGCACGGGGTGCAGGTAGCCCACGCCATCGCGCCGCTTGCGCCAGCGAAATGCGGTGGAAGCCTGCCAGTCGGGCGCTGCGGGCGCCGGCGGCAGGATGGCCTCCACGCGCGCCAGCAAGGCTTCGGCACGGCGCAGGAATTGGTCGAGTTGCGCCGACATCCGTTCAGGAACGGTAGTCGGCGTTGATCGACACGTAGTCGTGCGACAGGTCGCAGGTGTAGACGGTGGCCGATGCATTGCCGCGCGCCAGCTTCACCCGCACGCTGATCTCGCTCTGTTTCATCACGCGCTGGCCGTCCTCTTCCTTGTAGTCCGGGTTGCGGCCGCCATCCTTGGCCACCCACACGTCGTCCAGGTAGAGGTTGATCTTGCTCACGTCCAGGTCGTCCACGCCGGCGTAGCCGATGGCGGCCAGGATGCGGCCCAGGTTCGGATCGGACGCGAAGAAGGCGGTCTTCACCAGCGGCGAATGGCCGATCGAGTAGGCGATCTTGCGGCATTCGGCGGCGTCCTTGCCGTCTTCCACGGTGATGGTCATGAACTTGGTGGCGCCTTCGCCGTCGCGTACGATGGCTTGCGCCAGGAACAGCGACAGTTCGGTGACGGCGGCGGCCAGCGCCTTGTATTCCGGCGAGTCGACCGCATCGACCACCAGCGTGCCGGCGCCGGTCGCGACCAGCATGAAGGAGTCGTTGGTCGACGTGTCGCCGTCGATGGTGATGCAGTTGAAGGACTGGTCGGCCGCTTCCTTGGCCAGCACGTCGAGCACCGGCTGCGCCACCTTGGCGTCGAAGGCCAGGTAGCCCAGCATGGTGGCCATGTTCGGCTTGATCATGCCGGCGCCCTTGGAAATGCCGGTCATGGTGACCTTGTGGCCGGCGATGTCCACGCTGCGCGAACCTGCCTTCGGCTGGGTGTCGGTGGTCATGATCGCTTCGGCGGCGTTGAACCAGTTGTCCTGCTTGAGGTTCTGGATCGCCTGCGGCAGGCCGGCCACCACCTTGGCCACCGGCAGCGGCTCCAGGATCACGCCGGTGGAGAACGGCAGGATCTGCTGCGCGTCGCAGCCCAGTTCCTGGGCCAGCGCGGCGCAGGTGGCGCGCGCATTGGCCAGGCCCGCCTCGCCGGTGCCGGCGTTGGCATTGCCGGTGTTGACCAGCAGGGCGCGGATCGGCTTGCCGCCGGCGCGCACGGCCGCCAGGTTTTCCTTGGAAATCTGCACGGGCGCGGCGCAGAAGCGGTTCAGGGTGAACACGCCGGACACGGTGGCGCCTTCGGCCAGCTTCATCACCAGCACGTCCTTGCGGCCCGGCTTCTTGATGCCGGCTTCGGCAAAGCCAAGCTCGATGCCGGCAACCGGCAGCAGGTCGGCGGCGACAGGGATAGGGGAATTGACGGCCATGGTGTTTTTCTCGGTCAGTTAGTAGTGGAAGGCGCTATTTTAAACGCACAGCGCATTTCAATGCGCAGTGCAATACGCCAAATCAAAACCGGCAAAAATCCCACAGTTTCTAGAACGTGTGCACTATTTCCGGGAAAAACCATTCAACTGGATGAAGATTTCAATTATCGTAGGCAACTGCCATTAACAAATGGCACTAATTTGGTGCAATGCACTATCAATAGAACAACATTCAACGGGATCACTTCATGAAGAAACAGCTTCTCGCCGCCGCAGTGCTGGCTGCCACCAGCATGATGGCCCAGGCCGGCCCCCTGGGCGACGGCAACCTGAGCATCAGCGGCTTTGGCACCCTGGGCGTGGCCCAGACCGACGCGGACGATGCCAAATTCGCCCGCTACAACCAGGCGTCCGGTACCGGCGACTCGCCGCGCATCGGCCTCGACAGCAACCTGGGCCTGCAGGCCAGCTACGCCTTCAACGACCGCCTGTCGGCCACCGTGCAGGTGCTGACGCGCAAGAACACCAGCCCGCAATTCACCACCGACCTGACCTGGGGCTTCCTGAAGTACAAGCTCAACGACGAAATCAATGTGCGCGTAGGCCGCGTGGTACTGCCCGCCTTCCTGATTTCCGACTACCAGAACGTGGGCTTTGCCAACACGATGATGCGTCCGCCGATCGAAATGTACGGCCAGGCGCCGATCGAAAACGTGGACGGTGCCGATGTCAACTGGCAGCACGCCTTCGGCGACACCAACGTGACCGTGCAGGCCTTCGGCGGCACCAGCCGCGGCAAGCTGTACATTCCGACCGGCGGCGGCTCCGTCGCCAAGCACCAGTCGCCGGTGTTCGGCGCCGCCGTGACGGCCGAATACGGCCCCTTCACGGCCCGCCTGGCGCACGCCCGCGCCCAGATCGAAGTCAACAACCTGGCGCCGATCAATGCCGTGACCGACGCCCTGGGCAGGACCGGCATCCCATCCATGCTCCAGCTGGCCAACGACCTGACCCTGAAGGGCGGCAAGCGCATGAGCTTCACGGAAATCGGCTTCACGATGGACTACAAGAACGTCGTGCTGCAGGCCGAATACGCCCAGCGCCGCGCGCACGAGCCGGTCTACATCCCGGAAACCAACTCGGGCTACGTGATGGCCGGCTACCGCTTCGGCAAAGTGCTGCCTTACTACACCCACGCCTACTACAAGGGTGCCGGTTCCTCCGTCACCGTGCCGACCGTGCCGGCAGCGCACCCGCTGGCGCCGACCCTGGGCGCGATCCGCGGCCTGCTGGTGTCGCCTGAGCAGAAAACCGACCTGGTCGGCATGCGCTGGGACTTCGCCAAGAACCTGGCGCTGAAGGTCCAGATCGACCACATCAAGCCGAAGGTCAAGGGCGGTTCCCTGATCCTGCCGTCCGGCGTGCCAACCTATACCAATAGCGTGAACGTCTATGCCGCCGGCATCGACTTCGTGTTCTAAGGAGCAGCCATCATGAAAAACATCCTGACCGCCCTCCTCGCTTCCGCGCTGGCCGCGGCTGCCCTGCCGGCATCGGCCGAGATCGTCGTGATCGTCAACAAGGACAATCCGGCCTCGCGCATGTTCTCGGAACAGGCATCCCAGTTCTTCCTCGGCAAATCGGCCATGTTCACCCCGGTGGACCAGGCGGAAGGCTCCAAGATCCGCGCCGAGTTCTACCAGAAGGTGGCCGACAAGGACCCGGCCCAGGTGAAAGCCATCTGGTCCAAGCTGGTGTTCACCGGCAAGGCCACGCCGCCCAAGGAATTCAAGTCCAACGCCGAGGTCAAGAAGGCCGTGGCGGACGATCCCAAGGCCATCGGCTACATCGACAAGTCGGCCGTCGACGATAGCGTCAAGGTCATCCTGACCCTGCCGTAAACCGCGCGCCAGTCGCCCAGACGCCGCCCCGCAACAGCCGGGCGGCGTTTTTTTTAAACATCGGCAACTTTTACTAATGAAGCGATACAATGTTGCGATAAACAAAAATCAATACAGCTGGGGAGCACCACTTTGAAACTTTCGCTGCGCGCGAAATTCCTGCTGCTGAGCGCCTTCGTCCAAGCCTTTGTGGTCGCCCTGTTGATCGCCAACAGCCTGCGCCTGATGACCGATGCCGTCAGCCGCAACGCCGACCGCGTGGTCCACGAATACGCGGTCAACCTGAACCTCACGCTGACTCCCTACGCCAGCAGCGGCCGCCTGGGCGAGCTGCGCACCTACTGGTCGGAAATGCTGTCCGACCCGCGCGACAGCTTCCTGCGCTACATCGTGATCCTGGACGCCGCCGGCGAAACCATCCTGGAAGCGGGCGAGCGCCCGGATTTCATGCCCGAATCGCTGCGCCAGGCCCAGTTGGGCGGCGTGCGCACCGCCATGGACGGCAACCTGCTGCATGCCCAGGCCCCCCTGCTCCTGAAGGACAACGAGGTCGGCACCTTGCACTTCGGCCTGTCCACCATGGACCTGGTGAGCGCGCGCGACGACGTGCTGCGCCAGGGCGGGCTGATTGCCGTGCTGGGCTTTGCCCTGGCCCTGCTGCTGTTCTTCACGCTCACGCGCGGCGTGGGCCTGCGCCTGCGGGCCCTGGCCGGCCACGCCGAACGGCTGGCCGACGGCCAATTCAGCCAGCTGCCCGAGAGCGGCGGCGACGAACTGGAAGTGGTGACCCACTCGCTCAACCTGATGAGCTCTGCCCTGCGCGAGCGCATCGCCCAGCTGGAAGAATCGCAGCGCCGGCTGCGCGAATCGGAAGAGCGCTTCCGCACCCTGTTCGACATGACGCCGCTACCGCTGTCGGTGTCCGACCAGGACGGGCGCGTCATCGGCGCCAACCAGGCGCTGGTGCGCACCTTCGGCATCCCGCTGCACGACCTGATCGGCAAGCGTTCCGACGAAGTGAAGTTCTGGGCCTCGCCCAACGAGCGCCTGCGCATCTGGAACCTGTTCCGCCTGCACGGCGTGGTACAGGGCGAGATCGCCCAGGTGGTGCTGCCGGGCGAGCGGCCGGGCCAGGTGGCGATCTGGTCGTCCTCGCTGCTGCTGGACGGCCGCCACGCCATCATCTGGGCGCTGCTGGACCTGACGCAGGAATTGAACGCCAAGCAGCAGCTGCGCGAATTGAACGATGCGCTGGAGTCGCGCGTGCGCGAACGCTCGGCAGCGCTACAGCAGGCCAACCGCGACCTGTCGAACGCGCTGGAAACCCTGCAACGCACGCAGCACGACCTGATCGCTTCGGAAAAGATGGCGTCGCTCGGCTCCCTGGTGGCCGGCATCGCGCACGAACTGAATACGCCGATCGGCAATTCGCTGCTGGCCTCCACGGCGCTGACCGACCGCGTGCAGGAATTCAAGCAGACGGTGGCCGATGGCACCATCCGCCGCTCTTCGCTGAACCACCACCTCGATGAAGTGCAGCTGGCCTGCGGGCTGATTTCCAACTCGCTGCAAAAGGCGGCCGAGCTGATCGCCTCGTTCAAGCAGATTGCCGTGGACCAGACCAACGACCAGCGCCGCCACTTCCGCCTGCAATCGGTGGCGCTCGACACTTCCGCCACCTACATGCCGCGCCTGCGCCGCAGCGCCATCCACATGGCGGTTGACGTGCCGATCGAACTGGAACTCGACTCCTATCCGGGCAGCATGTACCAGGTACTCAATAATCTGATCAACAACGCCTTGCTGCATGCCTTCGAAGGGCGCGACTGCGGCCACCTGTGGCTGTCCGCGCAGGCCTTGGCGGACGGCCAAATCGAGATCGTGTTCCGCGACGATGGCGTCGGCATGCCGGAGGAAGTCAAGCGCCACATCTTCGACCCCTTCTTCACCACCAAGATGGGTAACGGCGGCACGGGCCTGGGCATGAACATCGTCTACAACATCGTCACCGGCGTCATGGGCGGGCGCATCACCGTCGAATCTGTGCCCGGCGAGGGCAGCACGGTACGCATGATCGTGCCCGCCTCGTCCCCGCAAAGGGACTAAGCCAGCAGGCCCTGCTCGCGGATAAACCGGACCACTTCCTGCACGCCGCTGCCGCTGCGCAGATTGGTAAACACAAACGGCCGCTCGCCGCGCTGGCGGGCCGCGTCGCGCGCCATCACGTCCAGGTTTGCGCCGACGTACGGCGCCAGGTCGGTCTTGTTGATGATCAGCAGGTCCGAGCGCGTGATGCCTGGCCCGCCCTTGCGCGGAATCTTCTCGCCGCCGGCAACGTCGATCACGTACAGCGTCAGGTCCGACAGCTCCGGGCTGAACGTGGCGGCCAGGTTGTCGCCGCCGGATTCGACCAGGATCAGGTCCAGGTCGGGAAAGTCTGCCTGCAGGCGGGCTATCGCCTCCAGGTTGATGGAGGCATCTTCGCGGATCGCCGTGTGCGGGCAGCCGCCCGTTTCCACGCCCATCAGGCGCTCCGGCGCCAGGGCTTGCGCGCGCAGCAGGATTTCCATGTCTTCGCGCGTATAGATGTCGTTGGTGATGACGGCCATGCCGTACTGGTCGCGCATGGCTTTGCACAGCATTTCGCACAGGGCGGTCTTGCCAGAACCGACCGGGCCGCCGATGCCTACACGCAGGGGATTGGATGCCATTGTTACTCCTTCAGGAACGGTAAAGCCTGCCGTGCTGCACTTCGTGCTGCATCGACAGCAGGGACAGCCCGGGCGCCCAGCTGGACAGTTCGCTGTCGTCCAGTTCCTGGGCGGCCTGCGCCGCCAGTTCGATTTCCGGCCGCAGCGACAGCAGCAGCCTTTGGCCGGCCACCTGTCCCAGCGGGATGGATTTGACGCAGACCAGCACCTGGTTCTCGGCCCAGCCGAACAGCATGGCCAGCAAAGCGTCTTCGCGCCGGATGCCCAGCGCATGCACGGCCCGCGCCAACGCGGACAGGTAGGCCTCCTCGCCATCGGCGGCGGGCGCGAGCTCCAGTTCGGCCAGCAGGCGCCCCAGCGAGAAGCCCATCTGCACCGTTTCAGCCCGCAGTTCTGCCGTGTCGCGCGAGGCCAGGAAGCGCTCTGCCCAGCAAGCCGCCGCCGCCGCATCGCCTGCAGCGTGCGCCCGCAGCAGGCGCCAGAACACCGGAGCGTCCCATCGTGCCAGCACTTCGTGCAGCATGCTCGCCATCCAGTTGCGCGCGGCGGCGGCATCGCGCACCCGGCCCTGCTCAATGGCTGCTTCCAGGCCTTGCGAATAGCTGTAGGCACCGACCGGCAATGCGGGACTGGCAAACTGCAGCAGGTGCAGCAATGCCCGTGCCTCCACGGCTACGCTTCCCCCGGCCGGTGGATCCTTTGCCGCAGCGGGACCGGCGCCAGCGGATGGCTGTGCGCATGCGCGCCCGCATAAGCACCGGACTCCGGTTCGAACGGCGCCGTTTCGTCCTCCACGGTCGCCCCGAGGCCCGCCAGCATGTCGCGCAGCACCGGGTCCGGACGGATGCGCAGGAAACCAGCGCCGACCTGCACCTGGCTGTGGCGATTGCCCAGGTGGAAGGCGCAGCGCAGCAGGCCGCGCGCATCCACCGCACGTACCGTGTACACCGGTTCGGCGGCGGCACGCACGCGGGCGACGAAGCCGCCCTCGCCCGTCAGCAGGTCGCCATCGCGCAGCACGGTGCCGCGCACGGTAAATAGGGCGATCTCCTCGCCCGAGACAAGGCGCGCACGCTGGCGGCACTTTTCGCGCTGGTCGTAGGCCAGCACCAGTTCGCCGTCGATGCGTTCGGATGCAGCGATTTTCGTATGGAGGGTCAGCATGTTCGTGCCTCAGAACAGGAAATAGCGCTGCGCCATCGGCAGCACGGCGGCAGCCTCGCACACCAGCAGCTCGCCGTCGGCGCGCACTTCATAGGTTTCGGGATCGACTTCCATGTGCGGGGTGGCGCCGTTGTGGATCATGTCGGCCTTGCGCAGCTTGCGTGTGGCGCGCACCGGCACCACCTCTTTGGCCAGACCCAGTTGCGCCGCGATGCCGGCGTCGAAAGCCGCCTGCGAAACAAAGGTCAGCGACTTTTTCAGGCCGCCACCGAAGGCACCGAACATCGGCCGCATGTACACCGGCTGCGGCGTTGGAATCGAAGCATTGGGATCGCCCATCTGCGCACAGGCGATCATGCCGCCCTTCAGCACCATGGACGGCTTGACGCCGAAGAAGGCCGGTCGCCACAGCACCAGGTCGGCCAGTTTGCCCGCTTCCACCGAGCCGACCACGTGCGACACGCCGTGCGCGATGGCGGGATTGATGGTGTACTTCGCGACGTAGCGCTTGGCGCGCGCATTGTCGTTGCGCGCGCTATCGCCCGGCAGTGTGCCGCGCTGCACCTTCATCTTGTGGGCGCTCTGCCAGGTGCGCATGATGACTTCGCCCACCCGGCCCATGGCCTGGGAGTCGGACGACATCATCGAGATCGCGCCAAGGTCATGCAGGATGTCTTCGGCGGCGATGGTCTCGCGGCGGATGCGCGACTCGGCAAACGCGACATCCTCGGCGATGGCCGCGTCGAGGTGGTGACACACCATCAGCATGTCCAGGTGCTCATCGAGCGTGTTGACGGTGAACGGCCGGGTGGGATTGGTGGAGGACGGCAGCACGTTGGACTGCCCGACCGCCGCGATGATGTCCGGCGCGTGGCCGCCGCCCGCCCCTTCCGTGTGAAAGGTGTGGATGGTGCGGTCCTTGAAGGCCGCCAGCGTCGCTTCCAGGAAGCCGCCCTCATTCAGCGTGTCGGTGTGGATGGCGACCTGCACGTCCATGCGGTCGGCCACCGACAGGCAATTGTCGATCGCGGCCGGCGTGCTGCCCCAGTCCTCGTGCAGCTTGAGTCCGATGGCGCCGGCTTCGACCTGCTCCTCCAGCGGGCGCGGCATGCTGACATTGCCCTTGCCAAGGAAGCCCAGGTTCATCGGAAAGGCGTCGGCCGCGGCCAGCATGGCGTGGATATGCCAGGGGCCAGGGGTGCAGGTGGTCGCCGCCGTGCCGACCGCCGGCCCGGTGCCGCCGCCGATCATGGTGGTCACGCCGGAAGCCAATGCCTCCTCGATCTGCTGCGGGCAAATGAAGTGGATGTGGGTATCCACCCCGCCCGCCGTGACGATCATGCCTTCGCCGGCGATGATCTCCGTGGCGCCGCCGATCGCCATGCTCACCCCGGGCTGGATGTCCGGGTTGCCGGCCTTGCCGATGGCGGCGATGCGGCCGCCCTTGAGGCCGATGTCGGCTTTCACGATGCCCCAATGATCCAGGATCACGGCGTTGGTGATGACGGTATCCATCACGTCGCGGTGCGGCAACTGGCTTTGGCCCATGCCATCGCGTATGACCTTGCCGCCTCCGAACTTCACCTCTTCGCCTGGAATGGCGTAGTCGTGCTCGATTTCGATGAACAGTTCCGTGTCGGCCAGGCGAATGCGGTCGCCCCTGGTCGGCCCGAACATTTCCGCATAGGCGCGGCGCGAGATCGTCGCCATTATTCGCCTTCCAGCGCGCCCATCACGCGCGCATTGAAGCCGTAGACACGGCGCGCCCCGCCCAGCGCAACCAGCTGCACCGTGCGGTGCTGTCCGGGTTCGAAGCGCACGGCGGTACCGGCGGCGATGTCGAGCCGCATGCCTCGGGCCCGGGCGCGGTCGAACTGCAGCGCGTCGTTGACTTCGAAGAAGTGGAAGTGCGAGCCGACCTGCACCGGCCGGTCGCCGGTATTGGCGACCTGCACCACGCAGCTCGCGCGGCCGGCATTGAGGGTAATGTCGCCTTCGTCCAGTATGTATTCGCCGGGAATCATGCCTGCCTCACACAATCGGGTGGTGGACGGTGACCAGCTTGGTCCCGTCCGGAAAAGTCGCTTCGACCTGGATGTCGGGGATCATCTCCGGCACGCCCGGCATGACGTCGTCCCGCGCCAGCACCTGCGTGCCTTCCGACATCAGCTGGGCCACCGTCTTGCCGTCGCGCGCGCCTTCCAGGATGGCAGCACTGATCAGGGCCACCGCTTCCGGGTAGTTGAGCTTGAGGCCGCGTGCGCGGCGCCGTTCCGCCAGCAGCGCGGCCGTGAAGAGCAGGAGCTTGTCTTTTTCGCGTGGAGAGAGATCCATGTCAGGTATTCCAGATTCGGGGTTGGGCGGCGGGCAGTCCCATCCAGGCCGGACGCAAGGCATGCCAGGCTTGCGCCATGAGACGGCGCGCCTGCTCGGCATCGAGCCCCAGGTAGCGCACCACGAGCAGCGACTTGAGGTGGCTCACGCCCAGCGCCGGATCCAGCGCGCGCAACTGCGCAACCAGGCCGGCATCCGGCGCGCGGCCGACCGCCAGCAGCGTGGCGCACACGTTCGCGCCAGCCAGCACATGCTGGCTGTGCATGGCGTTGCTGCCGCCGTGCAGCACGCCCTGATCCCACCACAGCAGGCGTCCATCCTGCCGCACCTGCAGTTGCTGGCGCACGCGGCCGCGCGCGAACTGCTCGCCGCTGGCACGGCGGCCGAAACACAGGATGTCGCAACCGATGTAGCGCGCATTTCCCGCGAGGTCGACTTCCTGCACCAGGTGGGCGTCGGTATCGTCGTAGAAGATGGTTTCCTGCGGCAGCCATTCCAGATGCGCGTCCTGCCCTACCGCGATGCGCACCTGCTGGCGCGCCAGCTTGCCGTTCGCCCGGTACCATTTGGCAGCGCCAGGAGTGGTCAGCAAGGCGTGCGCGCCGGCTTCGGCCGCGATGTCGATCGCCAGCTGGTCGCCGCCCACGATGCCGCCGGGCGGATGCACAAGGATGGTGTGGCACACCGCGTCGCCTTCCGGATAAAAGGCTTTCTGCACGCGCAGCGGGCCGCTGTGCTCGCGCCGCACCAGGCGCGTGGCGGCACCGTGGCGTGCAAAGCCAAGCACCAGGCTGGCGCGCCAGGGGGCATCGACTAGGGGTTGGGCTGGCTGGTGATCGCGCATACATGCACTGCAGCAGGAAGCATGCCAAGCGCCGGCGTCACGTTTCGCACCGTGCTGGTGCACGGCTCATGCCCATGGCCAGTGCAAAGCCGATGGCAATTGCCGCCACCACGCCCAGGCCAAGCGCCAGTTCCTTGCCCTCCCCCCAGGCGGCAACGCCCGGCATGGCCAGCTTGAGCGCGCCGAACAGCGCCACCAGCAGGCTGACGCAGACGATCACCCAGCCCATGGCGCGCGAGGCGGCCAGCGCCGCCTGGTCGGCGCGGCGCAGCAGGCGCGCAACCCAGTAACCATTGATGCCATCGGCCAGCAGCATGCCGCAGGTGAAGGTCAGCCCCAGCAGCAAGGCGCAGGGCCAGCCGCCGAAAGGAATGGCGCCCACGGCCAGCAGGCTGGCCTGGCTGATGGTGTCGAACGACAGCGCAAACAGGGCGCCCACCAGGGCCACCAGGCCCGGGCTCGCGGCCGCGGTGGACCAGCGCCCCAGCAGGCGCGCCGTCAGGCTGACGGCAAGCCTTGCCTGCCCCGGCGCAGAGCGCAGCAACGCCTGCATGTTCATCAGTCCCAGCAGCAACAGGAAGGCAATCGACACCCAGGCGCCGGCCAGCTCCAGCCAGCCTGGCGCTGACCAGTAGCCCGCCAGGGCACTGGCACCCAGCGCGGCGGCGGTCAACACGGCGCCGTGACCGAGCGAGAACCAGGCGCCGCACGCGCGCGCCAGGCGCGGATTGGCCTGGGCATTGAAGCGCGCCATGCCATCGATGGTGGCCAGGTGGTCGGCGTCGAACCCGTGTTTCATCCCCAGCAGAAGCACGGCCAGGCCCAGTGCCATCAGTTGATCCGGAAAAAATTCGTTCATGCAGGCGCTCCCGTTTCGGTTCAGTCCTGTTCATGAAGCAAGAGCCGTACCAAAAACAAAACGGCCCGGACGCTTGCGCGGCCGGGCCGTTGGGGAATGAGGCGCAGGACTTAAGCCAGCTTGCCGTGGCACGCCTTGAACTTCTTGCCGCTGCCGCACGGGCACGGATCGTTGCGGCCGACCTTGTAGCCCATCGACAGGTGGGTTTCCAGTTCGCCTTCCGGCATGGCGGTCGGGGCCAGCAGTTCCTCCGGCGCCGCATTCGGGTTGAAGTCGGCGTGCTGGTAGTGCACGTTCTCCAGGTGGGTCTGGTTCATGGCCGCTTCCGCCGCCTCGACTTCTTCGCGCGACTGGATGCGCACCATCATCACCATGCGGATCACGTCGTTCTTGATCATGTCCAGC
>JAJTCO010000109.1 GCA_021323265.1 Pseudoduganella sp. | reverse complement strand
CTCGTTGTCGCACTCGATGTTCATGCAGATGTAGTGTGCCTTGGCCAGTTTCTGGATCGAGTAAGCCATTTGACGGCGGCCCCAATCTTCAACGCGGTGGACGTTACCACCGCGCGAGGTCACGCTGGCTTTGTAACGTTCGATCATCGCGGGCACTTGCTCGCTTTGGTCCGGATGGACGATAAATACGATTTCGTAGTGACGCATTAATAACTCCCTTAAGGACTGTGAATATAGCCCACCCCGGCGTCAAGACGGGTGTGGGAAGAGGTAAGCCCGCAAATATAGCAGACTTTGAGCGCCGGCTCAAGCTTTCCTGATGCCGCGCAAGCCCGCCTCCCGCCCGGGCTGGCATGCTGGGCCATGGACCGCCCCGACCTCGCCTGGACTCTCCTGCTGCGGCGCCGCCTGCCGACGGTGCTGGCCCGGCTGTTCCCGGAAATTCACGCGGCGATCGACTGGCGCCAGGAGTATTACCTTCCGGACAAGAGCCTGCCGCCGCGCGCCGCCGCCAGCCGGACCGGCGACCGCGAACCCGATTTTGTTGCCCTGGTCGCGCTGCTGGACGGCAGCCAGGCCTGCGTCCACGTCGAGGTCCAGTGCACGCGGCAAGCGCGTTTCGCGCAACGCATGGCGCTCTACCATGCGCGCCTGCGCGACCACCTGGCCATGCCCGTCCTCAGCATGGCCATCCTCGGCGACCCGAGCCGCAACTGGCGGCCCGATTCAAGCAACGACCTGTGCCAGGGCGTCGGCACGACGTTTCAGTTTCGCGTCGCCAAACTGCTCGACTTCGGCGCCCAGGTCATGGCATCCAGTCAAGCCAGGGATCCAGTCACCCTGGCCATCGCCGCCCACCTGCTGGCCCTCGCGACGCGCCACCGCCCCCTTGTACGCTACCGCGAAAAGCGGCGCCTGTTTGCCGAATTCCCGCGCCGCGGACAACTGGGGGAACTTAAGGAGCTCCAGCGGATCATAGACTGGATGATGCCACTGCCTGAGAAATGGCAAAGGAGAATGATCATGCCGATCGAGAACGACGACGGAATGGGGGGCTGGGACCATACCAAAGAGGGCAAAAATACCCTTAACTACCTGATCCCTGAGTATTTCTTCCAGAAGGGCAAGAAAATGGCCTTGGCGGAAGGCAAAACGCTCGGCCGGGTCGAGGGCCGGGCCGAGGGCCGGGCCGAGGGCCGGGCCGAGGGCCGGGTCGAGGGCCGGGCGGAAGGATGGGCCGCAGGCGAAGCGAATGGCCTGCTTGCCGGCAAGCGCCAACTGCTCCTGCTCCAGATCGAAGTCCAGTTCGGCCGCCTGCCCCCGGCAAGACGCCACTGCCTCGACCGGGCCACTGCGCCCCAACTGGAACGGTTGGCCATTGCGCTGCTGGACGCCGAGTCGCTGGAGGCCGCGCTAAATGCCGCTGGCTTGCGTGCCTGAGGCGACCGGGCCCGCATTGCGTCCAGCGCGGCCCGCTTGCAGGATACCAACCAAAAAACCGAGTCCCGCCGCGAGCCAGACGACCGATGCAACCACATCGAAGGTCCACACGCGGTCCGGGAACTTGTACAGGTAAGGCACGACCAGCAATCCGCGCAGCAGGCAGACCGCGGCGATCGTCCCTTGCGCCATCTGCACGAACGGCAGCCAGCGCACCCGCCCCGCCCCGGCCAGCGCGTACAGGCAACAGACAAACATCAGGGCCCCGATCAACACCGCCCCGGTCGGCGCAAACCACGTCCCGGCACGGGCCGACGCCACCACGCTCGGCGGCGCCTGGAGGAAGGCGTACCAGTCCGGTCCAAGCAATGGCGCGCACCAGTGGATCACAGCGCCAAACAAGGAAATCCCCGCCGCCAGCAAGAAAGCAAACCGCCCCATGGTGCCCTCCAAAGGTTATCGAATCGACATTTAACTGAATATTTTCTGCCATTGCAACAAATTTGCTTGCAATTCGTTTCACACTGTACAAAAATACAGACTGTCTATATCCACAGTTACCACAGCGCCATGATCAAGCTCACAGCACGACAAGAACAGATCCTCAACCTGATCAAGGATGCGATCGAGAACACCGGCTTCCCGCCGACGCGCGCCGAAATCGCCGCGGAACTGGGCTTCAAGTCCGCCAACGCAGCCGAAGAGCACCTGAAGGCCCTGCAGCGCAAAGGCGCCATCGAAATCACCGCCGGCACGTCGCGCGGCATCCGCCTGACGGGCAACTTCGGCGGCACGGCCACCGGCGCCGGCGCCGCAGCCACGCCGCGCGCCACCGCGCGCGCCAAGGTCGACTTCGACGACATGCCGGCCGTGCCTGCAGGCATGCTGGTATCCCTGCCCCTGATCGGCCGCGTCGCCGCCGGTTCGCCCATCCTGGCGCAGGAAAACCTGGAAACCAGCTACAGCGTCGACCCCAACCTGTTCTCCGCCAAGCCCGACTTCCTGCTGAAAGTGCGCGGCGAATCGATGCGCGACATCGGCATCATGGACGGCGACCTGCTGGCGGTGAAGAAGACCGACAGCGCGCGCAACGGCCAGATCGTGGTGGCGCGCATCGGCAACGACGTCACCGTGAAGCGCTACCGGAAAACCGGCAGCACGGTCGAACTGCTGCCCGAGAATCCCGACTTCAAGGTCATCACCGTCACGCCGGAAGACGACTTCGCCCTGGAAGGCCTGGCCGTCGGCCTGATGCGGACCTGGCACTGATGTTCACCTTGTACGGCAGCGCCGAGTCCGGCCACTCCTACAAGGTGCGGCTGATGCTCGAAGTGGCGGCGCTGCCGTACCGCTACGAAGAGATTGACCTGCGCATCGAGCGCGATGCGCGCCCCGAACCGTTCCGCAGCGTCGCCAAGTTCGGTGAAGTGCCGCTGCTGATGCACGCCGGCCAGCCCTACATCCAGTCCAACGCCATCCTGCTCCACCTCGCGCAGCACACGGCTGCCTTCGGCGGCGAAACGCCGGAGCGCCTGGCGCGCTGCCGCGAATGGCTGTTCTGGGAAGCCAACCGCATCGGCACCTCGCTGCCGCACCTGCGCTTCGGGCAGCGCTTCGACCCGCAAGGCTACCCGCAAGGCGTACTCGCGTGGATGCGCCAGCGCTTCGACGCCGATATTGCCCGCCTCGACGAGGAACTGTCCGACGGCCGCGCCTTCGTGCTGGGCGACGCCCCCACCGTGGCCGATTTCGCACTCTGCGGCTATATGTTCTGGCCCGAACAGGCCCGCGTCAGTTATGGGCCCCACGTCACGGCATGGCTGGCGCGTATCAGCACCCTGCCGGGCTGGCGCCATCCCTATGACATGCCCGGGGCCGTGCCGTTTTAAACCTCCTGCCCCCCTGATTTTGCAGCCTGTCGCAAGAGCGCAGCGCTTGCCCCACGCCCAACGTTATCCTTGCCGCATTAAAAACCAACAAAGGGATAACATGCCTGTCCGCCGTCTCGCTGCCATCCTGTGCACGCTCGCCTTCGCCTCCGGCGCGGTCCACGCCGCCGCCCCGCAACAGCAATTTGCCAGCATGGGCGACCTGCAACTCGAGAGCAAGGCCGTCATCAGCGACTGCGCCATTGGCTATCGCACCCTCGGCACGCTGAACGCCGACAAGTCCAACGCCATCCTGTTCACCACCTGGCACACCGGCACCAGCCGCGACGTTGCGGGCATGCTGGCCAGCGGCGCGCTGTTCGACCCGTCGCCCTGGTACATCATCGTGGTCGATGCACTGGGCAACGGCGTCTCCTGCTCGCCTTCCAACAGCAAGACCCAGCCGGGCCCCAGCTTCCCGCAATTCTCGGTACGCGACATGGTCGCCAGCCAGCACAAGCTGCTGACCGAAAAGCTCGGCATCACCCATCTGCGCGCGGTCATGGGCTACTCGATGGGCGGCATGCAGGCGTTCCAGTGGGCCGTCAGCCATCCCGGCTTCATGGACGTCGCCATCCCGATCGCCGGCACGCCGCGCCTGACTTCTTCCGACATGCTGTTCCTGCGCATCGTCGAAAAGTCGGTGGTCGATGACCCGGCCTACGCGGGCGGCCGCTATGCCAGCAAACCATCGCTGCCGATGTATAACCTGCTGTTCGCAATGAACTTCGACAGCCCGGCCCACCGCAGCGCGCGCACCGCGCCAAAGGACTTCGAAAAATTCTTCCGCGACACCCAGGCCTCCGACGGCGGCGGCACCGACGCCAACGACTCGCTATGGCAAATCCGCGCAGTGCTCGGCCACGATGTCGCGCCTGGCGGCAAGCTGGAAGACGCCGCGGCCCGCGCCAAGGCCCGCATCGTCCCGATCAACGCCGCCACCGACCACATCGTCAATCCGGCGCCGCCGCAGGCATTCGCCCGGCTGCGCAAGGAAGACGCCGCGCTGCTCGACACGGACTGCGGCCACGCCGCCCTGCGCTGCGTGATGCCGGCCATGAAGGCAATTGTGGAAAAGGCGCTGCGCTGACCTGCAGCCCGTTCCAGCAAAACACACCACAACCGGGAAGATGAGATGTACAAGCCACTCTGCATCGCAGCAGCGATGCTGGCAGCGCAATCGGCGTTTGCCTTCGACAACCAGCTTAACCACTACCGCCTGAGCATCGACAAGGATGCCCGCCGCGCCCACGTCGAAGCCGACGTCTGGGTCGAAGGGCGCGAGCTCGCGCTGTTCAACGTGATGCCCATCGCGCAGCTGAAGAACGGCCAGGCCGACCTGATCGAGAAACTTACCGTGCGCGACATGGCCGGCAACCCCGTCAAGCTGCAGGACAAGGGCGAAGGCGAATACGACGTGGACGGCGACCGCCGCCTGCGCCTGTCCTACGATGTGCGCCTGGAACACGACAAGTATCAATGGCCGGGCGGGAACGAGGAAGTGTCCTACCACACCGAGGAAGGCCTGATGTCGGTGGGCTACCCCCTGTTCATCGTGCCTGGCGTGAAGATGCACGGCCAGACCGAAGTGAGCTTCGACCTGCCCGCAGGCTGGAAAGCCAGCACCCCATGGCGCAGTGCCGGCAGGCCCGGCGCCTTCATCGCCGGCTCGCGCCGCGAGCTGGTCAACAACGCCCTGTTCTTCGGCACCGCCCGCGCGGAAACCTTCCAGGCCGGCGGCGTCGAGATGACGCTGGTGATGGGCAAGCAATACTGGAAGCGGCGCGACGCGTTCATGTCGATGATCGGCACGCAGATGAACAGCTACCAGAAGCTGTACGGCCGCGGCCCGGTGGCGGACCGCTTCCTGATCGTGATCAACCAGGGCGACTCCGGCGACGGCGGCGCCTTCTCCGGCTCCTTCAGCCAGTACCTGAAGGACGACGGCAGCGAAGTGGCGCGTCCGGTCTGGGGCAAGGTGATGGCCCACGAGCTGGCGCATTTCTGGAACGGCCACTCGCTGGTGCCGAAGAACGAAAGCGAGGAATGGTTCAAGGAAGGCGTGAACGACTACGTCACCGTGACCACCATGGCGCGCAACAAGCTGCTGGATCGCAGCATGCTGATCCAGCAGCTGGAGAACCTCGCGCGCGGGCAGAACGTCGCGCGCAACGTACAGGGGCTGACGATGACGGTGCAGGAAGCGGTCAAGGACAAGCACCGCAACTGGCTGCTGGTCTACGGCGGCGGCACGATTGCCGGCCTGGCGATGGATGTGGAGCTGCGCAAGGCCAGCCGCGGCAAGGTAGGCCTCGACCATCTGCTCAAGGCGATGTACCAGCAATTCGGCCACCCGGGCAAGACGTACCAGCATGCCGACATCGTCCGCATCGGCAAGGCCGTGGGCGGCGTCGACCTCGAACCGCTGCTGCAGAACATCGTCGCCAGCAGCAAGGCGCCCGACCTCGGCCCCCTGTTCAGGGACATCGGCCTGCGCCTGGAGCAGTTCGGCATGCTGGAAACCTACCTGCTGCGCGATCCGGCCGCCACGGCGGAACAGAAAGCGCGCTTCAGCGCCATCTTCGGCGTGCCTTACTAACAGTCGAGGGCGTTGCGGAAGTCCGCGAGCAGGTCGGCGCTGTCTTCAATGCCGACCGAGACGCGGATCAGGCTGTCGGCGATGCCCATCTGTGCGCGCCGCTCCGGGCCCATCTCGAAGAAGATCGTGTGCGACACGGGAATCACCAGGGTGCGCGTGTCGCCCAGGTTGGAAGTGGGGATCGCCAGCTTCAGCTGGTTGAGGTAGTCGAAGCAGTCGATGCCCTCCTTCAGCTCAAAACTCAGCAGGGAGCCGAAGTCCTTGAACAGCTCGGCCGCGATGCCGTGCTGCGGGTGCGACGCCAGGCCCGGGTAGTACACCGCGGCCACGCGCTCGTCCGCCTCCAGCATCTCGGCCAGCGCGCGCGCGTTGGCGCAGGTGCGCTCCATGCGCAGCGCCAGCGTTTCCGCACCGACGGCGATGTGATGCGCCGCTTCCGGTCCCAGCGAAGCGCCGAAATCGCGCAGCGCCTTGGCGCGGATCTGCACCAGGCCCCACTGCGCGGCGGGGTTCTTCTTGTAGTTCTCGAAGATGTTCGGGAACTTCGTCCAGTCGTAGGCGCCGGTATCGGTCAGCGCGCCACCCAGCGCGTTGCCGTGGCCGCCGATCGACTTGGTCAGCGCATTCACCACCAGGCCCGCGCCCACGTCTTTCGGGCGGAACAGGTAGGGCGAGGTCATCGTGTTATCGACGATGTACAGGATGCCGCGCTCCGCGCACAGCTGGCCGATGCGCTTCAGGTCCGCGATCTGGGTGCGCGGATTGGCGATGGTTTCGACGAAGACAATGCGGGTGGCCGGCGTCAGCGCCGCCGCCACGTTGGCCACGTCGGTGGCGTCGACAAAGTCCACGCCCACGCCCTGCCCCGCCACGGTTTGCCACAGCGAGTTGGTATTGCCGAACAGGAAGGACGACGACACGACATGGTCGCCGGCACGCAGCAGTGCCTGGAACACGGCGCCGATGGCGCCCATGCCCGTGGCGAAGCAGATCGTGCCCACGCCCTGCTCCATCTTGCTGACCTTGTCCTCCAGTGCGGCAACCGTCGGGTTGCCCTGGCGGCCGTAGCGAAAGCCCGGCTCCTTGCCCTGGAAGACCGACGCCAGCTGGCGCGCATCGGCATAGCCAAACGTCACCGAGGTGTGGATCGGCTTGTGCAGCGAACCGTGCTCGATGCCCTTCTGGCGGTCGTTGTGCAGGATGGTGGTCGTGAAGCCGTAGTTCTTCATCAGGATTCCGTGTTGGCGGTATTCAGGTTCAGCTGCGTGCGCGCCGCGTCCTCGGCCACCTTGGCCTTGGTCGGGTTGTGGCGCGCGTGCTCGATGCGGTCCAGGTACTCGGCCGACACGTCGCCGGTGATGTACTTGCCGTCGAAGCAGGAAGCCTCGAATTCGGTCAGCGCCGGGTTCACGTCGGAGATCGACTTCTTCAAGTCTTCCAGATCCTGGTAGACCAGCGCGTCGGCGGTGATCTCGTTGCAGATTTCCTGCAGCGTGCGGCCGTGGGCGATCAGCTCGTCGCGCGTCGGCATGTCGATGCCGTACACGTTCGGGTACAGCACCGGCGGCGCGGCCGAGGCGAAGATCACTTTCTTGGCGCCCGCTTCGCGCGCCATCTGCACGATTTCGCGCGAGGTGGTGCCGCGCACGATGGAGTCGTCCACCAGCAGCACGACCTTGTCCTTGAATTCGTCGCCGATGGCGTTCAGCTTCTGGCGCACCGACTTCTTGCGCATCGCCTGGCCGGGCATGATGAAGGTGCGGCCGATGTAGCGGTTCTTGATAAAGCCTTCGCGGTAGTCGACGCCCAGGCGCATGGCCAGCTGGATCGCGGCCGGGCGCGAGGAGTCGGGGATCGGCATGACCACGTCGATGTCGTCGGCCAGGCCTTCGCGCTTGATCTTGTCGGCCAGGTACTCGCCCATCTTCAGGCGCGAGTTGTACACGGAGGCGCCGTCGATCACCGAGTCGGGACGCGCCAGGTACACGTACTCGAACACGCACGGGTTGAGCTTCGGGTTGTCGGCGCAGATCTGCGCGTGCAGCTGGTTGTCCATGTCGATGAAGATCGCTTCACCCGGCAGCACGTCGCGCACGAAGCGGAAGCCCATGCCTTCCAGCGCCACCGATTCGGAGGCGATCATGTACTCGGTGCCTTCCGGGCCTTCGTTGATGCCCAGGCACAGCGGACGGATGCCGTTCGGGTCGCGGAACGCCAGCATGCCGCTGCCGGCGATCTGCGCCACTGCCGCGTAACCGCCGCGCACGCGCTTGATCAGCACCGTCACCGCCTGGAAGATGTTGGCGGGGGTCAGCGAGAAGCCGGTGGACGCCTTGTGGATCTCGTGCGCCAGCACGTTCAGCAACACTTCCGAGTCGGAGTCGGTGTTGATGTGGCGGCGGTCGATCTTGAACATCTCGTCCTTGAGCTGTTCCCAGTTGGTCAGGTTGCCGTTGTGCGCCAGCGTGATGCCGAACGGGGCGTTCACGTAGAACGGCTGCGCTTCTTCCTCGCTGGAGGAACCGGCGGTCGGATAGCGGCAGTGGCCGATGCCGGAATTGCCGTTCAACGAACGCATGTTACGGGTGCGGAACACGTCGCGCACCAGGCCGTTGGCCTTGTGCATGGAGAACGTGTTGCTCTGGTTGGTTGCGATGCCTGCCGCATCCTGGCCGCGGTGCTGCAGCAGCAGCAGCGCGTCATACAGCATCTGGTTGACTGGTTGGTGGGATACGACGCCGACGATGCCACACATGGTGTGCTCCTAAACTTGGTACTGCGGATT
>JAJTCO010000147.1 GCA_021323265.1 Pseudoduganella sp. | reverse complement strand
GCGGTCTCGCGCGTGCGGAAGATTCCGGAATAAGGCGCGCCCGTGCGCAGGGCCTCGTGCCAGCCGGCCTCCAGCCCTTGCAGGTCGTCCGGATGGATCGCACCGGCCCACTGGCAACCCGTGAGCTCCGACACGGCGCTGGCGCCCAGCATCTCGACCCATTGGGCATTGCCATGGAGCACGGCACCCTGGGCGTCGGCGGAGAACATTCCCACCGGCGCCAGTTCCGCCAGCAGCGAAGCGTCGGCGAGCAGCCGGTCGCGGTGCTCGTGCACGGGAAGGGAGGGGTCGGCAAGGGGGGAAGAAGGCTTCATGACGGACTGCTTCATGAACAGGGGCCCGGAAGTGTCCCCTGTCGAAGGGCCAGCGCCTTAAGCCATTCCTGTACCGCGCCACGCCGGTGTTCAATCTTCACGGGTCGGCACGCGTGCCCGGCGGCGTCGGGGTGCGGCGGCGCCGCAACCCGACCTACGAGGTCCGGATTCGCAGGCCGGGTTGCGGCGTGAGCGGCGCCCCGGCGCGACAACTATTGCCGCGGGATCTTCGCCCGCTCGATCACGTCGCTCCAGCGCTGGGTCTCGCTGGCCAGCAGGTTGCCCAGGTCGTCGGGCGTGCTCCAGCGCGCCTCGACGTTCAGGTCGGCCAGCTTCTTCTTCAGGTCGGCGTTGCCCAGCGCCTTCTGCAGTTCGCGGTTCAGCCGCTGCACCACGTGCTGCGGTGTCTTGGCCGGCGCGGCCAGCGCGTTCCACGACGCGACGTGGAACTTCGCCAGCGCGCCGCCGGTCTCGGCAGCCGTCGGCACGTCCGGCAGCCCGTTGGCGCGCTTCTCGCCGAAGGTGGCCAGCGCCCGCAGCGCCCTGGCCGTGACCTGCGACTTGATCGGCGCCAGGATCTCGATGGCCGCATCCACCTCGCCACCGCGCAAGGCGGTGACGACCGCCGGGGTCCCGTTGAACGGCACCACCTGCGCGCTGACGCCGGCCGTGCTCTTGAACAGTTCCGCGGCCAGGTTCTGCGTGCTGCCGACCGCGACGGTGGCCAGGTTCAACTTGCCGGGGTTGGCCTTCGCGTACGCCAGCAGGTCGGCCAGCGTCCGGAACTTCGAGTTCTCCGCGACGACGAGCGCGATATCGAACGTGCCCAGCAGCGAGATCGGCGCGAAGTCCTTCTGCGCCTGGAACGGCAGCTTCCTGAACAGGCCCTCGCTGACCGCGGTGCCGTTGCTCATGAGCAGCAGCGTGTAGCCGTCCGGATCCGCCTGCGCCACCAGCGAGCCCGCGGTCACGCCGCCGGCGCCCGGGCGGTTGTCGATGATGACGCTTTGCTTGAGTTGTTCGCCGAGCTGCTGGCCGACGGCCCGCGCGGTGAGGTCCGCCACGCCGCCGGCGCCGAACGGCACGACGATGCGGATCGGCCTGGCCGGCCAGTCGCCCTGCGCCGCGGCCCAGGGGCTGGCCAGCGCGGCGCCGATCAGCGCCAGGCTGTTTCTTCGTTGCTTGTCCATCGCGTCATCGTGCCACACCCAGCAGCCGGTCCAGCAGCTCCGGCGCATTGCGCAACGCCGCCGCCGTGTCGGTGTGGACCACGGTGCCGTGGTCCAGCACCACCGCCGCGTCGGAGATGGCCAGGATGGCCTGCGGATGCTGCTCCACGATGATGGCCGACAGTCCTTCGTCGCGGGTGATGCGGGCGATGGCGCGCAGCAACTCGGTGACGATGATGGGCGCCAGGCCCTCCAGCGGCTCGTCCAGCAGCAGGAGCTTCGGGTTGACCACCAGCGCGCGGCCCACGGCCAGCATCTGCTGCTCGCCGCCGGACAGCTGCGTGCCCAGGTTGGTCTTGCGCTCGGCCAGGCGCGGGAACATCTCGTACACGCGGTCCGGTGTCCAGCGCCCCGGCCGCATCACCGCGGTCAGGTTCTCGTGGACGGTGAGCGACTTGAAGATGTTGCGCTCCTGCGGCACCCAGCCGATGCCCGCCGCGGCGCGCTCGTGCGAGGGCAGCTTGTGCAACGCCACGCCGCCCAGCGAGATGGTGCCGCCGTGCTGGCGGGTGGCGCCGGCCAGCGTGTTGATCAGCGTCGTCTTGCCGGTGCCGTTGCGTCCCAGCAAGGCCAGGGTCTGGCCCTCGCCCAGCGACAGGGAAATGTCGGTGAGCACCACCGCTTCGCCGTAGCCGGCGCTGAGCTGGTCCACCTTGAGCAGTTCAGCCATGCGGTTGCTCCAGCGCCAGGGCCTCGTTGATCTCGTCGCCATGCCCCAGGTACACCGCCTTCACCTCGGGGTTGTTGGCGATCTCTTCCGGGATGCCTTCGGTCAGCACCGTGCCGTTGACCAGCACCGTCATGCGCCTGGCGAAGCTGAAGACCAGGTCCATGTCGTGCTCGATGAGCAGCACCGACACATCGGCCGGCAACGCCGCCACCGTCTGCAGCAATTCTTCGCGCTCGCCGGCCGGTACGCCGGCCACCGGCTCGTCCAGCAGCAGCACGCGCGGCTCGCAGGCCAGCGCGATGGCGATCTCCAGCAGCCGGCGCTTGCCGTAGGCCAGGTGCTCG
>JAJTCO010000108.1 GCA_021323265.1 Pseudoduganella sp. | reverse complement strand
GGTCGGGCCGATGATCAGGCTGATCTCGCTGGTGTAGCGGCGGGTCAGGCGCTGCAGTTCACCTTTGGACAGGGTCTTCGGATCGACACGGATACCACCCTTTGCGCCACCGTATGGCACGTTGACGGCGGCGTTTTTCACCGTCATCCATGCCGAAAGGGCCATCACTTCCGACAGGGTCACGTCCTGGTGGAAGCGCACACCACCCTTGCCAGGGCCGCGCGACATATTGTGTTGTACGCGGTAGCCTTCGTAGTGGGCAATCGTACCGTCATCGCGTTCGATCGGCACGTCGACAACCAGGATGCGCTTAGGGCGCTTCAGGGTTTCCACCCAGCGGGACAGGTTGCCCAGGTGAGGGGTGACGCGATCGATTTGTTTCAGGTACTGGCCCCATGGACCGAGATCGTCGGCGTTGAGGTAGGAAGGCAAGGCGTGGTTGGTCATTGTGTGACTCGCTGAGTTGTTCGGTAACGCGGCGAATCTTATTCCTGTGCAATTGCCGAGGCCAATGCCGAGTGCGCATCCCGTTATGCAAAATTTGCATAACCTGTCTTGCTGCTAACTTTTTGGAGTGAAACTACAAACCCGTTAGAGCGGGTCAGACCCCAGGGCCTGACCCGGTGTACCGGGGTTAGCGGTCCGACGCCGGCAAGCGCCGCTTGGCCGAAGCCGGCTTCTGGCGCTCGGCCAGGTGCTCCCACAAGCGCGCCACGATCGGCTTGCCTGGCCGCGCCGCGCTGGGCCGCTCGCGGTACAGGCGGATTTCCATCTCGATGCCCCATTCCGCGCGTCCGCCGTCGGCCGGCGCCAGCGCCTTCTGCTTCACCTCGCGCGTCACGGCCGATTCGGGCAGGAAGGCGATGCCGCGCCCCTCCAGCGCCATCATCTTCAACCCTTCCGCCATATCGGTTTCGTAGTGCGTCTCAAGATGCAAAGCCTGCTTCGCGTCGGACATGACCAGGTCCACCATGCGCCCCAGGTAGGCATTGGTGGTGTAGGAGAGGAAGGGCAGGGGCGAGGTCTTGCGTCCCGGCAGGACGAACTCCGGCTGCCTGGCCTTGTCGCAGCGCGAGTACGCGCGCAAGGCTTCGCGCCCCAGCACCAGCATGTCGTAGCGCCCGGGATCGAGCTGCACCGGCTGGCGCGGATGGTGATAGCACAGCAGCAGGTCGCAACCGCCTTCCACCAGCTGCAGCACCGCATCGTGCACGTTCAGCGCCATCAGGCGCGAGTTGATCGGCGCGAACTCCTCCTCCAGCTGCGTGATCCACTTCGGGATGAAGGTCAGCGACAGCGTATGCGGCACCGCCAGGTCGATGCTCGTTTGCGCCGCCGCGCGCTTGCCGCGCAGCAGTTCGCGCACGCCGTTGATCTGGCTAAGCATTTCCAGCGCCTGTTCGTAGAACACCAGCCCCGCCGGCGTCACGCGCGTCGGGTAGGAGGTGCGGTCGATCAGGTCCATGCCCAGCCAGTTTTCCAGCGACTGGATGCGGCGCGAGAACGCCGGCTGCGTCACGTGGCGCAGTTGCGCGGAGCGGCTGAAGCTGTTCGTTTCGACCAGGGAGATGAAGTCCTCAAGCCATTTGGTTTCCATGGTGGCGGTCCTAAGCGGTGGCGATGCGGCGCATCGGTGTCAACAAGAGCGCAAGCGTAGCGCAAACCAGCAGTATCACGCCACCGCCAAGGAACATTTGCGGCAGGCTTACGTGCAGCATGACCCAGCCGGTGAGCGCGGAGGAGAGCGGTGCCAGCCCGAACATGATGAACATGAAGATGCTCATGGTGCGGCCCATCATCTGCGGCTGTACGCGCTTCTGGATCCAGGTGAACACCGCCACCTGCACAAGCCCCACCAGCGCGCCGAGCAAGAGCAGCAGCAAGCCGCCTTGCCAGGCGGCGCCGATCAGGCCGAGTGGCATGATCAGCAGGCCGGCCGCGGCGTCCACGCCCAGCGCGAGCATGCCGATGCGCTGCGGCTTGCCGGGAGTGCGCCGCGCGCGCACGCTTGCATACGCCATGCCGGCCAGCATGCCCGCGCCGTGCGCCGCCATCAGCAGGCCGAAGGCGGAGCCGTCGTGCAGGCGCTCCTTGGCCAGCACCGGCAAGGCCACCTGCATGGTGCCGCCGATCAGCAGCGAGACCAGGCCCCAGTAGGCAAAGCAGGTGCGCATCTCCACGTCGCGCCAGACGGCCAGCAAGCCTTCGCCCACGGCGCGCAGCACGTTCTGCGGCGCCGCCGGAGTGGCGCCCGGCAGCGGCACCACTTTCGACAGCGTCCAGGCGGACACCGCGAAACTCAAGGCATCGAACGCGAACGCCAGTCCCAGGGCGCGCATGCCGCCCTGCGCATCGCCGGCCCGGTCGCCAAGTGCCAGCAGCAGCGCCGCCAGCAACGGCCCGGCCAGCATGCCGACCTGGCGCACGCCCATGATGGCGCCGTTGGCGGACTGCAGCAGTTGCGGCGGTATGGCGCGCGGCATGATCGAGGAACCCGACGGGTAGGCGAAAGCCTGCGCCAGGCCGATGCCCAGCGACAGCGCATACACCAGCGGCTGCGTGGCCGCGCCGGCCAGCGTGAGCACGGCCAGCGCGCCCACCAGCACGGCGCTGGCGTGCTTGGTCAGCATGAACACGCGCTGCGGCGAGTAGCGGTCCACCAATGCGCCGCCAAGCAGGATGAAGAGCGCACGCGGCGCGCCCAGCAGGGCCAGCGCCAGGCCGAGCGAGAGCGGATCGCCCGTCAGCTTGAGCACGAGCCAGGGCAGGGCGATCAGCGTGAACTGGTCGCCCAGCATGGACAGGATGCCGCCGCCCAGCAGCCAGCGGAAGTTGGCGTTGGCTCTCAGGCTGGGCGTCATGGCCGTGGCCCGATCAGGTTGCCCAGTACCGCGTTCAGGGGCGCCAATTCTTCGGCGCTGGCGTGGCGCAGCAGGTCGGCTGCGTATTCGGCAGCCGTGCGCTGCGCGTTGTCCAGCAGGGCGTGCCCGGCGGCGGTGATGACGGCAAAGCCCACGCGCGCATCGCGTTCGTCGGCCTGGCGCGCGACCCAGCCGGTTTTTTCCAGCGGTAGCAGGGTGCGCGTGACGCCGGAGGCGGTCAGGCCCAGGCGCTCGGCCAGGTCGACGCGGCGCAAGCGCCCCCCCGGCGCGTTGGCCAGGCTTTGCAGCAGCATGAAATCGCTGAAGCTCAGGCCATGGTGGCCGCCCAATACGGTGTCCAGGCGGCGTATGATGGTGGCGTGGGCGCGCGCCAGGCGCAGGCAAAATTCGAGTGCGTTGTCCATGATTGGTCATTGAGATATGCTTGAGTGATCAAGTATATCGTTATTTCTTTCCGCGCGCCATAAAAACGCGGAATTGTTGACAGCGCTATCCTTACGCCATGAACCAACGTCGATCCTTTCTGAGAAGTTCCGTCGCCGTGGCCTCCGCCCTGGCCTTGCCATCCTTGGCGCGCGCCTCGATCGCGGCGCCGCACGAGCGCAGCTTGCGCTTTTACAACACGCACACCGGCGAAACCCTGCGCACCATGTTCTGGGCCGAAGGGCAGTTCATCCCGGAAGCGCTGCAGGACATCAACCGCCTGCTGCGCGACCACCGCAACGACAAGGTCGCCCCCATGGACCCGGAATTGCTGCTCCTGCTGGAGCGGGTGAGCAAACAATTCAGCAACCATGAAGTGATCCACGTGATTTCCGGGTACCGCTCGCCGGAAACCAACCGCAAGCTGGCCGAAGCCAGCGGCGGCGTGGCCAAGCGCAGCCTGCACCTGGAAGGCAAGGCGATTGACGTGCGCATTCCGGGACGCGACCTGGAGCGCCTGCACAAGGCGGCCCTGGCGCTCAAGGGCGGTGGCGTGGGGTATTACCCCAGTTCACAGTTCGTGCACCTGGACACGGGACGCGTGCGCCACTGGTAAGTCACTGCTGGCCCAGCAGCGGGTACGGGTTCACCGGCTTGCCCTGCCACCAGTTCTTTTCCGGGCCCAGTTCAAACATCGCGAAGTGCAGGTGCGGCGTGGCCGGGTCGGCATTGCCGGTGGCGCCGACATAGCCGATCACTTCCCCGCGCTTGACCTGCTGGCCCTCCTTCAGCGCGGCCGCGTAGCGGTCCAGGTGGGCGTAGTAATACGAGTAGGTTTCCGTCGGGTCGAACTGGTACACGGTCAAGCCGCCGGGTTTGCTGGTGAACAGCTTGGCGATGCGGCCGTCGGCCACCGCATAGACCGGCGTGCCGTGCGGCGCCGGGATATCCAGCGCTTCGTGCACGCGTTCGTCGCCGCGCGGCTGGTGGAAGGTGTCGCGCAGCTGGGCCGGCGTCACGCCGGCCACGGGCACCAGCAGGGACGATCCGCCGCCGCTGGCCGCCACGCTGCCGGCGCCGCTGCTGTCGCCGGGCCGCATGCCCGCAAGCGAATCGCCGGACGCCTTGCCGGCGCCGGGCACGCGCGCCTTGTCCTGGTCGTTGGCGGTGGTCGGGGCGGGCGCCGGCAGTGGCGCCGGCAATGCCGGGCTGGCCGGCGGATGGGCTTGCTGCACGAGCGGCGCGGGTGCGTCGGCCGCGCCGGGTTTGTCCAGCGGTACGCGGCTCAGTAGCAGCAGCGTGCCCGCCGCGCCAAGGGCGATACCGGCAATCAGTGTGCCGAAGATGCCTACGGGTCTCATGGCAGACTCCTTTACTCCTGCAGCACGACTGGCGTCCCCGGCGCCACGGCATTGGCGACGCGCACGGCGTCCCAGTTGGTGAGCCGGATGCAGCCGTGCGACTGCGTTTTGCCGATCTTGCCCGGTTCCGGCGTGCCGTGGATGCCGTAGTGCTCGATCGACAGATCGATCCACGCCACGCCGACCGGGTTGTTCGGCCCGGGGGGAATGGTGGCCTTGGTCTCGTCGGGACGCGCGTCCCAGAACAGTTGCGGGTTGTAGTGGAAAGGCGGGTTGCGCGCCACGCCGTTGACCTTCCACTGCCCGACCGGCAGCGGGTCGTGTTCGCTGCCGGTGGTGGAAGGCATTTGCGCGATCACGCGCCCGCCCGCGTCCAGCAGGGACAGCGTGCGGTCGCTGCGGTCGACCACGATGGTCGCCGCCGGCGGCAAGGCGCGCGCGGCGCCGACATTGGGTACCACGATCTGCGCGCCGGCCTGCTCGATGTCCTTGCCGGGATTGAGCTTGCGCAGCAGGCCCGGGCTGGCGTGGAAGCGCTCTCCCAGCGCTTCGGCCGCGCTGGCGTAGCCCAGCGCCGGCAGCTTCGCCTTCTGCGCCATGTCTTCCGGCACCGGCAGGAATGGCCCGGCGACATCGGCATCGGTCACGGTGTAGGTCGTCAGCACGGGTTGGCCATCGTCCAGTGCCGCAACGGTGGCGCTGTCCGCCGTGCCGGTCTGCGGCAGGCCGCGGGCACGTTGGAAGCCGAGCAGGGCTTGCCGCATATTGCTGCCGGCGGCGCCGTCGATCTGGCCAGGCGAGAAGTTGGCCCGGTCCAGCAGCACCTGGGCGCGCACGGTGGGGGAGGGCGAATCCGACGCAGCGTGCGCGCCCGCGCTGACGAACAACAGGGCGATGAAGGCTGTTCTCATGGACCCAGTGTCGCGCCGATTCGATTGCCGCTCTGTTCGGTGACGAACAAAAGAAAAAGGCCGCCGGGTTGCCCCTGGCGGCCTTGCTTAGTGCACGCTAGCGTTTAGCGGTCGCCCCATGGGCGGCGCGGTGCATCGGTGCGCGGACCTTTGAAGCCGCCGGCATCGCGGTCGCGGCGGAAGCTGCTCTCGCCGCGCTCGCGGAAGCCGCCTTCCTTGCGCACGCCGCTGTCGGCGGCGCGCGGTGCGCTCTCGGCGCGGAAGCCGCCGCCTTCGGGACGATTGCGGAAGCCGCCTTCAGGACGCTCGCTGCGGAAGCCGCCTTCGTTGCGGTTACGGAAGCCACCGTCGGTGCGTTCGGTGCGGAAGCCGCCCTCAGCGCGGAAGCCGCCTTCATTGCGGTTGCGGTAGCCGCCTTCCTTGCGGTCGCCGGCGAATGGATTGCCTTCGCTGCGATAGTGGCCGCCGCCTTCAGGACGCGGATTGGAGAAGCTGCGCTGGCCCGGCTTGGCGCTGCGGCCGCCGTCGCCCGGCTTCCAGCCCGGACGCGAAGCCGAACGGGCAGGACCTGCACGCTTAGGCTCGAAGCCCTCGATCACTTCAACCGGAATGGTCTGCTTGGTGAAGCGCTCGATGCGGCGCACGTTCATGTTCTCGGCGTGGTTCACCAGCGAAATCGCCAGGCCGTTGCGGCCGGCGCGGCCAGTACGGCCGATGCGGTGAACGTAATCTTCCGGGAACTTCGGCAGGTCGTAGTTGAACACGTGGGTGATGCTCGGCACGTCGATGCCGCGCGCCGCCACGTCGGTCGCCACCAGCACTTTCACGTTACCGCGGCGCAGGCCGTCCAAGGTGCGGTTACGCGCGCCCTGGTGCATGTCGCCGTGCAGTGCGGCGGCCGAGAAACCGGCGATGTTCAGGCGGTCGGCGATGGTGTCCGCGTCGCGCTTGGTGGCGGTGAAGACCACTGCCTGGTCCATCGATTCGTCGCGCAGCAGGTGATCCAGCAGGCGGTTCTTGTGCGACAGGTCGTCCACGAAGTGCACGCGCTGCAGGATGTTCTCGTGCTTGGTGGTGGTGCTGTTGATCTGGATGATCTGCGGCTCTTTGGTGATGCGGCGGGCCATGTTGCCCACCACGCCGTCCAGGGTGGCCGAGAACAGCATGGTCTGGCGCGAATCAGGGGTAGCGGCGACGATCTTCTCGATGTCGTCGATGAAGCCCATGTCCAGCATGCGGTCCGCTTCGTCCAGTACCAGGATCTGCAGTTCGGAGAAGTCGATCTTGCCCTGCTCCATATGGTCGATCAGGCGGCCAGGCGTCGCCACCAGGATTTCCGGATTGCGCGACAGCAGTTGCATCTGCTTCGGGTAAGGCATGCCGCCCAGGATCGCCACCGACTTGATGTGACGCAGGTTGGCGCAATACTTGGTGGTGTTGGTGGTGACCTGCAGGGCCAGCTCACGGGTCGGGGTCAGCACCAGCATCTTGGGCTGGGCAGGGCGGAAGCGTGGACGCTCGCCACGGGCGCGCGCCGACTGCGCTTCTTGCGCAGGGGTCTTGCCGGCGCCGCCGGCAAACGGTTCGCTGGCCAGGCGGTGCAGCGATGGCAGCATGAAGGCCGCGGTCTTGCCGGAGCCGGTCTGCGAGGAAACCAACAGGTCCTTGCCTGCGATGGCGGCAGGAATAGCCTCTTCCTGGACATTGGTCGGTTTGGTGTAACCGGCTTCGGTCAAGGCGGAGAGGACGGACGTGTGGAGACCAAGTGCTTCAAAAGTCATGTATATCTTTCGTAAAAGGCGAAAAAAGCCACGCTAAACCAGAACGAAACGACTCTATGGTGTATAGAAATTTCGGCACAAAAGCTTTGCGCCGGGACGGTGTCATTGGACTACGACACGCAGGGCGGGGGGGCTTTTTAGGCGGCATCCAGTGCTTACGGATGCGGCAAATAGTTTTGCGAAGCTGCTATTTGTGTTTTTATTTTCAGCTGCAAGGTTTGTGTTGCAGCGCACAAGCGGTGAATTATACACGGATTCAATTGCGCGCGCAGCCTTAATTGAACTTATTCTTCGGCGGCGGGCGGAGCGCTGTGCGCCTTGGGCTTGATGCCCCGGCGCGCCAGGGCCTCGCGCAGCAGGTATTCGATTTCCGCGTTCACGCTGCGCAAGTCCTGGGCGGCCAGGCGCTGCAACTCCTCCCACAGGGCGGGATCGATACGCAGCGGGAAAGCCTTTTTGCCGGGACTTGCCATCGTGCCTGCCGACTCAGTTGTACAGGGTACCGGTGTTGACGATGGGCTGGGTCTCCTTGTCCGAGCACAGCACCACCAGCAGGTTGCTCACCATGGCCGCCTTGCGCTCGGCGTCGAGCTCCACGATCTCGCGCTCGGCCAGGGCTTTCAGGGCCGACTCCACCATGCTGACGGGGCCATGCACGATGCGCGAGCGGGCGCTGACGATGGCCTCGGCCTGCTGGCGGCGCAGCATGACCTGGGCGATTTCCGGCGCATAGGCCAGGTGGGTCAGCTTGGCGTCCACGGTTTCCACGCCGGCCGCCTTGAAGCGTTCGTGCAGCTCGGCGCGCAGCGCCAGGGATACCTCGTCCATGCCCGAGCGCAGCGTCATTTCGCCCTGCGCCAGGTCTTCGCCATCGTCGTAGGCGTAGCGCGACGCCAGGTGGCGGATCGCCGCCTCGGCCTGCACCGCCACGTAGCGCTCGAAATCGTCGACATCGAACACCGCCTGCGCCGTATCCTGCACGCGCCAGACGATGGCCGCCGAAATCTCCACCGGATTGCCGCGCTTATCGTTCACCTTCAGCGTCGGCGCGTTCAGGTTGCGCGCCCGCAGCGACAGGCGCTGCTTGCGGTACAGCGGGAACGCCCAGCGCAGGCCCTCGTTGCGGTCGGTGCCGATATACTGGCCGAACAGGGTGAGGATGGCGCTTTCGTTCGGCTGCAGCATATACAGTCCCGGCGCCAGGAAGATGGCCAGCAGCGCGCACAGCCCGGCCAGCAAAGGCTGGCCGCCGCGCAGCATCAGGAAAGCGAGAATCCCCAGCAGCAGCACGATGGTGAGCGCCAGGTAACCACTGTAAGACGAGAACGGCTTTTCGGTTCGGTTCATGATCGATCCACAAAGGTTAAATCAAAGTGATATCACTTTAGTCTCACTCTTCGCCGTTGTCAACATAGAAAAAGTTCGGGGTCAGCTCTGTCAATCGGACAAAAATTGCGC
>JAJTCO010000107.1 GCA_021323265.1 Pseudoduganella sp. | reverse complement strand
TCGGCCTGCGCGACGGCGGCCTGGCGGTTTTCCATGCCGGTCTGCACCACCTTGCCCAGGTCGTCCACGGTGTACAGGAAGACGTCGTTCAGGCGGCCCACTTCCGGTTCGATATCGCGCGGCACGGCCAGGTCGACCATGAACATCGGCTTGTGGCGGCGCGCCTTGATGGCGCGCTCCACCATGCCCAGGCCGATCAGCGGCAGCGAGGAGGCGGTGCAGGAAATGACGATGTCGTATTGCTGCAGCTGGTTGCCCAGGTCGGCCAGGCGCATGGCCTTGCCGTTGAAGCGGTGTGCCAGCGCTTCCCCGCGCTCCATGGTGCGGTTGGCTACGCTGATCGATTTCGGGTTCTGCGCCGCGAAGTGCGTGGCGCACAGTTCGATCATTTCGCCGGCGCCGATGAACAGCACGTTCTGTTGCGCGATCTTGTCGAAGATGCGCTGCGACAGGCGCACCGCGGCGGCGGCCATCGAGACGCTGTGCGCGCCGATTTCCGTCGTACTGCGCACTTCCTTGGCCACCGAGAAGCTGCGCTGGAACAGCTGGTGCAGGTAGGTGCCGAGGCCGCCCGCCTCGTCGGCGGTGCGGATGGCGTCCTTGATCTGGCCCAGGATCTGCGTTTCGCCCAGCACCATCGAATCGAGGCCGGAGGCGACGCGGAAGGTGTGGCGCACGGCATCGTGCTGCGGCAGCATGTACAGGTGCGGGCGCAGCTCGGAATAATTGAGCTTATGGAAATCGGCCAGGAATTGCGCGCCGGCGTCGAGCGGATGGGCCGCGTTGCTGGCGGCGTACAGTTCGGTGCGGTTGCAGGTGGACAGGATGGCCGCTTCGTCGCCGCCGTTCGAATCGGCGCGCGCGAACCAGTTGCGCGCTGCCGTCACGGCCGTGCCCAGCTGCTCAGGCGCGAACGCCAGCCGCTCGCGCAAGGCGACGGGTGCAGTGGTGTGATTGAGGCCGACGGCGAGGAGTTGCATTTCGGTATGGGCGGAAGATTCCAGCCGCCATTATACCTTGATGTGATTTGGCTCTCAGGAACCGAGCTTTTCCAACCGGTAGCCGTAGCTGTAAACCGGCACCAGGCGGAAGCCGTTCTCCGGCTTCAATTGCAATTTGTTGCGCACGCGGGAGACGTGGGTGTCCATGGTGCGCGATGGGACTTCGGTCTCGCGAATCCACACGGCTTCATGGATGTAGGCGCGCGACAGCGGCCGGCCGATGTTGCGGAAAAACAGCAGGGCCAGGTAGAACTCCTTGTGGGTCACGTCCAGCACCTGCCCATCCATCAGCAGGCGGCCCGGGCGGGTTTCGAATACGTATTGCCCGAACTGCAATTGTTCGGCGCCGTTCTGGCTCGGGTAGGCAAGGCGTAGCTGGGCTTGCACGCGCGCCACCAGTTCGGCCCGGCGCAGCGGCTTGACCAGGTAGTCGTCGGCGCCGGCGGCCAGGCCGGCCACGATATCGTCTTCGCCGGAGCTGTTGGTGAGGAACAGCACAGGTCCGTTCTCGGGCAGCTTCTCGCGCACCTTGCGAACCACTTCACCCGGCTCCATATCAGCTACCTGCCAGTCGAGAACCAGCATGTCGTACGTGTCTTTGCGCAGGTTTGCCAGCAAGTCCTTGGCCGACTGGAAGGCGTGGCACGCATGACCAGCGGAAGTCAGGACCTGGCAGATCAGGTCTGCCTGGCTGCGGTCAGCGTCAAGGACAACGATTCTCATGGTTCTTTACTGCAAAAAATGTTAAGAAGCGGTCACAGGAATATAACAGAGTTTTACACGAAATAGTTACCAATTTGATCAAACATTTCCATAGGGTACTATTTTTTGCTTGCCGTGCGAGGCTATCTCTTCATCACAAGGTACACTGCTTGGGCGGCTAGCACAATGGACAGGATCATGTTTTGCAAGTCGGGGAAGGAGCGAAAATCATGAAAGATGACTGGACCGTAATGCCGACCAGCGAAGCGGATATCGATGCCGTGCGGGAGCGTTGCCGGCGCCTGGTGCGGCGCCGTGCCGCCGTGTCCGCCGGTGTTGCGGCGGTGCCCATCCCGGGCGTGGACGTGTTGTCGGATTTTCGCCTGTTCACCCAGCTGATCGATGAAGTGAACCGTGAATTCGGCCTGTCGCCGGCCCAGATCGAGCGCATGCAGCCCAAGCTGAAGCTGGTCGCCTACGAGGCCGTGATTGGCCTGGGGGGCATGTTGGTGGGCAAGGTGGTGACGCGCGAATTAGTCGCTGGGATATTGAAACGCAGCGCCGGCAAGATCGCGGCGAAGCAGGCCGGCAAGCTGGTGCCCATTGCCGGGCAGATTGCGTCAGCGACGATTGGCTTCTTTGCCTTCCGGCAGATTGGCTATCAGCACGTGGATGCGTGCGCCAAGGTGGCGCGGCAGGTGATTGCCACAGTTGACGTCCGGTAAAACAGGGTCAGACCCTTGGGCCTGACCCCGCCGTACCGGGTTCAAGCGTCCGGCAGAACAACGTTAACGTCGAGAACCTCCAGATTCCCCTGGCGATCCAGGGAAATCTTGATATCGTCCGCCGACACCTTGGTGTACTTCGAAATCACATCAATCAGTTCTTTGTGCAGCGCCGGCAGGAAATCCGGCCCCGCGCGGCCATTGCGCTCGCGCGCGATGATGATCTGCAGGCGCTCCTTGGCCGCACTCGCCGTCTTTGGCTTGTTCTGGAACAGGAAAGAAAGCAGGGCCATTATTTAGCTCCAAAGATGCGCTTCAGGAAACCAGGCTTTTCATAGTCGGTAAACTTCAGCTCGATTTCTTCGCCCAGGAAGCGCGACACCACATCGGTGTACGCTTCCGCCACGTCGGTACCCTTGAAGTGGATGGCCGGGTTACCCTGGTTGGACGCATGCAGCACCTGCTCCGACTCAGGGATGATGCCGATCAGCGGAATGCGCAGGATTTCCTGCACGTCCGTGTACGACAGCATTTCGCCCGCTTCCACGCGCTTCGGCGAGTAGCGGGTGATCAGCAGGTGTTCCTTGACCGGCTCGCCGCCCGACTGCGCGCGGCGCGACTTGGCCTGGATGATGCCCAGGATGCGGTCGGAGTCGCGCACCGACGACACTTCCGGATTGGTCACGATCAGCGCTTCGTCGGCGAAGGTCAGCGCCATCAGGGCGCCGTGTTCGATGCCGGCCGGCGAGTCGCAGATGATGAAGTCGAACTCCATCTTGATCAGCTCAGCCAGTACGGCCTCGACGCCGTCTTCGGTCAGGGCATCCTTGTCGCGCGTCTGCGACGCCGGCAGGATGTACAGGTTCTCGCAGTGCTTGTCCTTGATCAGGGCCTGGTTCAGGGTGGCTTCCTTGTTCACCACGTTGATCAAGTCATACACAACGCGTCGTTCGCAACCCATGATCAGGTCCAGGTTGCGCAGGCCGACGTCAAAGTCGATGACGACGGTTTTGTGGCCGCGCATGGCGAGGCCGGTGGAGAAGCTGGCGCTGGAAGTCGTTTTGCCGACACCGCCCTTGCCGGACGTAACTACAATAATTCGTGCCACAAAGAATCCTTTACTGAACTGTTATTTTGCAGAATTGACAGATTGTATATCCAGACTGTCGCCATTTAGCCGGATTTGTGTCGGCTGGCGTGCGTTAGCGGTCGGGAAACCATCTTCAAAAGTACGGTACACACCGGCGATGGAGACCAGTTCGGGGCTCATCGACAGAGCGAAAATACGGGCCGAAGCGTCGCCGGAGGCGCCGGCCAGGGCACGGCCGTTCAAAGTGTTGTAAACGTGAATACTGCCATCGGCGATGATCTCGGCGCCGTTGTTCACGACGGCCAGCACGATCAGGTCGCCGCCGCGCGCGTAAATGCGCTGGCCGGCCCGGACCGGGGTGTCGATGATCATGGTTCCGCTGAAAGCTGGTGCCGCGGGCGCGCCAACGCCCGGCGCCGGCGCAGGGGCCGGAGCTGGCGCTGCAGGGGCTGGCTTGGCGGCGACGGGCGCATCGTCCCGCTTGCCGCTGTCCAGTTGCAGGCCGTGTTGCTGGATTTCTTCCACCATGTCCGGCGTGGCGTTGCGCACGGCCACCGGGTTCAGATGGTATTTTTTCAGGAGGGCGATGGTGGCCGCCCAGTCGATGCGCTGGCTGCCTGGCGCCAGGTCGCCGACGTCGATCACTGCCAGGTCGCCCTCGAAGAAATCGGAAACGCCGCCAGTCATTTCGTGCATGGCGGCGTCGAGGGCGACAAGGTCGCTCGTGTACATGATGGCGGACACGGCGACAACGGTGGAAATCTTGATTTCGATGGGCTTCTGGAACGTGCTTTTCGGCATGACAATCGCAAGGTAACGGGCTCAGCCCAGGCTGCGTGCATTGTACTTTGCTTAAGCTTGCTTGGGGAGGGTGGGCCTAGCGTTTATGCGGCCTGCAGGGAGCACGCGACGAAAAAAGTTGCCATGTTAAAATTTCAAAAAAATTAACTGAAAGCGTTGGAGAAAACCTTGGAACAAAATAGCAATCCCTACACCCCGCCTACCGCAGCATTGGACGGGCCAAAGGACGCTGCGACGAATGCGCGTCCGACCTCGATCACGGTCATCTGTGTCATCGGCTTCCTGGGTGCCATTGCGACGGTGATGATGTTGTTCTCCGGGGTCACCCGGTCTATCGGCGCCTGGTATCCGCCCTACCTTGCCTTCTCCAGCCTGGTTGGCCTGGCTTGCTTTATTGGCATGTGGCGCATGAAGAAATGGGCCGCGTACACCTACGCAGGCTTCGCCGGGCTGAACCAGATTGTCCTGCTGGTCATGGGACTGTGGAATCTTGCCGCACTGATCATTCCGGGCATCGTCATCGCCATTGCACTGAAGAGCGTGCGGAAGATGACCTAAGCAAGATGGCCGAGATCGACCTGGTGCCGCTGACCGAGCAGGAGCTGAGCGGCCTGGCGGACTTGCAGCCCGCCGATTACTTCGCCACGGCACCCGAAGGCGCACTGCCGCCGCCGCATGTCGCAGCGCGTGCGTTGCGACAGCTGGCGGCCGGGACGCCCCCGTTCTGGTGCGTGCCATTCCAGATGGTTGTGCGCCCCGCGGGTGCGCTCATGGGCGGCTGCACGTTCAAGGGCGTGCCGGAAAATGGCGAGGTCGAGATCGCCTACGGGGTGGCCCGCTCGATGCGCGGCCGCGGCATCGCATCGGCCGCTGTGGCGCAGCTGTTGCAGCTGGCCGCCCGTAGTGGCGCGGTGCAGCGCGTCGTCGCCGAGATTGTCGTCGACAACACGCCTTCCATCCGGCTCGTGTCGCGCCTGGGTTTTGTGGCCGGCGCACCGTTTGTCGATACGGACGGGGAAACAGTTCAGCGCTGGACCTACCGCCTGCCTGCCGCCCGCATCGATTAAGAGGCCGCCAGTTCCGCGCGCAGTTGGCGCGCCGCGGCAACCATGTTCCGCAGTGCGGCTGCCGTCTCCGGCCAGGCGCGCGTCTTCAGGCCGCAGTCGGGATTGACCCACAGCTGGTCCGGCGCCACAACCTGCGCAGCCTTGCGCAGCAGGCCGGCCATTTCCTCGCTGCCCGGCACGCGCGGCGAATGGATGTCGTACACACCCGGCCCGATTTCGTTCGGGTAGCGGAAGCTGGCGAAACCGCCCAGCAGCTCCATCGCCGAACGGCTCGACTCGATCGTGATCACGTCGGCATCGAGCGCGGCAATCGCCGGCAGGATGTCGTTGAACTCGGCATAGCACATATGGGTGTGGACCTGCGTCGCATCGGCGGCGACGGCGGCGCTGATGCGGAACGCCTTGGTCGCCCAGGCCAGGTAGGCATCCCAACGGCTGCGGCGCAGCGGCAAGCCTTCGCGCAGGGCCGGTTCATCGATCTGGATCACGGCGATACCTGCGTCCTCCAGGTCGTGCACTTCATCACGGATGGCGGCGGCGATTTGCAGCGCGGTGTCCGCACGCGGCTGGTCGTCGCGCACGAAAGACCATTGCAGGATGGTGACCGGGCCGGTCAGCATGCCTTTCACCGGCTTGTCCGTCAGGCTTTGCGCATACTCGGCCCAGGCCACGGTCATCGCCTGCGGGCGCTGCACATCGCCATAAATGACGGGCGGCTTGACGCAGCGCGAACCGTAGGACTGCACCCAGCCGCCGGCGGTAAAGGCGAAGCCATCCAGCTGCTCGCCGAAATACTCCACCATGTCGTTACGCTCGGCTTCACCATGCACCAGCACATCGAGGCCCAGCGCCTCCTGTTCGCGGATCGCATGCGCAATCTCCTCCCGCATTGCCTGCTCATAGGCGGGCGCGCTCAGCTCGCCGCGCTTGAAGGCGGCGCGTGCGGCACGAATGTGTGGCGTCTGCGGGAAGGAGCCGATGGTCGTGGTCGGGAAGGCCGGCAGTTGCAGGCGTTCGCGCTGCCGTTGCTGGCGCTCTGCGAACGGGGCATTGCGCCGCGCTGCACCGGCGTCGGCCGCCAGCGCCGCCACGCGCACGCCGATGGCGGCATTGTGGACGCGGGCACTGCTGCGGCGGCTGTCGAGCGCGGCGCGCGCGGCGGCAAAGCCCCGCGCCACCTGGCCGGAAATGCGTTCGTCGGCCGACAGTGCTGCCTTGAGCAGGGCCAGCTCGGCCAGCTTCTCGTCGGCGAAGGCAAGCCAGGAACGCAGTTCGTCATCGAGCGCCGTTTCGCCCGCCAGGCTGTACGGCACGTGCAGCAGCGAGCAGGAAGTCGACAGCCAGAGTTGCCCGCTGCGCTTGCCCAGCACCGGCAGCAGGGTCGCCAGTGCAGTGTCCAGGTCGGTACGCCAGATGTTGCGGCCATCGACGATGCCCACGGAAAGCACCTTATGCGCCGGGAGCCAGTCCGCGATGCTGGTCAGCTCACCGGCGGCGCGCACGGCGTCCACGTGCAGGCCCGCCACCGGCAGGCGGCAGGCGAGGCTGATATTTTCCTCCAGCGGCGAGAAGTAGGTCGCCAGCAGCAACTGGGCGCCCGCCTGGTTGAGCAGCCAGTACGCGGGCTCGAAGGCATTGCGCCAGGCATTGGGCAAGTCCAGCCCCAGGATCGGTTCATCCAGCTGCACCCACTCTGCTCCGGCAGCCTTCAACTGCACCAGCAGGCGGCTGTAGAGCGGCAAGAGGCGCTCCAGCAAGTCCAGGCGCGAGCCCGCCGCCGCGCCGCCGGCATCCCTTTCCTTGCCCAGCCACAGGAAGGTGAGGGGACCGAGCAGGACGGCCTTGACGCGATGACCGGCGGTGCGCGCCTCCGCCACTTCCGCCAGCAACTGCTCGCTGTGCAGCGAAAAGGCCGTGGCGGCGCTGAACTCCGGCACCAGATAATGGTAATTGGTGTCGAACCATTTGGTCATTTCCAGCGCTGCACCATTGTGGCCACAGCCGCACGATTCGTGTGCACTGTCGCCACGCGCCATGGCGAAGTAGCGCACCAGTGGCGACTCCGTCCCATCGAACCCAAAGCGTTCAGGTTCGCATCCGAACAGCTGGATGTGGTTCGCCACGTGGTCATACAGGGCGAAATCGCCGACCGTCACCAGGTCCAGCCCATGCTGGCGCTGGGTCTCCCAGTGTTGGGCACGGAGTTTGCAGGCAGTATCGAGCAGCGCCGCTTCGGACGATTCGCCGCGCCAGAAGCGTTCCAGCGCGAACTTCAGTTCGCGCGCTGCGCCAATGCGGGGATAGCCAGGAATATGGGTATGTACGAGTTTCATTTTTGTCATGCTTAAGAAATATTGATGACGTACAGTTTGCGGCATGGGGACTTATAATAAAAACGAAACTTTTTGCGCATCCACTTGAAAAATATTCATAGCCATGCTCGAGATTCGTCATCTACGCACATTGTCGGCGCTGCGCTCCTCCGGCAGCCTGGTGAAGGCAGCCCAGTTGCTGAACCTGACCCAGTCCGCCCTGTCCCACCAGATCAAATTGCTGGAAGATCGCTATGGATCGCCACTGTTCGAGCGGAAATCGATGCCGATCGGCTTCACCGCAACCGGCGAGCGTCTGCTGAAACTGGCCGATATGCTGCTGCCGGAAGTCGAGCGCGCAGAGCGGGACATGGTGCGCCTGTCGCAAGGCGACACCGGCCAGCTGCGCGTTGCGCTGGAATGCCACACCTGCTTCGACTGGCTGATGCCGGTCATGGATGAATTCCGTACACGTTGGCCGGACGTCGAAATCGACCTCGTTTCCGGCTTCCACAGCGAGCCCGCCGACTTGCTGCGCAACGGTGCGGCCGACCTGGTAATCGGCTCCGACTACAGCGCGGACTACACCACGTTCCCGCTGTTCCGCTTCGAAATCCTGACGGTGATGGCGCAAAAGCACCGCCTGGCAGCCCAGCGCCGCCTCACCGCACATGACTTCGAAGGCGAAACCCTGATCACCTACCCCGTGCCCGAGCAGCGCATCGACCTGATCCGCGAAGTGTTGCGCCCGGCCGGCGTGGAATTCCAGCGCCGTACCGCCGAACTGACAGTCGCGATTTTGCAACTGGTGGCGAGCCGCCGCGGCGTGGCCGCGCTGCCGAACTGGGCCATCAAGAATTACGTCGACTACGACTACGTGATCGCCCGCCCCATCGGCGATGGCGGGCTGTGGAGCGACCTGTACGTCTCGGTGCCGCCAGCCTTGCAGCACAAGGCCTACGTCACCGACTTCGTCAACGTGATACGCGAGCAGTGCTCCGCCGCACTCGACGGTATCAAGTTATTGTCGTGACATCCTTTTGGGATTTATGCAAAATGAAAGCACCCTTGATGTTTATCAAACGTATCACACGAAACGCGCACTAACATTAGAAGTCTTGCGGTACCGCAGCCATTGCATGACGAAAGGAGCTCTAGCATGTACGTGTTTGATGATGCATTCTCCCGCGCCGCCCAAGTGGCGTTCGACGCCCAGTTCGCGGGCTTCGCCACGTTTTGCGACTGGCAACGCGATGCCGCCTGGGCTTCCCTGGCCGCCATGACGGC
>JAJTCO010000146.1 GCA_021323265.1 Pseudoduganella sp. | reverse complement strand
GCCGGGCGCCTCGTAGATGCCGCGGCTCTTGGCCTCGATGATGCGGTTCTCGATCTGGTCGCTCATGCCCAGGCCGTGGCGGCCGCCGATGCGGTTGGCTTCCAGGATCAGTTCCACCGGGTCGTCGAAGGTCTTGCCGTTCAGGGCGACCGGCTGGCCTTCCTCGAAGCGCACCCGCACTTCCTCGGCCTTCACCTTCACGTCGTCCTTCCAGAAGGCCACGCCCATGATCGGGTTGACGATCTTGATGCCGGTGTCCAGGTTCTCCAGGTCCTTGGCTTCGTGCGTCGCGCCCAGCATGTTGCTGTCGGTGGAGTACGCCTTCTCGGCCGACATCTTGTAGCCAAAGCCGGCCGCCGTCATGAACGCCGACATCTCGGCGCGGCCGCCCAGTTCGTCGATGAAGGCCTGGTCCAGCCACGGCTTGTAGATGCGCAGGCTCGGGTTGGTCAGCAGGCCGTAGCGGTAGAAGCGCTCGATGTCGTTGCCCTTGAAGGTGCTGCCGTCGCCCCAGATGTGGACGTCGTCCTCCTTCATCGCGGCCACCAGCATCGTGCCGGTGACGGCGCGGCCCAGCGGCGTGGTGTTGAAGTACATCAGGCCGCCGGTGGAGATGTGGAAGGCGCCGCATTGCAGGGCGGCGATGCCTTCGTGCGCCAGCTGCTTGCGGCAGTCGACCAGGCGCGCCTTCTCGGCGCCGTACTCCATGGCCTTGCGCGGGATCGCCTCGTAGTCGGGTTCGTCCGGCTGGCCCAGGTTGGCCGTGTAGGCATAGGGCAGGGCGCCCTTCTTCTTCATCCAGTGGAGGGCGGCGCTGGTGTCCAGGCCGCCGGAGAAGGCGATGCCCACCTTCTGGTTCAGCGGCAGGTTTTCGAGGATGGTGCTCATGGAAGTCCGTTCAACCGAAGTGGCAGATGTAGTGATAGGCCTCGGCCACGCGGATCTCGAAGCTGGAGTTGGCAGGTACGCTGAACTTCTCGCCCGCGCCCGACTTCTGCCACGCGTCGCTGCCGGCCAGCTTGTACTCGCAGGCGCCGGCCACGCATTCCATCACTTCGGCGGCGCCGGTCTTGAAGGTCAGGGTGGCGGGCAGGATCACGCCCACCGACTTCTTCGTGCCGTCGGCCAGGGTGACGCCGTGGCTCACGCACTTGCCGTCGAAGTACACGTTGGCCTGGGTCGCGACCGAGGCGACGTCGAGTTTTGCGGTGGTCATGCAGGAGCTTCCGGGGAAAACCCTCGATTTTAGGCGCTCGCGCGACAGTGCCCCGGAAGCGAATCCGAAAGCGGTCCCGCTGCGTATCTACGGGCAGAATACTTTCTCATGACCATGGCGGATCCAGACCTTCCCCTCATCGCCCTGCTGGCCCGCGTCGGCGAGCGCCTGGCCGACCCCGGCCGGCAACGCGAGAGCGAACGCGCGTTGCGCGAACTTTATGACGCCACGTCCACCAAGCTCTACGGCCTGGCCGTCAAGGTGACGGGCAACCGGCAGTGGGCCGAGGACGTGCTGCAGGAGGCCTTCCTGCACATCTGGCGCTCCGCCGGCGACTACCGCGCCACCCTCAGCCCGCCGATGGCGTGGATGGGGATGATCGTGCGCAGCCGGGCGCTGGACTTCCTGCGCCGGCGCACCAGCGAGCGGGCCGACAGCGCCCAGGAGCTGGACGACGTGATCAGCGACACGGTGGCGGGCGACTCGCCCAACCCGATGGACACCACGCAGGCCAGCCAGCAGGCCTGGGCGCTGCACGAATGCATGCGCAAGCTGGAGGACCGCCAGCGCGAGGTACTGAGCCTGGCCTACCTGCGCGACCTGAGCCACAGCGAGCTCGCCGAGCAGCTGAAGCTGCCGCTGGGCACGGTGAAGACCTGGATCCGGCGCGGGCTGGACCAGTTGCGCGGCTGCATGGCGCGGTTCGCATGAGGGGAATGCGATGAACATCCTCGAGCGTCCTGAACTGGTGGACCACCTGGCGGCCTCGTACGCCCTGGGCACCTTGCGTGGCGGCGCCCGCCGCCGTTTCGAAACCCTGGCGCGCAGCAGTCCCACCCTGCGCGTCGCCGCGCACGTGTGGCAGGAGCGCCTGATGTCGATCACCGAACTGCAGCAATCCGAAACGCCCAGCGCCAACGTCTGGAAGCGCATCGAGAACCTGCTGGCCACCGAACCGCGCGCCATGGCGGCGGCCGTCGCCGACGGCGGCACCGACCTGCTGCGGCGCGCCCGCAACTGGTGGCGCGCCGGCGCGCTGGCGGCCGTCACGGCGGCGGTCGCCGCGGTGGCCTTCACCCTCAACCTCAGCGGCGAGCTGCAGGGCACCCAGGTGCAGCTGGCGCAGCTGCAGTCCCAGGGCCGCGACCTGGTGCGCCAGAACACGCAGCTGGTCGCGCAGCTGCAGGCCATGCCCGAAGTGCGCTACGTCTCCGTGCTGCACGACGACAAGGCCACGCCGATGATGCTGGCGCTGTTCGATCCCAAGCACAACACGCTGACGCTCAAGCGCATGGGCGACTTCCAGGAAGGCCCGGAGAAGTCGCTGCAGCTGTGGGCCGTGCCGCCCTCCGGCGCGCCGCGCTCGCTGGGCGTGCTGGCGGACCAGCCGGTGCTGCGCCTGACGGCCGCGGAGCAGGTGGTCGGCCAGTCGCCGCTGTT
>JAJTCO010000145.1 GCA_021323265.1 Pseudoduganella sp. | reverse complement strand
GTTCCAGGACAATGGCATCAAGTTCTTCTCCGACCAGGGCACCAAGCTGCCCGACGCCGTCGAGCTGGACATTGAAGCCCTGATCGACCAGCCGATGGATTGCGTGGCGCCCGACAAGCTGGGCCGTGCCAAGCGCCTGGAAGATGCGCAAGGCCGCTATATCGAATTCTGCAAGAGCACCTTCCCGTATGAACTGGACCTGCGCGGCCTGAAAGTCGTGGTCGATTGCGCCCACGGCGCCGCCTACAATATCGCTCCGCACGTGTTCCACGAGCTGGGCGCCGAAGTGGTCGCCATCGGCAACAAGCCCACCGGCCTGAACATTAACGACGGCTTTGGCGCGACCGCACCGAAAGCCATGGCCGCTGCCGTGCTCGAGCATCAAGCCGACCTGGGCATTGCCCTCGACGGCGATGCCGACCGCCTGATCATGTGCGACGCCGCCGGCCGCCTCTACAACGGCGACGAACTGCTGTACGTGATGGTGATGGACCGCCTGGCCAATGGCGGCGTGGCCGGCGCTGTCGGCACCCTGATGACGAACATGGCAGTGGAAGTGGCGCTGAAGGAAAAGGGCGTCGGCTTTGCGCGCGCCAAGGTGGGCGACCGCTACGTGCTGGAAGTGATGCAGGAAAAAGGCTGGATTCTGGGCGGGGAGGGCAGTGGCCACCTGCTGGCGCTCGACAAGCACAGCACCGGCGACGGCATCATCTCCGCGCTGCAGGTGCTGTCCGCCTTGAAGCGCAGCGGCAAGACCCTGGCCGAGATTGCCGGCGAAGTGACCCTGTTCCCGCAAACCTTGATCAATGTGCGCGTGCCGGCCGGCTTCGACTGGCTCAAGAACGCGGCCATGGTGGCGGAGAAAGAGAAAGTGGAAGCCGAGCTGGGCGATACCGGCCGCGTGCTGATCCGCGCCTCCGGCACCGAACCCCGTTTATCGGAGTGTAGCGCAGCCCGGTAGCGCACCTGCTTTGGGAGCAGGGGGTCCAAGGTTCGAATCCTTGTACTCCGACCAGGAATCATCTCGAGCGGGTTGTCTTTGGACAACCCGCTTTTCATTTTGCGGTGCGGTTTTGTTACCGTGCCCGCGTCTCTGCCCTTAGCTCAGTTGGATAGAGCATCGGCCTTCTAAGCCGAGGGTCACAGGTTCGATTCCTGTAGGGCAGGCCAATAAAATCAAACACTTACACGATTTTTGTGCGCCGAAAAATGCGGCGAAAATGCTTTGCGTAGGCACTGCGTAGGCAAATTCCGTAAATGGTTCGCCAGGCTGTTGGCGCTGTTTGAATATTGACCCATCGGGCTGATTGAAATTTGACCCAGGGCGAACGCTGCCATTCTTTCAGGCAACTGTGGATAAGTGTATCAAAAAAGACAAGGGCGACGGTGTTTTCACCGTCGCCCTTCGGTTAGCTCTTCCTCATCTAACGATATAAACGGTTTATATCGTTAATCCACATTGGTCGACTCACCTGGCCGACTACGCTTCTTCTCCCGCTCCCGGATTCGCCCTTTGGCCGCCATACTGCTGTGCTGGAATCGATAGGACTCGTTGCCGGTCTCCACGATGTGGCAGTGGTGGGTGAGGCGATCCAGGAGTGCCGTCGTCATCTTTGCATCGCCAAAAACACCGGACCATTCCGCGAAGCTGAGGTTGGTGGTGATGACGACGCTGGTGTGCTCGTACAGTTTCGACAGCAGATGAAACAGCAAGGCACCACCCGCCTGGCTAAAGGGCAGATATCCAAGCTCATCCAGGATCACCAGATCCACCCGTTGTAGCGTAGCCGCCAGTCGGCCAGCTTTTCCCTCACGCTTTTCCCGCTCCAGCGTGTTGACCAGATCGACAGTGGAGAAGAAGCGGACGCGTTTAGCGTGATTGCTGACGCCCGAGACGCCAATGGCGGTAGCAAGGTGGGTTTTTCCGGTGCCCGGCCCGCCAACCAAAACCACATTTTGTGCCGTTTCGGTAAAGGCCAATGAAGCCAGTTGCCGTACCAGCTTTTGCTCCACACGTGACGCGTCGAAGTCGAAGCCTGCCAGATCGCGGTGCACAGGGAACTTCGCCGCATGCATCTGATGACGCACTGTTCGCATGGCGCGGTCGGTGATCTCTGCATGTAACAGGTGCTCCAGCAGCCAACTGCTCGCTTCGAATGTGGCGCCACCCTGAACCGCCAATTCGCCCCAAGCCAAGGCCATACCGTGTAAGCGAAGTGCTTTAAGGTCCATGGTCAAGTCACGCATGATCGTCCTCCGATTCAATCGGCGCCCGCAGGTCGTCATAACGTCCCACATCGGCCATCGGGGCCTCTGATAGCTGCAACGCCGTTGCCGCACTGGGTGGCGGCGGGCTGGCATGCAATCGCGCCAGCACGTTCTCGACATGCTCGACCGATAGCACGCCGGATTCGACCACCAACTCCGCCGCCACCAGCACTGCGTCGAGGCCAGAGCTCGGAATGGCAGCCAGCACCTGCGCCATCAAACGGTCGCCGCCTTGATGGCGCAACAGGCCACGCCGCAATTGCTGCAATGGTGGCGGCAGGTCGCCGAACGGTGCGCCGTTGCGCAACGCACCGGGTTTGCGCTCGACTAGGGCGATGTAGTGCTGCCAGTCGTAGCGTACATTGCCGCGATCCGTGCTGCGAGCATGGCTGGCGACGATGGCGTCGCCAGCGGCGATGCAAACATGATTGGGGTACAAGCGAGCGCTGACGATCTGACCCGCCAACTCGCAGGGAACCGAATAGCGATTGCGCGCCACAGTCACGAGGCAGGTCGAGGACACCCGCACTGACTGTTCAACGTAGCCATCGAATGGAGCCGGCATAGGCATCAGGTGCAGCTGTTCCTGCTCCAGCATTTCGGCGACGGTAAATTCCCGATGCTCAGGATGGCGCAACTCGTGCCAAAGCGCGCGGCAGCGCTCTCCTAGCCAGGCATTCAGTTCTTCCAGCGAGCCAAACCGGCGGTTGCGGGCATCGATCCAGATGCGGCGCCGGCTGTCCTGCACGTTCTTCTCCACCACGCCCTTTTCCCAGCCGGACGCGGTGTTGCAGAAGTCGGGATCGAACAGGTAGTGTGCGCACATGACGGCGAAGCGGGCATTGACGACGCGGCCCTTGCCCTTGTTGACCTTATCGACCGCCGTTTTCATGTTGTCGTAGATACCGCGCCTCGCCACGCCGCCCAGCGCCGCCAGCGAGCGGGCATGGGCATCGAACAGCATCTCGTGGCCCTGGCTCGGGTAGGCTACCAGCCAGAACGCGCGGCTGGCGCAAAGCTTCATATGCGCCACCTGCAGCTTGCGGTAGACGCCTCCGATGACCAGACCTTCTTCACTCCAGTCGAACTGAAAGGCATCACCCAGATCGAACTGAAGCGGCACAAAGGCCTTCGGTGCCTTACCTTCCTCTGCGCGCCATTCCCGGATGAACTTCGTCACCTGGGAGTAGCCGCCGGCATAGCCGGCGGCACTGATCTGCGCCAACAACGCCTTTGCAGTGCGGCGCTCGTGGCGCGGGCGATGGGCATCGGCCTTGAGCGCCTGCACGATCGCATCGCGGAATGGGTCCAGCTTCTGAACGACGGGA
>JAJTCO010000106.1 GCA_021323265.1 Pseudoduganella sp. | reverse complement strand
GATTGTTACTGCTCTTGGCGTCCCCACGGGGATTCGAACCCCGGTACTCACCGTGAAAGGGTGATGTCCTAGGCCTCTAGACGATGGGGACCCTGGACTTCCGATACTGCATTTCCTTCGCAAAACTGGTGGAGGTAAGCGGGATCGAACCGCTGACCTCTTGCATGCCATGCAAGCGCTCTCCCAGCTGAGCTATACCCCCGTTTTGCAAGGAGACAGAAGTATAGCAGCCCTTCCGTAAATTGCAAATGCCAATTTGCAAGATTGTCGAAAATATTTATGCAAACTTCGCCAGGCGGGCTGCCACGGTGTCGCGTCCAAACAATTGCAGCACCGCATCAATGGCCGGCGTCTGCAATTGGCCGGCCACTATCAGGCGCAGCGGCATGGCCAGCTGAGGCATCTTCAAGCCATGGGCCGCCAGCACTTCCTTGATCATGGCCGCGATGGCTTCCTTGCTCCACTCCACCGTGGCGATGCGGGCGGCGAAGTCGACCACGGCAGGCTTCACGGCCTCGGTGTAATGCTGGGCCATCAAGGCCGCATCCGGGTTTGGTTCGCGGTAGAAAAGCATGGCGGCGTCGGCCAGCTCGTTGAGGGTATTGGTGCGGTCCTTCAGCAGCGCCAGCACCGGCGCCAGCGCAGGCGCCCCCTCCAGCTTGCCGCCGTCGGCAAGCAGCTTGGGCGTGACCAGCTCGGCCAGGCGGGCGTTGTCGGACTGCTTGATCCAATGGTTGTTCACCCACGCCAGCTTGTCGTAGTTGAACTGGGCCGGCGACGCGGTCAGGTTCTCCAGGTTGAACCACGCGCAGAACTGCTCCATCGAGAACAGCTCATCGTCGCCGTGCGACCAGCCCAGGCGGGCCAGGTAGTTCAGCATGGCTTCCGGCAGGTAGCCCTGGGCCGGGTACTCCATCACGCTCACGGCGCCATGGCGCTTGGACAGCTTGGCGCCGTCGGACCCCAGGATCATCGGCAGGTGCCCGTACTGCGGCAGCTCGGCGCCGATGGCGCGCAGGATGTTGATCTGACGCGGCGTATTGTTGACGTGGTCGTCGCCCCGCAGCACGTGCGTAATCTTCATGTCCCAGTCATCGACCGCCACGCAGAAGTTGTAGGTGGGCGTGCCGTCCGGGCGCGCGATGACCAGGTCATCGAGTTCCTTGTTGGAGATGGTGATCGGGCCCTTGACCACGTCCACCCAGGTCACGTCGCCGTCCAGCGGGTTCTTGAAGCGCACCACCGGCTTGCGGCCCTCCGGAATGGCCGGCAGGGTCTTGCCCTCTTCCGGACGCCAGGTGCCGTCATAGCGCGGCTTCTCGCCCGCAGCGGTCGCCTTGTCGCGCATGGCCTGGACTTCCTCCGGCGACGAATAGCAATGGTAAGCGGTGCCGGCGGCCAGCATCTGCGCCACCACTTCGCGGTAGCGATCCATGCGCTGCATCTGGTAGAAAGGCCCCTCATCGTGGTCCAGGCCGAGCCACTTCATGCCGTCCAGGATCGCCTGCACCGCCTCCGGGGTCGAACGTTCCAGGTCGGTATCCTCGATACGCAGCACAAAGGTGCCGCCGAAGTGGCGGGCGTAGGCCCAGGAATACAGCGCAGTGCGGGCGCCGCCGACGTGCAGGAAACCGGTCGGGCTAGGTGCGAAACGGGTACGGACTTGAGTCATTGCGAATGGAAAGCGAAAAAGTATAAAGGCGCTATTTTACCTGCAAAGGGCAGCCAGCCGACAGCCGAGCCCGCCGGATGGCCGTCCCGTCCACCTTGGGGTCAGACCCTTAGCGGGACACGGCCTCAGCCATTCGGCTTGCTACTGACGAGCCCGTGTCCACCAAAGGGTCTGACCCCAAGGTGGACACGGGCGCGGCAGTTACTTTACGGTGACGGTGATGCTTTTGGCGAGGCCGGGGCCGTAGCTTTGGTGGGCGCCGTTGGCAAACTGCATGGTGAGCTTGTAGGTGCCGGGCGGCAGGGTGACGTCGGTTTCGGTCTGGCCTTTGCCGAAATGCAGGTGCTTTTCGTCGAAGGGAATCGATTCGCCTACCTTCATGCTGTCGCCATTGATGATCAGGTGGTGGTGACCCGTGTTGTCGCTTATATCGCCGGCCGGCTTGACTGCCATGCCGGTGACGGCGAACTTGACCTTGAAGGGGCTGCTGACCACGGCGCCATTCTTCGGCTCGGTGAAGTCAACCGATTGCGCCGCGGCGCCGCCTGCCACCAGGGCCATCGCGATGGCCGCTACGAACTTCTTCATGTCTGCCTCCTTTATTTGAGTGGAACTCCTGCGTATTTGACGATCAGGCCCTTTGGGCCGACTGCCCATCCCGCGCCGGAGGCGGCAAAGCCTACGGCATTCAGTTTGATGTCCTGGTCGAGGATTGCCCAGTGCTTGCCGCCATCGCGCGTGTACCCTGCCCCGGCCAGGCCGACGGCGACGAAGGTGTCGCGTGCGCCCTGCAACGGCACGACGGCCGACATGAAGCCGGTCGGCAGGATGGGCGCCGGCATCCACGCCGCGCCGCCGTCGCCGCTCATGGCGCCGTTCAGCGTTGCCAGGGCCGTTTCCTTGTAATCGCCGCCGGCAACCAGGCCGCGCCCGCCGGCAAAGGCGACGGAGAAGGCGCCCTTGCTCGCTGCGGCGGCGGGAATCGGTAGCGTGGCGGCCCGCCAGTTCCGGCCGCGGTCGGTGGAGCGGAACACGCGCGCTTGCGCAGCGCCACCAGTGACGAACCAGGCGTCGCTGCTGCCCGATACGCTAAGGCAGGTGCCGCTGGCGGCAAACGCGCCTTCCTGCGGCAACGCGGCGAGGCCTTGGGCATCGTCGATCAGTTGCCAGCTATCGCCGCCATCGGCGGTCACCAACACCTGGAAAGCGCCTCGCACGGGGTCGCCGAAGACGATGCCGTTCTTCGCATCCCAGAACGCCATGGCGTCCCAAAAGCCTTCCGGCTCCCTGTTTACGACCAGCAGTTGCCAGGTGGCGCCGCCGTCGCGCGTGCGGTACATGCGCGATGCCGCGCCGGGACCGGCGCCCATCACGATGGCCGTATGGGCGTCGAACGCTTCAATGTCGCGGAAATCGTAGGCCTGCGCATCCGGGACGGTCAAGGCGCGCCAGGTGGCGCCGTCGGTCGTGCGCAGCACCGTGCCTTTGGCGCCGCTGGCCCACGCCACCTTGTCGCTGACGACGGACAAGCCGCGCAATTCCGCTTCGCTGCTGTTCGCCTGCCGCTGCCATGCGGCCCTGGACGCGGTCGCCGGCTCCACAGCCAGCGCCAGCACCGGGCACGCGAACATGGCGGCCAAAGCCGCGCGGGTCAGGACGCGCCGCATCAGTCGTGCTTGATGACGATGCTCGGGAACTTGCTGGTCATGTCCTTGGCTTTCTCCGCCACCTTCACTGCCACTTTGCGTGCAATGGCCTTGTAGATCGCCGCTTCCGGGCCGTCCGGCTCGGCGACCACGGTCGGCTTGCCGGAGTCGGTCTGTTCGCGGATGGCCAGCTTGAGCGGCAACGCGCCCAGGAAGTCCACGCCGAAATCGGCGCACATCTTGGCGCCGCCGCCATGGCCGAAGATTTCTTCGGTGTGGCCGCAGTTGGAGCAGATATGGGTGCTCATGTTCTCCACCACGCCCAGGATCGGGATACCGACCTTCTCAAACATCTTCAATCCCTTGCGCGCGTCGAGCAGGGCGATGTCCTGCGGGGTGGTGACGATCACGGCGCCGGTGACCGGCACCTTCTGCGACAACGTGAGCTGGATGTCGCCGGTACCCGGCGGCATGTCGACGATCAGGTAGTCCAGGTCGCGCCAGTTGGTCTGCTCCAGCAGCTGCTGCAGGGCCTGGGTCACCATCGGTCCTCGCCACACCATCGGCTCGTCCGGGTCGATCAGGAAGCCGATCGACGATACCTGCACGCCGTGGCCTTCCATCGGGTCCATGGTCTTGCCGTCGGAGGTGGTCGGGCGGCCGGAAACGCCCAACATCATCGGCTGCGACGGGCCGTAAATATCGGCATCGAGCACGCCAACCGATGCGCCTTCGGCGGCCAGTGCCAGCGCCAGGTTCACGGCAGTGGTGGACTTGCCCACGCCGCCCTTGCCGGAAGCGACGGCAATGATATTCTTCACGTTCGGCATCAGCTTCAAGCCGCGCTGCACGGAATGGGAAATGATCTTGCTGTAGACGTTCAGGGTAACTTTCGCGCCCAGCGGCTGCAGGGCAGCCAGCACATTGGCGCGGATCGCTTCGACCTGCGATTTGGCCGGGTAGCCCAGCTCGATATCCAGGCTGATTTCGCCGCCTTCAACCTTCAGGTTGCGGACCGACTTGGAGGAGACGAAGTCTTTTGTTGTATTTGGGTCAATTACTTTGGACAGTGCAGATTTGACGTCTTCTACGGTGATACTCATGCAATTCTCCATTGGTGATGGCGCAGTCTAGCGCATCCGCTGGTAAAATGCTCTTTTTATCCACCTTAATAGCGCATCAATTATGACTCGCAAGCTGTTCGTTACCACTGCCCTGCCATACGCAAACGCTGCCTTCCACATCGGCCACATGATGGAGTACATCCAGGCCGACATCTGGGTCCGTTTCCAGCGAATGCAGGCCGAAGGAAACGGCTTGCGCGAAGTGCATTTCGTGGGCGCCGATGACACCCACGGCACCCCGATCATGATCGCCGCTGAAAAGGAAGGCATCACGCCGCAGGAATTCGTGGCCAAGATCGCCGCCGGCCGCGCCCAATACCTGGACGGCTTCCACATCGCCTTCGACAACTGGTACTCGACCGACTCGCCGGAAAACGTCGAGCTGTCGCAGGGCATCTACCGCAAGCTGCGCGATGCGGGCCTGATCCAGACCAAGACCGTGGACCGCTTCTTCGACCCGGTCAAGGGCATGTTCCTGGCCGACCGCAACATCAAGGGCGAATGCCCGAAGTGCCACGCCAAGGACCAGTACGGCGACAATTGCGAAGTGTGCGGCGCCGCCTACCAGCCGACCGAACTGGTGAATCCGTTTTCCGTCTTCACCAACGCCACGCCGATCCTGAAGCCTTCGGAACAGTACTTCTTCAAGCTGTCCGACCCGCGCTGCTTCGCGTTCCTGCGCGACTGGCTGAATACCCCTGGCCGCCTGCAGCCGGAGATGGTAAACAAGGTGTCCGAATGGCTGGGCGAAGCCGGCGAAAAGCTGGCCGACTGGGATATCTCCCGTGATGCGCCCTACTTCGGCATCCCGATCCCTGACGCGCCGGGCAAGTATTTCTACGTGTGGCTGGACGCGCCGGTGGGCTACCTGGCGTCGCTGAAGAATTACTGCGGCAAGAAAGGCATCAATTACGACGCCCTGCTGGCCGATCCGGGCACCGAGCAAATCCACTTCATCGGCAAGGACATCGTTTCCTTCCACCTGCTGTTCTGGCCGGCCATGCTGCAATTTGCCAAGCACCCGACCATCGACCGCATGAAGGTGGCGGTGCACGGCCACCTGACCGTGAACAATGAAAAAATGTCCAAGTCGCGCGGCACTGGCATTTCGCCGCTGCGCTACCTGAACCTGGGCATGAACCCGGAGTGGCTGCGCTACTACCTGGCCTACAAGCTGAACTCCCGCGTCGAAGACCTGGACTTCACCGGCGACGACTTCGTGGCGCGCGTGAACTCGGACCTGATCGGCAAGTACGTCAACATCGCATCCCGTTGCGCGGGCTTCATCGCCAAGAAGTTCGACGGCAAGCTGGCTGCCAGCCTGTCCGCCTCCTCGCAGGAATGGATCAAGAAGGCCCTGGTGGCCGAAGACGGCACTGAGCGCCAGGCCACCATCGCCGCCAACTTCGACTCGCGCGAGTTCGGCAAGGCCCTGCGCGAAATCATGGAGATCGCCGACGTCGCCAACCGCTTCGTGGACGAGAACAAGCCGTGGGTGCTGGCCAAGGACGAGAGCAAGGTGGCCGAGCTGCACGACGTGTGCACCACCGCGCTGATCCTGTTCCGACAGCTGTCCATCCTGCTGTCGCCGGTCCTGCCGGGCGTGGCCGCCAACGTGCGCGCCTTCCTGAACGATGACGCGTTCACCTGGGCCGACACCGCCGTGGCATCGGGTGCCGCCTGGCAGCCAATGCTGGGCCGCACGATCGGCGCCTACAGCCACCTGATGACCCGCGTGGACGCCAAGATGATCGAAGAGCTGTTCGATGCGCCGACCCAGCAGGCAGCCGCCGCACCTGCTGCTGCCGCAGAAGCCGCACCGGCAGCGGAAACCGCAGCCGCAGTGGGCGACATCGAAGAACTGGCGCCGGAAATCTCGATCGACGACTTCTCCAAGATCGATTTGCGCATCGCCCGCATCGTCAACTGCGAGCACGTGGAAGGCGCCGGCAAACTGCTGCGCCTGACGCTGGACGTGGGCGAAGGCCGCCACCGCAACGTCTTCTCGGGCATCAAGTCGATGTACAAGCCGGAAGACCTGGTCGGCAAGCTGACCGTGATGGTGGTCAACCTGGCGCCGCGCAAGATGAAGTTCGGCGTGTCCGAAGGCATGGTGCTGGCCGCCTCCGCCAAGGATGAAAAAGCCAACCCAGGCATCTACGTGCTGAACCCATGGCCGGGCGCCGAGCCGGGCATGCGCGTGCGTTAAGCAATGGACATAATAGTTCGAGAAGCAACCGCGGAAGATGCGTCACTGATCGCCGAGCTCACGCGCAAAGCGTGGGCCGGCAAGGTGCACGTGACGTCCAGCGGACACCGTGAAACCGCCGTCAACGTCGCCGACCACTTGCGCGACGGCGGCGGTTTTATTTTGCTCGATGGTGAAATGCCGATCGGTTCCGTGCGCTGGCTGCCGCTGGACGACGATGCCGACGTGTGGGAAATCCTGCGCATGGGCGTGCTGGCCGACTACCGCGGCACCAATCTCTCACAGTACCTGCTGGAAGCTGTCATCCACCACGCGCTGGCGAGCGGCGTCGAGGAGCTGCGCCTCGCAGTTCGCAGCGACCAGCCCAAGCTGATCGACTTCTACACCGCCTACGAGTTCTCGCTTGCCGAGGAACTCGAGTACACCCACGCCAACCCGCTCGAACCGGCGCCGCTGGTCATGCGGCGCCTGTTGCGCTATTGATCACCACAACCTACTACTTCCTACTACTTCCGCGTCCCGCCCCGCATCAGAACTTGGCGTTCAGGGTCAGCTTGAAGCTGCGCGGGGCGCCCGGCATGATGTTGTTGTCGCCGTGGGCGGAAGCGTAATACTGCTTGTCCAGCAGGTTCTCCACGTTCAGCTGCAGGCGGTAATCATTGCCGATGTTGTAATACAGTGCACCGTCCAGGCGCGTGTAGGACGGCAGCGATACGGTGTTGCTGGCGGAAGTGAAGATGCCGTCGCGGTACACCACGCCCAGCGCTGCGCCCAACTGGGCATTCACGTCAAAGCGATTCCACAGCGAGAAGGTATGGCGCGGCACCTGGGCCACCTTGGCGCCCGCCTTCACCGTGGCCGACTGGTCGGCCGTCAGTTCCGCATCCTGGTAGGCATAGCCGCCCGCGATATTCCAGGCGCGCGTCAGCTGTCCCGACAGGCCCAGCTCCACACCCTTGCTGGTTTGACCATCCACCAGGACGCTGGTGCCCGCCACCGGTCCTGGCACGATCACGTTGCTGCGGTCGAGCTTGTAGAACGCCGCGGTGGCAGCCAACGCCGGCGTGACATCCCACTTGATGCCTGCCTCGTAGTTGCTGAATTGCTCAGGATCGAACGTCTTGTTCGTGACGTTCAGGGAGGTCAGCTGGTCGCCGCTGCGTGGCGCGTAGGCGCGGCTGTAGCTGGTGTAGATCGACATCGCCTGCATTGGCTTGTAGATCAGGCCCGCACGCGGCGACACGGGCGTGTCGGTGATGTCGAGGGCGGCGCCTGTCAGGCGGTTGACATGATCGACGCTGAAGCGGTCATAGCGCACGCCTATCACGGCCTGCCATTGCGGCGAGAACTCCAGCTGGTCCTGCACATAGCCGGAAGCCACCTTGGCGACGCTGGCGCTGCTGCTGTTGATCGTGGCGAAGCTGACGCCGCCCGTGTAGAGAGGATTTGCCGCCGGCACGCTCACCGTGGCGGTCGGGAACACCCCGTTGCGGCGAACGCCTTCCGTTTCCTGGCGGCCGAACTCCAGGCCGAAGGCCAGCTTGTGGCGAATCGCACCGGTTGCCAGCGAATACTGTAAATCGGTCTGGTTGAAGCGGTTCTCGCGCTTGGTCTCGTCGCGGTAGGCGCCGACCGGCAGGCGTCCGGTCGTGGCCGAAACGGCACCGCTGGCAAACACGTTCTGGTAGTACTTGTCGTAATCGGCAAGGCGCGTGCGGTTGCGCAGCAGCAGGCCATTGCCAAAATCGTGCTCGACCAGCGCGGTCAGGGCGTTCAGGCGCACCGCATTCGGGCTCAGGGCCGCATTGCCGAAGAAGGTCGACTCGTCGGTCTGGTACGGACGGCCGTTCAGCGACGGCACGCCACGGTCGCCCACGCGTTCATCCTGGAAGTGCTCGTAAGCCACGCTGACATTCGTGCTGCGGCCGGCGCGGAAGGCGGCGGTCGGATTGATGCCCTTGCGTTCCAGGTGCATGCCGTTGCGGAAGCTGTCCGACTTTTCCATCATGGCATTCACGCGCACGGCGACGTCGCCGTCGATCGCATCGCCGACGTCAAGGGCACCGCGCTTATGGTTGTCAGTTCCATAACTGAGTACGGCTTCCCGCACCGGCTGAAAGCGCGCCTGCTTGGTGACGCGGTTGAGCACGCCGCCCGAGCCGCCACGGCCGAAAATCATGGCATTGGAGCCCTTCAAGGCTTCCACCCGTTCGATGTTGTAGAAGTCGCGGTAATACATCACGTCGTCGCGGATGCCGTCCACGTAAAAGTCGCCGGTCGAACTGTTGCCGCGAAAGATCGCGGCGTCGCGGTTACCTTCACCCTGCGAAGCGACGATACCGGGCACGTAGCGCAAGGCGTCGGCCATGCTGGTCATGGCCTGGTCATTGATCAGCTCGCGGGTGATGACGGTGATCGCTTGGGGCGTGTCGCGTAGCAGCGTGTCGGTCTTGGTGGCGGTTGCCGTCGAAGTCTGGGCGTAGCCTTGGTCCGACGCTCCGAGCACGTTCACTTGCGGCAGGACTTGCGCGTCGCTGGCACAGGCGGCACCGGCGGCGAAAATGGCGGCAATGGCGAGGGCGATTTGGGTGGGGGTGGAACGGGTCATGAAATGAAGGCCTAAATGAGAATGAATCTCATTCTATGTTTTCATCCCCCCTTTCTCCCTTGATCTGGATCAAGAAAACGCCTGCCCGGAACCGGGGCTCCTTATACTT
>JAJTCO010000144.1 GCA_021323265.1 Pseudoduganella sp. | reverse complement strand
GGTCGGCGATCGAGCGGGTGATGGCCTGGCGGATCCACCACGTGGCGTAGGTCGAGAACTTGTAGCCGCGGCGGTATTCGAACTTGTCCACCGCTTTCATCAGGCCGATATTGCCTTCCTGGATCAGGTCCAGGAATTGCAGGCCGCGGTTGGTGTATTTCTTCGCGATGGAAATCACCAGGCGCAAGTTTGCTTCCGTCATTTCCCGCTTGGCCTTGCGCGCCTTCATTTCACCGGCCGCCATCTGGCGGTTGATGTTGCCAGGTCCGGCAGCGGCAGCACGACGCGCGCTTGCAGGTCGATCAGGCGCTGCTGCAGTTCCTTGATGGTCGGGATGTTGCGGCCCAGGATCGCGCTGTAGGCGTGACCGGCGGCGACTTCGCCATCCACCCATTCCAGGTTGGTTTCGTTGCCCGGGAAGACCTTGATGAAGTGGGCGCGCGGCATGCCGCATTTGTTCACGGCCACGTCGAGGATCTGCTTTTCGATGTGGCGCACTTCGTCGACCTGGCCGCGCAGGGTGTCGCACAGCTTTTCCACCACTTTGGCGGTGAAGCGGATGCCCAGCAGTTCGCCGGAAATCGATTCCTGCGCCTTCAGGTAGGCTTTCGAGTTGTAGCCATCCTTTTCGAAGGCCTTGCGCATGCGGTCGAACTGGTTGGCGATGGAGTCGAACTTGTCGAGGGAGGCCTGCTTCATGGCTTCCAGCTGCTCGGCGGTGTAGCCGGCTGCGGCGCCACCTGGGCTGGCGGCTTCTTCCTCTTCCTCTTCGTCCTCTTCCTCCTCGTCCTCTTCCACGTCCTCTTCGTCGGCAGCGGCTGGCGCGGCGGCGGTTTCGCCCTCCTCGTCCACCAGGCCGTCAACGATTTCGTCGATCTTGATTTCGTCCAGGCGGATGCGCTCGGAGGTCGCCAGGATTTCGGCGATCGTCACGGGGCAGGCGGAAATGGCCTGGATCATGTCGCGCAGGCCGTCCTCGATGCGCTTGGCGATCTCGATTTCGCCCTCGCGTGTCAGCAGCTCGACCGAGCCCATTTCGCGCATGTACATGCGCACGGGGTCGGTGGTGCGACCGAAGTCGGAGTCGACCGTGGACAGGGCGGCTTCGGCAGCGGCTTCGGCTTCGTCGTCGCTGGTGACCGTGGCCACGTTGTCTGACAGCAGCAGCGTTTCGGCATCGGGCGCGTGCTCGTACACAGCGATGCCCATGTCGTTGAAGGTGCCGATAATGCCTTCGATCGCTTCCGGATCGACGATATTTTCGGGCAGGTGATCGTTGATTTCAGCGTACGTGAGGAAGCCGCGTTCCTTGCCGAACTTGATCAGGGTTTTCAGTTTTTGACGGCGGCGCTCGAGTTCCTCTTCCGTCGCTTCCGTGTCGGAAGAGAACGCATCTTTCAACAACGCCTTTTCCTTGGCCTTGCGGTCCTTGGCTTTGGCCTTGTCCGCAGCCTTCAGTTCGGCGCGCTCGACGGCGTTCAGCGCCGCGACCTCGTCATTTTCAGGCTGGAATTCCTTCGGCTTGCGACCACGGCGGCCCGGCACCTTGACGGAAGGCAGTACGTATCCGGAAGTATCGATGGCAGCCAGGGCGGCTGCGTCCGTCGTCTGACTAACCACCGGCGGCGCCTTATTAACGCGAGTACTTACTGAAAACAAACGAAAATACTGCCCCGCTAAATATTGCAATATTTAGCATTTTATTATAGCACGCCACTTTACAATTACCAGACGGGAAGGGTTGCGTGCGCCGCGGCAATTAGCGCGCTGACAATTCACCTTCGGCTTCCTTTCGCAGCTGATCTTGCTTGGCGGTAATTTCGCGGTAGCGTACACCAATTTCTTCAGAAGACAAACCGGCGGAGAACAACTGGTCCAGCTCCTGTTTTAACGCATCCATCTTCAAGTGGCGCACGGTAGCGGTCAGCCACAGGCGCTCGCCGTCGATATCCGGTTCCGGTGCGGCGGCGATTTCACCGATGAGCGCATCGTAGTCCGAACCGGACTCTTTTAACAATTGCGACAAGGCAGCGAAACTGCCCTGCTCGCCCAGCGACTGGGCTTGCACCACCAGCCACACCAGGCGCTCGGCCGCTTCCTGGCCGAAATGCGTGAAGGCCAGCAGCGCGTCGTCGTCCAGCTGCAGCGACAGCGTCGGGTGGCAGAGCATCACGCGGATCAGCTTCAGCTCCAGCCCCACCGGCTGTTCGCGCCGGTTGCGCGGCGGCGCCTTCTTGTTTGCGGCGACCGGCTTGGCCAGCTCGAACAATTGCTCCACTTCACCGGGCGTGCTTTGCGTCATGGTGGCCAGGCCGCGCACGATTTGCAGGCGCAGCGCGGTCGGCGTCATCGCTTGCAGCAGCGGCTTGGCGTCGAACTGGACGCGGGCCCGCCCTTCCGGCGACGTCAAATCATGCTCGCCGGCCGCCTCGCGCAGCAGGAACTGCGAGAGCGGCATGGCTTCCTGCACCTGCTGCTCGAAGGCCTGGGCGCCATATTCGCGGATATAGCTGTCCGGGTCGTGCTCGGCGGGCAGGAACAGGAACTTGATGGTCTTGTCGTCCGACACGTGCGGCAGGCAGGCTTCCAGCGCGCGCCGGGCGGCGCGGCGGCCAGCCTTGTCGCCATCGAAGCTGAAGATCACATTGTCGGTTTGGCGCAACAGTTTCTGGACGTGGGTGGTGGTGCAGGCGGTTCCCAGGGTTGCCACTGCCTGGGGGAAACCCATCTGGGCCAGGGCTACCACGTCCATATAGCCTTCCGTCACCAGCACGTAGCCGGCGTCGCGGATGGCCTGGCGCGCCTCGAACAAGCCATACAGTTCCGAGCCCTTTGAAAATAGAGGCGTTTCCGGGGAATTCAAGTACTTGGGTTCGCCCTGGTCCATGATGCGCCCGCCAAAGGCGATCACCTGCCCTTTGGTGTTGCGAATGGGGAACATGACCCGTTCGCGGAAGCGGTCGTAGCGCTTGGTGCGCTTGCCGTCCTCGTCCACGTTCTGGATCAGCAGGCCGGCTTCCACCAGGACCGGGTTGTCGTAGTCGGGGAAGACGGCTTTCAGGCTGTCCCAGCCGGCGGGGGCGTAGCCGAGGGCGAAGCGGGCGGCAATTTCGCCGGTCAGGCCGCGCCCTTTCAGGTAGCCGATCGCTTGCGGCGCATGGCGCAGCTGGGCCTTGTAGAACTCGGCTGCCTTGCTCATGGCTTCGGACAGGGCCATGCTTTGCTGCTGCTGGGCCGCGCGCTGGGCCGGCGGGATCTTGTCGTCTTGCTCGGGCACCACCATGCCCACGTTCTGCGCCAGGTCCTTGACCGCATCGACAAAGCCCATGCCGGAATACTCGATCAGGAAGCCGATCGCGGTGCCGTGGGCGCCGCAGCCGAAGCAGTGATAGAACTGCTTGGTCGGGCTGACCGTGAAGCTGGGGGACTTTTCGTTGTGGAAGGGGCACAGGCCCTGGTAGTTGGCGCCGCCCTTTTTCAGCTGGACGTAACGGCCCACCACGTCGACGATATCGACACGGTTGAGCAGATCGGCAATGAAGGACTGTGGAATCACGAGGCTGGACGGTATTTGTTATAAATCAGACTATACCGCCGCGCGTGCGATGGGTTTGATCCATCTCAACACGCGCGGCCCACGGCACGGCTGGGCACGTGTCCACCAAAGAGCCTGACCCCAAGGTGGACACGGGCTCGGCGGTGGATCAGGCGGGGGTCAGGGCTTTCTTGACCAGGCCGGATACCACGGTCATGTCGGCGCGGCCGGCCAGCTTGGGCTTCAGGATGGCCATGACCTTGCCCATGTCGGCCGGGCTGGCGGCGCCGGACGCGGCGACGGCGGCCTGGACTTCGGCGGCAATCTCGTCGTCGGACAGGCCGGCCGGCATGTAGGCCGCCAGCACCGCCAGTTCGGCTTTTTCAATGTCGGCCAGGTCGGCGCGGCCGCCGGCTTCGAACTGGGTGATGGAATCCTTGCGCTGCTTGATCATCTTTTCAACGATGGCTACCGTCTGGGCGTCGTTGACTTCGATCTGCTCGTCCACTTCCTTGCGCTTGATCTCGGCCAGCAGCAGGCGGATGGTGGCCAGCTTGCCGGCTTCCTTGGCGCGCATCGCGGCTTTCATATCGTCAGTGATCTGTGCTTTCAGGCTCATGGCTACCTCAAAAGTGTGCGGGGAAAAAGGAAAACCCGCTGCGGTTCGGACCGGAGCGGGTTGAAACTCTGGCGTGGGCATCCGTGGCGATCAGTGCGCCTGCAAGGATGACCAACGAGAGTCGAATTAGTACAGCTTCTTAGGCAGTTGCTGGCTGCGGATGCGCTTGTAGTGACGCTTCACGGCAGCTGCCAGCTTGCGCTTGCGCTCTGCGGTTGGCTT
>JAJTCO010000033.1 GCA_021323265.1 Pseudoduganella sp. | reverse complement strand
GAACAGCTGCGAGGTCACCGGCATGCCGGTGGTGAACATGTGGTGCGCCCAGACGATGAACGACAGGATCGCGATGGACGCGGTCGCGTACACCATCGATGCGTAGCCGAACAGCTGCTTGCGGGCGAAGGCCGGGATGATCTGCGACACGATGCCGAAGGCCGGCAGAATCATGATGTACACCTCTGGGTGACCGAAGAACCAGAAGATGTGCTGGTACATGACAGGGTCACCGCCGCCGGCGGCGTTGAAGAAGGAGGTGCCGAAGTGACGGTCGGTCAGGGTCATGGTGATGGCGCCTGCCAGCACCGGCATGACGGCGATCAGCAGGTAGGCGGTGATCAGCCAGGTCCAGCAGAACATCGGCATCTTCATCAGGGTCATGCCAGGAGCGCGCATGTTCAGGATGGTGACGATGATGTTGATGGAACCCATGATGGACGACGCGCCCATGATGTGCATGGCGAAGATACCCATGTCCATGCCGATACCCATCTGGGTCGACAGCGGAGCATACAGGGTCCAGCCGGCAGCGGTGGCGCCGCCCGGCACGAAGAACGAACCGGCCAGCAGGATCGCCGCAGGCGGCAGCAGCCAGAACGAGAAGTTGTTCATGCGCGCGAACGCCATGTCGGATGCGCCGATCTGCAGCGGGATCATCCAGTTGGCGAAGCCGACGAAGGCCGGCATGATCGCGCCGAACACCATCACCAGGCCGTGCATCGTGGTCAGCTGGTTGAAGAACTCAGGCTGGAAGAACTGCAGGCCAGGCTTGAACAGTTCGGTACGGATCATCAGCGCCAGCACGCCGCTTCGGCTGGCTGGACGATGTTTTCCGCTGGCTTGTTCGACCAGGTGTTGCGGGTGTAGGTGATGACAGCCGCGATGTCGGTATCCGACAGTTGCTTCCAGGCCGGCATTTCGGCTGGATACTTGCCAGTCTTCTGGCCGTGCAGCAGCACCTTGATCTGTTCGGCTTTCGGGCCGGTCACCACGGCGGAGCCATCCAGCGGCGCGAACGCGCCCGGCACGCCCTTGCCGTTTGCCTGGTGGCAGACGGCGCAGTTGGCGGCATAGACTTTTTCGCCCTTGGTCTTCAGTTCGTCGATGGTCCAGGTCTTGTTCGGATCGTCCGCCAGGGCAGCCATTTCCTTCTGCTTGCCGGCCACCCATGCGCTGTACTCTTCAGCGGTCACGACGCGCACCACGATCGGCATGAAGGCGTGTTCCTTGCCGCACAGTTCGGCGCAGTTGCCGCGGAAGGTGCCGGTGTATTCGGCCTTGAACCAGGTGTCGCGCACGAAACCGGGAATCGCGTCCTGCTTGACGCCGAAGGCCGGGATCATCCAGGCGTGGATCACGTCGTTGGCGGTGGTGACGATGCGGATCTTCTTGCCAACTGGCACGACCACTTCGTTGTCCACTTCCATCAGGTAGTTTTCGCCGCGCTGTTCGGTCGGCGCTTCGCCCGGGTTGCCCACTTGCGAGCGCGGGGTGGACAGGTTGGAGATGAAGGAAATGCCTTCGCCTTCACCCTTCAGGTAGTCATAGCCCCACTTCCACTGCATGCCGGTGGCCTTGATGGTGATGTCGGCGTTGGAGGTGTCCTTCATGGCGACCACGGTCTTGGTGGCCGGCAGGGCCATGCCGATCACGATCAGGAATGGCACTACGGTCCACGCGATTTCAACGGCGGTCGATTCATGGAAGGTGGCAGGCTTGTGGCCCACCGACTTGCGGTGCTTAAAGATCGAATAGAACATCACGCCGAACACGGCCACGAAGATCACCATAATGATGACCATCATCAGCGTGTGCAGGTTGTAGATGTCCGTCGCGATTTGCGTCGCAGGAGCCTGCAGGTTCAGCTGATTGACCATCGGGCCACCGGTACCGCCGGTTGCTGTCTTGTAGTCATTCGCGGCGGTGACGGCCAAGCCGAGCATCAACGATTGAAGTCGCTTCGCAAGTTTCATGTTTTCCCCAACCACCCAAAAATAAAAAAATTGGTGTGCGCCGCCCCCACCGAACCGGGTTGCCGCCGCACGCTAAAACACCTAAAGGTCCCGAGCCTAGCCGCGCGAAAGACTTTCGCGGACGAACTGTGCTGGAACCTTGAAATCGCCGCCGATGACCTCACATCACCATTAGCATTGTTGCCACGTTTGCCTGCCCGCCCACGCGTTCTAGCGTCCGGCTGGGCGAAGTGCTGGCAAAATTAGTCAATGATTATACTCAGTGAACATGTCCTACATCAAGGGCAGATGCCCTTGAGCTGTGGTAAACACCTGTAATTACGCGCTTTTTTGCTTATTTTTTGGGCTTGCGCGGCAAGTCGAAGCGGATGATTGCTTCCCCGCTGCTGGTCACGCGCGGCGCCGGGCGGAAGGCATGGCCGTAGATCACTTCGAACGTCAGCGCCAGCTTGCCGTCCGGGCGGCGCTGCTGTTCCAGGCCCGCCAGCAGGCGCTGGTAGGCCGCCCGGCCCAGCAGGCCGCGGCGGCGCGTGTGCAGCGGATTGCCGCCCAGGGCGCGCGCGTCGGCCAGCAGCTTGTCGGCGCTGTCGTAGGTCACCGTGATCTTTTCCATATCCATCACCGGTTCGGCGAAACCCGCCTCCACCAGCTGGTCGCCGAAATCGTGCATGTCGACGAAGGGCAGCGTGTGCGGCGCCAGGTCGACTTCGGCGAAGGCGCTGCGCAGCTCCTGCAGCGTATCGGGGCCAAAGCAGGAGAACATGAGCAAGCCGCCCACCTTCAGCACGCGGTGCCACTCGACAAACACGCGGTCCGGCTGCGGGTGCCAGTGCAGGGCCAGGTTGGACCAGACCAGGTCCACATGGTTGCGCGCCAGGGGCAGTTCGGCCATGTCGGCCACCAGGTAATCGATGCCGGACTTGGCGGGCAGCAGCTTGCCGATCAACTGGCTCAGGCCGGACTTGCCGGCCTGGCCGCGGGCGGCAGCGATCATGGCCGGGGACGTATCGCTGCCCAGGATGTGGGCGGCGGGATAGCGCTTTTGCAGCACCGGCAGGTCGGGTCCGGTGCCGCAGCCGGCGTCCAGCACCCGCAACGGGTTCACTTTGACCAGTTGCAGGCGTTCATGCATGCGGCTGGCGATCTCGCGCCGCAGGAAATCGGCCTCGGCCACGCGGGCCGGGTCGGCAAACAGCTGGCGGACACGATCCAGGTCAATCGGAGCGCTTAATTTCGGCGGTTTTGCTGGGACTTGCATATTTAATACGACTTTTTGATGGGATAATCCGGGCAGTTTACTCGTTCGCGGGGATTTGCGATGGTCCATGCGCTTGCCGGCGGCCTGCTGGCCGTCCTGTTGCCCTGCAATTGCGTGCTGTGCGGCGCCCGCGGCCCCGCCCTGCTCTGCCCCGGCTGCCATGCCCAGTTCTTCGGCGCCGGCACGCCGCGCTGCCCGGTGTGCGCCAACCCCATGGCCGCCGCCGCCCACCCGGCGGCCATGGGCCTGCCCTGTGGGCGTTGCCAGGCGGCGCCGCCCGCCTTCGACGCCACGCTGGCGGCGGCCGACTATGCCCTGCCGGTGGACCGCCTGGTCCTTCAGTTAAAATTCGCCGGCCAGCTGGCACTGGCGCGCCTGTTTGCCGGCCTGCTGGGCGAGGCAATCGCGCGCGCCGATGCGCCGGCCCGGGCGCGCCCCGCCCTGCTGTGTCCGGTGCCCCTGGGGCCGCAGCGCCTGTCCGAGCGCGGCTACAATCAGTCGCTGGAGATCGCCCGCCCCCTGGGCAGGCAGCTGGGCATCGCCGTGCACGCCCGGCTCGCCGTGCGCGTGCGCGACACGCCGGCGCAAAGCAGCACACCGCATGGCGCGCGCCGCGCCAATATCGCGCATGCCTTCGCCATCCCAGACCGGGCGCTGGTCGCAGGACGGCACATCGGGCTGGTGGACGATGTCATGAGCAGCGGCCAGACCCTGCAGGAATTGGCAGCAACGCTCAAGCGCCACGGCGCCGCGCGCGTGACGAACTATGTGTTCGCCCGCACGCCCCCTTAGACGACAGAGGAGAAAGACTTGTTTCATGTAGTGCTGGTCAACCCGGAAATCCCTCCCAACACGGGCAACGTGATCCGCCTGTGCGCCAATACGGGCGCGCAGCTGCACCTGATCGAACCGCTCGGCTTTCCGCTGGACGACGCCAAGCTGCGGCGCGCCGGCCTGGATTACCACGAGTACGCGCGGATGAAGGTACACAAGGATTGGGATGCCTTCCTGGCCGACGTGGGCCCGGATGCCAGCCGCATGTTCGCCATGACCACGCACGGCGCGCGCCCCTTCGCCGAGCTGGCCTTCCAGCCGGGCGACGTATTCGTGTTCGGCAGCGAAACGCGCGGCCTGGCGCCGGATTTCCGCGAAACCTTCCCGTCCCAGCAGCGCATCCGCCTGCCCATGATGCCTGGCAACCGCAGTCTCAACCTCTCCAATACCGTCGCGGTTGTCGTTTTCGAAGCCTGGCGCCAGCACGGCTATGCGGGCGGCGCCTGACCTTTGATGTAGCGCAAACCGCGCCGCCTTGGCAGCGGAACCGCCGCACGGCGCATGCGTCCAATACGCATGCCCCACACCCCGGTCTCCATTCACCCTCCCGATCAGCTCGATGGCGCATGGAAGTGTGCGCTCGACTGCCTGCTTGAGGAATGCCTCACGCTCTGCTTCCCTGCGATTGCAGCGAAGCTGGACTTGTCGCGCGCGCTCACCATCCTGGAGACCGAACTCCAGCTGCCTGCGGCCGGCACCTCGCCGGCCGCCAGCGCCTGCCACGCCGACCGCGTGCTGCGCGGCCATGCCCGCGATGGTCGACGCGTCTGCCTGCATATCGAAGTGCAATGCCAGCGCGACGAGCACTTCGCTGAGCGCATGTACGTGTATCACGCCTTGCTGTTCGCCAAGTACCGCCTGCCTGTGATCAGCATGGCTATCCTGGGCGACAGCTGCCCCGGTTGGCGCCCGGATGCATTCGGCTATTGTTTTGGCGACAGCGCGCTGTCCCTGTGCTTTGGCGTTGCCAAGTTGCTCGACCTGGCGCCGCCGTTGCTGGCAGCGGGCAACGGCTTCGCCCTGTTTGCCACAGCCCATCTTGAAACAATACGCACAAAGGGGGAACCTTTTGCGCGCCTGGCTGCCAAATGCACTCTGACGGCGATCCTGTGCGGCTTCGGCTGGGAGCAAGGGCGCCTGGTACGCATGCTCGACCTGCTCGACCGGCTCATGCTCTTGCCGCCGCAACTGGACGCCACGTATCGGCAACACATTCGGAATTTGAAAGGGAAGCATATGTTATCTCTCATGCAACGGCTCAGGCGCGACGAAATCCGTCGCGTGCTTGAGCGCGGGACATCGCTTGGCATGCGGCGCGGCGTGCGCACGGGGCGCGCAGAGGGGCGGACAGAAGGCAGGCGGACGCTGCTGGTCGACCTGATGGAAAAGCGCTTCGGTCCGCTCCCCGCGCACACCATCGCTCGCCTGCAGGCGGCAAGCCCGGGCGAAGTGCAGCGCTGGACTGAACGCTTCTGTGACGCCAGTTCGCTCGACGACTTGCTGGATTGACTGGCGGAAGCGTGTGGACGGGCGCGCTTGAAGTAGCGTATAACCCGCTTGGAAGGAGTCCGCAATGTTCGACCTCAGCCTTCCCTGGTGGGAATACATGGTCCGCGGCGTGCTGATCTATTGCGCGCTGCTGCTGATGATGCGCCTGAGCGGCAAACGCACCGTGGGGCAGTTCACGCCGTTCGACTTGCTGGTGGTGATGCTGCTCAGTGAATCCGTGTCGCCGGGCCTGACGGGCGGCGACGAATCGGTGGCGGGCGGCTTGATCCTGGTGGTCACGCTGGTGGCCCTGAACGTCGCCATCGCTTCCGTGACCGCCCGCAGCCGCAAGGCTGCCGACCTGGTGGAGGGCAGTGCCGTGCTGCTGGGGCGCGACGGCAAGTTCTTCCGCGAAGCCTTGCGCCGCAATCACGTGGCGGAAAGCGATCTCCAACAATCATTGCGCGAGGCCGACTGCCCGCAGGAGCGCATGAAGTACGCCTTCCTGGAAGCGGATGGCAAGATCACCATCCTGCAGCATTAAAGGAAGCCGATGTGCTTGCGTTCCAGGCCGGACATCACCAGCTTGATGTAGCGGTTGGGAATGTACAACTCCACCTCCACTGCCGTGCCCTCGGCGTTGCGCGCTTCGGACACCAGGTGGAAGAAGCTGCGGTCGGGACTGGCCTCCTTGCAGGGCAGGAACTTGCCGGTCGGGCCGTCGGCCAGGTAATCCTTCAGCGCGGCGCCAAGTTCCGCCACGCCCTCGTCGGTCAGCAGCACACCAAACGCCATGACAGCCTCCTATTGTCCAAACATGCGCACCTTGGCCAGCAGCTTGGTGGTCGAGCGGTCGTGCTCGAAATCGATGGCCACCGCCTTGCCGCCGTAAGCCAGCACCGCCTGCCCTTCCGGGATGGCAGTCATATCGTAGTCGCCGCCCTTGGCGTAGATTTCCGGGCGTGCCTGCAGCACCGCCTCCAGCGCCGTATCCTCGTCGAACGGCACCACCAGGCTCACCGATTCCAGCGCCGCCAGCAACGCCATGCGGTCCTCGCAATTGTTCAGGGGGCGGTCGTCGCCCTTGCCCAGGCGCTTGACGGAGGCATCCGTATTGGCCGCCACCACCAGCGAGGCGCCCAGCGAGCGCGCCTGCGCCAGGTAGGTCACGTGGCCGCGGTGCAGGATGTCGAACACGCCATTGGTCATCACCACCGGCTTGGGCAAGGCCGCCACCCGCGCTGTCAGGTCGGCGCGCGTGCATATCTTCTTTTCAAAATCGATCATTCGCCTTCTTCTTCCTCTTCTTCATCCATCTGCATGCTCAAGCCGCCGGCCGCCGCCGGCGCCGCCGCCGCCGTGCCATCGGGCGGCGGGCGATTGCCGTGCAGCTTGATCTGCAGGCGCAGGCCATTGGTTGAATCGGCGTTGCGCAAGGCCTCTTCGTAGCCGATATAGCCTTTATTATAGAGTTCGAACAGGGCCTGGTCGAAGGTGCACATGCCCAGTTCGCGCGACTTGGCCATGATTTCCTTGATCGAGTGGAAATTGCCCTTGAAGATCATCTCGGCGATGGTCGGCGTGTTGAGCAGGATTTCGATGGCCGCCTTGCGTCCCTGGCCGTCCTCCGTGCGGATCAGGCGCTGCGAGACGATGGCGCGCAGGTTGGACGACAGATCCATCAGCAGCTGGTTGCGGCGCTCCTCGGGGAAGAAGTTGATGATGCGGTCCATGGTCTGGTTCGCATTGTTCGCGTGCAAGGTGCCCAGACACAGGTGGCCGGTCTCGGCGAAGGCGATCGCGTGCTCCATGGTTTCCGTGTCGCGGATCTCGCCGATCAGGATCACGTCCGGCGCCTGGCGCAGCGTGTTTTTCAGCGCATGGTGCCAGGACAGGGTGTCCACGCCCACTTCGCGGTGCGTGATCAGGCAGCTCTTGTTCTTGTGCACGTATTCGACCGGGTCTTCCACCGTGATGATGTGGCCGGCAGAATGCTGGTTGCGGTAATCGATCATGGCCGCCAGCGTGGTCGACTTGCCCGAGCCCGTGCCGCCCACCACCAGCACCAGGCCGCGCTTGGTCATCACCACTTCCTTCAGCACTTCCGGCAGGTCGAGCTTCTGGAAATTCGGGATTTCGGAGGCGATGGTGCGGATCACCATGCCCACCGCCTGCTGCTGCACGAAGACGTTGACGCGGAAGCGGCACACATTGGGCAGCGAAATGGCGAAGTTGCATTCGAGCTCGCTTTCGAACTCGCGCCGCTGCTTGTCGTTCATGATGGCGTAGGCCAGGGCACGCGTGACGTCGGGCGTCAGGCGCTGCTGGCTCAGGGCGCGCATCGACCCTTGCGACTTGATGCTGGGCGGAAAATCAGCTGAAATGAACAGGTCGGAGCCGCCGACCTGGTGCATGGCGGCCAGCAGTTTGTGGATGTACGCCTGGGCTTCTTCGTGGCCAAGTGTGGAAGACATGGTTGCCTCGCTGAGTGGGTTGCCGGTCATTATAGCCAGCGCCCTGCCGTGCACGGCATTGCAACAAGGCATTCACCTGTGTTCAAATGGATTCATGACACTGACCGAGCTTAAATATATCGTAGCTGTTGCTAGAGCGAAACACTTCGGCCATGCGGCCGAAGCGTGTTTTGTTGCCCAGCCCACGCTGTCGGTGGCCATCAAGAAGCTGGAAGACGAGCTCGGCGTCGTCCTGTTCGAGCGCGGCGGAGCGGAAATCTCCGTCACCCCGCTCGGGGCCCAGATCGTGGCCCAGGCGGAGCGGGTGCTGGAGCAGACGGCGGCCATCAAGGAATTGGCCAAGCAGAACAAGGACCCGCTGGCCGGGCCGTTGCGCCTGGGCGTCATTTACACCATCGGCCCCTACCTGCTGCCGCCGCTGGTCAAGCGGATGATCGAGACCACGCCGCAAATGCCCTTGATCCTGCAGGAGAACTTCACCGTCAAGCTGCTGGAAATGCTGCGCCAGGGCGAGCTGGACGCCGCCATCATGGCGCTGCCCCTGCCCGAGCACGGCATGGCGGTGCAGCCGCTGTACGACGAACCCTTCGTGGTGGCCATGCCGAAAAGCCACCCCTGGGCCAGTCGCCCCAGCGTACCGGCGGAACTGCTGAAGACGGAAACCATGCTCCTGCTGGGCAACGGCCACTGCTTCCGCGACCAGGTGCTGGAAGTGTGCCCGGAAATGGCGCGCTTCTCCTCGCCCGGCAACGGCATGCAGCGCACCTTCGAAGGCTCGTCGCTGGAAACCATCCGCCACATGGTGGCCAGCGGCATCGGCCTGACCGTGCTGCCGCGCGCCTCGGTGCCGGACATGGAAGGGCGCGACGGCATGCTGGCGTTCCGCTACTTCGACCATCCCGAGCCGAACCGGCGCGTGGTCATCGTCTGGCGCAAGAGCTTCACGCGCAAGGCGGCGATCGACGCCATCGTGGCTGCCGTGGGCGATTGCCAGCTGCCCGGCGTCCGCATGCTGAACGGGTCCGCGGAGTAAAATAGGGGGATGCAAGCGACCACCCCACCCCTCAGCAAACTCGAACTCTACTTCCGCCTGGTGCGCCTGGACAAGCCGATCGGCACCGTCCTGCTGCTATGGCCCACCCTCTCGGCCCTGTGGCTGGCCGCGGGCGGCGTGCCCGACTGGCACCTGCTGCTGATCTTCTGCCTCGGCACCTTCCTCATGCGCTCGGCCGGCTGCGCCGTCAACGATTACGCGGACCAGGACTTCGACCGGCACGTCAAACGCACGGCCGAACGGCCCATCACCAGCGGGCGCGTCAGCGGCAAGGAAGCGCTGGCCATCGCCGCCGCGCTCGCGCTGCTGGCCTTCCTGCTGATCCAGCCGCTCAACGCCCTGGTCAAGCAGCTGAGCGTGGCCGCCCTGCTCATCGCCGCCAGCTACCCCTACTTCAAGCGCTTCTTCGCCATTCCGCAAGCCTATCTCGGCATCGCGTTCGGTTTCGGCATGCCGATGGCCTTCGCTGCCGTGCAGCACACGGTGCCGCCGGTGGCCTGGCTGCTCCTGGTGGGCAATGTGTTCTGGGCCGTGGCCTACGACACCGAATACGCCATGGTGGACCGCGACGACGACCTGAAGATCGGCATCAAGACCTCCGCCATCACGTTCGGCCGCTTCGACGTGGCCGCCATCATGCTGTGCTACGGCGTGCACCTGGCGATCCTGCTGGCGGTCGGCCGCCACTTCGCGCTGGGCTGGCCCTACCACCTGGGGCTGGCTGTCGCGGCCGGCTGCGCCGTCTACCACTACTTCCTGATATGCGGCCGTGAACGTGCGCCGTGCTTTGCGGCCTTCCGTCACAATAACTACCTGGGCGCGGCTGTCTTTGCCGGCATTGCGCTCGACTATGCGTTGCGCTGACCTATACTGAAGTTTTTCCGAGTGCTGTTCACTGAGACGGAGCGATCATGGACCAGACACCACAAGCCGCGAAACCCAATGGCGGCGGCGTTGCCAACGGCAAGAGCCATAGCCACAACGAAACCACCGAAGCCCGTGAACGACTGATGGGCGACCTCAAGCGGGCCGTGCAGGATGCGGAAACCTGGCTGCGCAATGCGGCCAGCGCCAATTCCGAGGACCTGGGCATGGTCAAGGCCAAGTTCGAGGACACGCTGCGCACGGCCAAGCGCGACTTGCTGAAGCTGGAAGACAGCATGCTGGCCCGCGGCAAGATCGCGGCCCAGGCCACCGACCACTATGTGCACGACCATCCGTGGAAGGCGGTCGCCGCCGGCGCTGCCATCGGCGTCATTGTCGGCATGCTCATTTCCCGCCGTTAGCGAGGGATGCGCCAATGCGGTAGCCGGCGCGCAAGCGCTGCAGCATGGCCTGCTCGCGCTGCAGGAAGCGGTTGAATTGCTCGACCACCGCCTTGCAGCGCAAAGTCGACAGGCGGAAGTCCGAGCGCGCGTGCGGCAATGTGGGGTCGAACACCAGGCCGCCGGCCGCCTTCAGTTCGCCGGCCAGCATGTAGTTGGCGACATCCACGTTGACGTAGACCGCATCCAGGTGGCCGGCCAGGCCCAGGCGCAGCAGGCTGTCGGTGCTGTTCGACGTAGTCAGTTCCAGCGCACGGCTCTCGATCGCCGCCCGATAGGGCCAAGGCGTGAAGCCTAACACCGTTCCCAGCGTGCGTAGCGCCGCCAGCGGCCTGCCGCGCTGGTCCGGCCGCACCATCGCGCCTTCCTCGGTTGACACCACGACCTCGCTGTACACCAGCGGCAGCCCGCCGCGCAAGTCCTCGCGCCATTTGGGGTTGTCGGGATATTTGAAGTCCAGCGAGCGTTCGGTCAGGAAACGGCTGTACAGGCGGTTGATCGGCAAGGGCACATACTCGAAGGTATAGCCATGCTGGGTCGCGAAGGCATCCAGCACTTCGCGCGCATAGCCGCCATAGCGGTTATTGCCGTCTACCGTATGCAGCGGCAGGTACTGCAGCTTTTCCACGCCGATGCTGAAGCGGCGCCCATGCCCCGCATCGCAACGCTGCGCCCACGCCGACACACAGCTCAACGACAAGGCAAGGCAAATGATCAGGCGGATGCGCATCGGACCAGCATAGCCAAAACCATGAAAGCCAGCAATTCTGCCACTCGCCCCCTGTCGCGAATGCAGGACACTTGCGCACTCAGGCATTGCGTCGCCGCGCGCTCAGGCGTAAAACATAAATTTACCCCCCGGAAAGAGGTGGTACTCATGAAACGGCTTTGTTTGACCCTGTTGGCACTCGCCGCCTGCGCACCGGCTGCCCAGGCTCAGCATGGCGTAACGGTGTACGGCGTGGCCGATCTGGCTGTGGTGCGCGACACTGACTCCGGCGTTACCACTATGAAGGTGGACAGCGGCCTGCAGACCGCTTCGCGCCTCGGCTTCCGGGGCTACGAAGACCTGGGGGACGGCATGGCCGCCAGCTTTGTCATCGAATCCCAGATCGAGGCCGACACCGGCACGCCGTCCTTCGGCAGCAAGGTATTCGGCAGCCAAGTCTGGGTCGGTCTGTCCGGGCCACTCGGCGCCGTCAGGATGGGGCGCATGTTCACACCCTACTTCGGCGCCATCGCTACCAATGACCCATTCGATGCCAAGGGCCCGGGCGAGGCCACGCGCCTGTTCCAGGATTCCGGCGTACGCATGGACAACACCATCAAGTACTCGCTGCCGCCCTCTTGGGGCGGCTTTTACGCCGACCTGGCATACGGCTTCGGCGAGTCTGGCGTCGGCCAGCGCGCCAAGCGCCAGCTCAGCATGGACGCCGGCTATGCCGCCGGCCCGCTGAACACCGTGCTGGCCTACCACCAGACCAACGACGGCCAGGGCCGCCAACTGGTACGCAGCGTACTGGCCGGCGGCAACTACGATCTCGGCAAGCTGCGCGCCTGGCTGCTGCTGGCGCGCAACCGCAACGATGGCACGCTCGATACCTACGACTACTTGCTGGGGGTCAGCGTACCGCTGGGCGTCACCACCCTGGCCGCCACTTACGTGCGCAAGCAGGACCGCCTGCTGGCCAACGCCGACGCACAGCAACTGGCGCTGGGCTTTTACTACCCCCTGTCGAAACGCACCAACACGTACTTCATCGCTTCCGACCTGCGCAACGATGCGCTGGCCCGCTACCAGGCCAGCGTGCCGGGCGGCGACCGCCGCCTGTTTGCCTGCGGGATGCGCCACCAATTCTGAGGCAAACCATGAGCCGGGCCGCACAACTCACACTCGCCGCCGCGCTGGCCTTGCTGGCGCAGGCCGCACTGGCAGCCGAAGTCACCATGGCTTTCGGTGAAAAAATCCCGCCCTTCTGTTTTCCGGAAACCGATTCCGGCATTGAGCTGGAAGTGATGCGGGAAGCGCTGGCCTACCGTGGCCATGTGCTGAAACCGCGCTACTACTCCTTTGCCCGGGTACCCGTCGCGTTCAAAGCGGGGGAAGTCGAAGCCGCCATGACCGACCTGGGCGAAGACATGTCGGCCTGGGGCGCCTATTACGGCAACCCCGCCGTCTTCTACGACAACGTTTTCATCACGCTGAAAGAGCGCAAGCTGAACATCACCAGGCCGGAGGATTTGCATGGGCTGACCGTGATTTCCTTCGTCGGCGCGGCCAAACGCTACCCCGCATGGCTCGATGCGGTACGCAAGGAGGGCCGCTATTACGAACAGAACGACCAGGCGCTGCAGGTATTGACACTGGATCGTGGCCGCTATGACGTGGTGCTGAGCGACCGCAACATCTTCAAGTACTTTACCCTTCAGCTGAAACTGAACAAATCATTCAAGCCCAAACCAATCACCGAGCACGCATTCGTCAAGCTCAATCCAATGGATTACCGTCCAGTGTTCCGCGACCCCGCCATTCGCGACGACTTCAATGCCGGCTTGCGGCACTTGAAGGAGAACGGCCGCTTCCAGGCCATTTATCAGAAGTACCTGGCCGGCGAATGAGTATTGTTGGCGTGGAAAGCTGGCGGCAACACGCCGAACAACTGGCTGCATGCGGCGGCGTTGTATGTGAACAACTTGTTCGACAAGCGCTACGTGACGGGCATCGGCAACACCTCGGCCAGCGTGCTGGGCACCCCGTACGCGTCGGTCAACCGGCCGCGCCAGGTAGGGGTCGAACTGCGCGTGAATATGTAAAGAAATGAGCGATCAGGCAATGCTAGAATCAGCGTTTGGCTGGTTAACTTTCATTGCATGCCTGACAACCTTCTTGCTCCCTTTGGCGCGCTGCCGCCCGCGAAGCATCTGAGCGCCTGGCGCCGCAGCCTGCTGAACGGCTTGTGCGCGGCCGCCTGCAGCCTGGGGCTGCTGGTCATTGTCCCCAGCGTCTGGCTCACCGTGCAGGTGCAGTTGTGGGGACTGGCGGCGGTCGACCTGCTGGCCTTGAGTACGGTGCTGTTCCTGCACTTCCGCCGCAGCATGCCCTACCGCTACCGCGCCATGCTGTTCATCGCCGTGCTGTACCTGATCGCGGTGGCGCTGTTGTACACGCTGGGCGCCATGACGCAGATCTACCTGCTGGCGGTACCGGTCCTGTGCACGGTCCTGATTGGCCGGCGCGCGGCGGTACTGGCCATCCTGGGCTGCAGCGCCACCCTGTTCGTGGCCGGCTATTTCTTCGGCATTGCGCAAGGGACCCCGATCGATACCTCGCGCCCCTTGCTGCACTGGACCATCCTGTCCATCAATTTCCTGCTGGTGGCATCGCTGCTGGTGGTGTCCTGCGCCTACCTGCTGCACGGCCTGGAGTCGCAGATCGACCTGCTGCAGGCGCGCGAATCGGCGCTGCGCGAGTCGGTCGCGGCCCAGAAGGCGGCGGAAGAGTCCAACGAACAAAAGAGCGAATTCCTGGCCATGATCAGCCACGAGGTGCGCACGCCCCTGGGCGGCGTGATCGGCATGCTGCGCCTGGCGCAAAAGGATGCCAGCCTGGCGCCCGACACGCGCAACAAGCTGCGCATCAGCCATGCCAATGCCGAGGGGCTGCTGCACATCATCAACGACATCCTCGACTACTCGCGCCTGGAAGCGGGCAAGATGCCGTTCGAAAGCATCGATTTCGACCTGCCCGCCCTGCTCAACGACGTCGTGCTGCTGCTGGCGGACCGCGCCGAGACCAAGGGCATTTCCCTGGTGGCCGAGCTGGCGCGCGACTTGCCGCAATGGTGGCAGGGCGACCCGGTGCGCCTGCGCCAGGTGGTCATGAACCTGGTCGGCAACGGCGTCAAGTTCACCGAACGCGGCGAAGTGCGGCTGACGGCGGCGGCGGCGCCGGGCGGCGGCATCGTGTTGAGCGTGCAGGACACCGGCATTGGCATCGAAAGCAAGGAACTCGACCGCCTGTTCCAGAAATTCGAACAGGCCAACGCCGCCACCTCCCGCAAGTTCGGCGGCGCCGGCCTGGGGCTGGCGATCTGCAAGAACATCGTGGACGCCATGGGCGGCACCATCGACGTGCGCAGCGCGCCGGGCGCCGGCAGCGAGTTCACGGTCTTCCTGCCCTTGCAGCCAGGCCAGCAGGCGGTGCAGCCCGCGATCGCGCGCCGCACGCCGCATGCCGCGCGGCTGGAGATCCTGTGCGCGGAAGACGGCGGCACCAACCAGATCATCCTGCGCGAACTGCTGGCCGACATGGGCCACCGCGTCACCATTGCCGAGGACGGCCAGGCCGCGCTGGAGCAACTGGCGCAGCGCGACTTCGACCTGGTGATCATGGACAGCCGCATGCCGCGCATGGACGGCATCGCGGCCCTGCGCCAGCTGCGCGCCGGCAGCGGTGGCGTGCGCAATCGCGCGGTGCCGGTGGTGGCCCTTACCGCCAACGCGGCGGACGACGAACGCCAGCGCTTCATGGCGGCCGGCGCCGACGGCTTCCTGCCCAAGCCGATCAATGAAGAGAACCTGCATGCCGAGATTGGCCGCCAGCTGGAGCGGATGGCGCGCAGCGGCCGGCCGACCTTGCCTGAACTGGACGCCATGTTCGCGCCCGACGACAAGGCGCGGCGGCGCGACATAGCCTACGTGGCGGCGCGCGCCGCCTTCCAGCATGAAGGCCCGCGCCTGCTGGCCGCCATCCGGGAGGCACTGGCCAACGACGATGCGGCGGCCGTCAGCCTGAATGCGCACAGCCTGCTGGGCGGCGCCGGCTATTTTGGCGCCGGCGCCCTGCGCGAATTGTGCGGCCGCATCGAGCGCCTGGCCGATGGCGGCCAGCTGCAGGCCACTGCGCCCCTGGTGGCGGCGCTGGAGGCCGCACTGGCCGAGACGCTGGCCGAGCTGAACACGGCTGCCCAGGCGGTGCCGGCCTAGCCGGCCGGCGCCTAGGCGGCGCCGAGCTGCTCGCCCAGTTCCTTGCCGCGCGCGGCGGCGGCCTTGACGGCGGCGATGATGGCCCCCTTCACGCCGCTCGCTTCCATGCTGGTCAGCGCGGCATGGGTCGTGCCGCCCTTGGACGTCACTTTTTCCCGCAGCAGCGGCACCGGATCGGACGACTGCAGCGCCAGCTGCGCCGCGCCGCTGAAGGTCGCCATGGCCAGCTGCTTGGCCTGCTCGGCCGTCAGGCCCAGTTCCTCGGCCGCCTGCTGCAGCGCCTCGATGAAATAGAAGACGTAGGCCGGTCCGCTGCCCGACACCGCCGTCACGGCGTCGATCTGCGCCTCGTCGTCCAGCCAGACGGTACCGCCCACGGCGCGCAGGATCTGGTCCGCCGCCGTGCGTTGCGCCGCGCTGACGCCGGCCGACGCCGCCATGCCCGTCACGCCCATGCCGATCAGCGCCGGCGTGTTGGGCATGGTGCGCACGATGGCCTGGTAGCCGCCCAGCCAGCGCGCCAGGTCGGCGGCGCGGATGCCGGCCGCGATCGACAGCACCAGCGGTGCATTGCCGGCCGCCTGCGCCGCCTGCAGCTGCGGCAGCAATTGCCCCGCCACCTCGTGCATCACCTGCGGCTTGACCGCCAGCACCAGCACTTCGGCCTGCGCCACCGGCGCGCCGTCCGCACCGGCCAGCGAGGTGGCCACCGTCACGCCGTACTGGCGCTGCAGCACTTCCAGCGACGCCGGGTTGGGGTCGACCACGTGGATGTTGGCGCCCGGCGTGAGCTTGCCGGCCAGGCCGGCGATCAGCGCGGCGGCCATGTTGCCGCCGCCAATGAATGCAATCTTCATGGTCTTATCCTTGGTTGGTGTTGCGCGCGCCGAAGATGGCACTGCCCACGCGCACGATGGTGGCGCCTTCATGGATGGCGGCGCGCATGTCGGCCGACATGCCCATCGACAGCGTGTCGAGCGCGATGCCCTCGGCGCGCAACTGGTCGTACAGTTCGCGCAGCACGCGGAAGGCCGCGCGCTGCTTGTCGAAATCGTGTTCCGGCTCGGGAATGCTCATCAGGCCGCGCAGGGCCAGGCGCGGCAATGCGGCCACGCGGCGCGCCAGGGCGCCCGCCTCGGCCAGCGGCACGCCGCTCTTGCTCGCCTCCCCGCTGGTGTTGACCTGGATGCACACCTGCAGCGGATGCAGCCCGGCCGGGCGCTGCTCCGACAGGCGCTGCGCGATCTTCTCGCGCTCAATCGTGTGCACCCAGTCGAAGTTTTCCGCTATAAGACGCGTCTTGTTGCTCTGGATCGGCCCGATGAAATGCCACTCCAGCGGCGTGCAGCCGCGCGCCTGCGCCACCGCATGGATCTTGTCCACGCCTTCCTGCACGTAGTTCTCGCCAAAAGCGCGCTGCCCGGCGTACACGGCCTCCAGCACGGCCTGCGCCGGAAAGGTCTTGGACACGGCCAGCAGCTGGACCTCGCCGGGGGCGCGCTGCGCTTCTCGCGCGGCAACGTTGATTGCTTCAGTAACAACTTGCAAGTTGTGGGCTATTGTGGACATAATCGAACGAGACAGGGCCAAGGCTGTTGGCTATCAAAAAGCACAGGGATTATAAATGGACATTTCCGAACTTCTCGCATTCTCCGTCAAGAACAAGGCATCGGACCTGCACCTGTCTGCAGGGCTGCCGCCGATGATCCGCGTGCACGGCGACGTGCGCCGCATCAATCTGCCGCCGCTGGAACACAAGGACGTGCACGGCATGATCTATGACATCATGAACGACGGCCAGCGCAAGGCATACGAGGAAATGCTCGAATGCGACTTTTCGTTCGCCATTCCGGGCCTGGCGCGCTTCCGCGTCAACGCTTACAACCAGGAGCGCGGCGCGGCCGCCGTGCTGCGTACCATTCCGTCCAAGATCCTGTCGCTGGAAGAACTGAACGCGCCGAAGATCTTTGCCGAATTCGCGCTCAAGCCGCGCGGCCTGGTGCTGGTGACCGGCCCGACCGGCTCGGGCAAGTCGACCACGCTGGCGGCGATGGTGAACCACCTCAACGAAAACGAGTACGGCCACATCCTGACCATCGAGGACCCGATCGAATTCGTGCACGAGTCGAAGAAGTGCCTGATCAACCAGCGCGAAGTGGGGCCGCACACGCTGTCGTTCAACAACGCGCTGCGCTCGGCGCTGCGGGAAGACCCGGACGCGATCCTGGTGGGCGAACTGCGCGACCTGGAAACCATCCGCCTGGCGCTGTCGGCGGCGGAAACGGGCCACCTGGTGTTCGGCACGCTGCACACCTCCTCGGCCGCCAAGACCATCGACCGTATCATCGACGTCTTCCCCGCCGAGGAAAAGGAAATGGTGCGCGCCATGCTGTCCGAATCGCTGCAGGCCGTCATCTCGCAGACGCTGATGAAGACCAAGGATGGTTCGGGCCGCGTCGCCGCCCACGAAATCATGGTCGGCACGCCGGCCATCCGCAACCTGATCCGCGAAGCGAAGATCGCGCAGATGTATTCCGCGATCCAGACCGGCAACAACGTCGGCATGCAGACGCTGGACCAGAACCTGACGGACCTGGTCCGCCGCAACGTGATCTCCTCGGCCGCCGCGCGCGCCGCCGCCAAGATCCCCGACAACTTCCCAGGCTAACCATGGAACGCGACCAGGCTTCAAAATTCATGTTCGACCTGCTGCGCCTGATGGTCAGCAAAAAGGGCTCGGACCTCTTCATCACCGCCGGCTTCCCGCCGGCCATCAAGATCGACGGCAAGATGACGCCCGTCTCGGCCCAGGCCCTGACCCCGGCCCACACGGCCGACCTGGCACGCTCGATCATGAACGACAAGCAGACTGCATCCTTCGAGCAGACCAAGGAAGCCAACTTCGCCATCAGCCCGGGCGACCTGGGGCGCTTCCGCGTCTCGGCCTTCGTGCAGATGAGCTCCGTGGGCATGGTGCTGCGTACCATCAACAGCTCGATCCCGAACTTCGACGAACTGGGCCTGCCGCCAGTGCTGAAGGACGTGATCATGTCCAAGCGCGGCCTGGTGATCATGGTGGGCGCCACCGGTTCGGGCAAGTCGACCACGCTGGCGGCCATGGTGGGCCACCGCAACGAGAACAGCTACGGCCACATCATCACCATCGAAGACCCGGTCGAATTCGTGCACCCGCACCGGAACTGCATCGTCACCCAGCGCGAAGTGGGAGTCGACACCGAGGACTGGGAAGTGGCGCTGAAGAACACGCTGCGCCAGGCGCCGGACGTGATCCAGATCGGCGAGATCCGCGACCGCCAGACCATGGACCACGCCATCGCCTTCGCCGAAACGGGCCACCTGTGCCTGGCCACCCTGCACGCCAACAGCGCCAACCAGGCGCTCGACCGCATCATCAACTTCTTCCCGGAAGAGCGCCGCCAGCAGCTGCTGATGGACCTGTCGCTCAACCTCAAGGGCATGGTGTCGCAGCGCCTGATCCCGAAGAAGGACGCCAAGGGACGCGCGGTGGCGGTGGAGATCATGCTCAACTCGCCGCTGATCGCCGACCTGATCTTCAAGGGCCAGGTGCACGAGATCAAGGAGCTGATGAAGCGCTCGCGCGAACTGGGCATGCAGACCTTCGACCAGGCGCTGTTCGACCTGTACGAGGCCGGCCAGATCACCTACGAGGACGCGCTGCGCAACGCCGACTCGGTCAACGACCTGCGCCTGGCGATCAAGCTCGAATCGAAGGAAGCGAAGAACCGCGACCTGTCCGCCGGCACCGAACACCTGGGGATCATCTGATGACAACCGTGCATGACTTCAGCGCCGACAGCCTGTCCGGCCAGCCGGTGGACCTGCAGCAGTACCGCGGCAAGGTACTGTTGATCGTCAACACCGCCAGCAAGTGCGGCTTCACGCCGCAGTACCAGGGCCTGGAAGCGCTGCACCGGGAGTTCGCCGGCCAGGACTTCGAGGTGCTGGGCTTCCCCTGCAACCAGTTCGGCCAGCAGGAGCCCGGCAGCGCCGACGACATCGGCGCCTTCTGCGAAAAGAACTACGGCGTCACCTTCCCCATGTTCGCCAAGATCGACGTCAACGGCGAACAGGCGCACCCGCTGTACCAGCACCTGAAGAAGAGCGCGCCCGGCATCCTGGGCACGGAAGGCATCAAGTGGAACTTCACCAAGTTCCTGGTGCGCAAGGACGGCAGCATCCATGACCGCTACGCACCGACCACCAAGCCGGAAGACCTGGCCGGGGAAATCAGGAAGCTGCTGGCGCAATAAAGCCGAGGGAGTCCAGCCATGGAAGCGGGTAAGCTCTACCTGATCCAGTTGTTCTCGCCGCCGTCCGACCCGGCGCTGCTCACTTACGGCATCTACGACCCCTGGCTGGTCATCCTGTCCATCGTGGTGGCGAGCTTCTCCTCCACCATGGGCCTGCAGATGGCGGGCCAGGCGGCGCGCGGCAACCAGCCCTTGCTGCGCTGGGCGGCCCTGGCCACCGGCAGCCTGGCACTGGGCAGCGGCGTCTGGGCCATGCACTTCATCGGCATGCTGGCGTTCAACCTGTGCACGCCGGTCTCCTACGATCCGGCCGTCACCCTGCTCTCCATGCTGCCCAGCGTGGCGGCGTCCACCGTCGCCCTCTCGCTGCTCAGCCGCAAGCGCATCAGCATGCGCAGCCTGCTGGTGGGCGGGGTGCTGGTGGGCGCCGGCATCGGCGCCATGCACTACACCGGCATGGCCGCCATGCGCACCGCGCTCGAACTGCGCTACGATCCATGGATGTTCGGCCTGTCGATCGTGGTGGCGGTGGCCCTGGCCACCCTGGCGCTGTGGGTGCGCTTCGGCCTGCAGGGCCTGCAAGGGCGCATCGGCGAAACGGGCACGGTGCTGGTGGCGGGCGTGATCATGGGCTGCGCCATCGCCGGCATGCACTATACCGGCATGGCGGCGGCGCGCTTCGTGGGCCGGGTGCCCTACGACCCGGCCAGCGGCATCGCCAATGCCGGCTTCCTGTCGCTGGCGGTGACCTTGACCACCGCGCTGCTGACGGCGCTGGTGGTATCGGCCAACAGCATGCTGCGCTACCGCACGCTGTTCCACCACGTGAGCGAGCTGCAGCAGGCGCTGCGCGCCAGCGAGGAGCAGCTGCGTTCACTGATGACCAACATCCCCGGCATTGCCTTCCGCACCCGCAACGCGCCCGGCTGGCCGCTGGTGTTCATCAGCGACGCCGTGGAACCGATGACGGGCTATCCCGCCGCCGACTTCCTCGGCCCCGCGCCGCGCCGCCTGTTCCAGGACCTGATCCACCCGGAGGACTGGCCGGCGGTGGAACGCGACGCGCTGCGCGCGATCGAACAGCGGCGCGCCTTCACCATGGAATACCGGCTGCGCCACCGCGATGGCAGCACGCGCTGGATGTGGTGCAATGGCAACGTAGTGACGGGCGCGCACGGCAAGGTGGAACTGCTGGACGGCGTGATCCTCGACATCAGCAACCGCCGCCTGATGGAGCAGGACCTGCGCGTGGCCAAGGAGCACGCCGAGCAGGCCGCCGCCGCGCGCGCGGCCTTCCTGGCCAACATGAGCCATGAAATCCGCACGCCGATGAATTCCATCCTCGGCTTCACCGACGTGCTGCTGCACGGCGAACTGACGCCGGTGCAGCGGCGCCAGCTCGACACCGTGCGCAACGCCGGACGTTCGCTGCTGCGCCTGCTCAACGCCATCCTCGACACGGCCAAGCTGGACAAGGGCGCGGTGGAGCTGGAGCTGCACGACTTCAGCCTGCTCGCGCTGACCGATGAGCTGTCCTCGACCATGGGCAACGCGGCCAAGGTGAAGGGCTTGACGATGTCGCTGCACTACGACAGCAGCCTGCCGAACTGGATCCACGGCGACGAACTGCGCGTGCGGCAGGTGCTGACCAACCTGATGGACAACGCCATCAAGTTTACCAGCGCGGGCGGCGTGGCGCTCTCGGCCAGCGCCGAATGGCAGGGCGAGCGGCGCCTGGTGCATTTCGCCGTGAGCGATACCGGCATCGGCATCGCACCCGAACGCATGTCGGCCATCTTCGACCCCTTCGTGCAGGCCGACGCCTCCATGAACCGGCGCTTCGGCGGCACCGGCCTGGGCACCACCATCTGCAAGCAACTGGTCGAACTGATGGGCGGCAAAGTGTGGGCCGAGAGCACGCCGGGGCAAGGCAGCACCTTCCACGTGACGCTGCCGTTGCTGGAAGTGCGCGAAATGACGCCACGCGGCACGGCGCGGGCGACCTTGCTGCCGCCGCTGCACCTGCTGGCGGCGGACGACGTGCCGCAAAACCTGGAAGTGCTGATCCTGCTGCTGGCAAAGCTCGGCCACACCGTGACCGGCGCCGGCGACGGTGCCATGGCGGTGCAGCTGGCGGCAGAGGCGCAGTTCGACGCCATCCTGATGGATGTGCAGATGCCCGGCATGGACGGGCTGGAAGCGACGCGCCGCATCCGCGCCGACGAAGGGGCCGCGGGCCGCCCGCCGGTGCCGATCATCGCCATGACCGCCAGCGTGCTGGAACGCGACCGCGACGCCACGCGCGAAGCGGGCATGGACGGCTTTACCACCAAGCCGGTGGACGTGGCCGCCCTGACGCAGGAGCTGGCGCGCGTGCTGAACCTGCCTGCCGGCGCGCCGCACCTGGCGCCCGCCGCCGCGCACGCGCCCGGCAAGCTGCTCGATACCGAGCAGGGGCTGTATCGCTGGGCCGGCCAGCAGGATGCCTACCTGCGCGCGCTGCACCGTTTCGCACGCGAGCAGGATGCGGCAGGCGCACAACTGAAGGCGGCGCTGGCCGCCGGCCAGCATGCCGCCTGCGCCGCGCTGGCGCACCGCGTGCGCGGTGCGGCCGCCAACCTCGGCATGGGCCAGTTGGCCGACGCGCTGTGGCGGCTGGAAATCGGCCTGCAGGCACCCGACGCGCGCCATGCGTTGCCGGGACTGCTGGAGTCGGCCATGCAGGACCTGGCCGGCACGCTGGCGGCCGTGCGCGCGCTGGGCGACAGCTTGCCTGGCGCCGGCGCCGCGCAGGACGCCGCCGCCCCTTCCGCCCAGCCGGACCGGGAGCAGGTGCGCAGCCTGGGCGCGTCGCTGATGCAGTCGCTCGAGCGCGGCAGCTTCGATGACAAGGCGCTGGCCGCGCTGGCCGGCCTCCTGCGCGGCTGCGTGGCCGCCGGCCGCTTGCAAGCCCTGCAGCACGCACTGGACGATTTCGATTTCACGGCAGCGCGCGCCGCCCTGCAGGACGTGCTGGACGAATGCCTCGAGCGCCAAAGGAGTGCCCCATGACCCGACCAGCGACCGTGCTGGCCGTCGATGACGAGTCGACCAACCTGCAACTGCTGCGCCAGATCCTGCAGGCCCACTACCGCCTGCTGTTTGCCAAGGATGGCGCGCGCGCCATCGAGCTGGCCGTGGCCGAAAGGCCTGACCTGATCCTGCTCGACGTGATGATGCCCGGCATGACGGGCTACGACGTGTGTCAGGTGCTGAAGGCCAACCCGATCACCAGCGCCATTCCCGTCATCTTCGTCACGGCGCTGACCGATGCGACCGACGAGGTGGACGGCTTCGAGGCTGGCGCGGTCGACTTCATCAGCAAGCCGGTCAGCCCGGCCGTGGTGAAGGCGCGCGTCAAGCTGCACCTGTCGCTGGTGCGCATGGACGAGCTGCGCGCCAGCCGCTTGGCCATCGTGCAGCGCCTTGGCCTGGCAGCCGAGTACAAGGACAACGAAACGGGCCTGCACGTGATCCGCATGAGCCATTACGCGCGCCTGCTGGCGCGCGCGGCCGGCTTCGACGAGCTGGAAGCCGACGACCTGTTCATTGCCGCCCCCATGCACGACATCGGCAAGATCGGCATTCCCGACCACATCCTGCAAAAGCCGGCGCGCCTGACGCCGGAGGAATGGCAGGTCATGCAGACCCACCCCAACATCGGCGCGCACATCATCGGGCACCATGAAGGCGGCATGCTGGCCGTGGCGCACGACGTGGCCGTGGCGCACCACGAGAAATGGGACGGCAGCGGCTACCCGAACCGGCTGCGCGGCGAGGAGATTCCCCTGCCCGGCCGTATCGTCGCCGTGGCCGATGTGTTTGACGCCCTGACCTCGGTGCGCCCCTACAAGCCGGCCTGGAAGCTGGAGGATGCCTGCGCCTGGCTCAGGGACCAGCGCGGCAGCCACTTCGAGCCGCGCCTGGTGGACCTGTTCCTGGACCAGTTGCCGGAAGTGACCCAGATCATGGAGAAGTGGGCCGAGCGCTAGCCGTGCAAGGCGCGGTCGACCAGTTCGATCCAGTGTTCCACCGGCGCCTGCGTGCCGGACTGCAGGTGGCCGATGCAGCCGATGTTGGCCGAGACGATGCGCGCGGCGCCCGTCTCGGCCAGGCTGGCCAGCTTGTTGTCGCGCAGCTGCCGCGACAGTTCCGGCTGCAGCAGCGAATAGGTACCGGCCGAACCGCAGCACAGGTGCGCGTCGCGGCAGGTTCTTACCTCCACCCCGATGGCGCGCAGCAGGCTTTCCACATTGCCGCGCAGCTGCTGGCCGTGCTGCAGGGTGCACGGCGCATGCCAGGCCACTGCGCCTTCATCCGCCCCGGCGCCCGCGCGCCGCGCGCGCACGCGCTGCGCCAGGTCCGCTTCGAACCCGGGCAGGATTTCGCTCAGGTCGCGCGTCATACCGGAAATGCGCGCCGCCTTGCCGGCGTAGGCGGCGTCGTGCGCCAGCAGGTGGCCGTAATCCTTGACCGTGACGCCGCAGCCCGAGGCGGTCATCACGATCGCTTCGGCGCGCTCCACGAAAGGCCACCAGGCGTCAATATTGCGGCGCATGTCCGCCAGCGCCGCCTCCTGGTCGTTCAGGTGGAAGCGCAGCGCGCCGCAGCAGCCGGCGCCGGGCGCGGCCAGCAGCTGCACGCCCAGCGTATCGAGCACGCGCGCGGTGGCGGCGTTGATGTTGGGCGCCAGCCCAGGCTGCACGCAGCCTTCCAGCACCAGCATCGTGCGCGCATGCGCGCGTTGCGGCCAGCTGCCCGCCGCGCGCCGCACGGGCAACTTGTCCTGCAGCGGCTTGCTGAGCAAAGGCTTGAGCAGCTGGCCGGCGCGCAGCGCGGGTTCGAACAGCCAGCGGCGCGGCAGCGCTTCCTTCAGCACGTAGCGCTTGATGCGCTCGGGCAGCGCGCGCGGCACGCGCTGCTCCACCACCTTGCGCCCGATGTCGGCCAGGCGGCCGTAGCGCACGCCGGAGGGACAGGTGCTTTCGCAGCTGCGGCACGTCAGACAGCGGTCCAGGTGCAGCTGCGTGCTGCGCGTGACGGGCGCCCCTTCCAGTACCTGCTTGATCAGGTAGATGCGCCCGCGCGGGCCATCCAGCTCGTCGCCCAGCAACTGGTAGGTGGGACAGGTGGCGGTGCAAAAGCCGCAGTGGACGCACGCGCGCAGGATCGCTTCCGCCTCGTCGCCTTCGGGCGTGCCGTTGATAAAGTCTGCCAGCTTGGTCTGCATCTCAGTACATCCGGCCGCGGTTGAAAATGCCCGCCGGGTCGAAGGCGGCCTTGATGCGTTCGTGGATGCGGGCCACGGCCGGGGCCAGCGGATGGAACGCCCCCGCGCCCGCGCCAAGCTCCCGTCCCTGTGCGCGGTAGCGCGTGGCGTGGCCGCCCGCCGCCGCGCTGACGCGCCGGATGTCGTCCGCCACCCCGCGCTCGACGCGCAGCCAGCGCTGCGCCCCGCCCCACTCGATCAGTTGTTCGCCGCGCAGCACCAGCGCGCTGGCGGCGCTCGGCACCGACAGCCGCCACAGCTCCGTCTCCCCGCCCTGCGCGGCGGCAAAGAAGCGGTCCTGCTGGTCGCGCAAGGCGGTCCAGAACGCGGCACCATCGGCCAGCCGCTCGCCGCCCATTTCCGTCAGGGCCGCCCGGAGCGCCGCCTGCGCCCCCGACAGGCGCACGCTCAGCAAGCCGCCATGCCAGCAGGTCGCCGACACCGGCAAGGGCCGGCCTGCCCACTCGTTCATCCAGCGCAGCGCCGTGATCTCGTCGATCTCGAAGCGGATGGTCTCCTCGCATAGGGGCAGCGGCAGGACTTTCAGCGACACCTCGGTGATCAATCCCAGCGAGCCAAGCGAGCCGGCCAGCAGGCGCGCGACGTCGTAGCCGGCCACGTTCTTCATCACCTGCCCGCCGAACGAGAGCAGCTCGCCACGCCCGTCCATCAGCTGGGCGCCCAGCACGAAGTCGCGCAACGCGCCCGCCGACGCGCGCCGCGGTCCGGACAAGCCGCTGGCCACGACGCCGCCAATGGTCGATCCCGCACCAAAGCGCGGCGGTTCGAACGCCAGCATCTGCCCGTTCGCCGCCAGCAAGGCTTCGATCTCCGCCAGCGCTGTGCCGCAGCGTGCCGTCAGCACCAGTTCCGTCGGCTCGTACCCGACGACACCGGCATGGGCGCGCGTATCGAGCACGTCGCCCGCCACATGCTGGCCGTACCAGTCCTTGCTGCCGCCGCCACGCAGCAGCAGCGCGCTGCCGTCGGCACTGGCCGCCTGGATGCGGGCGCGGAAGCGGTCGAGGATATCGTCCATGTCAGAACCTCGGCAAGCCGGCATGCGGCAAGCGTCCCGCGCGCACATGCATCTTGCCGAATTCCGCGCAGCGGTTCAGCGTCGGAATGGCCTTGTTCGGATTGAGCAGGATGCAGGGATCGAAAGCGCGCTTGAGCGCGTGGAAGGCGGCCAGCTCGGCGTCGCTGAACTGGACGCACATCGAGTCGATCTTCTCGATGCCCACGCCATGCTCGCCGGTGATGGTGCCGCCCACTTCCACGCACAGCGCCAGGATCTCGGCACCGAACGCTTCCGCGCGCTGCAGTTCGTCCGGCTGGTTGGCGTCGAACAGGATCAGGGGATGCAGGTTGCCGTCGCCGGCATGGAACACGTTGGCGCAGCGCAGGCCGTACTTGCCTTCCATCTGCGCGATGCCGGTCAGCACGCGCGCCAGGTGCTTGCGCGGGATGGTGCCGTCCATGCAGTAATAGTCCGGCGAGATGCGGCCGGCCGCCGGGAAGGCATTCTTGCGCCCGGACCAGAACTTCAGGCGCTCCGCTTCGCTGCCCGACACCTGCACGGCGCTGGCGCCGGCTGTCTGCAGCACGGCGCTCATGCGCGCGATCTCTTCCTCCACCTCGTCGGCGGTGCCGTCGGCTTCGCACAGCAGGATCGCCGCCGCGTCAGTGTCGTAGCCGGCGCGCACGAACGGCTCCACCATGCGCGACGAGGTGCGGTCCATCATTTCCAGCCCGGCCGGAATGATGCCCGCCGCGATCACGGCCGCCACCGCATTGCCGCCCGTGACCACGTCGTCGAAGGAGGCCATGATCACGCGCGCGACGGCAGGTTTCGGTACCAGCCGCACCGTGACTTCGGTGACGATACCCAGCATCCCTTCCGAACCGATGACGGCGGCCAGCAGGTCCAGCCCCGGCGCGTCCAGCGCCGCGCTGCCCAGTTCCAGCACCTCGCCCTCGATGCTCACCATGCGCACGCGCAGCACGTTGTGCACGGTCAGGCCATACTTCAGGCAATGCACGCCGCCGGAGTTTTCCGCCACGTTGCCGCCGATGGTGCAGGCGATCTGGGACGATGGGTCGGGCGCGTAGTACAGGCCATACGGCTCGGCCGCTTCCGAGATCGCCAGGTTGCGCACGCCCGGCTGCACCACCGCCGTGCGCGAGTAGGCGTCCAGGCGCACGATGCGGTTCAGGCGCGCGGTGGACAGCACGACGGCGCCGGCGATCGGCATGGCGCCGCCCGACAGGCCGGTGCCCGCGCCGCGCGGCACGATGGGCACGTTGAACTCGCGGCAGATGTTGAGGACCGCCAGCACCTGCGCCTCGTCCGCCGGCAAGGCCACGGCCAGCGGCAGCTGACGATAGGCGGACAGGCCGTCGCACTCGTAGGGACGGGTGTCTTCCGTTGCGGACAGCACGCTGGCAGGCGGCAGGACTGCCCGCAGTGCGGCGACGACGTCGGTGCTGTTCATGGGTTCGGGCTTGGACGCATTTTTCTTGACCCATTGTATGTTCAAATACCGCGCGCCGCAGAATTCCCCGCCCAACCATTGGTAATTTGTCGTATCCTGCCACCGTTATTGACAAATTGAGGCTGCCATGGGTAACCGACTCTCGAAAATCGCCACCCGCACGGGCGACAAAGGCACCACCGGACTGGGCGACGGCTCGCGCGTGGACAAGGACAATGTGCGCATCCATGCCATCGGCGAAGTCGATGAGCTGAACTCCAACCTGGGCGTGCTGCTGGCCGAAGCGCTGCCGGACGAGATGCGCGAAGAGCTGGTGTCGATCCAGCACGACCTGTTCGACCTGGGCGGCGAACTGTGCATCCCGGGCTACCAGATGATCAAGGAGGAACACGTCGAGCGCCTGGACGCCCTGCTGGCCAAGTACAACGCCACGCTGCCGGCGCTGACCGAATTCATCCTGCCGGCCGGCTCGCGCGCCGCCGCCGTGGCCCATGTGTGCCGCACGGTCTGCCGCCGCGCCGAGCGCGCCATTGTCACCCTGGGCAAGATCGAAACCATCAACGACTTCCCGCGCCAATACGTCAACCGCCTGTCGGACCTGATGTTCGTCCTGGCGCGCGTGCTGAACCGATTTGCCGGCGGCAGCGACGTGCTGTGGCACCACGACCGCAAGCGCGGCTAGTCGAAACCGGGCTGCCCAGCGAAGCGCTGCTGCAGGTAGTCCAGCATCAGCCGCACCCGGTGCGGCAGGTAGCGGCGGCTCGGGTACAGCAGGTGCAGCTCCTGCGCCGGCCCTTCCCACTCGCGCAGCACGCGGCGCAGCTTGCGCTGCGCCAGCAGGTCGTGCACCAGCCACTGCGGGCACAGCCCGATGCCGCCGCCGGCGGCCAGGGTGTCGCGGATGGCCAGGGCATTGTTGACGCGGTAGCGGCCCTGCGTGGCGACCGTCACGCTGTGCGCGCCGTCGTTCAGTTCCAGCGCCGCGCCGCTGCTTGACCAGGCAAAGCGAATGTATTCGTGCTGCGCCAGCTCGACCGGCGTGCGCGGCGTGCCGTGCGCCTTCAGGTAGCCCGGCGCCGCGACCAGGTAGCGCGGCGAGCTGCCCAGGCGGCGCGCCACGGCGTTGGGCGGCAGCACGCCGCCCAGGCGTACCGCAATGTCCACGCCATCCTCCACCAGGTCCGCCATGCGGTCGTTCAGGATCAGCTCCACCTCGATGCCGGGGTACTGGCGCAGGAAGTCCTGCACGAAGCCGTTCAGGCAGAACTGGCCCAGCGCCACCGGCGCGTTGAGGCGCACCAGGCCGCTGGCCGACGCGCTTTCGCCGCGCACGTCGGCCACCGCCTCCGCATACTCTTCCAGCACGCCGCGCGCCCGTTCATAGAAACGGCGTCCCGGCATGGTCGGCGCCAGGCCGCCCGTGCTGCGTTCGAGCAGGCGCACGCCGAGCTGCTCTTCCAGGGCGGCGACGATCTTGCTGACGTTCGATTGCGTGGTGTGCTGCTCGCGCGCGACGGCCGACAGGCTGCCCAGTTCGACGGCACGCACGAAGCATTGAAGGGAGCGCAGGGTATCCATTGTCATTCCATTTTGGACTTAACTATAGTCCATTTCTCAGTCTAGCAGTCGGAAGCAGAATGGCAGACCATGCGTTCACCTTCACAGATCTGGAGCATTCCATGAAACACCTGGTCCTCACCCTCGCCGCCCTGCTGGCCGCCGGCAGCGCGCAAGCCGACGCCTGGCGCACCACCTGGTACGCCGCGCCCATGCCCGCCTGGGGCGCGGAATTCGCCCTGCCCACCATGATGCCCGCCACGCTGCAGGCGCAAACCGTGCGCGAAGTGGTGCGCACCAGCGCCGGCGGCACGCAGCTGCGCGTCACCTACTCCAACCGCTACGGCAGCGCGCCGCTCGTCATTGGCGAAGCGCGCGTGGCGGCAACGCGCAGCACCCCGCACGCCGCTGCCTCGCCCTTGCAGGACGGCAGCGGCGTGCAGCTGACCTTTGGCGGCCGGCGCAGCGTCACCGTGGCGCCCGGCCAGTCCGTCACCAGCGACGCCGCGGCGCTGCCGGTGGCGGCGCGCCAGCGTCTCTCGGTGTCCGCCTGGCTGCCGACCCCCAGCCCGGTGGCCACCTTCCACTGGGGCGCCCAGCAGACCGCCTTCGCCGTGCCTGGCAACCACACGGCCAGCGCCGCGCTCGCGGCCCCGCAGGCGCTGAGCGGGCGCGCCTTCCTCAGCGCAGTGCAAGTTTCGGGCAGCGCGCGGCGCAGCGTGGCCGCCTTCGGCGACTCCATCACGGACGGCAACGGCTCCACGCCGGACCGCGACCGGCGCTGGCCCGACCAGCTGGCCGACCTGCTGGCCGACGTCGCCGTGGTCAACGCCGGCATTTCCGGCGCCCGGCTGCTGGCGGACGGCATGGGGGAGAAGGCGCTGGCGCGCTTCGAGCACGACGTGCTGGCGCAACCGGGCGTCGATACCGTCGTCGTCCTGCTGGGCATCAACGACATCGGCTGGCCCGGCAGCGCCTTCGCCCCGGCCGAACAGGCCATGAGCGCGCAGGCCATGATCGCCGGCTACCGCCAGCTGATCGCCGCGGCGCGGGCGCGCGGCGTCAGGATCGTCGGCGCCACGCTGCTGCCCTTCGAAGGCGCCCTGCAGGGCACGCCCTTCGCCGGCCACTACACGCAGGAGAAGGACCGCGTGCGGCGCGACGTCAACGCATGGATACGCAGCAGCGGCGAATTCGATGCCGTCGCCGACTTCGACCTCCTGCTGCGCGACCCGGCACACCCGTCGCGCCTGCGCCCCGACTTCGACTCGGGAGACCATCTGCACCCGGGCGACGCCGGCTACGCGGAGATGGCACGCACCGTGGCCGCGCTGGTTCGCTGAAAGTCAAGTACCTGCCTGTCGAATTGGCAGTTGCCCGTTCGTCGTGGCAGTGCACACTGTGAAAACCACGACCGACTGGAGACCCCGATGAGCATCACCATTACCGCTTTTGAACGCTCGCCCGACGGCGGCATGGGCCTGGCACGCGACACGCGCGTGCGCTGGGCGCTGGAGGAAGCTGGCCTGCCCTACGCGGTGCGCCCCGTGTCGTTCAGCGCCATGAAGGCGCCCGCACACCTGGCCATTCATCCGTTCGGCCAGATCCCCACCTATGAGGAGGGCGAGCTCGTGCTGTTCGAATCAGGCGCCATCATTTTCCATATCGCCGCCCACCATCCGGGTCTATTGCCGGAAGATAGCAACGCCCGGGCGCGTGCCGTCATGTGGATGTTTGCCGCGCTCAACACCGTCGAGCCGCCGATCCTGGAACTCGCCACGGCCAAGTTCCAGGAAGGCGGCAAGTCCTGGAGCAGGGAGCGCCTGCCCCTGGTTGCCGAGCGCATCCGCCAGCGCCTGGGACAACTGTCGGCGCGCCTGGGCGACGCCGAGTGGCTGGATGGCCAGTTCAGTGCCGGCGACCTGACCATGGTGTCGGTGCTGCTCAGGTCCCGGCCCTCGGGCATCCTGGACGAGTTTCCCCGCCTGGCCGCCTACGTTGCCCGCGGCGAAGCGCGTCCCGCCTACCAGCGCGCGTTTGCCGACCAGCAGGCGTTCAACACGGGCCGCTCGCCGGCGGCTTGACCGGCAGCGCGCTCAGGGGCGCTGCCCGGCCAGCAGGCGCGACATGCCGCGTGCAAGGCTGATGCGGCTGTCGCCGCTGGGATGGCTTGCGATCAGCCCGGGCGCGCTGTCGGCGGCCAGCTTGCCGTAGAAGCGCAGCATGGCCGCGCTGGGCCAGCCGGCCAGGTGGGCGATCAGCATCCCGAGCTGGTCGGCCTCGCGCTTCTGGATGGCCGCTAGCCGCGCAAGCCGGAACTGCAGCGGGATGTCGCTGGCAAGGCGCTGCGCCACCACGTCGAGCGGCAGGTCGCGGCGGCTGTCCAGCAGCGCTTCGGACAAGGTTTCGCGTTCGTGCTCGGCGATGACGTGGGCGATTTCATGCGCCAGCAGGACTGCCAGTTCGCCATCGTCCAGCGCCAGCCGCGCCACGAAGGCACTGCCCAGCAGCAGCTTGCCTCCGGCGCGGCTTTCCGCCTCGGTCGCGGGGTCGCTCGTGACGCGCACCTCCCACGGCCAGTCGGCGGCGGCAGGCTTCAGGACGGTGGCCGCGTGCACCAATCCCTGCACGATGCGCCGCGCGCGGGCCAGCAGGACGCGGTCGCGGTCTAGGCGGCCACTAGCCGCCAGCGCCACCGTCTGCTCGATGAACTGGTCCTCCGAGCGTTGCGCAACGTCGTCCGCCGCAAAGCGCAACTCCTGCCAGCGCCCCGAATCCGGCACCTGGGCCGCGGCTTGCGCGGCGGTGAGCAAGGCGAACATGAAACAGCGCATCCCGGCACCCCAATTGCATAAACTGTTTATACCAATCTAGACCAGGCCCGCGGCAGTTGCAAGACATGCACTTCTGCTAGACTGCACCGATGCAGAAAATTCAACACTATGTTCTTGCCATCGCCCTCGCATGCGCGGCCGCTGGCGCAGGTGCCCAGGACACGACGCCCAGCGTCGAGGTACAGGGCGTGAAGAATCCGGACATGCGCTCTTACCGCGCCGTGGTGGCCGGGCTGGATGCGTTCGAAAAGCACCATGCGCTGGCGCCTGCGGTGCCGGAACTGCGCTTCCGCCTCGCGCCGCGGGCTGGCAACGACCAGCCGGCATCGGAAGACGCCGAACCGCTCTACCTGCGCATCGTCGGCAACGGCGACCCGATTCCGGTGCCGGTGGCGGCGGACGGCACCTTCACCGTCCCGCGCGTGGAAGCGGCCATCGACGACAACGCGGACCTGATCCTGAACCGCAAGAAGGGCGTCCTCAAAGGCCGTCCGGAAGTGCGCACGCCGGGCCTGCCGGAAAACGTGCGCCGCCTGGGCGACCTGCGCCTGGAATGCCAGGTCATGGTCGCCATCGGCAAGGAGGAAATCGGCCTGATGCTGACGCTGTTCGTCAACACAGTGGCCATGACCAGCAACTGGTGCGACATGAGCTTCGGCAAAAAGAAAGTCAACTTCTCTTTCGCCAGCCTGCGCGCGCTTGACGGCGCGGACATCGTGGACGGCGATCGCCGCGCGCCGCTTGAAACGGGCGATTTCAGTTTCCAGGCGCCGATTGCGGAAGCGCAATGGTCGAACGAGGCCCGCATTGAACTGCGCTTCGCCCCGGAACTGACGGCGGAGGAAAAGGCCGACCCGTGGCTGCAGCCCCTGTTCGTCGTCGGCTCGGCGAATGGCGGCAGGCTGCGCACGGCGCTGCGCAAGCTTGAGGACGGGATCTACGCTGCGGAACTGGACCTGCAGGCAGGGACCCACTCGCTGAAGGTGGGAACGCGCGGCATGCGCGCCATCGACCTGGGCGCGGCGGCCAAGGACCGGGAACAACTGGCCGAAGGCGTCGCGGCGCCGCTGGCCGCACGCGGCAGGAACCTGCGCCTGAAGCTGGACGCCGCCGGCCGCTACGCGCTCACGCTGGACGCCCGCGACAAGGACGCGCCGACGCTACGCGTGGCGCGCCTGCCCTGACAGCCGCGCTTCAGTTCTTGACCTTGAGCGCCTCGTCGATCGCTTTCGGGATATAGCCGCTGATGCGGCGCTCGCCAATCAGCAGCAAGGGCACCCCGCCCCCGCCCAGCCGCGTGAACTCGTCGCGCGCCTGGCCCGGCTTGCCCACGTCCAGGTCGACGTAGGCGATGCCCTTTTCCTTGAAGTATTCGCGCGCCTTGGCGCAATAGGGACAAGTCTCGGTCCCGTACATCACCACCTGCGACTTGTGCTGCTTCAGGTAAGCGCTGTAATCGCCCTGCACGTAATCCTTCTTGAACAGGGCGGGCGCCTTGGCCACCGCCACGCCGACGCCCAGGCCGGCCACCAGGATCAGGGCATACATGCCAATGGTTTTCAAATGCTTGATCATCGTCTCTTCGCAAACTTGAGTTGGGTTGGTGCATGGGGCGGCGCCGCGGCGCCGCCGTTTGCTTAGGCGCAGGCGTTACGGCAGGCGAACATGTCCGCCCGGCAGCTGGCCCAGTAACCGCCGTTCTCGAGGCACTCATCCAGTGCGATATCGCACGCTTCCATGCACGACGCATAGTCGGACGTGGTGGCAAAGGCGCCGCAGGAGATACCGACGGCGAACAGGAACAATCCGAACTTTTTGAGCATCACATTCCTCCAGGGGTTAAATTAGCAAATCGTTATTTGCAGCCCCCCACGTTAGCCGAGGCGCCGATGTTGCTCAAGTGGAAAGATGTACGCTGCGGAAATATTGCAACACTATTAATGTGCTAGGCAAAAAAAACGGCGCCGCAGCGCCGTTTTTCGTGTAGGAGGCCGGTCAGCCGTTGTTCACCACCAAGCGTGGCTCGCCGCCAAAGCGCGCCTTGATCGAGGCCGCGATGCCGGCGGCATCCAGGCCCACCAGCGCCAGCAGCTTGGCCGGGTCGCCGTGGTCGATGAACTTGTCCGGCAGGCCGAGCATCTGGATCGGCTTGCAAATACCCTCGGCCGCCAGGGCTTCGGCCACGGCGGCGCCTGCGCCGCCCATGATGCACCCCTCTTCGACCGTCACCAGGTAGTCATGCTCGGCTGCCAGCTGCTTGACCAGTTCCACGTCCAGCGGCTTCACGAAGCGCATATTGGCCACCGTGGCGTTCAACAGTTCGGCCGCGCCCATGGCCGGCGCCACCATCGAACCGAAGGCCAGGATCGCAATCTTCTGGCCCTTGCGGCGGATATCGCCCTTGCCGATCGGCAGCGTGGTCAGCTCCTGCTGGATCGCCGCGCCGATGCCCGCACCGCGCGGATAGCGCACGGCTGCCGGACCCGGGTAATGGTAGGCCGTGCTCAGCATCTGGCGGCATTCGTTCTCGTCGGACGGCGCCATCACCACCATGTTCGGGATGCAGCGCAGGTAGGCCAGGTCATAGTTGCCGGCGTGGGTGGCGCCATCGGCGCCCACCAGCCCCGCGCGGTCCAGCGCGAAGGTCACGTCCAGGTCCTGCAGCGCCACGTCGTGGATCAGCTGGTCGTAGGCGCGCTGCAGGAAGGTGGAGTAGATCGCCACCACCGGCTTCAGGCCCTCGCAGGCCAGGCCCGCGCCGAAGGTGACCGAGTGCTGCTCGGCGATGCCCACGTCGAAGTAGCGGTCCGGGTATTCCTTGTCGAAGCGCACCATGCCCGAGCCCTCGCGCATGGCGGGGGTGATGCCGACCAGGCGCTTGTCGGCCTTGGCCATGTCGCACAGCCAGTCGCCGAACACTTCGGTATAGGTCTTCTTGGACGGCGCCAGCGCCGGCTTGATGCCTTCGGCAGGATTGAACTTGCCGGTACCGTGGTACAGGACAGGCTCGGCCTCGGCCAGCTTGTAGCCCTGGCCCTTGCGCGTCACCACGTGCAGGAACTGCGGGCCCTTGAGCTGCTTGATGTTCTGCAGGGTCGGGATCAGCGAATCGAGGTCGTGGCCGTCGATCGGGCCGATATAGTTGAAGCCCAGTTCTTCGAACATGGTGGCCGGCACCACCATGCCCTTGGCGTGTTCTTCCAGGCGCTTGGCCACTTCCAGCAGCGGGCCTGGCAGCACCGACTTGGCGACATTCTTCGACGCCGCGTAGAACTGGCCCGACATCAGGCGCGCCAGGTAGCGGTTCAGGGCGCCCACCGGCGGCGAGATCGACATGTCGTTGTCGTTCAGGATCACCAGCAGGTTGCAGTCCTTCTGCACGCCCGCATTGTTCAAGGCCTCGAAGGCCATGCCCGCGGTCATCGAACCGTCGCCGATCACGGCAATCGAATGGCGGTGCTCGCCCTTGATCTTGGCGCCCATGGCCATCCCCAGCGCGGCCGAAATCGACGTCGACGAGTGCGCGGTGCCGAAGGTGTCGTATTCGGACTCCACCCGGCGCGGGAAGCCGGAAATGCCGTCGAACTGGCGCAGGGTATGGAACTTGTCGCGGCGGCCGGTCAGGATCTTGTGCGAATAGGTCTGGTGGCCCACGTCCCACACGATACGGTCTTGCGGCGTATTGAACACGTAGTGCAGCGCGACGGTCAGCTCCACCGTGCCCAGGTTGGACGACAGGTGGCCGCCCGTCTTGGACACGGAATCGAGCAGGAAGGAGCGCAGCTCCTCTGCCAGCGGCGTGAGTTGGTGGCGCGACAGCTTGCGCAGGTCCGCAGGATTGTTGATGGTGTCAAGCAGTTTCATTTATGCCTTCCTCTGCACGATCAGGTCTGCGAGTTCACGCAGGCGCAGAGCTTGTTCTCCGAACGGCGTCAGCGCAGCGTGCGCCTCCTGCCGCAGTTTTTCCGCCAGGGCGATCGACGGCTCCAGTCCCAGGATGGAGACGTAGGTCGGCTTGTTGTCCGCCGCATCCTTGCCGGCGGTCTTGCCCAGCGTGGCCGAATCGGCGGTGGCGTCGAGCACGTCGTCGACCACCTGGAATGCCAGGCCGATGGCGCGCGCATAAGCGTGCAGCGCCGCCAGCTCGGCTTGCGTCAAATCCTTGCCCGCCATCGCGCCCAGCACGACCGAAGCGCGCAGCAGGGCGCCGGTCTTCAACTGGTGCATGCGTTCGAGCTGTTCCAGCGTCAGGCTCAGGCCCACGCTATCGAGGTCGATGGCCTGGCCGCCGCACATGCCGGCAGAACCGGCGGCGTCGGCCAGGAGGCGCAGCATGCCCACCAGGCGCGCCGGCGGCAGCGCCTCCGCATGCGCCAGCACCGAGAAGGCCTGCGCCTGCAGCGCATCGCCCACCAGCAGGGCGGTCGCCTCGTCATACGCCACGTGCACGGTCGGCTTGCCGCGGCGCAGTGCATCGTCGTCCATGCAAGGCATGTCGTCGTGCACCAGCGAGTAGGCATGGATCATTTCCAAGGCCGCGGCGGCGCGGCTCAGGGCTTGCGCATCGGCGCCGAACAGGGCGCCGGCCGCGTGCACCAGCAGCGGGCGCACGCGCTTGCCGCCGTCGAGGACGGCGTAGCGCATGGCGGCGTGCAGCTTGGCGGGGACCGCGTCCGCAGCCGGCAGGTAGGACGCCAGGTCCTGCTCCATGCCGGCTTGCACGGTCTTCATCCAATCCTGGAACGATGCGGTCATTGGGCGGCCTCCTCGCCTTCGGCGAAGGGCTTGAGCATGTCGCCTTCCAGGACCTTGACCTGGGCTTCGACCTTGTCGAGCTGGCCGGCGCAGAACTTCACCAGTTCCGAGCCGCGCGCGTAGGCGGCGACGGACGCTTCCAGCGGCAGCTGGCCGGCCTCCATCTGGCTCACCAGCTGGGCCAGTTCTGCCATGGCTTCCTCGAAGGTGGCGGGCGCATTCATTTTCTTGGACATGATGTATCACTTGAGTGTAGCCCGCTATTTTAGAGCAAAGTCCCGTTGCGGGTCTAAAAAGCCCCTTCTAAACCGGGCAGAACGTTGCAAATCCTGCCATGCAAGCTAGCGGGCGCCCCACCCCAGAAAGTTCAGCGAAGATAGTCCATTTCGCGCTATAATCTCCGGTTCTGTCCGAAATACCGTTTTTATTCTCTGAATTCAGGTCTTTGCGGATCTTTCTCTTCTTGGTTTGATATTTAATTAAGGGGGGTTTGGATGTCCGATCTGGGTAGCCACGCCAAGCTGGCGCGTTCGAACGCGCAACTTCCAGTCAACGTCTATTTTGACGAAACGCTGCTGCAGCGTGAAATGCAGGAACTATTCAAGAAAGGTCCGCGTTACGTCGGCCACGAGCTGATGGTGCCAAACGTTGGTGACTTTGCCACGCTGGCGGCTGAAAATGAAGGCCGCATGCTGGTCCGTAACGCCAATGGTATCGAACTGCTGTCGAATGTATGCCGCCACCGCCAGGCGCTGATGTTCAATGGCCGCGGCAACGCAGAGACCATCGTCTGCCCGCTGCACCGCTGGACCTACGACCTGAAAGGCGAGCTGATTGGCGCCCCGCACTTCCCGGACACCCCGTGCCTGAACCTGCCCAAGGCGCAGCTGCAAAACTGGAACGGCCTGCTGTTCGAGCAAAACGGCTACAACGTGATGGACAAGCTGAAGACGCTGTCCGTGACCAAGGACCTCGATTTCAGCGGCTTCATGCTGGACCACGTGGAAGTGCACGAGTGCGAATACAACTGGAAGACCTTCATCGAGGTCTACCTGGAGGATTATCACGTCGAGCCCTTCCATCCGGGCCTGGGCAGCTTCGTCACGTGCGACGACCTGCGCTGGGAGTTCGGCACCGACTACAGCGTGCAGACGGTGGGCGTAAACCGCGGCCTGAAGAAGTCCGGTTCGGACACCTACCAGAAGTGGCACGAGCAGCTGCTCAAGTTCCGCAATGGCGAACCGCCCAAGCATGGCGCGATCTGGCTCACGCTCTACCCCAACATCATGGTGGAGTGGTACCCGCACGTGCTGGTGGTGTCGACCCTGTGGCCGGACGGCCCGAACCGCACCAGGAACGTGGTGGAGTTCTACTATCCGGAAGAGATCGTACTGTTCGAGCGCGAATTCATCGAAGCCGAGCGGGCCGCCTACATGGAAACCTGCGTCGAGGACGATGAAATCGGCATGCGCATGGATGCCGGCCGCAAGATCCTGCTGGAACGCGGCGAAAACGATGCCGGTCCCTACCAATCCCCGATGGAAGACGGCATGCAGCACTTCCATGAATGGTACCGGAGCAAGCTGGACAGCAAGCTGGTAGTCTGATGCAATCACTCTGGATGCTACTTGCCAGTTTCCTGTTCGCCGCCATGGGGGTGTGCGTGAAACTGGCATCGGGACTCTTCAGCACTTCAGAGATCGTGATGTACCGCGGGATCATCGGCATCGTGATCCTCGGCTCCATGATCCGCCTGCAGGGCGGATCGTTCAAGACCAGCATGCCCTACGCGCACCTGTGGCGCTGCGTGGTCGGCGTGGCCTCCCTCTGGCTGTGGTACTACACCATCGCCGCCCTCCCCCTGGCCACGGCCATGACGCTGAACTACCTGTCGCCGATCTGGATCGCGGCCTGGCTGTTCGGCCATGGCTGGTGGCAGCGCAAGAACCACGTCGAATGGCCGCTGATCCTGGCCGTCGCCTTCAGCTTCGTCGGCGTGACCTGCCTGCTGCAGCCGGCCTTCCACGCCAACCAGCTGATGCCGGCCCTGGTGGCGCTCGGCTCTTCCGTGCTGACCGCCATGGCCTACATGCAGGTGCGCAAGCTGGGCCTGGCCGGCGAGCCGGAAAGCCGCGTCGTGTTCTATTTCGCCGGCATGAATTTCGTGGCCGGCTTCGGCGGCCACGTGATCGGCGCCGGCTGGCACTGGAGCCCGCTCGACAACGGCTACGGCGCCCTCCTCCTGCTGGGCACGGGCTTGTGCGCCACCGCCGCGCAAGTGGCCATGACGCGCGCCTACCGTGTCGGCAAGACGCTGGTGGTGGCCAACCTGCAGTACAGCGGCATCGTGTTTTCCAGTATCTGGGGCGTGCTGCTGTTCGCCGACAGCTTTGACTGGCTGAGCTGGCTGGGCATGGCGATCATCGTGCTGTCCGGTGTGGCAGCCACGTTTTACAATACGCGCAACACGGACAAGGGCAAAGCCATTTCCCAGACCGACCCGATTGCCAGCGAAGTTTAAGGACACGCATGTACACCACCCTGATCGACGCCCACACCCTCGCACAGCACCTGGACGACCCGCAATGGGTCATCCTCGACTGCCGCCACGACCTGATGGACCCGGCCCTCGGCCGCGCCGCCTACGCCGAAGGCCACCTGCAGAACGCCCAGTTCGCCCACCTCGACACCGACCTGTCCGGCCCCAAGAACGGCGCCGACGGCGTGTTCCGCGGTCGCCACCCGCTGCCCGAACGCGCCGCCCTGCTCGCCACGCTGCGCGCCTGGGGCATCGACGACGACAGCCAGGTGGTGGCCTACGACGCGCAGGGCGGCATGTACGCCGCGCGCCTGTGGTGGCTGCTGCGCTGGCTCGGGCATGACGCGGTCGCCGTGCTGGACGGCGGCCTGGCTGCCTGGAACGCGGCCGGCCTGCCGCTGGTCACGGCCCCGGCCCCGCAACGCCCGCGCGGCAATATTGCCGAACGTCCCGCACTGGTACGCACCGTCACGGCAGCGCAAGTGGAAGAGAACCTCGCCAGCGCCCGCCTGCAGGTGGTGGACGCCCGCGCCAACGACCGCTTCCGCGGCGAGAACGAAACCATCGACCCGGTGGGCGGCCACATCCCCGGCGCGCGCAACCGCTTCTTCAAGGACAACCTGCAGGCCGACGGCCGCTTCAAGGACGCCGCCACGCTGCAGCAGGAACTCGCCCCCATCGTCGGCACCCCGCACCACGCCGTGATGCAATGCGGCTCCGGCGTCACCGCCTGCCACAACCTGCTGGCCCTGGAAGTCGCCGGCCTGCCAGGCGCCGCCCTCTACCCCGGCTCCTGGTCCGAATGGTGCGCCATTCCCACCCGCCCCGTCGCCACCGGCCCCGCCTGACAGATCAGCCCCGGTCCCCCCTGGGGTCCGGCGCGGACGCCGAGTCGCTTTGGTGGACGGGACAATGTTGTCCGAAGCATGAACACAACGTGGTGCGCTTGCCGCACCAGATCGCTTTCTATTGGAAATTTAGGGAAGAAAGTGTGACTATAAGCTTGAGAGCCCGTCTGGGATAACGGGTTGTGACGCGAGGGTAATCAATATGAACACCAGAACACAACTGGCGGCTACGGAATTCGCTTCGCAGGATGTCATTCAAATCGCCATGCGGATCAACGTGGAAGCGGGCAGCATCCACGCCTGGATCTTCCTGAAGCGAAACGGTTTCGAGGATGAAGAAATCGTCAACTTGTTGCGTCATACCCCGGCACTACGCGTCGTCCATTAATTCTTACTTCTTCCTGCCAGCTTCCTTGCGCGCCCGTTCGAACGACGGCGTCCAGAGCGGGTGCCCTTTCTCGCCCGGGCTCAGGTCGAACGACTTGTCGAGCTTGAACGCCTTGGCAAATTGCTGGCGGCACAGCGTGCTGCGCTGGGTGACGCAGTAGCTGAAGGCGCTGTACTTCAGCGCCTCCAATTGCAGCGGCACCTCGGCATTGGCCAGCTCGGGCGCGGTGCCAAGCTGCTTGATGGCGCCGTTGAAGTTGCCAGCCTTGTACATCTCTATGCCTGCGTTCAATGCCTTACGCGCCGGCGGCAGTTCTGCCGGCAAGGCCGGCAGCACGGCAACGGCCGGCTTGGCCGCGACGGGCGCCGCATCCTGCGCGGCGGGATTGCCTTGCGGCGCGGTTTGTTGCTGCGGTCCGGTATGGGCGCAGCCTGCCAGCAGCAGCGCGGCTGCGATCAGATAGTTCTTGTTCTTCATTTTCCAAAATCGTGCTTGATGGTCACGGGCTTCCTGGCCTCGACGGTGACTTTCTGCACATGAGCTGGGAAGTTGGGGTTCTCCAGGCGAATCACATGTTCGCCCAGTGGCAACGTCAATTTCTTCAAAGGCGGCGTGATACCTTTCTGGACGCCGTCAACGTAGATTGTAGCCCAGGGCTGGACTGCGATGCTGACGCTGCCCGTGGTCGGTGCAGCTGGCGCGCGCACGGCGGCCTGGGCGCTTGCGCTTGCGCTCGCGCTGGCGGCAGCGGCGGTTTCGCTGACGGCTGCGCTGGCGCTCTGCGCGGCCGCCCCTTCCGGCGCCGCCGGCACTGGACGCGCTTCGGCTTGCACAACCTGCGTGACTTGCGGGCCGGGCGGCGCGGCCGGGCTGCCGCCGGCCAACCAGAACGCGCCGGCCACGGACAGCAGCAGCGCGGCCATGCCGGCGCCGGCCAGCATGCGCTTGGCGTCGGGCGTGGCGCGCGCGCCAGCCTTGGGGTCCGGCTTGGCGATGGCCTTGGCGCCGGGCTTGGCGCCTGGTTGGACGCCGACACTGGCCGGCGCCTTGGCGGCGGCCGGGCGTTGGACCGGCACTGCCGCGGCGGCGACGGCAGCGGCCTTGGCCGCGCCACCGGCGGGGGCAACCGGCGGCAAGGCGGCAGCGGCAGGCCGCTCGCCGATACCCAGCAACGCGGCGAATTCAGCGATCGACTGCGGCCGCACTTCCGGCCGGACCGCCATGCCGCGGTCGATGGCGTCGAGGAACTGCGTGCTGTAGCCTTCGCGCCCGCTCACCGCCAGCGGCTCGGTCGGATCGTTCAGCATGCGCGCCACCGCCGCCGGCGGCGCCTTGCCGGTGATGGCCGCGTACATCACGGCCGACAGCGAATAGATGTCCGTCCAGGGGCCCTGCCGCATCGACTCGTCGTCGGCATACTGCTCGACCGGCGCAAAGCCCGGCTTCAGGATCACGGTCAGCGATTGCGCCATGTCCTGCACGATCTGGCGCGCGGCGCCGAAGTCGAGCAGCACGGGCTGGCCGTCCGGCTGGATCATGATGTTCTCCGGCGAGACGTCACGGTGCAGGATGTTGGCCGCGTACAGGGCTTCCAGCGCACCCAGCACGGGCTTCAGCAAGCCCTTCAGCCAGGCCTCGTTCACCAGTTCAGGATTGTCGCGGCACACCGCCTTGAAGGTACGGCCTTCGTAGTAGCGCATGGCCATGTAGGCCGTGCCGTGCAGCTCCCAGAAGCGGTACACCTTGACCAGGGCCGGGTGGTCGAACTGCGCCAGCAGGCGCGCCTCGTTGATAAAGCTGCGCAAGCCGGCACCGAACGCTTCCGCATGCCGCTTGGAGCGCACCGACACGGTATGGTCCGAAGCGCGCGACGCCAGCGCCGTCGGCATGTATTCCTTGATCGCCACGGTGCGCTGCAGCGAATGGTCGAAGGCCAGGTAGACGATGCCGAAGCCGCCCTCCCCGATCACTTCGCGGATTTCGAACTCCGCCAGGCGCGTGCCGAGCGGCAGGGAGTTCGGCAATTCAGCGGCCTTGTTCATGGCGCCTCCCCGATCAGGATGGCCTGCGCGCTGAAATTGTCGCGCGCCTTGTGCACCAGGCCGGAACGCTCGTCGGCCAGGGCGCAGATGGCGTCCAGCCATTGCTGTGCGTCGGCCGACTGCGCCAGCAGCATCTCCATCTGCGGCTCGGCCACCCACTCCCACAAGCCGTCGGTACAGATCAGGATAGCGTCGCCTGGGCGCAGCGCCAGCGGCGGCTGCACCGACGGCTGCACCTCGTTCTCGGTGCCGATGGCGGCATACAGCACGTTGCGCTTGGGATGGCTGCGCGGATCGGCGCCCGCTGCCAGGCCGGCATCGATCATCTGCTGCACCATGCTGTGGTCGCGCGTGGCCTGCAGCAGGCGTCCGGCACGAAACAGGTAAATGCGCGTGTCGCCCATGTGCGCCCAGGTCGCCTGGCCACCGGCGCGGTCCACCAGCGCCAGCGCCACGGTGGCGCTCATGCCCTGCAGGGCCGGACGCTGCTGCTTGCTGCGCGCGACGGCAATGGCCGCCTCGGCCAGCATGGCCGGCGTGGCATCGGCGCCAAAAGCCGCCTTCTGCCCGAACGTCGAGAGCACGGATTGCACCACCGTGCGGGCGGCAACCTCCCCGCCCTCATGGCCGCCGGCACCGTCGGACACGACGAAGCAAGCCAGTTCACCGCGTTCGGCACGGCCGATCGCATCCTGGTTGGAAGCGCGCCCGCCGACGGAGCTGACCTCCGCCACATTGAGCGCCAGGCGCTGGGACATATCGGCCATGTTTTACTCCAGTTCGTCCAACCGACGCTCGTAGGCGCCCAAGAATGCATCGCCCAGCGCGCCATGGAAATCGGCGGCCGAAGCCTCGACCAGCGCCGCGTGGCTGGCGCAGTAGCGATCCCACAGCGCCGCCTTGCGCAGCGCCGGCACGGCCGACGCCAGCAGGCCGCTGCGCTGGCGCGCCTCGATGGCTTCCGGCGCGATGCGCGCCAGTGCTTCGGCCACCGCGCCCTCCATGCCCGCCATCGCGCATTGCTGGTGGGCGGACAGGTCGGCAAAGGCATCTTCCAGCGCCTCGACCGGCCCCATGAAGCCGGGCATCTTCTTGCGCAGCATCTGGGTCAGCGCCGACTGGCTGTCGGGCAGGAACTTGAGGGGATTATTGTTGCGCACCACCACCACGGTCGCGTCGGCATGGATGTCGCGTTTCAGCTCGGCGCGCGCGGCCAGCAGGCTATGCGCGCCGCCGATGGCCGTGGCCACCAGCTTGCCCAGCAATTCCATGAATTCCGGCGTCAATTGCCAGTTCGGTTGCACGCCGGCGCCGCGCTGGAAGGCAGCCATCAGTTGGTCGGCGGATTGGTGTTCGGTCGAAGTGTCGAGCATCGGGGTCTCCTATTCCCCTAGCGTAGCAAAAATGATGCCAGACGGAAACTAATTAGTGCGTATCGTGCGCGGTAGCGGTCAGGAATAGCACAATTGCAACACCCAGGGCGATCAAGAGCACTTGCGGAATGGTTTCGCGCATGGTGGCGCGGCGCTGCATTTGCGGCATCAAATCGCTGACGGCGATGTAGATGAAGCCGGAGGACGCGAACACCAGCACATACGGGATCAGGTTGGTGGCCTTGTCAAGCGTGTAATAGCCGAGCAAGCCGCCGGCCACGGCCAAGAGGCTGCACAGCAGGTTATACACATAGGCGCGCGTGCGCGAGAAACCGGCATTGAGCAGCACGATGAAATCGCCGATTTCCTGTGGAATTTCATGGGCGATGATGGCCACGCCGGTGACGATGCCCAGTTGCGGATTGGCCAGGAACGCCGCCGCAATCAGGATGCCGTCGGTGAAATTGTGCATGCCGTCGCCCAGCAGGATCATCCAGCCGGCGCGGCCCGCCTCGGCCTTGTCATGGCCATGGTGGTGATGGTGGCCGTCATGCTCGTGGTGATGCGAATGGCGCAGGATGGCCAGTTTCTCAAGCAGGAAGAAGGCCAGCAAGCCCGCCAGCAGGGTGCCGAACAGGTGGCGCGGATCGGTGCCCGACTCGAAGGCCTCCGGCAGCGCGTGCAGCAACGAGGTCGACAGCATGATACCGACCGACAAACTGACCATCTTCTCCACCACCTTCGACAGCAAGGCGAACGAAAACACCGCCGCAGCCGAAATGCTGGCTACGCCGGCAATCGTGGTGGCCAGCAGGATGGAGGTGAGAACGGGATCGATGGTACTTCCTTTGCATGCAAACCGGGCATTTTACCGCCCAGCAGCAAATTTCGCTAACTTCAGGCGACGCCGTGGGTCTTGAACCAGGCCAGCGCGCGCTGCCAGCCATCCTGCGCCACGTCGGCGCGGTAGCTGGGGCGGTAGTCGGCGTAAAAGCCATGGGGGGCGTCGGGATAGACGTGGATCTGCGACTTGCTGCCGGCCTGGGACAGGGCGGCGCGCATCTGCTCCACCGTGTCGAGCGGGATGCCCTGGTCCTTGCCGCCGTATAAGCCCAGTACCGGGGCCTTCAGGCTGGCGGCGACATCGATCGGCAGCTGCGGCCAGGCCGCAGTGCGGTCGCCCACCAGGCGCCCATACCAGGCCACGCCAGCCTTGACCTTCGGGTTGTGCGCGCTGTACAGCCAGGTGATGCGGCCGCCATAGCAAAAGCCGGTTATCCCAAGGCGGGCGGTGTCCGCACCGTAAGTGCGTGCCCACTCCAGTACGCCATCCAGGTCGCGCATGACTTGCTCGTCGGGGGTGCTGCTGATGATGTTTTTCATCAGGTCGGCCACGGTCTTCTCGCGCGCCGGGTCGCCCTGGCGCACGAACAGGTCCGGCGCCAGCGCCAGGTATCCGGCCTTGGCGAAGCGGCGCGCAACGTCGGCAATGTGCTCGTGCACGCCAAAGATCTCGGAAATGACGAGAATGACGGGCAGACCGACCTTGCCTTCCGGGTGTGCGCGGTAGACCGGCACGGTCTGGCCGTCGACCTTGATATGGATGGTGCCGGCAGTCAGGCCTGCCGTGTCGGTGGTGATCACGGTCTGCGCCTGCACCGGCAGCACGGCGGCGGCAAAGCCCGTGCCCAGGGCTGCCTTGATGAAGTCGCGGCGGTCGATGCCTTCCGCCTGGCCAATCAGTGCTTGGCCGTCATTGTGCAAATCCTTCATGCCTTGCATCCTCCATCGCGTGTTGGTAGGAGGGCAATTGTAGCAGCTAGCTATGACACAGATTGTCCGCTGAACTGCCAAAATTGGTCAGTTCGATCTGACAAATTTTGGCCAACCGACTCTCGTATATGAGGTGGGCAGTACTAGCGCGCCATCCCCTCCAGCGCTGTCAACACGTCGTCAGGCAGCGAGAGCGCCTGCGCAGCAAGGTTTTCCTTGAGGTGAGTGACCGAGGTGGTCCCTGGAATGACGAGAATGTTCGGCGCCCGATGCAGGAGCCAAGCCAACGCCACCTGGTTTGGTGAGGTCTCCAGGCGCTTGGCCACATCAGTCAAGATCTGGGACTGTAGGGGAGAAAAACCGCCCAGCGGAAAGAACGGGACATAGGCAATCCCCTCGCGGGCCAGCTCATCGACGAGCTGGTCGTCAGTCCGATGCGCCAGATTGTAGTGGTTTTGCACACATGCGACGTGGCACAGGCGCCGGCCTTCCACTACTTGCGCATAAGTCACGTTACTCAGGCCGATATGGCGAATCAGGCCCTTGCTCTGCAACTCAGCCAGTGCCGTGAGCGGCTCTTCGATCGAGCCCTCGGCCGGGTGCATGGGATCGATCATCATCCGCAGATTCACCACATCCAACCTTTCAAGCGCCAAGTTGCGCAGGTTGTCATGCACTGCCTGCTCCAGCTCGGCTGGCGATGAAGCCGGCAGCCAGGATGCGTCGGCGCCACGGCGGGCACCGACCTTGGTGGCGATGACCAGATCGTCGCGATAGGGAAACAACGCTTCGCGGATCAGCTGGTTGGTGACATGCGGGCCATAGAAATCGCTGGTATCGATATGGTTTATGCCGGCTTCGACCGCGGTTCGCAGAACTGATAGCGCCGCCGCGCGATCGGCAGGCGGACCAAAGACATGCGGTCCTGAAAGTCGCATGGCGCCATAACCCATGCGGTTGACGGTCAGGTCGCCGAGACGATAAGTATTTGCTTGCTTAGACATGCTAGAACTCCTCTGGAATGAGGAAGCCAGTGTAGGCAAGGACGCTCCGTTCGATAAGTCGCTATAATCAACACAGCCTGTACGAAAATCTGCACAATGAAAGTTGACCTTGCCGACCTGAATGCTTTCATCGCCGTTGCGCGCGCCAACGGCTTTCGTGACGGCGCGCGCTCGACAGGTGTCAGCGCTTCCGGCCTGAGCGAGGCCGTCCGCCGCTTGGAGGCACAGCTGGGCGTGCGCCTGCTGAACCGCACCACCCGCAGCGTTGCTCCTACTGAAGCGGGTAGGCGCTTGCTGACGCGCCTCACCCCAGCGCTGACCGAGGTCGAAGCTGCGGTCGAAGAAGTGAACGAATTTCGCAATCGCCCCGCCGGCACATTGAAGTTGAACGTACCGGTCAGCGCGGCAAGACTGGTGCTGCCGACCATCGTACCGGCTTTCCTGGCTGCCTACCCTGAAATACGGCTGGAGATTATCGCGAATGAAAACCTGGTCGATGTACTGGCTGCGGGCTGCGATGCCGGCATCCGCTATGACGAGCGCCTCGAACAGGACATGATTGCGGTGCCCATCGGGCCGCGCGTACAGCGTTTCGCTGCCGCTGCTGCGCCTTCCTACCTCGACAAACGCGGCCGTCCCGAACATCCAAGCCAGTTGCTCCAGCATGCGTGCCTGCGCCTGCGCTTTGGCGGCCGCGCTGCGCAGCCATGGGAATTCAAACGCAACGAAGAAACGGTGAAGGTGGATCCCGACGGGCCGTTACTGGTCGAGCATTCCGGCGCAGCCGATTTACTGGTGGTTGCGGCGAGGGCAGGAAGCGGCATCGTCTACTTGTTCGAAGACTGGCTGCGCGAGCATCTGGAAAGCGGCGTACTGGAAGCCGTGCTGCAACCATGGTGGCAATCCTTTTCCGGCCCGTTCCTCTACTACCCAGGTCGCCGCCTCGTTCCGCCACCCTTGCGAGCTTTCATCGACCACATCAGGAATGCCCCCCTCGCATAAAAGGCTCGCGCTTACTTGCCAATAGCGTTGGCGCGCAGCGTCGCAAGGCACAACGCCGCCTTGCGTATCAGTGCGCTTCTTCCCAGTTGCAGCCCACGCCCACCTCGGCCACCAGCGGCACCTTCAACTGGGCCACGCTGGCCATCAGCTTGGGCAGCATGTCCTGCACCAGCGCCAGCTCGGCATCGGGCACTTCCAGCACCAGCTCGTCGTGCACCTGCATGATCATCTTGGATGCCAGGCCTTCGCGCTCGATCCAGTCCTGCACCGCGATCATGGCCAGCTTGATCAGGTCGGCCGCCGTGCCCTGCATCGGGGCATTGATGGCGGCGCGCTCGGCGCCCTGGCGGCGCGGGCCGTTCGGGGAATTGATCTCCGGCAGCCACAGGCGGCGGCCGAACACGGTCTGCACATAGCCGCGCGCCTTGGCTTCCGCGCGCGTTTCGTCCATGTAGCGCTTGACGCCGGAGAAGCGGGCAAAGTAACGGTCGATGTAGTTCTGCGCGGCGGTGCGGTCGATGCCGAGGTTGGCCGCCAGGCCGAAGGCGCTCATGCCGTAGATCAGGCCGAAGTTGATCACCTTGGCGTAGCGGCGCTGCTCCGGCTGCACCTCGGCCGGCGGAACGCCGAAGATCTCGGCGGCGGTGGCGCGGTGGATGTCCTCCCCTTCCGCGAAGGCGCGCAGCATCGCTTCATCGCCCGAAATGTGCGCCATGATGCGCAGCTCGATCTGCGAGTAGTCGGCCGACACGATGTGCGAGCCGGGCGGCGCGACGAAGGCTTCGCGGATACGGCGCCCTTCGGCGGTGCGCACGGGGATGTTCTGCAGGTTCGGGTCGTTCGACGCCAGGCGGCCGGTGATCGCCACCGCTTGCGCGTAATTGGTGTGCACGCGGCCGGTGGCGGGGTTGATCATCTTGGGCAGCTTGTCGGTATAAGTCGACTTGAGCTTGGCCATGCCGCGGTACTCGAGCAGCACCTTGGGCAGCGGATAGTCTTCGGCCAGCTTTTGCAGCACTTCCTCGTCGGTCGATGGCGCGCCGCTTGGGGTCTTCTTCACGATCGGCAGTGCCAGCTTGGTGAAGAAGATTTCGCCGATCTGCTTGGGCGAGCCGAGGTTGAACGGCTGGCCGGCCAGCTCGTACGCCTTCTGCTCCAGTTCCAGGATGCGCGCGCCCAGCTCACTGGACTGCGTGGCCAGCAGGGCGGCGTCGATCAGCACGCCGTTGCGCTCGATCTTCTGCAGCACGACGGCCGTGGGCAGCTCGATCGTGCTGTAGATGCGGGTCAGGCCTTCGTCGCCGGAGACCTGGCCGTGCATGGCCAGGTGCAGGCGCAGCGTGATGTCGGCGTCTTCCGCCGCGTACGCGGTGGCGCGGCCGATCTCGACCTGGTCGAAGCCGATCTGGCTGGCGCCCTTGCCGCACACTTCCTCGTAGGCGATGGTCTTGTGGTTCAGGTGGCGCAGCGCCAGGCTGTCCATGTCGTGCGTGCGGTGCGACTCGAACACGTACGACTGCAGCAGCGTGTCATGCACGATGCCGCGCAGCGTCACGCCATGGTTGGCGAAGACGTGGGCGTCGTACTTCAGGTTCTGGCCCAGCTTGGGCTTGCTCGCGTCTTCCAGCCACGGCTTGAGCTTCGACAGCACCCAGTCGCGCTGCAGCTGGTGCGGCGCGTCCGGGTAGCGGTGTGCCAGCGGGATATAGCAGGCCACGCCCGGTTCGGTGGACAGGGAGATGCCGACCATCTGCGCCAGCATCGGTTCCAGCGACGTGGTTTCCGTGTCGAGTGCGGTCAGCACGGCCGCGTCGATGCGCGCGATCCAGGCCGCGAGCTGTTCCTCGGTCAGCACGGTCTCGTAATTGATGGTGGCAGGCGGCGCGGCGAACAGGTCGGCCGTTGCGCCCGGCGCCGGCGCGGCGGCGCCGGCCGTGCCCGGCGCGGGTGCCGCCGGCGTCAGGGCGGGCAGTTCGCGCAGCAGGGTCTTGAAGCCGTACTTGGTGAAGAAGGCCAGCAGCAGTTCGCGGTCCTCGTCCTTCGCGCCCAGCGATTCGGAAATCGACATCATGTGCGCCGACAGGTCGCAGTCGCACTTGACGGTGATCAGCTCGCGTCCCTTGGGCAGCCAGTCCAGCGCGGCGCGCAGGTTGCCGCCCACCACGCCGCCGATCTTGTCGGCGTTGGCCATGATGCCGGCCAGGCTGTCGTATTCCTGCAGCCATTTGCCCGGCACGTTGTCGACGGTGTCCCCGATCAGGGTCAGGTAATCGATGATGCGGTTGGGCGGCACGCCGAACTTGGCCAGCACGCCCGCCTCGTCCAGCTTCTCGTTGGTCATGGTGTTGATCAGGGTGACGTGCGGCGTCACCAGCTGCGCCAGATCCTTGTCGCCAGTGGAAATCACCACGTCCATGCCGGCCTGTTCGGCCTGCACCGACAGCGTGCCGATCACGTCGTCCGCTTCCACCCCCTCCACCATCAGGATCGGCCAGCCCATGGCGCGCACCGCCTCGTGGATCGGCTCGATCTGCAGGCGCAGGTCGTCCGGCATGGACGCGCGCGTGGCCTTGTACTCGGGATACATGTCGTCCCGGAAAGTCTTGCCCTTGGCATCGAACACGCAGGCAATGTAGGCCGCCGGATAGTCGGCGCGCAGGCGGCGCAGCATGTTGACCATGCCGTGCATGGCGCCGGTCGGATAGCCTTCGGCGCTGCGCAGGTCGGGCAAGGCATGGAAGGCACGGTACAGGTAGCTGGAACCATCGACCAGCAACAGGGTCTTTTGCATAGCGGGGAGCGTGGTGTAAAACTCAATATTCCATTATCGCAGAGTTTTGCAGCCGGATAGGGGGGCTTTTGATACAATGGATAAACCGATAAAACTTAACGAAACCCCATCATGCGCGCCTCAACTTCCTGGCTTGCCCTCCCTCTTTGGCCGCGTGACCGAAGCCAAGGTCAAGAGCGGCAAGAGCACGTATACCGTCAAGCCGAATACCCCGGCTGGCAGCGCACTGCCCGGCGACGCCGCCGGTTCGGCCAACCGTGGCCCGCAGTGGACCGTGCTGGAGTTCGACCTCCTCGCCAAGAAAAAGAAACGCTCGGCCGAGGAAGCGGACAAGGAAGACGGCCCGCCGCCTCCGCCGCCAGCCCAGCCGGCCGCGCCTGCCACCAAGTAAGCGGCAGTTTCCGCGCGCGCCTTCATACGAACACTTAACCTGGTTTCTCATGGCAGTATTTACCCCGGTCACTCTGGAAGATGTCGGCCACTGGATGACGCAGTTCCCGCTTGGCAAAGCCGTCGCGCTGAAAGGCATCGCATCCGGCATCGAAAACAGCAACTTCTTCCTCAGCACGGAGCGCGGCGAGTACGTGCTCACGATTTTCGAAAACCTGACGTTTACGCAACTCCCCTTCTACCTGCAGCTGATGCGCCACCTGGCCGAGCGCGCCGTGCTGGTGCCGGCGCCGGTGGCCAACGACCAGGGCGCGCTGTGCGTGCCGCTGCACGGCAAACCGGCCGCCATCGTCTCCAAGCTGGACGGCAAGCCGCAGATGGCGCCGCAGCCCGTGCATTGCGCCGCCGTGGGCGCCATGCTGGCGCGCATGCACCTGGCCGGCCAGGACTTTGCGCTGGCGCAGCCCAACCTGCGCGCCTTGCCGTGGTGGCGCGAAGCCACCGCCGCCGTGCTGCCGCACCTGGCGCTGGAGCAGGCCCACCTGCTGCATGACGAAATGAAGTTCCAGGAAGCGCTGCACGCGTCGCCCGACTACCACGCGCTGCAGCGCGGCCCGGTGCATGCCGACCTGTTCCGCGACAACGTGATGTTCGACGGGGAACGCCTGACCGGCTTCTTCGATTTCTATTTCGCCGGCTGCGACAGCTGGCTGTTCGACGTGGCGGTGACGGTCAACGACTGGTGTATCGAGCTGGCCAGCGGCCGCCTCGACACGGCCCGCGTGCGCGCCATGCTGGACGCCTACCATGCCGTGCGCCCCTTCACGGCCACCGAACACGCGCTGTGGCCGGCCCTGCTGCGCGCCGGCGCGCTGCGCTTCTGGCTGTCGCGCCTGTACGACCTGCACCTGCCGCGCGCCGCCGAGCTGCTGACGCCGCACGACCCCACCCATTTCGAGCGCATCCTGCGCGAGCGCATTGCCGTCCCGGCACCGGAGTTGTACTAATGAGCAAGATACCCGCCAGCGCAGGCCCGGCCTGGATTCGTGAAGGCTTCGTCATCTTCCGCAAGCAGCCCGGCGGGCTGATGCTGCTGATGCTGGCCTACCTGCTGGTCAGTGTCGTGCTGGGCATCATTCCCCTGCTGGGCCAATGGCTGCCGATGGTGCTGGCGCCGGTCTCCACCGCCGTCTTCCTGCAGGCGTGCGCGCTGGCCGACAGCGGGCAGCGCCTGACGCCGGAAATCCTGAAACCGATTTTCGCCAAGCCCACCTTCCCGCGCCTGGTCGGCCTGGGCGCCCTGTTCGTGCTCATGCTGTCCCTGCTGGCCCTGCTCTTTGGCGCCATGGTGGGCGGCGACGCCATGGTGCAGCTGGCCGAGCAGCAGCTCAAGCCGGAAACGGCCCAGCCACCGGCCGGCGCCGGCAGCGCCATGCTGGTGGTGTTCCTGCTCTCCCTGCCCATCAGCATGGCCATGCTGTTTGCCGCGCCGCTGATCCATTGGCAGCGCATGGGCGTGGGCAAGGCCCTGTTCTACAGCTTCTTCGCCGTCTGGCGTGCCCTGGCCGCCTTCATCGTCTACTTCCTGTGCTGGATGATGATCGTGATGTTTGCCGTGTACGTGATCCTGCTGCTGGTGGGCAAGAGCGCGCTGGGCATGGCGCTGACGCAATCGCTGCTGATGGTGATCGTGATGGTGGTGCAATGCTCGGTGTACGCCGCCTACCGCAGCATCTTTGGCGCGCCCGGCGCTCCGGAGCCCGGCGATGGGGCGTAACCCGCGCGCGCTGGCCAGCGCCACCTCCTCGCACGACAATGGTTTCAACCTGGTGCGCCTGCTGGCGGCCCTGCTGGTGGTGGTGTACCACGCCTGGCAGCTCAACGGGCGCACGCCGGGCGCGCAAGATCCGCTGACCGCCTGGCTGGCGCCGGTGACCGACCTGGGCATGGTGGCGGTGGGCGTGTTCTTCCTGGTGTCGGGCCTGTTCGTGTCGCACAGCTGGCTGCGCGACCCGCACCTGCTGCGCTTTGCCGTGCGGCGCGTCACGCGCATCGTGCCCGGCCTGCTGGCTTGCCTGCTGCTGACCACGAGCGTGGCCGTGACCTTCTTTTCGCCGCAGGGCTTCGCGGGGCTGTTCAGCGCGGACGCCTGGCACTACATCTTCAGCAATGCCACCCTGCACGGGCTGCGCTACCTCGACCCGCCGGCCGTGCTGGCCATTCCCGGCGTGCTCGACGGCCGTCCGCTGAACGGCTCGCTCTGGACGCTGTACTGGGAAGCGCGCATGTACGTGGTGCTGGCCCTGCTCGGCCTGGCCGCCGTGGCGCCCATGCGCGTCTGGCTGCTGGTGACGTCGCTGGTGCTGATCCTGGCAGCGCACGCCTTCCCTACCCTGCTCTCGGGCTACGTCTGGGAAACCACGTTCTGGACCCTGTTCCTGGGCGGCATCGTGCTGCAGACGCTGGCGCGCCACCTGCGCTTCGGCCTGGGCCTGGTGCTGGCCACCGGCCTCCTGCTGGCGCTGAACTGGACGCGCAACGCGGCCCTCACGCCGAGCGGATTCTCGCTGGTGGGCGTGCTGCTGTTTGCCTGCGCCCTGGCGCTGTGGCTGGGCAGCATGCGCCTGCCCGGCTGGCTCGGCCACATCCAGAAACACGACTATTCCTACGGCATCTACATCTACCACTGGCCGGTGATGCTGATGCTGGCGCAGCTCATGCCCAACGCCGGCGCCCTGCGCCTGCTGGCTGCCGGCCTGGCCCTGACCCTGGCCTGCGCCGTCTTCAGCTGGCACTGCGTGGAGCACCCCGCCATGAAGCTGGCGCGGCGCATGCCGAAACGGCAACCTGCCCCGCTGCGCGCCGCTGCCTGAGCGGCCCGGCGGGTATAATGGCGGGATGCAGAATCTCCTCCACAACCTCAATCCCGAACAACTCGCCGCAGTCACCCTGCCACCGCAAAACGCCCTGATCCTGGCCGGCGCCGGATCGGGCAAGACGCGCGTGCTGACCACCCGCATCGCGTGGCTGATCCAGACCGGCCAGGTGTCGCCGGCCGGCGTGCTGGCGGTGACCTTCACCAACAAGGCGGCCAAGGAAATGCTGACCCGCCTGGGTGCCATGTTGCCGATCAACACACGCGGCATGTGGGTCGGCACCTTCCACGGCCTGTGCAACCGCCTGCTGCGCACCCACTACCGTGACGCGGCGCTGCCGCAGACCTTCCAGATCCTCGATTCGCAGGACCAGCTGTCGCTGATCAAGCGCCTGCTCAAGGCGAACAATATCGACGACGAGAAGTTCCCGCCGAAGTCGGTGATGTACTTCATCAACAACCACAAGGACCAGGGATTGCGCGCTTCGCAGGTGGAGGCCTATGACGCGCTGGAGCGCAAGATGGTCGAGCTGTACCAGCTGTACGACGACCAGTGCCAGCGCGAAGGCGTGGTGGATTTCGCCGAACTGCTGCTGCGCACCTATGAGCTGTTGACGCGCAATGAACCGCTGCGCCAGCACTACCAGCAGCGCTTCCGCCACATCCTGGTCGACGAGTTCCAGGATACCAACAACCTGCAGTACGCCTGGCTCAAGCTGATGGCCGGCCACGGCACGCCGCACGGCGGCGCGCTGTTCGCCGTGGGCGACGACGACCAGAGCATCTACGCCTTCCGCGGCGCCAACGTGGGCAATATGCAGGCCTTCGAAAGCGAGTTCCAGGTCAGGAACCTGATCAAGCTGGAACAGAACTACCGCTCGCACGGCCACATCCTGGACGCGGCCAACACCCTCATTGCCAACAACAGCCGCCGCCTCGGCAAGAACCTGCGCACCGACGCCGGCCACGGCGAGCCGGTGCGCGTGTACGAGGCCAGCTCGGACCTGCAGGAAGCGCAGTGGATCATCGAGGAATCGAAGAACCTGATCGCCGAGGGTATTTCGCGTTCCGAGATCGCCATCCTGTACCGCTCCAACGCGCAGTCGCGCGTGATCGAGCACGGCTTGTTCTCGGCCGGCATTCCGTACCACGTGTACGGCGGCCTGCGCTACTTCCAGCGCGCCGAAGTCAAGCACGCCATCGCCTACCTGCAGCTGATGGACAACCCGCACAACGATTCGGCCTTCCTGCGCGTGGTGAACTTCCCGGCGCGCGGCATCGGCGCGCGCTCCATCGAGCAGTTGCAGAATGCGGCGGCCAGCTACGGCTGCTCGCTGTACGCGGCCGTGCCCTACATGGTGGGCAAGGCGGGCAACGCCCTGGCCGGCTTCACCAAGCTGGTGGAAGGCGTGCGTTTCGAGACGCAGCAACTGGCGCTGCCGGAACTGGTGCGCGTTACGCTGGACGCGTCGGGCCTGCTGCAGCATTACCAGAACGAGAAGGAAGGCGCCGACCGGGTGGAAAACCTGGAGCAGATGGTCAGCGCGGCCACCCAGTTCGTGTCGGAAGAAGGCTTCGGCCAGGGCGCCCCGGCCCACCTCGGCCCGCAGGCCTCCGCCACGGCGGGCGCGCAGGTGCTGGTGGCCGACGGCGTGGAGATCATCGACGCCGACGCGCCGCTGGCCACCGTGATGTCGCCGCTGTCGGCCTTCCTGGCGCACGCGTCGCTGGAAGCGGGCGACAACCAGGCGCAGGAAGGCCAGCAGGCGCTGCAGCTGATGACGGTGCACTCGGCCAAGGGCCTGGAATTCGACAACGTCTTCATCACCGGCCTGGAGGAAGGCCTGTTCCCGCACGAAAGCAGCGCGAAGGAAGACGGCGGGGTGGAAGAAGAACGGCGCCTGATGTACGTGGCGATCACGCGCGCGCGCAAGCGCCTGTACATGTCCTTCTGCCAGACGCGCATGCTGCACGGCCAGACGCGCTACAACATGAAGTCGCGCTTCTTCGACGAGCTGCCGGAAGAGTCGCTCAAGTGGCTGACGGCGCGCGTGCAGAACAACTGGTTCAGTACCGGTTCGCGCAAGTCGGCCTGGGACGAGATGCCGTCGGTGCCCAGCGCCGACAACCGGCTGGCCGCGCGCATGAACGAACGCTCCGGCGCCTCCGGCGGCTGGCGCATCGGCGAATCGGTGGCACACGCCAAGTTCGGCGAAGGCGTCATCATCAACCTGGAAGGCAGCGGCAGCAACTGCCGCGCGCAGATCAACTTCGGCAGCGCCGGCATCAAGGTGCTGGACATGTCGGTGGCCAAGCTGGAACGCCTGTAAGCCCGGGCGGGCACGCGCCCGTCAGGCGCCGGCACGCGCCGGCGCCAGTTGCATGCTCATCGGGATCTCGTCGTACAGCACGCCGCCCACCACCAGCGCCGCCGGCTCGCAGCCCCAGGCCTTGAACCCCATCGATTCGTACAGCCTTTGCGCCGGCGCGTTGCCGGCCGTGACGGCCAGGTTGACGTGGCTGACGCCATGCAAGGACGCCGCGCATTGCAGGCAGTGCGCCAGCAGCCGGCGCGCCACGCCCTGGCCGCGGTGGGACAGCGCCACGTACACGCCGCGGATATGGGCGCGGTGGCTCTGCTTGGCGCTGCTGTCGCGCTCAACGCGCGCGGTGGCCACCAGGGCCGCGCCGTCGAATGCGCCAAAGCAATGGCGCCCCGGCACGGGCAGCAGGCGCCGCTCGATCTCGCTGAGCGGCAAGGCGGATTCCTCTTCAAAGCTGGCGGTGAAGGCCGCAGGCGCTTCGCGCAAGCCTTCCAGGCGCAAGGACTGGAAGGCTTCGGCGTCGGACGGCGCAAGGCGACGGATATGCATGAACAGTCGGGCAGTGAACGATCGCGCCAGTATGGCATGGATCGCTGCACCTTGCCGGCGTTGTGGCGGCAATGTCTCTAGCGATTAAGTAGTCAATATGTAAGCCGTAACAATTCTGCTAAATTGAAGAATCGCGCTGTCCGCATTTGCAATAACTCACCATAAGGGTTGCAATGTTCGACTACCTGATTCTCGTTCTGGGCGCGCCTGACAGCAGCCTGCTCTACCAGGGCCATTACAACCCGCTCCTGGTCAGCCTGTCCGTGGCAGTGGCCATCTTCGCCGCCTATGCCGCGCTACTGGTGGCGCAGCTGCTGCCCACGGCCGCCACCGCGGCGCGGCGCGGCGCCTGGCTGGCGGCGGGCGGCTTGTGCCTGGGGCTGGGCATCTGGGCCATGCACTTCGTCGGCATGCTGGCCTTTGCCCTGCCCTGCGCCACCGGTTACGGCACCGGCCTTACCCTGCTCTCCACCGTGCCCGGCATGCTGGCCAGCGCCCTCGCCTTGCACGTAATCAGCCAGGGCGCGCCCAGCCCGCGCCGCCTGTGGCTGGCCGGCACGCTGCTGGGAGCGGGCATCGGCGCCATGCACTACACCGGCATGGCGGCCATGCAGTTCGACGGCATGATCCAGTACGACCTGCGCCTGTTCCTGCTGTCGATCGTGGTGGCCGTGGTGCTGGCCACGCTGGCGCTGTGGCTCAAGTTCCGCCTGGGCCGCCTGCAGGGCCGCTGGCGGCCCGCCTCGCCGCTGTGGAGCTCCTGCGTGATGGGGCTGGCGGTGGCGGGCATGCACTACACGGCAATGGCGGCCGCCTACTTCGTGCGCGGCGCAGGCGGCGCCGGCGCCGCCGCGGGCGCCCACATCAGCCCTACCGTGCTGGCCGCCTCGGTCTTGGTGTTTACCAGCCTGCTGATCGTGGTCACCATCGTCGCCACCTACGTCGGCAAGCGCCGCCTGTTCTCCTTCGAGCGTACCTACCGCCTGATCGCCATGCTGGTGCTGGGCTGGAGCGTCATCGCCTGGCTCGGCGCCGGCTATATCCAGGACCGCATGGCCGACGAAATCGTGCAACGGGAACTGCAGCTGGCGCAGGAACAGGCGGCCAGCGTGGCCGGCACCATCGATGAGCGGCAGGAGCGCCTGCGCGGCTTCGCGCTGATGCTGGCGCGCGACGCCGGCATCCGCAGCACGGTCCTGCATGGCAAGGGCGACGCCGCATCGAACGAACAGCTGGCACAAACCGCGCGCGAACTCAGGGTGGACGGCATGTTCGTCCTGGACGCGGCCGGTACCTGCATCGCCACCAGCAACCTGGCGGAAGCGGCGTTCTACGTCGGCCGCAACTTCGCCGACCGCGACTACTTCATGCAGGCGCGCGCCGCAGGCAAAGGCGCGCAGTACGGCGTGAGCCGCGACGGCAGGACCGGCGCGCTGTACTACGCCCAGGCGGTACGTAGCGGCGCGCAGTTCCATGGCGTGGCCGTGGTCAAGCTTGACGCCATCGCCCTGGCCTCCATGGCCGGCACGTCCCAGGCCTGGATCGCCGACGCCAGCGGCGTGATCATCCACGCCGCCGACCCGCAGCTGCGCCACAAGGCGCTGCCGACGGCCGCCGCGCAGGCACTGGAATTCCAGCAGCGCCGCCAGCGCTACGGGCGCGAGCGCTTCGACAGCATCACGCTCGAACCCTGGGACGGCGCCATGCCGGCCGTGGTGCGCATCGCCGGCGCCGCCATGCCCAGCGTGCTGGCCACGCGCGCCCTGTCCGGCGGCGCGCTGTCGGTGACCGTGCCGCGTCCGCTGCCCGCGCTGCAGCACCAGGGCACGCGCCGCTTCTGGCTGTTCCTCGTGATCGAACTGGCCGGCGCCATGCTGGTGACCGCCGCCACCGCCACCGCGCTCTACCTGCGCGAAAAGCAGAAGGCCGATGCCGACCTGCGCGTGGCGGCCACCGCCTTCGAGTCGCTGGAAGGCATGGCCATCACCGACGCCGACCACATCATCCTGCGCGTCAACCGCGCCTATACCGACATCACGGGCTATTCCGAACGCGACGCCCTGGACCGCGAGCTGCAGGTATGCGACGAGCCGGCCATGCAGCAGCGCATCTGGGAAGGCGTGGCGGCGCACGGCGCCTGGCAGGGCGAGGTCTGGCAGCTGCGCAAGGGCGCCGGGCGCTTCCCCTGCTGGCTGGTGGTGACGGCCGTGCGCAACGCGGCCGGCGAGATCACGCACCACGTATGCGCCCTGACCGACATCACCGAACGCAAGGCCTCGGAACAGGAGATCCGCAACCTGGCCCTGTTCGACTTCCTGACCCAGCTGCCCAACCGGCGCTGCCTGATGGACCGCCTGCAGCATGCGCTGGCGTCGAGCGCGCGCACCGGCCAGTGCGGCGCGCTGCTGTTCATCGACCTGGACAACTTCAAGGACCTGAACGACACGCTGGGCCACAACTTCGGCGACATGCTGCTGCAACAGGCCGCGCGCCGCTTCGTCGGCTGCGTGCGCGACAGCGACACCGTGGCGCGCCTGGGCGGCGACGAATTCGTGATCATGCTGGAAAACCTGGCCGACGATGCCGACGTCGCCGCCGAGCAGGCGCGCGCCATCGGCGCCAAGCTGCTGGCGCGCCAGAACGAGCCCTATGCCCTGGCCTCGCACCAGCATAGCTGCACCTCCAGCGTGGGCGTCACGGTATTTCGCGGCGAACAGGAAAGCGTGGAGGACCTGCTGAAACAGACCGACCTGGCGATGTACCAGGCCAAGGCGGCCGGCCGCAACACCATGTGCTTCTTCGACCCGGCCATGCAGACCGTGGTCAGCGCGCGCGCCGCGCTGGACGCGGACCTGCGCCACGGGCTGTCGCTGCAACAGTTCCTGCTGCACTACCAGCCGCAGGTCGACAGCGAAGGCCGCATCACCGGCGCCGAAGCGCTGCTGCGCTGGCAGCATCCCACGCGCGGCCTGGTGCCGCCGCTGCAGTTCATCCCGGCCGCCGAAGCGTCGGGCCTGATCCTGCCGCTGGGGGCCTGGGTGCTGGAGCAGGCCTGCGCCCAGCTGGTGGCCTGGGCCGCAGCCCCGCGCACCGCCACGCTGGAACTGGCCGTCAACGTCAGCCCGCGCCAGTTCCACCAGGTCGATTTCGTGGAGCAGGTGATGGGAATGCTGGCGCGCAGCGGCGCCTCGCCGCGCCGCCTGAAACTGGAGCTGACCGAGGGCTTGCTGCTGGACGACGTGGAAAGCTCGATCGCCAAGATGGCGGCGCTGCAGGCGGCCGGCATCGGCATTTCGCTGGACGACTTCGGCACCGGCTATTCCTCGCTCGCTTACCTCAAGCGGCTGCCGCTGTACCAGCTGAAGATCGACCGCTCCTTCGTGCGCGACATCGTGCACAACCCCGACGATGCGGCCATCACCAAGACCATCCTCACGCTGGCCGACAGCATGGGGCTGTCGGCCATTGCGGAAGGGGTGGAATCGGTCGAGCAGCAGCGCTACCTGGCGCGCCAGGGCTGCCGCGCCTTCCAGGGCTACCTGTACGGGCCGCCGCTCCCGGTCGCGCAGTTCGAAGCGCTGCTGCAACCGGTGCGGCGGGCCCGCGCCTGACGCTTACAGCACCGGCTTGGCGCTGCCGTTGTTGATGGCTTCCTCGATCAGCCGGCGCGCGGCGCGGTCGGCTTCGCGCGACAGGCGGCCCTGTTCGCGGCCCAGCTCGCCCATCTTGCGGCCCAGCTCATGCAGCGGCTTGGACGCTTCGGCGATGCGCGCATGCATGGCGGCCATCGGCGCCTGGCGCGCCGCCAGCGCGGCGTGGCGGGCGGCGATCTCGCTGCCCTGGCGCGCCATTTCCACGCTCAGCGGCTCCATCTGCCCGCGCAGCTGGTCCATGTCGCGTTCGAGCTGGGCGCGCGTGGCCTCGTCGGCGTGCGCCATCTTGCGCGCAACCTTCTCCATGGCGCGGCCGATGCGCTCCTGCTGGCGCGCTGCCGCTTCCATCTTGCGCTCGATGGCGCGCTCGCTGTCGCGCAGGGCGCGCTGCTGCTCCTTGCTGCCCATGGCCGCTTCCACTTCCTTCTCGATGCGCGCGCCCAGCGCGTCCACTTCCTTGCTGTGCACGTCCATCAGCTTGCCCTGCTCTTCCAGCTTCTTGCCGTGCGCCTCGGCCGGCTGCCAGGCGGCCTGGATCTTCGCCAGCAGCGCCGGGTCCTGGATCAGGTAAGCCTTGCCATCCTTCTGCGCAACGACATAGTCGCCCTTGACCGACGTCTTCAGCTTCGCCTCCAGCGTGGCGGCCAGATCGGCGTGGCGGCCCATGACGCGCATCGGCTCCTGCCCTTCGCGCACGATGGCGTAGGTGGTGCGGTTGCCCTCATCGAGGTAGATGTGGCTGCCGCGCAGCTCCCTGGGCGGCTTGGGCGGCTTGGGTGGCGCCGGCAAGGCTGCCGGGGCGGCCGGCGCCGCCGGCGCCGGTGGTGCCGCCACTGCCGGGACGGCGGGCGGCGCCGGTGGCGCGGCATGCGCCAGGCGCGCCGCCTTGGCGCTCATGGGCGGCGCGGGCGGGGCCGGCGGGGCCGGCGGCACTGGCGCAGCATCCGCGTCGGCGGCGTCGGCAGGGTCGGCGGCCGGCGCAGGCTGCGGGGCGGGTGCCAGGTCCGGCGCGGCCAGCGCCGCTGGTGCGGCAGCGACGCTGGCGGCCGGAAGGGTCACCGCTTGCGGCATCGCGTGGGCATACAGCGCGGCGCAGGCGGCAAAAATGCCGAGCAAGGGGGTCGCCATTTTCCAGCTCAGGGGTTGCGTAGCGGGGCGGATCAGGCGTTTGATTCGGGACATGAGGTCTCCTCCGTGTGCCGCGGGGGCAGCAAAGTGGGTAGTGGTGAACTGGAACTTGTCCAGCTCGGAAAGTGCAAGTGCGAGGCGCCGCGGTTCGCCCAGCGTGCTTGCGGCCAAGTCATCTGCAATCTGTTCGCGCTCACGCCGGATGTGCTGCGACAGCAGCCACACGCTCGGGTGGTAGAACAGGAAAATCTCGATGCCGCTCTGGACCAGGTTGACCAGGTAGTCGTGGCGGCGCACGTGCGCCAGCTCATGGGCCAGCAGCGCTTCCAGCAGGTCCGGCGGCAAGCCGCTCAGCAGCGAGGCGGGCAGCAGCACGACGGGGCGCAGGATGCCGGCCGTGATCGGCCCGTCCAGCGCCTCGTGCGCCACGCCCAGGCGCACGGCACGGGCAATGCCCATGCGCCGCGCCAGCGCCGTGACGCGCGCCTGCCAGGCGGGGTCGGCGTGGTAATGGGCGGCCAGGGTGCGGCGGCGCACCCACTGCAGGCCCAGCGAGAGGCGCAGGGTCATCAGGGCGGCGCCGGCGGCCCACAGCAGCACCAGCCAGGGCAGCTGGGCGCGCAGCAGGTATTCCCAGGACGCCATGGCGTCCACGTCGAGCAGGACCGTTTCCATGCCCTGGCCGTCGGCGGCGCCGGGAATGGCGGCGATGGCGCCCGCTTCCAGCGGCGCCGGCAGCACGTGGCCGGTGTCGGCCGCGTCGGCCAGGCGCCAGCCGAAGTTGGCCAGCGGGAGCGCCGCGCACAGCAGCAAGGCGCCGCAGGCAAGCAGGTAGCGCGCCTGCGGACGGGCGTTGCGCAAGGCGTGCAGGCCGAGCGCCGCCACGCAGCCGATCAGCAGGCCCTGCCACAGGAAGTGCAGCAGGGACCAGCCCAGGGCGGGGATGACGGCGTTCAGCAGATGGCTCATGGCGGGCGGCTCCGGTGGTGGTGTCCTTGCAATCTAGATTAAATGATCTAGATCTTTATGTCTAGAACTTTTTGTCTAGATGTGTGCGGACAGGGGCAGGAAGCACTGTAGCGCCGCGCGGCCGGGATGGCGCGCGGTTTGCGATGAACGGGAAAATTTGCCGGGCAGGCTGCAAAAATCCGGCAAGGCCATGTCGGACCCAGGGGTCCGACATGCTTGAGCAAGGCTTAGTAGACGACCACGGAGCGGATCGATGCGCCCTGTTCCATCAGGTCGAAGCCTTCGTTGATGCGCTCGAGCGGCAGGGTGTGGGTGATCAGCTCGTCGATCTTCAGCTTGCCTTCCATGTACCAGTCGACGATCTTGGGCACGTCGGTGCGGCCGCGCGCGCCGCCAAAGGCGGAACCGAGCCAGTGGCGGCCCGTCACCAGCTGGAACGGACGGGTGGAAATCTCCTGCCCCGCCGCCGCCACGCCGATCACGATCGACTTGCCCCAGCCCTTGTGGCAGCACTCGAGCGCCTGGCGCATCAGCTGGGTGTTGCCGACGCACTCGAAGCTGTAGTCGGCGCCGCCGTCGGTCAACTGCACGATGGCGTCCACCACGTTCTCCACATCCTTCGGGTTGATGAAGTGGGTCATGCCGAACTGGCGCGCCATCGCTTCGCGCGCCGGGTTGATGTCGACGCCGATGATCTTGTCGGCGCCCACCATCCTGGCCGCCTGGATCACGTTCAGGCCGATGCCGCCCAGGCCGAACACCACCACGTTGGCGCCCGCCTCCACCTTGGCGGTAAACAGCACCGCGCCCACGCCCGTGGTCACGCCGCAGCCGATGTAGCACACCTTGTCGAAGGGGGCGTCCGGGCGGATCTTGGCCAGCGCGATTTCCGGCACCACGATGTAGTTGGAGAAGGTCGAGGTGCCCATGTAGTGGAACAGCGGCTGCCCGCCCAGCGAGAAGCGGCTGGAGCCGTCCGGCATCAAGCCCTTGCCCTGGGTGGCGCGGATGGCCTGGCACAGGTTGGTCTTGCGCGACAGGCAGAACTTGCACTGGCGGCATTCCGGCGTGTAGAGCGGGATCACGTGGTCGTCGCGCTTGAGCGAGGTGACGCCCGGCCCCACGTCGACCACCACGCCAGCGCCCTCGTGGCCGAGGATGGCCGGGAAGATGCCTTCCGGGTCGGCCCCGGACAGGGTGTAATGGTCGGTGTGGCAGATGCCGGTGGCCTTGATCTCCACCAGCACCTCGCCCGCGCGCGGGCCGTCCAGGTCCACTTCCTCAATGGTGAGCGGGGCGCCCGCCTTCCACGCTACTGCCGCTTTCGTCTTCATCCCAGTACTCCCGGTGTGATAAAAGCGACAGCATAGCGTAAGTCCTAACTGCGCGCCTGGGCCATCGCCTCCAGCCCCAGCATGTGCGAGACGGTGCGCCACAGCTGGCGCGGCGAGGTCCACGGCTTGGGCAGGAAGGCGTGCGCCTGGTGGTGCAGCATGGGCTGGCTGGCCGAGTACAGCAGCACCGGCATGTGGTGGTCATGCTGGCGCATGGCGCGGATCAGGGTGTGGCCATCCCCGTCCGGCAGGTCGGGGTCGATCACCAGCAGCGCAAACGCGCCCTGCGCCAGCAGGGTTTGCGCCTGTTCATAGGTGGCGGCATGCACCACCTGGGTTTCCGGCGCCAGCAAGGTGGCCAGCACCACGGCGCTATCTTCGTCGGGATCGACGTGCAGCACCCGGGGCGCCGGGTGCAAATCAAACGACATGTTCATGGAGCGGTTCTCCGCACTGCAAGGTGGTCGGCGGAGCTGGGCCGAGGATCGGTGCTGGGCCGCGAAGGAAGGGCGGCCGGAGGGCGTTGCGGCGGGCGGAGTGGGGCCCGCCGCTGTAGTTTACTGCAAGGAGATGGCTTAGGGAAAGCTTATTTTTTCAAGCGTGAGGAAAACGCCGCATGCAGGCTGTTCAATGTTTCCTCGGCGGCCAGCAGCTGGTCGGCCACCTCGTTGATCTTGCGCCGGCTCGAGCGCGCATGGTCGCGCAGCACTTCGAAGGCGGTGTTGCGGTCGGTCTGGTATTTGCACATCAGCAGGCCGACGGCCAGGCTGGTTTCACGCCCGGCAGCCAGGGCCGCGTTGAGGTTGATCTCGGTGCGCCGCAGCTGGCGGATCTCGTCGGCGCGTGCCAGGCCCGCCTCGAAGGCCGGCATCAAGTGCTGCTCGTCGACCGGTTTCACCACGAAACCCACGGCGCCGTAGGCGGCGGCCTGCTTGCCGGCGTCGGCGTCGCCACGGCCGGACAGGAACATGAAGGGCACCGAGGTATTGCGGTTGAGCTGCTTGGCCAGCTCCAGGCCGGACATGCCCGGCATGTGGATGTCGAGCAGGGCCAGGTCCGGCTCGCGCTCGGCGATCAGGGCCAGGGCCTGGTCGGAGGAGTGGGCCAGCATGGTGTCGTAGCCGGCGCGCGCCAGCAATTCACCCAGGAACTCGGTCAGGATCTTGTCGTCGTCGACAATCAGGATCAGGCGTTTGTGCGGCGGCTGGGTGTTCATGGCGCGGCAAACCTTATGGTTATGCTAATGGACAAATTATAGACCGAAATTCCCGCACCGCCGCCGCCACGTCGTCCGCCTGATACACGCTGGTGATGGCGGCCACCAGCTGCGCCCCTTGCGCCACCAGCGGCGCCGCATTGGCCGGCGTCATGCCGCCGATCACGCACAGGGGCACGCCGATGATTTCGCGCGCGTGGCGCAGCAGCGACGGCGCGGTGGACACGGCGTACTGCTTGACGCGCGAGGGATAGAAGCCGCCGAAGGCGACGTAGCTGGCGCCGGCCGCCTGCGCCGCCTCGGCGCGCGCCAGCTCGCCGTAGCAGGAGGCGCCAATCAGCTTGTTGGGGCCCAGGGTGGCGCGCACCTCGGCAATGGGCGCGTCGGTGCCGCCCAGGTGCACGCCGTCGGCGCCCAGTTCGCGGCACAGGGCCACGTGGTCGTTGACCAGGAAGGGCACGCCGTACTGGTGGCACAGCTCGCGCAGCGCCGCGCCCTGCGCGCGCCGCAGCGCCGGGCTGGCGTCCTTGTGCCGGTATTGCAGCAGCGCCACGCCGGCGCGCAGCGCCTCTTCGGTCACGGCCAGCAGGCGGTCGGTGTCGTCCCAGTTCGGGGTCACCAGGTAAAGTCCTTGCATTTCCTTGTACTCCTTAGCGTTGCGGGATGCGCTGGCCGGGCGCGATGGCGTACGACGCGGCCAGCGCGCGCTGCGTATAGCCCTGCGCCTTGGCCAGCGCCTGCGCCATCGTATTGCCCAGCGCCAGCAGGGCCGCCACGGCGGCGGCCAGCGTGCAGCCGCTGCCGTGGAAGGCGCCCGGCAGGCGCGGCCAGCTCCAGTTCTGCTGGCAGTCCGGCCCCAGCCAGCGGTTCACCACCAGCGCACTGTCGTCGTCGTGGCCGCCCGTCACCAGCACGTGGCGGCAGCCGAGGGCGCGCAGCGCATGGGCGTGGCCCAGGGCCGTGCCATGCGCGGTGCCTTGCCAGGCCGCATGCCCGGCGCCCGGCGCGGCGGCGCGCCCGCTGCGCGGCGCGCCGGCCGCCAGCGCGGCCGCCTCCGGCCCGTTGGGCGTGATCAGGGTGGCCAGCGACAACAGCGGCGCCAGCGCCTGCACCGCGTCGCCGCGCCCGAGCGCGTCGCCATGGCCGCTGCGCAGCACCGGGTCGAGCACCACGGGCGGATCGCTGTAGAGGCGCTGGGCCCAGCCCGGCGCGGCGCCGGCGGCCTGGCGGTGCGTGGCGCGCAGTTCGCCGATCAGCTGGGCGATGGCTTGCGCATTCTCGGCGCTGCCGGGAATGCCGATCTTGACGGCCGCCACCGGCACCTGCGCCAGCAGCGTGCGCGCCTGCTGCAGCAGCACTTCCGGCGCCACCGGCAGCACTGCATGCACGCGGTTATTGTCCTGCACCGTGATGGCGGTCAGCACCGGCAGGGCATGCGCGCCCATGGCCGTGATGGCCTGGATGTCGGCCGCCATGCCGGCGCCGCCGGAGGGGTCGGCACCGGAAAACACCAGCACGCAAGGCCGGTCGCTCATGCGAGCCTCCCGGCCATGGGCGAGGACGGGGCGGCGGCGAAGCGGCGCGGCATGCGCCCGGCCAGGAAGGCTTCGCGCCCGGCCTGCACCGCCAGGCGCATGGCACCGGCCATGCGCACCGGGTCGCCGGCGCCGGCAATGGCGCTGTTCATCAGCACGCCGTCGCAGCCCAGCTCCATGGCGATGGCGGCGTCGGAGGCGGTGCCGACGCCGGCGTCGACCAGCACCGGCACCCGGGCCTGCTCGATGATGAGCGACAGGTTCCACGGGTTGAGGATGCCCATGCCCGAACCGATCAGGGAGGCGAGCGGCATCACGGCGCAGCAGCCGATGTCTTCCAGCATGCGCGCCTGGATCGGGTCGTCGCTGCAGTAAACCATGACGTCGAAGCCGTCCTTGACCAGCGCACGCGCGGCCAGCAGGGTTTCCGGCATGTTGGGGAACAGGGTCTTCTCGTCGCCCAGCACTTCCAGCTTGACCAGCTTGTGGCCATTGAGCAGTTCGCGCGCCATCTGCAGCGTGTACACCGCGTCCTGCGCCGTGTAGCAGCCGGCGGTGTTGGGCAGGATCGTGAATTCATGCGGCGGCACAAAGTCCAGCAGGCTGGGCGCGTGCGGGTCCTGGCCGATGTTGACGCGGCGGATCGCCACGGTGATGATGTCGGCGCCGGCCGCCAGGGTCGCGGCGCGCGTCTGCGGCAGGTCTCGGTACTTGCCGCTGCCGACCAGCAGGCGCGAACGGTACTCCCGGCCCGCGATGGTGAGTGGTGTGTCTTGCATGGGTTCCTTTCAGCCGCCGCCGATGGCGCGGACGATGTCTACTTTGTCATTCGGGGCCAGCGCCACCTGCGGCCAGCGCTGGCGCGGCACCACCTGGCGGTTGACCGCCAGCGCCAGCGCCTGCCCTTCCAGCCCGAGCGCCGCCACCAGCGCGGCCAGCGTCTGGCGCGGCGGCACCGCGTGCGGCGCGCCGTTCAGCTCGATCTCGATCATGGCTGCTGCGCGCGGTAGATCTGCGCGCCGTTCTGCACGAACTCGATGGACTTCTCCTGCATGCCGCGGGCGGCGTACTCGCGCACTTCCTGCGTGATCTTCATCGAGCAGAAATGCGGGCCGCACATGGAGCAGAAGTGGGCCACCTTGGCCGAATCCTTGGGCAGGGTCTCGTCGTGGTATTCGCGCGCGCGGTCCGGGTCCAGGCCCAGGTTGAACTGGTCTTCCCAGCGGAACTCGAAGCGCGCCAGCGACAGCGCGTTGTCGCGGATCTGCGCGCCGGGGTGGCCCTTGGCCAGGTCGGCCGCGTGCGCCGCGATCTTGTAGGTGATCATGCCTTCCTTGACGTCGGCCTTGTTGGGCAGGCCCAGGTGCTCCTTGGGCGTCACGTAGCACAGCATGGCGGTGCCGTACCAGCCGATCTGCGCGGCGCCGATGCCCGAGGTGATGTGGTCGTAGCCGGGCGCGATGTCGGTGGTGAGCGGGCCCAGGGTGTAGAACGGCGCCTCGCCGCACTGCTCCAGCTGCAGGTCCATGTTCTCCTTGATCAGCTGCATCGGCACGTGGCCCGGGCCTTCGATCATCACCTGCACGTCGTGGCGCCAGGCCACCTGGGTCAGTTCGCCCAGGGTCTTCAGTTCGCCCAGCTGGGCCGCGTCGTTGGCGTCCCACACCGAGCCGGGGCGCAGGCCGTCGCCCAGCGAGAAGCTGACGTCGTACGCCTTCATGATGGTGCAGATGTCCTCGAAGTGCGTGTACAGGAAATTTTCCTGGTGGTGCGCCAGGCACCACTTGGCCATGATCGAACCGCCGCGCGAGACGATGCCCGTCATGCGGTTGGCCGTGAGCGGCACGTAGCGCAGCAGCACGCCGGCGTGGATGGTGAAGTAGTCGACGCCCTGCTCGGCCTGTTCGATCAGGGTGTCGCGGAAGATTTCCCAGGTCAGGTCCTCGGCCTTGCCGTTGACCTTTTCCAGCGCCTGGTAGATCGGCACCGTGCCGATGGGCACGGGGCTGTTGCGCACGATCCATTCGCGCGTTTCGTGGATATGCTTGCCGGTCGACAGATCCATCACCGTGTCGCCGCCCCAGCGGATGGCCCAGGTCATCTTCTCGACTTCCTCGCCGATGGAGGAGGTGACGGCGGAGTTGCCGATGTTGGCGTTGACCTTGACCAGGAAGTTGCGGCCGATGATCATCGGCTCGAGCTCCGGGTGGTTGATGTTGGCCGGGATGATGGCGCGCCCGCGCGCCACTTCCTGGCGCACGAATTCGGGCGTGATGTGCGCGGGGATGGCGGCGCCGAACGCTTCGCCGCGGTGCTGGCGGCCCAGCAGCTCGGCCATGCGGGCGCCCTGCTCGCCGCCGGCGCGCAAGCCGTCCAGGTATTCCTGGCGGCGCAGGTTTTCGCGGATCGCCACGTACTCCATTTCCGGCGTGATGATGCCCTGGCGCGCGTAGTGCATCTGGGTCACGTTGGCGCCGGCCTTGGCGCGGCGCGGCTGGCGCTGCAGCTGGAAGCGCAGCGCGTCGAGGCCGGCATCGGCCAGGCGCGTGCGCCCGTAGTCGGAACTGGGGCCGTCCAGCAGTTCGCTGTCGGCGCGCTCGGCGATCCAGGCCGCGCGCGGCGTATCGAGGCCGGCGCGGATGTCGATGCGCGCGGCCGGATCGGTGTAGGGACCGGAAGTGTCGTAGACGGTGACCGGCGCATTCTCGCCGGCCAGGCTGATTTCGCGCATCGGCACGCGCAGGTCGGGACGGCTGCCCTGGACGTAGATCTTGCGGGAATTGGGCAGCGGGGCAACGGCTGCGGAATCGACCTCGGCCTGCTCGGCGAGGAATTTCAGGTTGGCGTTCATTTGGCTCCTTGGTTGGCACAGGAGCCAGCAAAGGAGGTTAGGCCGCGCGTGGGCGCGGCGCGCCCTGCGTATCCTGAAGCTTCCCTTCGCTGGCATTATCCAGATCAGGTTCGGAGGGTATTTCTCACCCGCGCACCGACAGCGCGCAGGACCCCTAGCGTTTGCCACCTTACGGCAGCGAGCGGATTATATCTATAATCGTTGCGCATTGAAAGGAGACCGAATGCGATATGCAGTATTGCTGGCGACAGCGATCAGCGTGGCCGACGCCGCAGGCGCGGCGCCGCCCAGCGCGCCGACCCTGGCGCAGCAGCGCTCGTTCGAGCAGTTCTGGCAGCGCCACGCGCCCGGCACGGTGGCGCCGCCGCTGCGCCTGCTGCGCGCGCCCGGCGGCGGCCCGCCGCAGGCCGGCGCCACGCACGACGCGCCGCCGCTGCGCCTGGTGCTCCCGCTGTGCCGCGTGCAGCGCACCCACTACACGCAGCAAGCCGACGACAGCTGGCTTGTGCACGCCAGCGCGCACGTGTGGGTGCACCACACCACGCACTGCGGCGTGCCGCCGGCGGGCATGGTGGAACTGCGCGCGCCGCTGGCCGAGATCGACATCCTGAAGCTGCTGCAGGCGCAGGGCGAACTGCTGCAGCGCGCCCGTCTGCTGATGGCGGGCAACACGCGCTGCGCGCCCACGCGCGCGCGCGCCTTCGCGCTGCGTTCGCTCGGCCGCGGCGCGGACGGCCTGTTCCTGCTGGGCTTTGAAAGCGATATCGGCAGCCGCGCCGACATTACCGTCCGGCAATCGCGGGCCGAACTTACCGCCTGGAACGTAAACTGCCCCTAAAAACAACAAGCACTTCAAAAGTCGCGCGCACGTTTCATGCCGCCATTGCAGCGCACGCCGCTCTCTTTTAGGCTGAGTAAGGTCAGCACTGACCACTAGGGAGAGCCAAATCATGAAGTCGAGCAACAAACCGCCAGCAGCCATCCCCGCCCTGACCCTCGCCGCCGCCCTCGCTGTCGCCTTCGCGCCGCCGGCCCTGGCCGCACCGCCGGAAAAGATCCGCGTCATCGTGGCCTTCGACGCCAAGATGGCGGACCGGGCGAAAGCGGCCATCGCCGCCGCCCAGGGCGAGGACGTGCGCTTCATTTTCGGCATGAACGCCGTGGCGCTGACCATTCCGGCGCGCGCCCTGCCCGGCCTGCAGCACAACCCGCATTTCGATTACGTGGAAGAAGACGTCAAGCGCTACCCGCTGGCGACGGCGCTGGTCAGCGCCGACGCCGCGCGCAGCGGCCAGCTGATTCCATACGGCATCCCCATGGTGCAGGCGGACCAGCTGCCGGCCCTGCCGTCCGGCTACGCCGGGCGCAAGGTGTGCATCATCGACTCCGGCATCGACGGCCAGCATGAAGACTTGAGCGGCAACACGCTGAGCGGCTACAACGACAGCGGTACCGGCAAGTGGAACGTCGACGAGAACCACCACGGCACGCACGTGGCGGGCACCGTTGCCGCCTTGAGCAACAACAAGGGCGTGGTCGGCGTGTCGGGCGAGGGCAAGCTGCCGCTGCACATCGTCAAGGTGTTCGACGCCGCCGGCTGGGCCTATTCGTCCACCCTGGCCGCCGCCGCCAACCAGTGCGGCGCGGAAAACGCCAGCGTGATCAGCATGTCGCTGGGCGGGGCGCGCGCCAGCCGCACCGAGGAAGCGGCCTTCACCGCCCTGCAGAAGAAGGGCGTGCTGTCGGTGGCGGCCGCCGGCAACGACGGCAACCGCACCCAGTCCTACCCGGCCGGCTACGCCTCGGTGATCTCGGTGGGGGCGCTGGACGCCAACAAGGCCTGGGCCAGCTTCTCGCAGTACAACCGCAAGGTGGAACTGTCGGCGCCGGGCGTGGGCGTGCTCTCCACCGTGCCGATGAACATGGGCGCCAAGTCCAGCCTGAGCGTGGGCGGCACGCCGTTCGCGGCAGGCGACATGGAAGGCTCGCCCAAGGCCAGCGCCAGCGCGCCGCTGGCCAACTTCGGCCTGGGCGACACCGTCAACACGGGCGTGGCGGGCAAGGTGTGCCTGATCCAGCGCGGCAGCATCGATTTCGCCACCAAGGTGTCCAACTGCCAGAAGAGCGGCGGCCTGGGGGCGGTGATCTACAACAACGTGGCGGGCGGCTTCTCCGGCACGCTTGGCACCACGGTCACCACCATCCCGTCGGTGTCGGTGTCGGACACGGACGGCACTGCCCTGCTGGGCAAGCTGGGCCAGACCGCCGTGGTCGACGTGGCGCCCTACAGCTACGCCTACTACGACGGCACCTCGATGGCGACGCCGCACGTGTCGGCCGTGGCGGCCCTGGTGTGGAGCCACTTCCCGCGCTGCAGCCAGGCCGACGTGCGCGCCGCCCTGGCCGCCAGCGCCCAGGACCTGGGCAGCAAGGGACGCGACGAGAAGTTCGGCTACGGCCTGGTCCAGGCGCACGCCGCCTACCAGCTGCTGCAGACCTACAGCTGCGCCAAGTAGGCGTTCTGCCCGGCCGTTCCAAGGCGCCCCGCGGGGCGCCTTTTATTTTGCATGGCGTTTGTAACAGATCGTTACTATGTGCGAAACCGAACATAGCAATTTTCCTCCCGGAACCGATAATGGAAGAGCACAAATAACTCCGAGAGGCACACCATGAATCCGAAAGTCTCCCTGCTTCCCCTGATTTCCTCCGCGCTGTTGCTGGCCGCTTGCGGCGGCGGCGGCGGCGGCGCCAGCCCGCCGCCGGCCCAGACCATGGGCACGCTGGGCGTGTCGCTGACCGACGCGCCGGCCTGCGGCTTTGACGCGGTCAACGTGACCGTCAGCAAGGTGCGCGTGCACCAGAGCGCCGCCGCCGGCGAAAACGACAGCGGCTGGACCGACCTGACCCTGCCCGCCGGGCGCAAGATCAACCTGCTGAGCCTGACCAACGGCGTCATGGAGTCGCTGGGCCAGACCTCGCTCACGGCCGGCACCTACAGCCAGGTGCGCCTGGTGCTCGACCCGAATACCGGCAACGGCATGGCCAACAGCGTGCTGCCCACGGGCGGCAGCGAAACCGCGCTCGACACCCCCAGCGCGGTGCAAAGCGGCATCAAGATGAATGCCAACTTCACGGTGGAGGCCGGCCAGCGCTACGACCTGGTGCTGGACTTCGATGCCTGCAAGTCCATCGTCACCAAGGGCAACGGCCGCTACGCGCTGAAACCCGTGGTGAAAGTGATCCCGACCGCCATGAACGGCATCAGCGGCGCGCTGGAAACGGCGGCACTGGCCGACGGCGTGACCATCAGCGCCCAGCAAGGCGGCAACGTGATCGCCTCCACCGTGCCGACCAGCACGGGCGACTTTGCGCTGACGCGCCTGCCGGTGGGCAACTACGATGTGGTGGTCACCTCCAACACCCATGCCGCCTACGTGGTGGGCGGGGTGCCGGTCACCTCCACCAGCGCCATGGTGCCGATCAGCACGCTGCAGGCGCCGCTCAAGCTCACCGCCCTCAGCGCCATGGGCAGCATCCAGGGCGTGGCCCAGCTGACGCCGGCCAGCAGCACGGAATCGGCCCTGCTGTCGGCCAAGCAGGCCATCACGGGCGGCCCCACGGTGACCATCCGCTACGCCGGCGCCGACCTGGCCAGCGGCGCCTACACCATCGGCAAGCTGCCGCTGGCCGCGCCGCAGTACAGTGCCTACAGCGCGACCCAGCCGCTGGTGTTTGCCGCCGCCGGCACGGTGCCGGGCACGGCCAAGTACCAGGTCGACGCCACAGCCACCGGCTATGCCGCCAAGTCCATCCCGGCCGTTGACCTGTCCCTGGCCAACGCCACCGGCGTCAATTTCACGCTGACGCCGTAAGCCCCACCCACGCGCCGCCCCCTGCGGGCGGCGCCCCCTTCCCCGCCCCGTCTCCTGCCGTCCCGTGGCGCGCCTGCAACGGCGCTTGCGCGGTGCCGGCTTCTCCTGCTAACCTCAATTATTCAATCAAATGATTTAATTTAAGGAGGCGCGGTGCAAACAGGCAAGGCGTGCGTCCGCATCGGCGGCGCGGCGGGCTTTTGGGGCGACAGCGCCCTGGGTGCACGCCAGCTGCTGGCAAGCGGCGAACTGGACTACCTGGTCTTCGATTACCTGGCCGAGCTGACCATGTCGCTGCTGGCGGCGGCGCGCCGCAAGCAGCCCGAACTGGGCTATGCCACCGACTTCCTCGACGTCATGCGCGAGGTGCTGGGCGAGGCCCTGGCGCGCGGCGTGCGCATCGTGTCCAACGCCGGCGGCATCCACCCGCAGGGCTGCGCCGCGGCGCTGCGCGCGCTGGCGGCCGAACAGGGCCTGGCGCCGCGCATCGCGGTGGTGACGGGCGACGACGTGACGGCCCAGCTGCCCGCACTGCGCGAGGCCGGCCTGGCGCTGCCGGCGCAGGTACTGAGCGCCAACGCCTACCTGGGCGCCCTGCCCATCCGCGCCGCGCTCGATGCCGGCGCCGACATCGTGATCACCGGCCGCTGCGTCGACAGCGCCGTCACGCTGGGGCCCCTGATGCACGCCTTCGGCTGGGCGGCCGACGACTACGACCGCCTGGCCGGCGGCAGCCTGGCCGGGCACCTGATCGAATGCGGCTGCCAGGGCAGCGGCGGCCTGTTTACCGACTGGGAAACAGTGCCCGACTGGGCCAACAGCGGCTACCCCATCGTCACCTGCTACGCCGACGGCAGCTGCGAGCTGGGCAAGCCGGCCGGCAGCGGCGGCCTGGTCTGCCGCGCCGCTGTCGCCGAGCAGCTGCTGTACGAAATCGGCGACCCGGCGCGCTACCTGCTGCCGGACGTCACATGCGACTGGCGCGCCGTCACCATCACCGACTGCGGACCGCAGCGCGTGCGGGTGCAGGGCGCGCGCGGCAGCGCCCCCACGCCCACCTACAAGGTCAGCGCCACCTACGCCGACGGCTACCGCTGCGCGGCCCAGCTGACCGTCATCGGCCATGAGGCCGGGCGCAAGGCGCAGCGCACGGCCGACGCCATCCTGCAGCGCACGCGCGCCATGCTGGCGCAGGCCGGCCTGGGCGACTACAGCGCTACCCACACCGAGATACTGGGCGCGCAGGATGGCTTCGGCCAGGCCGTCATGTGGCTGGCGGCGGCCCATCCCCAGCGCGCGGCGCTGGAACTGTTCGCGCGCGAAATCGCGCCGGCCGCCACCTCCTGGGCGCCCGGCACCACCGGCATCGGCGGCCGGCCCGCCGTGACGCCAGCCATCAAGCAGCACGCTTTCCTGCTCGACAAGGCACGCGTGCAGCCGTGCGTGCAGCTGCCCGACGGCACGCTGGCGCAGCCGGCCATCCCGCCCGGCCGCGCAGCGGCGGCCGAACCGGCGCCCACGCCGACTGCGGCGCCCGCCCAGGCGCCGCGCCCCGGCTGGCGCCACGTGCCCCTGCTGGAGCTGGCCTGGGCGCGCAGCGGCGACAAGGGCGACACCTCGAACATCGGCGTCATCGCGCGCGACCCGGCCGACCTGCCCCTGCTGCGCGAGCAGCTCAGCGCGCAGGCCGTGGCCGCGCACCTGCGCGCGCAGGTGCTCGGCGCGGTGACGCGCTACGAACTGCCCGGCATCGACGCCTTCAACTTCGTCTGCGAGCAGGCCCTGGGCGGCGGCGGCATGGCCTCGCTGCGGCACGACGCGCTCGGCAAGGGCATGGCGCAGCGCCTGCTGGCCATGCCCATCGCCGTGCCGCCCCACTTCACCAGCCGGAGGCCGTGATGCACGACGACTGCGCCGACCTGCGCGCCACGGTACGCCGCTTTGTCGAACGCGAGCTGCGCCCGCACGTCAACGACTGGGAGGAGGCGGGCAGCTTCCCGCGCGCCCTGTACCGCCAGGCCGGCGAACTGGGCCTGCTCGCGCTCGGCTTTCCCGCGGCCGACGGCGGCCTGCCGGCCAGCTACGCCGAACTGCGGGCGCTCAACGAGGAACTGTGCCGCGCCGGCTGCGGCGGGCTGCTGGCCTCCCTCTTCAGCCACCGCATCGGCGCCCCGCCCATCGCGCATGGCGGCTCGGCCGCGCTGCGCGCGCGCGTGCTGCCGGCCATCTACGCCGGCGACGCCGTCAGCGCGCTGGCGGTGACGGAGCCGGGGGGCGGTTCCGATGTGGCGAACCTGGCCACGCGCGCCGTGCGCGACGGCGCCCACTACCTTGTCCACGGCACGAAGACCTTCATCACCTCCGGCCTGCGCGCCGACTGGTTCACGGTGGCGGTGCGCACCGGCGGCCCGGGTGCGGGCGGGGTGTCGCTGCTGCTGGTGGCGGGCGACACGCCGGGCCTGGCGCGCACGCCGCTGCGCAAGATGGGCTGGTGGTGCTCGGACACGGCCGAACTGCATTTCGACGGCTGCCGCGTGCCGGCGGAGCACCTGCTGGGTGCGGAGAACGCCGGCTTCGCGCTCCTCATGCGCAACTTCAACGACGAGCGCCTGATGCTGGCCATGCACGCCTGCTACCTGGCGCAGGCCTGCCTGGACGAAGCCTCGGCCTGGGCCCTGCAGCGCCACACCTTCGGCCAGGCGCTGGTGCGGCACCAGGCGGTGCGCCACAAGCTGGTGCGCATGGCGACCCGCATCGCGGCCACGCGCGCCTTCATCGACAGCGTGGTGGCGCGCATGGACGCGGGCCAGGGCGCGGCGCTGGTGGCGCAGGTATGCATGCTGAAGAACGACGCCGCGCAGACGCTGCAGGAGTGCGCCGACCATGCGGTGCAGATCCTGGGCGGCATGGGCTGCATGCGCGGCACGGTGGCCGAGCGCGCCTACCGCGACGCCAAGGTATACATGATCGGCGGCGGCGCCGAAGAAATCCTGAACGACCTGGCCGCGCGCCAGCTCGGCTGGCAATGAAAGGAAACGCGATGTACCAATCCATCTTCCGCCCGGGCCTGTTTCGCGGGCGCTGCATCGTACTCACCGGCGGCGGCAGCGGCATCGGCCGCTGCACGGCGCACGAACTGGCGGCGCTGGGCGCGCGCGTGCTGCTGGTCGGGCGCGATGCGGGCAAGCTGGACGCCGTGTGCGCCGAGATCGCGGCCGCCGGCGGCCTGGCGCACGGCTACAGCTGCAACATCCGCGAGGAAGGCGCCGTGCGCGCGCTGGTGGCGCAGCTGGTGGCCGCGCACGGGCCGCTGCACGGCCTGGTGAACAACGCCGGCGGCCAGTTCCCGGCGCCGCTGCGCGAGATTTCGCAAAAGGGCTGGGAAGCGGTGCTGCAGACCAACCTCACGGGCGGCTTCCTGATGGCGCGCGAATGCCTGGAGCAGAGCATGGCCATGCACGGCGGCGCCATCGTCAACATCGTGGCCGACATGTACGGCAGCATGCCCGGCATGGGCCACTCGGGCGCCGCGCGCGCCGGCATGGTCAGCTTCACCGAGACGGCCGCCTTCGAATGGGCGCAGTACGGCGTGCGCGTGAATGCCGTGGCGCCGGGCTACATCGCCTCCTCCGGCATGGACCAGTACCCGCCGGCCATGCGCGAGACCATCCGCGCCTTCCCGCGCACGGTGCCGCTGCACCGCTTCGGCACCGAGTCGGAAGTGGCGGCCGCGATCTGCTTCCTGCTCTCGGAGGCGGCCGCCTTCATCACCGGCAGCACGCTGCGGGTGGACGGCGGGCGCCCCAACGTGCGCCCCGGCATGCCGATGCCGGCGCTGCGCACGGACGGCGGCGCCACGGCCCCCTTCAACGGCTTCCACCTGGCGGCCACGCCGCGCGTGCTGGAGGGCGACTGATGCCGGTCCTGGAAAGCCGCCTGGCGCCCGGCGCCGAGGCCGCGCGCGCCAACCGCGCCGCACTGCTGGCGCAGCTCGGGCGCCTGCGCGCACTGGAGGCGCGCACGCGCGACAAGTCGGCTGCCGCCGCGCCCCTGTTCGCGCGCCGCGGCCAGCTGCTGCCGCGCGAGCGCCTGGGCGCCCTGCTCGACCCCGGCGCCCCCTTCCTGGAGCTGGCCACGCTGGCCGGCTACGGCCTGGACCATCCCGACCCCGAGCGCTCGGTGCCCGGCGCCGGCCTCCTGGGCGGCATCGGCTACGTCAGCGGCGTGCGCTGCATGGTGGTGGCCGACGATGCCGGCATCGACGCCGGCGCGGTGCAGCCGATGGGCATCGAGAAGTTCCAGCGCCTGCAGCAGGTGGCACTGGCGCAGAAGCTGCCCTTCCTGCACCTGGTCGAATGCGCCGGCGCCAACCTGCTCGAGTACAAGGTGGAGACCTTCATCCACGGCGGCAGCGGCTTTTACTGGCTGGCGCGCCTGTCGGCGGCCGGGCTGCCGGTGATCAGCGTGGTGCACGGCTCGAGCACGGCGGGCGGCGCCTACATGCCCGGCCTGTCGGACTACGTGGTGATGGTGCGCGAGCGAGCGCGTGCCTTCCTGGCCGGGCCGCCGCTATTGAAGGCCGCCACCGGCGAGGTGGCGGGCGAAGAGGAACTGGGCGGAGCCGCCATGCACGCCAGCGTTTCCGGCCTGGCCGAATACCTGGCCGAGGACGACGCCGACGCCCTGCGCATCACGCGCGAGCTGGTGGCGGGCCTGGGCTGGAACGCCGCGCTGGCGCCGGCGCTGCCGGCCTACCGCGCGCCGCGCTACGACGCCGAAGAACTCCTGGCCCTGGCCCCGTGCGACCAGCGCACGCCGCTCGACATGCGCGAGGTGGTGGCGCGCCTGGTGGACGATTCCGCCTTCCTCGAATTCAAGCCCGGCTACGGCCCGGCCACCGTGACCGGGCACGCCGCCCTGTGCGGCATGGCGCTGGGCATCGTCACCAACAATGGCCCGCTCGACCCGGCCGGCGCCACCAAGGCGGCCCACTTCATCCAGCTGTGCTGCCAGTCCGGCACGCCGCTCCTGTTCCTGCAGAACACCACCGGCTTCATGGTCGGCAAGGCCTACGAGCAAGCCGGCATGATCAAGCACGGCGCCAAGCTGATCCAGGCGCTTGCCAACGCCAACGTGCCGCGCATCACGGTGCACTGCGGCGCCTCTTTCGGCGCCGGCAACTACGGCATGTCCGGGCGCGGCTTCCTGCCCGACTTCTGCTTCTCGTGGCCCAACGCGCGCACCGCCGTCATGGGTGCCGAGCAGGCCGCCGCCACCATGGCCAGCGTGATGGAAGGCAGCATGCGGCGCCGCGGCCAGGAAGTCGACCAGCAGGCCATCGATGCCATGCGCGCGCGCGTGCTGGACACGTTCGCACGCCAGACCGACGCCTTCTACACATCCGCACGCCTGCTCGACGACGGCGTGATCGACCCGCGCGACACGCGCAAGGTGCTGGCCTGCGTGCTGGCCGTGTGCGACGAGGCGCGCCGCCGCACGCTGCACCCGGTGCAGTTCGGCGTGGCGCGCCCATAATCACAGGAGACCCCATGGAATACAGCCACGAACACCTGGAACTGCAGCGCAACCTGAAGCGCTTCATCGAGAGCGACATCAACCCCTTTGTGGACGAATGGGAGGCGGCCGAGATCTTCCCGGCCAGGGAAGTGTTCCGCAAGCTGGGCGCGCTGGGCATGCTGGGCGTGTCCAAGCCGGTCGCCTTCGGCGGCCTGGGGCTGGACTACTCGTATTCGATGGCGATGGCCGAGGCGCTCGGCCACATCCGCTGCGGCGGGGTGCCGATGGCGATCGGCGTGCAGACCGATATGGCGACGCCGGCGCTGGCGCGCTTCGGCTCGGACCAACTGCGGCGCGAGTTCCTGGCCCCGGCCATTGCGGGCGAGATGGTGGCCTGCGTCGGCGTGTCGGAGCCGGGGGCCGGTTCCGACGTGGCTGCGGTGCGCACCACGGCGCGCAAGGACGGCGGCGACTATGTGATCAACGGCAGCAAGATGTGGATCACCAACAGCCTGCAGGCGGACTGGATGTGCCTGCTGGCCAATACCGGCGACGGTCCGGCGCACCGCAACAAGTCGCTGATCATCGTGCCGATGGATACGCCGGGCGTCAGCGTCGGCAAGAAGATCCGCAAGATCGGCATGAACTCGTCCGACACGGGGCTGATCCACTTCGACGAGGTGCGCGTGCCGCAGCGCTTCCTGATCGGCGAGGAGGACAAGGGCTTCACCTACCAGATGCTGCAGTTCCAGGAGGAGCGCCTGTGGTGCGCGGCCAATATCGTGCAGCAGATGCAGAACTGCATCGACGCCACCATCGCCTACGCGCGCGAGCGCAAGATCTTCAACGGCAGCGTGCTGGATAACCAGTGGGTGCACTTCAAGCTGGCCGAGATGCAGACCGAGCTCGAAGCGCTGCGCGCGCTGACCTACCGCGCCTGCGGCATGTACATCGGCGGCGCCGACGTGACCGAGCTGGCCTCCATGGCCAAGCTGAAGGCGGGGCGCCTGGCGCGCGTGATCACCGACGGCTGCCTGCAGTTCTGGGGCGGCATGGGCTTCACGCTGGACAATCCGGTGTCGCAGTTCTACCGCGATGCACGTCTCACTTCCATCGGCGGCGGCGCGGACGAGGTCATGCTGGGCATCATCTGCAAGTACATGGACATCCTGCCGGGGCGCAAAGCGTGACCGGCTTCGACACCATCCTGGTGGCCAACCGCGGCGAGATCGCGCTGCGCGTGATGCGCACGGCGCGCCGCCTGGGCTACCGCTGCGTGGCGGTCTACTCCGACGCCGACGCCGGCGCGCCGCACTGCGCCGGCGCCGACGCCGCGCTGCGCATCGGCGGCGCCGCGCCGGCCGACTCCTACCTCAACATCGAAGCCCTGCTCCACGCCGCGCGCGCGGCAGGCGCCGGCGCCGTGCACCCCGGCTACGGCTTCCTGGCCGAGCGCGCCGACTTCGCGCAAGCCTGCGCCGACGCCGGGCTGGTCTTCATCGGCCCGCCGCCCGCCGCCATGACGGCCATGGGCAACAAGGCCGGCGCCAAGCGCCTGATGCTGGAAGCGGGCGTGCCCTGCATCCCCGGCTACCAGGGCGAAGACCAGTCCGACACCCGCATGGCGCAGGAAGCGCAGCGCATCGGCTATCCCGTGATGGTCAAGGCCGCTGCCGGCGGCGGTGGCCGCGGCATGCGGCGCGTGGACGACGCTGGCGCGTTCGCGGCGGCGCTGGCTGCGGCGCGCTCGGAGGCCCAGCACGCCTTCGGCAGCGATGAACTGATCCTCGAGCGCGCGCTGCTGGAGCCGCGCCATATCGAAATCCAGGTATTCGCCGACAGCCACGGCAACGTGGTGCACATGGGCGAACGCGATTGCTCGGTGCAGCGCCGCCACCAGAAGTTGATCGAGGAGTCGCCCTCGCCCGCCGTATCCGCCGAACTGCGCACGCGCATGGGCGAAGTGGCCGTGGTGGCGGCGCGCGCCATCGGCTACGTGGGCGCCGGCACGCTGGAGTTCCTGCTCGACCGCGACGGCGCCTTCTACTTCATGGAAATGAACACCCGCCTGCAGGTCGAGCACGCGGTGACGGAAGCCATTACCGGCGTCGACCTGGTGGAGTGGCAGCTGCTGGTGGCCTGCGGCGCGCCACTGCCGCTGACCCAGGACGAACTTGATGCGCGGCGCGCGGCCGGCGGCCACGCCATCGAAGTGCGCCTGTGCGCGGAAGACCCGCAACAGGACTTCATGCCGCAAAGCGGCACGGTCTGGCGCTGGCAGGCGCCGCCCGGCGTGCGCTGCGACCACGCGCTGGCCGACGGCGTGCAGGTGCCGCCTTACTACGACTCCATGCTGGCCAAGCTGGTCGCCCACGGCAGCGACCGCGCCGACGCCCTGCGCCGGCTGCGCCGCGCGCTGGGTGAATGCCTGCTGCTTGGCTTGCCCAGCAATCGCGGCTTCCTCGCGCAATGCCTGGCGCACCCGGTCTTTGCCGCGGGCCAGGCAAGCACCGGCTTTATCGCCCAATACCTGCCGCCCGGCCTGCGCGGCAGCGTTCCCGCGACGGGCCGCAGCTTGCCGGCGGCGGTCGCGCTGTTGGCCTGGCACCGCGCGCAGCGCCACCCGCGCCGCTACCCGGCCGAGCTGCACGGCTGGTGCTCCAGCCACGCCGACCCGTTGCCCTTGCACTTCACTCTGGACGGCGCCGCGCACCGGAGCCGCGCCACCGCCTGCGGACCCGGCGCCTGGCACATCGCCAGCGAAAGCGCTGCGGCGTCCGTGCGTGTCGACGTGGTCGATGCCGGCAATGGAAGCTTGCACCTGTCCCTTGACGGCCAGCCCGCGCTTTTGCATTTCGCCGCCGACAGGGCCCGCCTGTTCTTCCTGCTGGACGGCGTCGAACATGCGCTGGACGACCTGGGCGACGCGCCGCCACGCTTGGCGGGCAATGACGCCGCCGATGGCCGCATCGCGGCGCCAATGAACGGTCGCGTGGTTGCGCTGCACGTCCGGGAAGGCGAGCAAGTCAGCATCGGCCAACCATTGCTGGCATTGGAAGCGATGAAAATGGAACACAATATGCTCGCCACGCGCGACGGCAAGGTATCCGCGCTCGCCACCGCCCTCGGCACGCAGGTGGCGACCGGGCAGCTGCTGCTGGAAATCACACCCTGACGGAGAAGCCATGACTACACTGCAAGGCAAGACCCTGTTCATCACCGGCGCGAGCCGGGGCATTGGCAAGGCGATCGCCTTGCGCGCAGCGCGCGATGGCGCGAACGTGATCATCGCCGCCAAGACCACCGAACCCGATCCGCGCCTGCCGGGAACCATCTACTCCGCCGCTGAGGAAATCCGCGCCGCCGGCGGCAATGCACTGCCGCTGGCGGTCGATATCCGCGAGGAAGAACAGGTCGTCGCCGCCATCGAACGAGGCGTCGCCGAGTTTGGCGGCATCGACATCCTGGTCAACAATGCCAGCGCCATCAGCCTCACGAACGCGCAAAACACGTCGATGAAGCGCTACGACCTGATGATGGACATCAACGTGCGCGGTACCTTCGTCTGCGCCAAGCATTGCATCCCGCATCTCCAGCAAGCCAGCAACCCGCACATCCTGACGCTCTCGCCGCCGATCGACATGAACCCGAAATGGTTCGCCCGCCATGCCGCCTACACCACGTCGAAGTACGCGATGAGCATGATCGTGCACGGCCTGGCCGCCCAGCTTGCGGAGGACGGAATCGGCGTGAACTCCCTGTGGCCGCGCACTGTCATTGCAACAGCCGCCCTCAACGTCGCCTTGCCCGGCGGCGCCCAGTACGGCCGCACGCCGGAGATCATGGCCGATGCCGCCCACCTGATACTGACAAGGGAAAGCCGCACGACGAACGGCAACTTCTTCATCGACGAGCAAGTCCTGCGCGACAGCGGCGTTACCGACTTCTCCCAGTACCTGGTGACGCCGGGCGTGGAGCCGATGATCGACCTTTTCGTGGAGGCAGGCCATGACTGAGCGCATGCAGGACACCCTGGGCGATCTCGTTGCCCGCAGCGCGCGCCGCAACGGCGCCGCGACGGCGCTACTGGAAAACGGCAGCAGCATGTCCTACGCCCAACTGGACGAGGACAGCAACCGCTTTGCGCACTACCTGCTGGCCAGCGGCCTGCAACCGGGCGACAAAGTGGCCATGCTGAGCCCCAACTCGATGGACTTCATGCTGGCCGCCTTCGGCATCCTGAAGGCGGGCATGGTCTGGGTGCCGATCAACGCCATGCTATCGCCGACAGAGGTAAGCTACATCGTACAGCACGCCGAAGCGCGCCTGCTGGTGGTGGATGCGCAACTGGCGGCCCATCCGGCCTGGAGCGCCGCGTTGCCGGCGCTGGGCGTACCGCTCCTGAGCTGCGGCCCCGGCGCCAAAGAAGCAGGCACGCTGGCCCAGGCACTCGCCGGCCAGCCGGTAACGCCTCCCGCGCTCGAAATCGACGAGCACGCCCTGGCGTTGATCATGTACACCAGCGGCACCACCGGTAACCCGAAAGGCGCGATGCACTCGCACCGCTCCGTGCTGGCTGCCGTGATGTCGAACGCCATCACAGTTTCGATCGTGCCGCAGGACGTGCTGTCCGCCATCCTGCCCCTATTCCACTGCGCCCAATTCAGCATGGCCGCAGCGGGGCTGGCGTGCGGTGCCGCGATCTCGATCTCGCGCGGCTTCGACCCGGCCGCCGTGCTGGCGACCCTGGCGCGCGACCGCGTCACGCTGGTGGCCGCGCTGCCGGCGATGTACGGCGCCATGCTGCAGCACCCGTCGCGGGCGCAGCACGACCTGTCGGCGCTGCGGCTGGCCATCTACGCCATGGCACCGATGGCGCCCGATCTGCTGGGCCGCCTGATGCAGGAGTTCTGCCCGCGTTTCGCGCTGGGCAGCGGGCAAACCGAAATGTTCCCGATGACGGTCTACTTCCCGCCCGAGCAGCAGCACCGCACCGGCAATTGCTGGGGTCAAACGACGCCGGTCAACGACACCGCCATCATGGACGCCGCCGGGCGCCTGCTTGGCAAAGGAGAGGTCGGCGAGATCGTGCACCGCGGTGCAAATGCCATGCTGGGCTACTACAAGGACCCGCAGGCAAGCGCCGCCGCCCGCCGCTTCGGCTGGCACCACACCGGCGACCTGGGCATGTGGGACGATGACGGCTACCTGCACTTCAAAGGCCGCCTGAAAGACATGATCAAGACCGGCGGCGAAAACGTGCCAGCCATCCGCGTGGAAGAAGCCTTGCTCGGCCACCCGGCGGTTGCCATGGCTGCGGTGGTCGGCTTGCCGCACCAGGAATGGATCGAGGCGGTGACCGCCTTCGTCTGCCTGAAACCCGGCCAGTCCGCCGACGCCGGTGCGCTGCAGGAGCATTGCCGCAGCACGCTGGCCGGCTTCGAAATACCGAAGCACATCGCCATCGTGGACAGCTTGCCGATGACCTCCACCGGCAAGATCCAGAAGCACGTGCTGCGCGCCAACCACCAGTCCCTGTATCGCTAGCTCGCAACAGCGCGTTGAACAGCCAGTCGCGGATCGGGAGGTCGGCCAAACCGCCAGGTCCTACCCGCTTTCGCGCCCGGCCTGGTTGTGGAGCAACGCGCAAGGGCTAGCGGAGCAGGAAGCGGATGGCGGATTCGGCCAACTCGTCGATGCTGACGCCCGCATCGCGCCGGTACCATTGCGCCGACCAGTTCAGCGCCCCGAACAGCCACAGCCGGTCAAGCTTGCCCGGCGCCGGCCACTCGCCGGAAGCCTGCAGTTCGCGCAGCACCGCATCCCACAACGCCTCATAGCGATCCTTGGCCGCCACCACGCGCTGCTGCGCCTCCGCATCCAGCGCGCGCCACTCGTACAGCATGACGTAGACGAAATCCTGGCCCGGCGAAAGCAAGGTTTCCAGGTGGGTGTGCACCAGCCGGCGCAAGGCCTCGCGCGGTGGCAGGCGCAAAGCCGCCACCTCCTCGATGCGCGACAGCGCCTGCTGCATGCCCTGCTCGATCACCGCCTGCAGGATGTCCTGCTTGGACTTGAAATGGTAGAACCAGGACCCCGCCTGCACGCCCGCGGCCGCAGCGATATCGCGCACGGTGGTGTTGTCGAAGCCCTTTTCGCGGAACAGGCGCGCCGACACGGCAACCAGCAAGCCTCTCAGGCTGTCCGATTCCCCCTGTGCCGGGCGGCCACGTTTGCGCGGCGCCGGCGTCGCTGCTGTCTCGCTGGTCTTGGTCATGGCCCTGGCACTATAACCGAGGGCCGCCACTGCGGGCAAACCGCGCTAACGCCCGCCCACCGCCTGCGAGATATGCGCCGACCACTGCCCTGCCGGCGCGCCACGGCAGGAATAATTGCCGGAGGCGGTGGCGCCGCGTATGGTTCCCTCGTAAGTGCAGCCACCCATGGCGGAGCCGCCGCCGCGCGTGATTTCGACCCGGTCGCCGCGGATGGAGATGATGATGCCCTCTTCGTTCAGGACCTGGCCGTTGGTGTTGCGGAAGCTGCCGCGGAAGGTCGGACCATTGACCTGGGTCCAGTCCCAGCTCCAGCCGCAGCATTCGCCGCCGCGCCAGTGCCGGCCGCGCAAGCCCTCCACCCCGGCCGGCAGGTTCTGCGCCGCCGCTTCGCCCGCCAGCAACGCAGCCGCCAGTGCCAATATTGCCATCTTTGCCATGGCGTCCTCCTAGCGCTCGGGATGCAGCAGGTCCTGCGTCTGTTCCGTGATCGGCCGGCCCTTCTTGAAGTTGTAATAGATGTCCATGCATTCGCCCCGGGTCGGCTTGCCGCTGCCGTCGCCGCACCAGCGGATCTCGCGCGCCCAGTCGGGGCCGAACTTGGCGACCGCGGCGCGTGGGTGCAGCACATGGTGCAGGGTCTGGCTGGTGGCCCAATAGACCGGTGTCTGCCCGGCCGGATCAGGTCCGCTGCGGAAGGAAATCAAGCCCTGGAAGCGGGAAGTGGGTTCGGTGGCGGCGGCGCCGCCGGCGGCGCCGGCCAGGACCAGCAGGAACAGAAGCTTTTTCATGGCTATTCTCCTGTGTCGGAAAGACAGACCACTAGAATACTCCGATATAATGGAAGTTTTCGCCAAATTTACAGCCCATATCATGGAATTAGCCAAGTCTTTCGAGCCTGCCGACATTGAACAGTTCTGGCGCAGCGAGTGGGAAAAGCGCGGTTACTACGCAGCCTCCCTCGACCTGTCGAAGCCGTCCTTCAGCATCCAGCTGCCGCCGCCGAACGTCACCGGCACGCTGCACATGGGCCACGCCTTCAACCAGACCATCATGGACGGCCTGACCCGCTACCATCGCATGCTGGGTCATAACACCGCGTGGATCCCGGGCACCGACCACGCCGGCATCGCCACCCAGATCGTGGTGGAGCGCCAGCTGGACGCGCAGAAGGTGTCGCGCCATGACCTGGGCCGTGAAAAATTCGTCGAAAAAGTGTGGGAGTGGAAGGAAAAATCCGGCTCCACCATCACCGGCCAGATGCGCCGCATGGGCACCTCCCCCGACTGGTCGCGCGAATACTTCACCATGGACGCCGAGCGCTCCAAGGTGGTGAGCGAAGTCTTCGTGCGCCTGTTCGAGCAGGGCCTGATCTACCGCGGCAAGCGCCTGGTCAACTGGGACCCGGTGCTGGGCACGGCCGTCTCCGACCTGGAAGTGGTGTCGGAGGAAGAAGACGGCTCCATGTGGCACATCAAGTACCCGCTGGCCGACGGCAGCGGCGCCCTGGTGGTGGCCACCACCCGTCCTGAAACCATGCTGGGCGACGTCGCCGTGGCGGTCGATCCGACCGACGAGCGCTACACCCACCTGGTGGGCAAGATGCTGGTGCTGCCGCTGTGCGGCCGCGAAATCCCCGTCATCGCCGACGAGTACGTGGACAAGGAATTCGGCACCGGCTGCGTGAAGATCACGCCGGCGCACGACTTCAACGACTACGCCGTGGGCCAGCGCCACAACCTGGGCATGCCGTCGATCCTGACCCTGGACGCCAAGATCAACGAGAACGCGCCGGCCGCCTACCAGGGCATGGACCGCTTCGCCGCGCGCAAGCAGATCGTGGCCGACCTGGACGCGCAGGGCTTCCTGGTGGAAGTCAAGCCGCACAAGCTGATGGTGCCGCGCGGCGACCGCACGGGCGTTGTCATCGAGCCGATGCTGACCGACCAGTGGTTCGTGGCCATGAGCAAGCCGGCTCCGGAAGGCACCTTCAACCCGGGCAAGTCGATCGCCGACGTGGCGCTGGAAAAAGTCGCCAGCGGCGAGATCAAGTTTGTCCCGGAAAACTGGAGCACCACCTACAACCAGTGGCTCAACAACATCCAGGACTGGTGCATCTCGCGCCAGCTGTGGTGGGGCCACCAGATCCCGGCCTGGTACGACGAGCAGGGCAACGTCTACGTGGCGCGCAGCGAGGAAGATGCGCGCGCGCAGGCCGCCGCGCGCGGCGTGACCGGCGCGCTCACGCGCGACAACGACGTGCTCGACACGTGGTTCTCCTCGGCCCTGGTGCCGTTCTCCACCCTGGGCTGGCCGAACGAGACCCCGGAGCTCAAGGCCTTCCTGCCAAGCTCCGTGCTGGTGACTGGTTTCGACATCATCTTCTTCTGGGTCGCGCGCATGGTCATGATGACCGCGCACTTCACCGGCAAGGTGCCGTTCGAGACGGTCTACGTGCATGGCCTGGTGCGCGACTCGCAGGGCCAGAAGATGTCCAAGTCCAAGGGCAATACGCTGGACCCGATCGACCTGATCGACGGCATCGGCCTGGACGCCCTGGTGGCCAAGCGTACCACCGGCCTGATGAACCCGAAGGACGCGGCCAAGATCGAAAAGGCCACGCGCAAGGAGTTTGCCGACGGCATTCCGGCCTACGGCACCGACGCCGTGCGCTTCACCATGGCCTCCTACGCCTCGCTGGGCCGCAACATCAACTTCGACCTGGCGCGCTGCGAAGGCTACCGCAACTTCAACAATAAGCTGTGGAACGCCACCCGCTTCGTGCTGATGAACACCGAAGGCCACGACTGCTCGGCCAACGACGCCGACCTGTCCGCCGCCGACCGCTGGATCATCTCCGCCCTCAACCGCGCCGAGCAGGAAGTGCACAAGGGCTTTGCCGACTACCGCTTCGACAACATCGCCTCCACCATCTACCAGTTCGTGTGGTACGAGTACTGCGACTGGTACCTGGAGCTGGCCAAGGTCCAGGTGCAGCAAGGCACGCCGGGCCAGCAGCAAGCCACCCGCCACACCCTGCTGCGC
>JAJTCO010000105.1 GCA_021323265.1 Pseudoduganella sp. | reverse complement strand
TCGTGATGATCATCGGTATCCTGGGCTTCCTGGTGTACTTCCTGCCGTTTTGGCACGCTTAACAGCTGACGCAAAAGAGATAACAAATGCAGTCAACGATGAATACTCTACCTCCTTACCTCAGCCTGTCGATCTGGGTGCCGATCGTCTTCGGCCTGATCGTGCTGGCCATCGGCCGCGACACGCGCGCCGGCATGGTACGCGTGCTGTCGCTGGCGGGCGCCCTGGTGTCGCTGTTGCCGACCATCCCGCTGATCACCCAGTTCGACAATGCGGCCCACGGCATGCAGTTCGTCGAGAAGGCGCCGTGGATCGAGCGCTTCAACATCTTCTACTCGCTGGGCATTGACGGCCTGTCGATGTGGTTCATCCCGCTGACCGCCTTCATCACGATCATCGTCGTGATTTCGGCGTGGGAAGTGATCACCGAACGCGTGGCCCAGTACATGGGCGCGTTCCTGATCCTGTCGGGCCTGATGATCGGCGTGTTCGCCGCCATGGACGGCCTGCTGTTCTACTTCTTCTTCGAAGCGACCCTGATCCCGATGTACATCATCATCGGCGTGTGGGGTGGTGCCAACCGCATCTACGCAGCGTTCAAGTTCTTCCTGTACACCTTCTTCGGCTCGCTGCTGACGCTGGTGGCCATCATCTACCTGTACAACAAGTCGGGCAGCTTCGACATCCTGGCGTGGCACAAGCTGCCGCTCACGATGGCCGAGCAGATCGCGATCTTCTTCGCCTTCTTCATGGCCTTTGCCGTGAAGGTGCCGATGTTCCCGGTCCACACCTGGCTGCCGGACGTGCACGTGGAAGCGCCGACCGGCGGTTCCGCCGTGCTGGCCGCGATCATGCTGAAACTGGGCGCCTACGGCTTCCTGCGTTTCTCGCTGCCGATCGTGCCTGACGCGTCGCACAAGCTGGCACCGATGGTGATCGTGCTGTCCCTGATCGCCGTGGTCTACATCGGCCTGGTGGCCCTGGTGCAGAAGGACATGAAGAAACTGGTGGCGTATTCGTCCATCGCGCACATGGGCTTCGTGACCCTGGGCTTCTTCATGTTCAACGACATGGCAGTGCAGGGCGGTATCGTGCAGATGGTGTCGCACGGCTTCATCTCCGGCGCGATGTTCCTGTGCATCGGCGTACTGTACGACCGCATGCACTCGCGCCAGATCGCCGACTACGGTGGCGTCGTAAACAAGATGCCGAAGTTCGCCGCACTGTTCATCCTGTTCTCCATGGCCAACTGCGGCCTGCCAGCCACTTCCGGCTTCGTGGGCGAGTTCATGGTGATCCTGGGCGCCGTGCAGTTCAATTTCGTGACCGGTATCCTGGCCGCGACCGCCCTGATCTTCGGCGCCGCGTACTCCCTGTGGATGGCCAAGCGCGTGATCTTCGGCGCCATCACCAATCCGCACGTGGAAGAACTGACCGACGTTAACAACCGCGAGTTCCTGATGCTGGGCATCCTGGCGCTGGCCGTGCTGTACATGGGCCTTTACCCGGCGCCATTTACCGACGTGATGCAAGTTTCCGTGGCCGACCTGCTGGCGCACGTCGCCCAGAGCAAGCTGCCAGTTCCTGTGGCCCCTTGATAGCAGATAGGACCAAGTTTTCATGAATACCTCTAACCTGATCACGGAAACCACTAACCTGGTTCCGCTCTACGCAGAAGTCTTTCTGCTGGTCGCCGCATCGGCGATCCTGCTGATCGACATGTTCCTGGACCAGAGCAAACGTGGCATCACCTACATGCTGACCCTGGGCACCCTGGTGGGTGCCGCCTTGTTCGTTCTACGTCCTGGCGCTGTTCTCCATGCTGGGCCAGATGGTGATGATCTCGGCCAACAACTTCCTGACCATCTACCTGGGCCTGGAACTGATGTCGCTCTCGCTGTACGCCCTGGTGGCGCTGCGCCGCGACGACGCCAAGGCAACCGAAGCTGCGATGAAGTATTTCATCCTGGGTGCGCTGGCCTCCGGCTTCCTGCTGTACGGCATGTCCATGCTGTACGGCGCGACCGGTTCGCTGGACATCTCCGAAGTGGCCAAGAAGATCGGTTCCGGCTCCGTGAACCCGTCCATCCTGACCTTCGGCCTGGTGTTCGTGGTGGCCGGCCTGGCCTTCAAGCTCGGTGCCGTGCCGTTCCACATGTGGGTACCGGACGTGTACCAGGGCGCGCCGACCGGCGTCACCCTGCTGCTGGGCGGCGCACCGAAGCTGGCGACCTTCGCCATCTGCGTGCGCCTGCTGGTGGAAGGCATGCTGCCGATGGCGTTCGACTGGCAGCAGATGCTGATGATCCTGGCCGTGCTGTCGCTGGCCATCGGTAACTTGACCGCCATCGCGCAGACCAACCTGAAGCGCATGCTGGCCTACTCCACCATCGCGCAGATGGGCTTCGTGCTGCTGGGCCTGATGGCCGGCGTGGTGGGCCAGTCGCCGGCCAACGCCGCCGCCGCCTACTCGTCCGCCATGTACTACGCCATCACCTACGTCCTGACCACCGTCGGCACCTTCGGCCTGATCATGGTGCTGGCGCGCCAGGGCTTCGAAGCGGAAGAGATCGACGACTTCAAGGGCCTGTCCAAGCGCAGCCCGGCCTATGCCGTGCTGATGTCGCTGCTGGTGTTCTCGCTGGCCGGCGTGCCGCCGATGATGGGCTTTGCCGCCAAGTTCGCGGTGCTGCAGTCGGTCCTGACCACCGGCGCCGTGTGGCTGACCGTGTTTGCCGTGATGTTCTCGCTGGTGGGCGCGTTCTACTACATCCGCATCGTGAAAGTCATGTGGTTCGACGAGCCGACCGACACCAGCCCGCTGGTCGTCGAAGGCGACAAGAACCTGGTGCTGGCACTGAACGGCGTGGCCGTGGTGGTACTGGGCATGATCCCGGGCCCGCTGCTCAACGCCTGCATGTCCGCCATGTCCAAGACCCTGGCTTCCTGATCGATGGACGTCAATGCATCATCCTGGCTGGTCATCCTGCTTGCAGTGGTGGCCGCCAACCTGCCTTTCGTGAACGAGAAGGTATTCGCCCTGGTTCCGATCAAGGCTGCCCGGAAGCCCTTCCTGGTGCGCCTGGCGGAACTGGTGGTGCTGTATGTCGTCGTTGGCGGCATCGGCATCGCCCTCGAATCGCGCATCGGCACCGCCTTCCCCCAGAACTGGGAGTTCTACTGGGTGGCAGCTTTTGCCTTCCTGGTGTTTGCATTCCCTGGCTTCGTGGTACGCTACCTGCGTAAACATCACTAAACCCCGTTAAACCCGGGTCAGACCCAAGGGTCAGACCCTGGAAACCGTCGGGGTCTGTCCCTTGGGACAGACCCGCACTACCGGGTAAAAAAACATGGACAAGCACCTGAAAGAAACCCGCATCGACGGCGGCATCGCCTACGATGGCGGCTTCCTGAAAGTTCACCGCGACACGGTCAGCCTGCCCGACGGCAAGCACACCGCGCGCGAATACATCAAGCATCCCGGCGCCGTGGTCATCCTGCCCGTGCTGGACGACGGCAAGGTCCTGCTGGAACGCCAGTACCGCTATCCCCTCGATCGCGTCTTCATCGAACTCCCGGCCGGGAAGATCGACCCGGACGAAGACCCGCTGGCCTGCGCCATCCGCGAGCTGGAAGAGGAAACGGGCTACACCGGCACCGACTGGCAGTTCGTCGGCACCATCCACAACGCCATCGCCTACTCGGACGAGCACCTGGACATCTACCTGGCGCGCGGCCTGAGCGCGGGCGAGGCGAAGCTCGACGACGGCGAATTCATCGAGACCTTCAGCGCCACCGTCGACGAAATGCTGGACTGGGTCCGCAGCGGCAAGATCACCGACGTGAAAACCGTGATCGGCACCTTCTGGCTGGACAAGTTGCGCAGCGGCGACTGGAAGCTGGACTGAACATGAACGCCCTGTGCTGCCTGCTGCTGGTCCTCGCCATGTGGGCGAGCCAGGCGCAGGCGGCGCAGGTGAAGCGCACGCCGTTCCAGATCCGCTGCGAGGACACCATCAGCAAGACGGTGTCCGTGCTGTCGGCGCGCCAGAACGGCTACACCGTCAACACGCAACTGTCGTACAAGCAGCTGTCGGCCATGAAAACCGACAAGATGCCCGCAAGCGGTTTCGTGCTCGGATTGACCCGCACCGAGTCGCGCGTGCAGATCGGGCTGGACGGGCCGATGCTGACCGACCCGGTGAGCGGCTACGAATGCGTGGCGCCGCAGATCCGGGTGCAGCTGACGTATGCGCCCGTGCGCATCTACGTCGGCAACGAATTCCCGCCCGGCAGCTGCGGCTACGCCGAAATCCTGTCGCATGAACTGCGGCACATGAACGCCTACATGGACCACCTGCCCAAGGTCGAAGCCATCGTGCGCTCGGCGCTGGCGCGCAGGTTCGAAGCCAAGCCGCTGTACGCGCCGGCCGGCACCGCGCGCTCGGCGCTGGCGCATGAAATCGACAGCGGCTGGATGCCCTACATCAAGGCCGAGATGGCCAAGGTGGAAGTGCAGCAGGCGGCCATCGACTCGCCGGCGGAATACGTCCGCCTGAGCAAGTCCTGCAACGGCGAGATACAGAATATTTTGAGAAAGTCACGCAGCAAAAAATGAAGCGATACTTTGCACTGATCCCCGCCGCAGGCGTGGGCGCGCGCATGGCGGCGGCAAGCCCCAAGCAATACCTGCCGATCAACGGCGTTCCCATGCTGCAGCACACGCTGGAAGCGTTTCGCCGCAGCGAGCAGATCGCGCACACCTACGTGGTGGTCAGCGCCGGCGACGGCTACATCGACTCGATCACGCCCGAACGCGGCGTGACGGTCCTGCGCTGCGGCGGCGCCACGCGCATGGACTCGATCCTGAACGGCCTGCGCGCCATCCGCGCCGAGGTGCACGACGACGACATGCTGCTGGTGCACGACGCCGCGCGTCCCGGGCTGACGCCGGCCCTGATCGCGAAGCTGATCGCAGCGGTGGGCGGGCATGAGGGCGGCGGACTGCTTGCCTTGCCGGTGGTGGACACGGTAAAGTCCACGCGCTCGGGCACGGTGGAAACCACGCCGCGCGACGGCCTGTGGCTGGCCCAGACGCCGCAGATGTTCTCGTATGCGCTGCTGCTGCGCGCCCTGGCGCTGGCGCCGGACCCGCAGGCCATCACCGACGACGCCAGCGCGGTCGAGATGCTGGGCTTTTCCCCCAAGCTGGTGGAGGGCCACCCGCGCAACCTGAAGGTGACGCTGCCGACCGATATCGCGATCGCAGAAATGTACTTAGGACAGGATTCAAAATGAAGCAACTCCCATTCCGCATCGGCCAGGGCTATGATTCGCACCGGCTGGTCGAAGGCCGCAAGCTGATCCTCGGCGGGGTCGAGATCGCGCACGAGCGCGGCCTGCTCGGGCATTCGGATGCCGACGCTCTGCTGCACGCCATCACCGACGCCATCCTCGGCGCCGCGGCGCTGGGCGACATCGGCCGGCATTTCCCGGACACCGCGGAAGAGTTCCGCGGCGCCGACTCGCGCGTGCTGCTGCGCGAGGCGGCCAAGCGCGTGCGCGCCACCGGCTACGACATCGGCAACGTCGATTGCACGATCATCGCCCAGCGCCCGAAGATGGCGCCGCACATCGCAGCCATGGCGGCCAACATCGCGGCCGACCTGGGCGTACCGGTCGGCCACGTGAACGTGAAAGCCAAGACCAATGAAAAGCTGGGTTACCTCGGCCGGGAAGAGGGCATCAACGCCGAAGCGGTAGCCTTGCTGGTGCTGCGCCAGGAGGCCTGAGCCGTGTCGTCCCGCTTGCCACCGCTGGAAGCATCGCGCGCGCTGCCGCCGGATGGCGAAGCCGCCAAGGCTGCCGCCCGTGCCCAGCGCGATGCGCAGGTGCGCGGCGTGCCGTCGATGGCGTGGATGCGCGACGCCATCCGCGCCGCATCGCGCGCGCTGCCCGCCATCGACACGGTGCCGCGCCTGGGCGCCCTGAGCGCCGCCCAGTTCCGCGCCCGCGCGGCGCAAGGATTGCCGTTCCTGATGGAAGGCGTGGTGCGCCGCTGGCCGATCTGCGCGCTCGGCCCGCAGGTATTGCGCGAGCGCTTTGCCGGCTTGCCGGTGCGCGCGCGCGTGGGCGACTATGTCGGCACGGCCTTCGCACCGGACCGCGCGATGCGCGACATGACGATGGGCGAGTACCTCGACCTGGCCGACGCCACGGAGGGGCTGCCGCCATACCTGGGCAACCTGGAGCTGCGCGAGCTCAATGGCATGTGCCACTGGCCGGGCTACTTCGAAAAAATGGGGCCGCCGCGCTTCTGGATCGGCCCAGCGGGCACGGTCACGCCGCTGCACTGCGACTTCGATGACAACATCTTTGCCCAGCTGTGGGGCAGCAAGCGCATCTTCCTGTCGCCGCCGCACCACGACGAATTCCTCTATCCGCGCGAAGCGAACGCCGTGCTGTTTGGCTCACCGTTCGACCCCGAAGCGCCCGACTACGAACGCTTCCCGCTGGCGCGGCAGGCGAGCATGATCGAGGTCCTGGTCCAGCCGGGCGACATGCTGTACGTGCCGGCCGGCTGGTACCACCAGGTGCGCGCCCTGACGTTCTCGCTCTCGTCCAACCGCTGGGCGCGCGCACGGCCGCTGGCGATCAGGTAACATGGCAGGATGACAAGAGATCTTTTTGCATACCGCGACGTCGCGGTGGAATCGGTGGAGGAGGGCGGCCGCGTGGTCGTGCGCCCGGTGAACGGGCAGGCCTACAGTCCGGAGATGCGGGTCGAGTGCTCGCAGCGGCTGCGCGATACGGACGTGTACCCGCTCGGCACCGCCTTCCTGGTACTGGCGAAGATGACCGACCGGATGGGCGGCGAGCCTTACCTGTACGTCTTCCACGGCGACCCGGTCAACGTCCTCACGCCGCCGCAACTGGCTACCTTCCTCAACGACCGCCGCCGCCTTCGCATCTAGGAGCTTCCTATGAAACGCGCCTTTGCCGCCGTATGCGCACTGCCTGTCCTGGCGCTTGCCCAGGTTGCCGACCCGCAGCCGGACGAGCTGTTGCAGCTGGCTTTCCCGACATGGAAGGATGAGGAGGGCGGGCGCGTGGTGTCGATCCCGGCCAGCGCCGTGACGCGCGCTTGGGATGCGCGGCAGGGCAAGCGGCGCCTGGTCGCCGTGGTGCCGCGCCAAGCGGTGCGCGTGGCGCCCGACCGCATCGTACTGCTGGCCACCATGACACCGGTGCACGAGAGCGGCGAGCCGCAGATCGCGCACGGCACGCCGGTTGGCCTGGCGGCCTACACCTTCAAACCTGGCAAGAACGGCTGGAGCGTGGCCAAACGCCAGGAGCCGTTCGACCTGCAGGGTTTCGAAGGACGCGCCCAGATGTCGCTGGTGCCGCTGACGGCTTCCGCACAGGCCTTGCACGTGAGTTGGGGCAGCTGCTGGCAAGGGCATTGCGTGGACCTGTTCGCCCTGTACGCGCTGGGGCCGGACGGCGTGAAGGCGCAGCCGCTGCTGCTGCAGAAGATCAATGGCGGCAACGTCTATGCGCGGCCCGATTGCGTGGACCGCCTGCGCGGCATCGTGCAAGGCCTGCAGCCGGGCGACCACGCTTACGCCGACGAGCCGGTGCGGCCGGGGCGCTGCTATGCCATCGAAGGCCGCTGGGAAGTCACAACGGCCGCGGCCAGCGCCAGTACGCCCGGTCCGCTGACCCTGCGCTTCACCGGCGCGATAAGCAAGGCCGGCAAGGACGCCAACGCACCGGCGCAGCGCATCGACCAGAGCATGAAGTTCGAATTCCGCGGCGGGCGCTACGTGCCCGTTTCCGGCAGCAATCCGGTGCCAGACGCCTGACAAGGAGACCTACATTGATCAAGATCCGTGAAATCGACCATATCGTGCTGCGCGTCGTCGATGCCGACCGCATGACGCGCTTCTACACCGAAGTGCTGGGCTGCAGCGTCGAGCGCCGCCAGGACGAGATTGGCCTGATCCAGCTGCGCGCGGGCAGCTCGCTGGTGGACCTGGTGCCGGTGGATAAGAAGCTGGGCAAGATGGGCGGCGCCGCGCCGGGCAAGGAAGGGCGCAACGTCGACCATTTCTGCTTCCGCGTCGAGCCGTTCGACGAGGCGGCGATCCGCGCCCACCTGTCCGCGCACGGCGTGGCGAACGGCCCGTCCGAACCGCGCTACGGTGCTGAAGGCGAGGGGCCGTCCATCTACCTCGACGACCCGGAAGGCAACACGGTCGAACTGCGTGGTGCACCATATTCGACTTAAGCCTGGCCTATTCTGGGTGCATCGATTGCTGAATAGCGGGCGCAAACGGCCAGAAGCAGACGGTTCCAAAAATCGTAGGAGAATTTTTTGCTTCCCGAGATACCTAGTCAGTATGTCGAATACCTCGACACCAACGCTGCCTTTGAAGGATTTACCACAGACGAAGATTCGCCGGGGCACATTGCACTTTGGCGGATAGACGAAATTCCTGGGCATAATCGAGACATCGATGTCGAGACGCTCGCTCCGGGTTTTATCGCGTTTGCGGGAAACGGTGGTGGGGAAGTGTTAGCATTCGATGCTTCAGGCATCGTATATATGCTGCCGATGATTAGTATGGCATCGGACTGCGCGATTCGTGTGGCCGATAATATCCACTCATTGGCGGAGCGATTCGTTCGTTGACGCCAAATGCGGCCATTCGTTGGAGCCGAAACTAAGCAATGACAAACGTATTAGGAACGAGCAAATGACGCGGTTAGAGTTCAAGTCCCCACACGATGGATCACTCCTTTCATTTGCCATCACTGAGAGATTTGAAGACGCCATTGAATTTTCTGTCCAGGTTAAGACACCCAATTTTTCGGGTATGGCACCTTCATCGACGTTCATGGCAGCCCCTCTCGATGCATGGTTTCAAGGTATGGCTGACGAATGGACCGGTTGGCAAGGCGAGAAGAATTGGGGCGATTTGGAGAGCCGGGTCACGCTCAGCGCGACTGCGGACGCTACCGGACATATCCGGATCAAAGTGACATTGGCTGGCCCAGACTATGATTCCGAACTTCGCGTCAACATCATGTTCGACGCAGGGCAACTCGAGAGCATGGCCGGTGACGTTGCGTTGCTGTTTGCTTCAAAGCCAAATTGCCAGTAACGGCCAAAAGCCGCCGGATACGAAATGAAGCCATGATTCTGGAATTAGTGAGAAATACTTTATGACACCTTCGTTAGCTACTTGCGCCCAGTTCTTTCGTATTGGGCTTGAAGCTGGCGTGTGCAAGCCGGACAGCGCCCGCGAATGGGCAATATCTGTGATTGGGGCGATGGATGCACCTCCAGGCGAAGTCATTGAAGTGTCTTGGCATAAACCACTGCCTCAGCTGATTGATGACCTGAATTCTGTGCAAGGCGATGCTGACCTAGAACTGGCTGGACGCTGGTTGTTGTATATTCTACTTCGCTCGTTTCGCACTGAAGTAGGATTGTGGCAAGCGATTACAGCCGCGAAGCAAATTGCGTTGTCATTAGGTGGCACGGCAACTAGTACAGAGCTATATTGCCTTCTTGATGCTGTTGAGGATGAGTTGAATCTGGCTGAAAGCGGAACTTTTGGCACCGTAGCTGAGTGCCGAGCAGACTTAGAAGAAATAATAAGTCAACATAGTTTGCCCCTGCCTTCGGCTTTGATCTGAAGCGTCGGTGACGGCCAGTTGCAGACTGTCGGTTCGCGCACCCACCCACGTTATATTGCCAATTCGCGAAATGAATTACGTTAGCCCATGACTGATTTTGACTATGTCATCGGCGTCCTTGAGCCGTGGATCGACAAATACATTGACCAAGGCCCGGACGCTCTTTCACAAATTGAACGTATTGGTGTCGGGATCTGGATCCTTGAGGCCGAAGTGAACAATGGTGGCTTTGACCAATACTATTTCAATTCAGCGGGCAACCTGGCAGTCCCGACCGTGCAGGCGCTGATTGATATTGGCGCCCCGAATACGTCGTCGTTGCTTGCGGCAGCAAATGCAGAATTCCCCGACTCGCATCCGCCAGTTGATCGAAGTGCCCGCCAGCGGTCACTTGATGAAATTCGAGATGCTGCTCGGTTTGGTGCATTGGAACAGGAATTCTATCGAGGTAGCGAAGACATAACAGCTTTGCTGGCCGATTACCTCAGGAAGAACAATAGTTAGTTGGCAGTGGACGGCCAAGAGTAGTCCATCGCGAGAAGAACATGACGAACAACGAGAAAATGGTCAACGCTTGGCAGCAAAAGATTTTGGACGTTTGCGAACGCATTTTGCAAAGGCAACTTACCGATGTCGAAATGAGCTTCGTCCATACTCGTGAAGGTTTTATGGCCCTCGAGATGATTGAAGATTCCGTATCTCAAATGAATGCTGTGGAGCTAACGGCGTACTTGAATTCCGACCACCACGGCTAACGGCCATAAGCCGTCATTTGATCTTGTGCAGCCAAGTTACCTGGTCCTCGGAGAGGATTAATCCTTAAACGTGAGAAGGATATGTTGGAAATTTTTAATTTCAAAAAGAAGAGAGCTCAGCAGCTCCACGCGAAGGCCCAGCAACTATCTGATGAAGGCCATGACTCCGAGGCTCTAGAATTGTATTCTGAGGCTATCACTCTCGACCCAGAAAAGTCAGAAAGCTACTACAACATTGGCCTCATTTACAAATATCGTGGGGAGTGGGAGCTTTCACTCAAATACAATAAATTGGCCAATGAATTGTGTCCAGAAGATGAAGCTGCCCGGTGGAATCTAGCCATCGCAGCGACGGCCTTACGGAGCTGGGACATTGCGAGGAGTGCCTGGATACAAAACGGGATTCGTCTCGACGGAGAGTCGGGCCCAATTGAAATGAACTTTGGCATTACGCCAGTCCGTCTAAATCCCAATGGTGCCGGCGAAGTAGTGTGGGCCACTAGAATAGATCCTGTCCGCGCGAGGATTGATAGCATCCCTTTCATGGAATCAGGATTTAGGCATGGCGACATTGTGCTTCACGACGGCGCCGCAGTTGGGCGACGACAGATTGATGAGAGAGAATATCCGGTGTTCAACGTGCTGCAACTATTTGAGCAGTCTGGCTACCGGACGGTAACAGCTGTGGTGGAGCTCACCAAGGATGACGACTTGCACGTGCTCGAAGAACTCTTATCTCAAGGTTCGCATGTACTGGAAGATTGGACAGTAAATGTGCGGATGCTGTGTAAACAATGCAGCGAGGGAGTGCCACACGAGCATCACGATGGAGAGCCGCCCACTAACTGGATATCTGAACGGAATTTGGGCATTGCTATTTATGGCGGCGGAAGCATACGCACGCTGTTCGACGACTGGCAAGTACAAACCGGTGCTCGATTGTTATCACTGAAGACGTTAGAAGAAAATCTCGCTTAAAGTCTCCAACGATATTTGGAACGATCGAGGCAGTACCGCAACCGGCCAGAAGCGGACTTACTCCTATTCACACGAGTTTCTATAAGAAATTGTATTT
>JAJTCO010000104.1 GCA_021323265.1 Pseudoduganella sp. | reverse complement strand
GCGCGATACACCTTGTTCCTGCATCGTCACACCGATCAGTTGATTGGCCATCTCCATCGCAATCTTGTTGTGCGAGATGAAGAGGAATTGGGTCTGGTCCGACATACGCTTGACCATGCGGCAGAAGCGCTCCGTGTTGGCGTCGTCCAGTGGCGCGTCCACCTCGTCCAGCAGGCAGAAAGGCGCGGGGTTGAGTCGGAACATCGAGAACACCAGGGCCGTTGCGGTCAGCGCCTTTTCGCCGCCGGACAACAGGTGGATGGTGGCGTTCTTCTTGCCGGGGGGCTGTGCCATCACTTGCACGCCGGAGTCGAGGATTTCCTCGCCGGTCATGATCAGCTTGGCCTGGCCGCCGCCGAACAGGATCGGGAACAGTTCGGAGAAGCTCTGGTTCACCCGGTCGAACGTATCCTGCAGCAGGTCGCGCGTTTCCTTGTCGATCTTGGTGATGGCGTCTTCCAGGGTCGCAATGGCTTCGCACAGGTCGCGGTTCTGCGCATCCAGGAAGTTCTTGCGCTCGGATGCCGTCGCCAGTTCGTCCAGCGCGGCCAGGTTGACGGCGCCCAGGGCGGCGATGGCATTGGTCAGGCGCGTCACCTCGCCCTGCAGGTAGGACGCCTTCATGTCCGGGTGCAGCTTCTCGGCCAGGGCGGCTTCGTCGGCCTGCACTTCGGCCAGCTGCTGGGCGAACTGCTCCTGGTTCAGGCGCGCGGCCTGTTCCTTGAGCTGCATTTCCGTGATCTTGTCGCGCTGCGGCTGCAGGCTGCGCTCGGACTGCATGCGCGCATCTTCGTGCTGGCGCAATTGCTGCGTGATCTGGTCCAGTTCATGGCGCGCATCGGCCAGCGCGCGTTCCTGCTGCGTGCGCCGGTCCAGCAACTCCTGCAAGCCCTCGTTGGCGCTGCCCGCTTCCAGGCCCGCCAGCTCCAGCTGGCCCGCTTCCAGGCTTTGCGTCACTTGCGCCACCTGGGCGCTGGCGGTGGCGATATTGCGGCGCAGCTCCTCGATCCGGTTGCGGCCGGACTTTTCGGCAAACTCCGCCTCCTGCGCGCGGCGTTCCAGTTCGCGCAAGGCTTCGCGCGCATCGGCCAGGCGCTGCTCCTTGAGCATGTAGGCGCTCTGCCCATCTTCGTGTTCGCCCTGCAGCCTACCCAGTTCCATGTCCAGCTGTTCGAACTTTTCTTCCGATTCGAGCTTGACCTGCATCTGTTCTTCTTCCTGCGCCGCGATTTCCGCCAGGTCGCTCTCGATCTGGTTGCTGCGCTGGTTGAAGCGCGCCTCGATCTCGGACAGCTTGACCACTTCCAGCTGCAGGGTGTGCACGCTGGCGGTCAGGCTTTGCACCTTGGCGCGCAGCTCCGTCAGCAGGCGGGCGTGGTTGCCCAGCGCCGCGTCGGCACGCACCGCGCGGGTGCGGGCTTCCTCCGCAAGCATCGATTGCGCGCGCAGCTGCTTGGTGATGTTGTCGATCTCGTGCTGGCGCCCCAGCATGCCGGCCTGTTCGTCGTCGGCGGCATAGAAGCGGACCGACGACTGGGTGATGATGTGGCCTTGTTTGGTCACGAAGCAGCCGCCGGCAGGCAGCGTGCCGCGCGCAGCGAAGGCGCCTGCATTGTCCTCCGCCAGGAAGACGTTGTGCAGCCAGTCCTGCAGCACGCCGCGCAGGCCCGGATCGTTCAGGCGCAGCAAGTCCAGGAATGGACGCAGCCCGGCACCGCCCGCGTCGGCGGACGCGCCGGATGGCGCGGCAACGGCCGGCGCGAACAGCGCCAGCTTGGCTGGCGGGGCATCGCCGAAGAAGTGCTTGGCCCATTCGATATTGGACACCTGCAGCGCCGAGGTGCGCTCGCGCAGCACGGCTTCCAGGGCGGTTTCCCAGCCTTCTTCGATGTCCAGCTTCTGCCACAGGCGCGGCAGCTCGTTCAATTCATGCTTTTGCAGCCAGGGCGTAATCTTGCCTTCGGTCTGCACGCGCTCTTGCAGCTGGCGCAGCGCGTTCAGGCGCGCTTCCAGCTGGTGGGTGGCGGCCGACTCGGACTGCACGGCCGCCTGCGCCGCCTGCCGCTCCTCTTCCAGCCTTGGCTGCTGCTCCAGCGCTTCCTCGAGCATCATGCCCTGCTCTTCCAGCGACTGCTGCTTTTCCTCCAGCTGCATCTTCAGGTTCGTCAGGTGCGACGAATCGGGCATGGCCAGGCCGCTCTTTTCCTGCTGCAGGCGCTCCTTGCGCGTGGCCAGGCCGGCCAGGATGTTGGAGGCGTTGCGCTGATGCGCCGATTCCAGCTCAAGCTGCTGCTGCGCCTGCATGATGCGCGCGCGCGACTCGGTGCTCCTGGTCTGCGCTTCGCGCCATTCCTGCTCCAGCACCGGCAGCAGCTCGCCCTTCTGCTCGGCCAGCATGCGCGCTTCCTCCACGCGCGCCGACAGTTCTTCCAGGCCGATCTCCGCATCGGCCACCTGCGCGCTGTAGTCCTCGGCCTGCTGCTGCCACTGGTCGCGCTGCGCGGTCAGGGTGGACAGCTGGTGCTGCAGGCGGCTGCGCGACTCGATCACGAACTTGATCTGTGCTTCCAGGCTGCCGATCTCGGAATTGGTCTGGTACAGGTGCCCCTGCGCCTGGTGCAGGCGGTCGCCGACGGCAAAATGCGCCTGGCGCATCTGCTCCAGCGTCAGCTCCACGCCGCGCAGCTTCGCGGTCTGTTCCTCCAGGTCGTTCTGCGCCTGTTCCATTTCGCGGAAGTAGCGCGCCTGCTCGTTCTGGGCCTCGGTCTTGCGCAGCAGCCAGAGCAGCTTCTGTTTCTCGTCCTGATCGGACTGCAGCTGGTGGAACTTGGTGGCGACGGCCGCCTGGCCCTCCAGCTTTTCCAGGTTGCTGTTCAACTCGCGCAGGATGTCGTCCACGCGCAGCAGGTTCTCGCGCGTGTCGTGCAGGCGGTTCTCGGTCTCGCGGCGGCGCTCCTTGTACTTCGACACGCCAGCCGCTTCCTCCAGGAACACGCGCAATTCTTCCGGGCGCGATTCGATGATGCGGGAAATCATGCCTTGGCCGATGATGGCGTAAGCGCGCGGCCCCAGGCCAGTGCCCAGGAAAATATCCTGGATGTCACGCCGGCGCACCGGCTGGCTGTTGATGTAGTAGGTGGAGGTGCCGTCGCGCGTCAGCGTGCGCTTGACCGCGATCTCGGCATACTGGCCCCACTGGCCGGACGCCTTGCCCTCGTGGTTGTCGAACACCAGCTCCACGGACGCGCGTCCCGCAGGTTTGCGGTGAGTGGAGCCGTTGAAGATCACGTCCTGCATCGACTCGCCGCGCAGCTCGGACGCCTTCGATTCCCCCAGCACCCAGCGCACAGCGTCGATGATATTGGACTTGCCGCACCCGTTTGGACCCACCACGCCGACCAGCTGGCCGGGTACCTGGAAATTGGTGGGATCGACGAACGACTTAAATCCCGACAATTTGATGGAAGATAGACGCACGTTTATCTGTACTTCGCCCGCTGGGACGTGTTAAAAAAGTGGCTAATAATACCATCTTACCAGCACGCCAGACACCAAATGAAGACCAGAACCGCCATCCTTTTTGTGTGCATGGGCAACATTTGCCGCTCGCCAACCGCGGAGGGGGTTTTCCGGGCCCGCGCCGCGGCGGCCGGACTCGACCTGGAGATCGATTCCGCCGGCACCCATGCTTACCATATCGGCAACGCGCCGGACGCGCGCTCGATGCGCCATGCGGCCGCCCGCGGCTACGACCTGAGCACCCAGCGCGCCCGCAAATTCGCCGAGCAAGACTTCGAACGCTTCGACTACGTGCTCGCCATGGACCACGACAACCTGGACATCCTGCAGCGCGCCTGCCCGCCGCAGCACCGCCACAAGGTCAAGCTGTTCATGGAATTCGCCACCCGCTCCGGCTCGGACATCGTGCCCGACCCGTATTACGGCGGCACGAACGGCTTCGACCAGGTGCTCGATTATGTGGAGGACGCGGCGGACGGCCTGCTGGCCGCCCTGCGCAAGACTTAGGCTTCGGTGCCGTTGGCGGGCAGGTCGTGGTGATCGTCGTTGACGGCGGCGACCCCGCCGATGGCCACCGACAGCGCGGCGGCGACCACGCTCTCGGTGCGGATCAGGCGTACCTTGCCCTCCCGGAATTGCTGCGCCATCGCCTCACCGGAGATGGAGAACGCTTCCTGGCGCCCCGAATTGGAGAAGATGTAAAGCGTCTTCAGGGGACTGATCCACGCCAGCTTGACCTTGCGCTTGCCGCCGTCCTCCTGGTCGAACTCCAGCCACATGCCGCGTGCCAGGCTGTCCACTTCAATGCTGGCGTCGTCGTCCTCCTGCGGCCTGGAACCCTCTTCCGCCTCCGCCCTGGCCTGCAACGCCAGGCGGCGCTCGGCATCCTTGCGCGCCACTTCCATCGCAATTTCCACCTGGCGCTCCGGCGACATCTCGATCGGTGCGCGCACGATGGAGGCATGGCACTCCGCCAGCTCGGCAAAGAACTGCAGGCGGTCCGAATCCTGCCACTTGATCACATCCAGCCACTTGTTCAGCGTGGACAGCAGGGTTGGCAGTCGGCTGATCAGCTTCTTGCGCTCTTCCTGGGTGATCTTGGGGCGCACGCTCCAGATCAGGTCATCCATGGTCTGGGTGGCGTTGTTCACGGCGCCCGGCTTTTCATCCTCGACGCTGTAGGCGATGGTCAGCACCGACACCCACTTGTTTTCCAGGAAGGCCTCGACAATCGCGACCACCTCGCCGGTCCCGATGCGCAGCGCCACCGCATCCTTGGCAGCCTTGGCGGCCACCGACATCTTTTCCTGTTTCAGGGCCTTGGCGATCGGCTCCGCCATCGCGGCGGCGGCGGCGGCTTCCTCCGCCTTGATCGACGCTTCCAGCTCGTTGACCGCCTCCGTGAAGACGGAAATCTCCTCTTCATGGTCCTGGCTGACCTTCTCCACGCTCCGCTGCATGGCCTGGTAGAGCGGATCGTCCGGGTCCTTGTGCTGCTCCCAGCCCATGCGCGACAGCAGGTCGATCATGCGGCGCGCCGGATGCGCCTCCTGGAAGAAGAAATTCTTGTCGACCAGGGCCGCCTTCAGCACCGGGATCTGCAGGAAGCGGATCAGGTCGCGGATTTCCGGCGAAATGCTCTGGTCGCGGAAGACGGTATCGAATACCGCCGACAACAGGTCGATGGTGCCCTCATCGGCGCGTGTCAGGGCGCCGGCTGGCGCCTGCTCCTTGATCTGCGGGAGGATGAAGACGTTCCCCATCGAGGCGCCGCCCGCAAAACCCGCCGCCGGCATCGCACCGCCGCCCGGCATGGCAGGACCGGCAGCAAAGCCTGCCGCCGGCATGGCGCCCGCTTCGGCGCTGGCAAACACGGCACCCTGCGGCACGCCGCGCTGCAACTGCGCCAGGAAATTCATCAAGGGCTCTTTCGCGGCCATCAGGGAAGCGCGCTGGGCCGCCTCGTTGTTGGCGCCACCGTGGAAGCCCTGCGCCGGACCCTGCGTCCAGCCGCCCGGAGGCACGGCCACGCCGCCCGGCACGCCCTGCACCGCCACGCCGGCCAGCATCCCGCCAGGAACGCCGCTGCCGGGCATCGCCACAGCGCCCATCATCGGCATACCCGGCGCCATCGCCGCGGCACCGACGCCGGCGCCCGGTGCCAGAGGCATACCGCCCTGCATCGCGACCCCGCCCGCGTAGGCCACGCCGCCCGCCATGGGAACGGCGCCCGGCACGAAGCCCGGTGCCGGCATGACCGGCACGCCGGCTGCCATGCCTGGCGCCGCTGCGGTGGAAGCGGCGACGCCACCGGCCGTATGCCCTGGCGCTCCATACAGCCCTGGCGCCACGGCCAGCGTCGGCAGCGACAGGTCCAGGTCACCCAATTGGTCGAAACCCGTCGGAGACTGCTTGCCGCCAGGCGCATCGCCGGCGCCGGCAAAGAACTGGCGCAACTGCTCCGCCAGCGCGGCCTGCTGGTTCTTCTTGCGGTTGGGAGACTGCGAGGCGTCGTGCGAATCGGCCCGGCGCGTCTTGTGCTTTTCCAGCGATCCAGGACCGACGCCCTTCCGTTCAAGCGCGAGATTGAAATCTTCCAGCAGCGGGGCCAGGTTGAAGAAATCGTCCGGCTTGAGGAAGGATTTCACGAGCTCGTTCGACTCTTCGTCCTTGACGAAGTCCATCCACGCCTGCTGGAATGCGCCCAGGAAGACTTCGGGACGGAATGGATTCTGGTTGATGCGCAGGATGTCGCGATCGAGCAGGAAGGCCAGGCGCACATTCAACGTGGCCAGTGCGTCGGCATATTTGACCTCGAAAGCCTTGCTGAAGGCACCCATGGTCACCTTGGTGTCCATTTCCTCCATGGAGACCAGGGACAGGGCGTCGGCCGTCTTGCGTACAGGGGCTTTCTGACCGGGCGCCAGCTGGGCAATTTCCTGGCGCAGGTCGGTTTCCAGTTGCTTTGCAAGCAAGCCCAGGAAGGCGTAATGGTCCGTGCGCAGGCGGTTGCCCGCGCGCAGGCGCGCCTGGACTTCCTTGACGTCCGACGCATCGGTCGCGTCTACCAGGCGGGCCGCCCAGCTGATCGAGAGTTCGTTGAACTGCTCGCTGACATGCTTGTTCACCAGGCTGATCAGATTTTCCAGCAAAGCATGCCGCGGCGTAACCGCTTTCTTGGGCGTCGCAGCTGTTGGGTTTTCTGGGATCATGATCGGACCTGACTTTGAGGGTTATGCCTATTGTCGCAGATTATTGCCATGTGGCAATACACAAAAGCAAAGAATCGCAAATTATTTACGGCACTGTCGCGCAAGTGTTGAGGGCGCACCAATAAGGTGCAAGCCCTTCTCCTACAAGGCTTTCAGTTATATTCCGATACACCTTTACCTTTGCACAAAGCATGATGAAGCTCCCATCCTTTCGAAAGGGAGCTGTCATGAAATCCAAGCAGAAATCCAGCAAGCAGAGCTCGAGTTCCGGCACCCGGCAGTCTGCCGACCAGGGGTCGCGCTCCGGCGCCCAGCCATCGAGCGAACAGTCGGATATTAGCCGCCAGAACAAGACGGACAAAAAGACACCATCCAGCCGCAGCGGCAAAAACACCAAGTGACCGGCGGCACGCGGGGCCTGGAAGCATGCTCCCAGGCCTTTGCCGCATTCAGATGTTGGTAACGCGCTTGCCTTTGGGCGGCCGGAAGTCCGCCACGGCATTGATCAGGCCCACTTTCGCCGCATCGGTGGCCGTCAAGTGCAGGTCCGAGTAGGCGTGGATGTTCCAGTGCTCGTCGGTCAGCTGGACGTGCTTGCGCAGAATCGCCTCCGTGCGCGCATCGTCGGCCTGCAAACCTTCCACAATGATGCGCAGGGCATCCGGCCGCGCACCGTGCGGCGCGCTGGCGTGCGACTTGTGCACCATGAAGCGCGCCGTCTCGCTGGCATAGCGTTCCTCGCCTGACAGGAACAGGATCACGGCAATGGACGCCACCGCCCCACCGTTATAGGTGATGATCTTGATCGGCAGGTTGCGCAGGTAGTTGTGCAGGCACAGGCCATCGCTCACATAGCCGCCATTGGACTGGAGCAGGATATGGGCCGTTTCGATGCCATCCTCCGTCATGTCCGCCACCGCATCGAAGACACGGTGCACCATATCGCTGTTCACGTCGCCGGACAGGGTGAACCAGGCCGCCTTGTCGTCTTGTTGTTTGTCTTCGCTCATGGTCGCTCCACTGCAATAATGGATGTAAGGCCATTCTAGCGCAGACCCGCCCGCCCCCTACGCCCGGCTCAGGCACCCGCATCTTTTGCCGTGTCCACCAGCCCGCCCCCATGCCGAGTTCCCTGGGCTGTAAGATTGACTTTATTGTCCTCCTGGCATATAGTCCCGAGTCTTGATCGGGAGAGACCAGCCTGCGCTGGCGCCGAAGGGGCATAACCCAAAAACTCTCAGGCAAAAGGACCGGTCAGGGGCCCCCAGCGGGCTAAACTCTGGAGAGCGGCCCGCCGATGCGCGGAGCCCACCGAAGGGGCGTGCGGGAATACCTTCCCGTTATCTCTCAGGTACCAAGGACAGAGGGGTAGGCGAAATTGCGTTTACGCATTGTCGTTCACTCCCCTACTCTTTAAGGCCAGAGGTAACATGACGCTCAAAGTAACCCCACTCAATAACGCACATCGTGCCCTCGGCGCTCGCATGGTCGACTTCGGCGGCTGGGACATGCCCGTCAACTATGGCTCCCAGATCGAAGAACACAACGCCGTGCGCACCGACGCCGGCATGTTCGACGTGGCCCACATGTGCGTGGTTGATATCAAGGGCGCCAACACGCGCGCCTTCCTGCGCGGCCTGCTGGCCAACAACGTCGACAAGCTGCAGGAATCGGGCAAGGCCCTGTACTCCTGCATGCTGACTCCTGACGCCACCGTCATCGACGACCTGATCGTCTACTTCATCAACGAAGAGTGGTTCCGCCTGGTGGTCAACGCCGGCACCGCGGAGAAAGACCTCGCCTGGATGAACAAGGTGAACGAAGCCACCAAGGCTGGCGTGTCCATCACCCAGCGCCGCGACGGTGCCGACGCCATGGCGCTGATCGCCGTGCAAGGCCCGAACGCCCGCGCCAAGGTATGGGAAGTAATCCCTGAAGCGAAGGAAGCAACCGCCTCCATGAAGCCGTTCAACGTGGCGCTGGTGCCGGGTACGGCATTCGGCGAAGCCATGATTGCCCGCACCGGCTACACCGGCGAAGATGGCTTTGAGATCGGCGTAGCCGCCGGCCAGGCCGAAAAGCTGTGGAATGCCCTGAACGCGGCAGGCGTGAAGCCGGCTGGCCTGGGCGCGCGCGACACCCTGCGCCTGGAAGCGGGCATGAACCTGTACGGCCAGGACATGGATGAAACCGTGAACCCGCTGGACGCAGGCCTGGGCTGGACCCTCGACATGGTATCCCTGCGCGACTTCATCGGCCGCGACGCCCTGTCCAAGAAAGGCCAGAAAGCCCGCTTCGTCGGCCTGATCCTGCGCGAGAAAGGCGGCGTGCTGCGCGCCCACCAGAAGGTCATCGCCGAGAACGGCGAAACCGGCGAAATCACTTCCGGTACGTTCTCCCCGACCATGCAACAGGCCATTGCGCTGGCGCGCGTGCCGATGGGCGTGAACGTGGGCGACACCGTGCACGTCGAAATCCGCGACAAGAAGCTGGCCGCCACCGTGGTGAAGCTGCCCTTCGTCCGTAACGGTAAAATCCTGGTAGCTTGACCAGAACCTGAACAACATCACACTAGCCTTGGAGCCAATATGAGCAACATTCCAGCAGACCTGAAGTACACCGAGTCCCACGAGTGGGTACGCGCTGAAGCGGACGGCACCCTGACCGTCGGCATTACCGCTTTCGCACAAGACGCACTGGGCGACATCGTGTTCGTCGAGCTGCCGAAAGTGGGCAACACCTACACCGCCGGCGACGACGCCGCTGTGGTGGAATCGGTGAAGGCCGCTTCCGACATCTACGCACCGGTTTCCGGCGAAGTGGTTGCCGTGAACGAGGCCGTGGCAGGTTCGCCCGAGTCGATCAACGCCGACGCCTACGCTGCCTGGCTGTTCAAGATCAAGCCTAGCGACGCCGGCGCCATCGACGGCCTGCTGGACGCTGCCGCCTACGGCAAGGTCGCTGCTTAATTTACCGCATCATCGGGCCCGCACTTCGCGGGCCCTTCCACATTCTGGCCAAGAGATCAGCCTGACCCAACTTGAAGCCCGCGATGCCTTCATCGCCCGCCACATCGGCCCGGACGCCAACGAACAGCAGCAAATGCTGGACGTGCTCGGCTACGCATCCCGCGCCGCCCTGATCGATGCCATCGTCCCGCCAGGCATCCGCAACAAGAACGAGCTGCCGCTGGGCCAGTTCTTTCAGCCGCTGCCGGAGAACGAGGCGCTGGCCAAGCTGAAAGGCATCGCTGCCAAGAACAAGGTGCTGAAATCCCTGATCGGCCAGGGTTACTACAACGCCCACACCCCGGGCGTGATCCTGCGTAACATCTTCGAGAACCCAGCCTGGTACACCGCCTACACCCCGTACCAGCCAGAGATTTCCCAGGGCCGCCTGGAAGCGATCCTGAACTTCCAGCAGGTGCTGATCGACCTGACCGGCATGGCCATTGCCAACTCGTCCATGCTGGACGAAGGCACCGCCGCCGCGGAAGCCATGACCCTGATCCAGCGCGTCGGCAAGTCCAAGTCGAACACCTTCTACGTCGCCAACGACGTGCTGCCGCAGACCCTGGAAGTGGTGCAGACCCGCGCCGAGCCGCTGGGCATCACCGTCAAGACC
>JAJTCO010000103.1 GCA_021323265.1 Pseudoduganella sp. | reverse complement strand
GCCCATGATTTCGCCGTCGTCGGTCCATGCTGTCACTTCCAGGCAGGAAGGCAGCGAGGATCGCTCGATTGCCAAAGAGTGGTAGCGGATTACCGTGAAAGGGCTGGATAAGCCCTGGAACACGCCCACACCCGTATGCGCGATAAGAGAAGTTTTGCCATGCATGACTTGCTTGGCGCGGATTACTTTGCCGCCAAAGGCTTCGCCGATGGCCTGGTGTCCCAGGCACACGCCCAGGATCGGTTTCTTGCCCGCGAAGTGCTTCAGCACTTCGAGCGAGATGCCCGCCTGCGACGGGTCTTTTGGACCCGGGGAGATGCAGATGCGGTCCGGGTTCAGCGCTTCGATTTCAGCGATGGTGATTTCGTCGTTGCGGTACACGCGCACGTCCTCGCCCAGCTCACCGAAATACTGCACGATGTTGTAGGTGAAGGAGTCGTAGTTGTCGATCATCAGCAGCATTTCAGAACTCCCCATCCAGGCCATCTTGCACTTGCTCGGCCGCGCGCAGCACGGCACGCGCCTTGTTTTCAGTTTCCTGCCATTCCATTTCCGCTATCGAATCGGCGACGATGCCGGCGGCGGCCTGCACGTACAGCATGCCGTCCTTGATCACGCCGGTGCGGATGGCGATCGCCACGTCCATTTCGCCGCCGAAGGAGAGGTAGCCGCAGGCGCCGCCGTAGATGCCGCGCTTGCAGATTTCCAGCTCGTCGATGATTTCCATGGCGCGCACTTTCGGCGCGCCGGTCAGGGTGCCGGCGGGGAAGGTCGCGCGCAGCACGTCCAGGTTGGACATGCCTTTTTTCAGCTTGCCTTCGACGTTGGAGACGATGTGCTGCACGTGAGAGTACTTCTCGATCACCATCTTGTCGGTCAGCTTCACGCTGCCGATGTCGGAAATGCGGCCCAGGTCATTGCGCGCCAGGTCGATCAGCATCACGTGCTCCGCCACTTCCTTCGGATCGTTCAGCAGTTCCTCGGCCAGGGCGGCGTCGCGCTCGGGCGTGTTGCCGCGCGGGCGGGTGCCGGCGATCGGGCGCAGCGTGACCTTCTTTTCGCCGTCCGGCAGCGTCTCGTTGCGCACCAGGATTTCCGGCGAAGCGCCCACGATCTGCATGTCGCCAAAGTTGTAGAAGTACATGTACGGCGACGGATTGAGCGAGCGCAGGGAGCGGTACAGCGTCAGCGGCGAGTCCACGTAAGGCTTGCGGATGCGCTGGCCGATCTGCACCTGCATCAGGTCGCCGGCCAGGATGTATTCGTGCGCCTTGGCCACGGCCTTGAGGTAATCCTCCTTGGCGAAATCGCGGATGATTTCCGTGCGCACGGAAGGCGTGGTGACCGGCGCATCGACGCCGCGGCGCAGCAGGGCGCGCAGGTCCTTCAGGCGCTGGCGCGCCTTGGAGTAGGCTTCCGGCTGCATCGGGTCGGCGTAGACGATCAGGTACAGCTTGCCGGACAGGTTGTCGATGACGGCCAGCTCCTCCGTCACCATCAGCTGGATTTCCGGCAGGCCCAGGTCGTCCTTCGGCTGGGTCTTGGCCAGTGTCTTCTCGATATGGCGCACCGTGTCGTAGCCGAAGTAGCCGGCCAGGCCGCCGCAGAAGCGCGGCATGCCGGGGCGCACGGCGACCTTGAAGCGCGCCTGGAACTGCTCGATGAATTCGAGCGGGTTGCCCTCGTGGGTCTCGATCACCTGGCCGTTCCTGACGATCTCGGTCAGCTTGCCGGTACTGCGCAGCACCGTGTTGGCCGGCAGGCCGATGAAGGAGTAGCGGCCAAAGCGCTCGCCGCCCACCACGGACTCGAGCAGGAAGGTGTTCTTGCCGTAGTTCTGGGTCTGGGCCAGCTTGAGGTACAGGGTGAGCGGGGTTTCGAGGTCGGCGAATGCTTCCGCGATCAGAGGGATGCGGTTATAGCCTTCCGCGGCCAGGGATTTGAATTCGAGTTCGGTCATGTGTCTCTCCGTTCCGCCGCAAGATAGGGTGGTGGCGGTAGGTTACAAAAAACCTGCCGGAGCAAATGACACGCACGTGCGCCGACAGCAATCAGGACTAGGTCAGGATTGCCAGCGTCGCCACAGCCAGGCCTCAATCGAGCCCCGGTGGGTTACATTGTGTCTTTTGTTGAGAAACATTTAGTTAGCGATTGCGATAAGTTCCGCTGCATGTAACAGCGTGTCAACTATACCATCGGAATCCGTTTCGTGTATACCCACTCCGTGGTTATAACCATATGGCACGGTGAGCACCGGACAGCCCGCCGCGCGCGCCGCTTCAGCGTCGTTCGAGGAGTCGCCGATGGCCACCACCTGCGCCGGCTGCAGGCCGAAATGGCTGCACGCCGCCAGCAGCGGCATCGGGTGGGGCTTCTTTTTTTCGAAGGAGTCGCCGCCGAACAGCACTTCGAAATAGCCGTCCAGCCCTTTTAGCGCCAGCAGCGGGCGCGCGAAGGCGATCGGCTTGTTGGTCACGCAGGCCAGGCGCAGGCCATTGGCCGTCATCGCCTGCAGGCCGGCGATGACGTCGGCATACACTTCGCTGTGGCGGCCGTTGATGACCAGGTAATGGCGCTGGTAGGCGTCCATTGCGGCCGGAAAGGCGCGCTCCACGCCCGCCTCGTCGTAGTCCAGCGCGAGCACGCGCCGCACCAGGTTCTCGGAACCCTTGCCGACCATCAGTTCGATCTGCGCAGCGGCGATGGGCGCCAGGCCCAGCTCTTCGCGCATCAGGTTGATGGCCACCTCGAAGTCCGGCATCGTGTCGAGCATGGTGCCGTCGAGGTCGATGATGGCGGCCCTTACGCCGCGCAGGACCGCCGCCACGTGCTTACAGCGAAGCCAGTTGGCCGCGCATGGCGTCGATCACGGCCTTGTAGTCAGGCTGGCCGAAGATCGCCGAACCTGCGACGAAGGTGTCGGCGCCAGCTGCCGCCGCGGCCGTGATGTTGTCGACCTTGATGCCGCCGTCGACTTCCAGCATGATGTCGCGGCCCGACTCGTCGATGCGGCGGCGCGCTTCGGCGATCTTCTTCAGTGCCTGCGGGATGAAGGACTGGCCGCCGAAGCCTGGGTTCACCGACATGATCAGGATCATGTCGATCTTGTCCATCACGTGGTCCAGGTAGCTGAGCGGAGTGGCCGGGTTGAACACCAGGCCGGCCTTGCAGCCGTTGTCGCGGATCAGCTGCAGCGAACGGTCGATATGGTCCGACGCTTCCGGGTGGAAGGTGATGATGTTGGCGCCAGCCTTGGCGAAATCGGGAATGATGCGGTCAACCGGCTTGACCATCAGGTGCACGTCGATCGGCACCTGCACGTGCGGGCGGATCGCCTGGCATACCAGCGGGCCGACGGTCAGGTTCGGCACATAGTGGTTGTCCATTACGTCGAAGTGGATGATGTCGGCGCCTGCTGCGACAACATTGCGGACTTCCTCACCCAGGCGGGCGAAGTCGGCGGACAGGATGCTGGGAGCGATGCGGAAAGTGGTCATGGCTGGTTGGCGGTAAAAAAAAGATGCGCTATTTTACGCTGCCGTGCGGACGGCGTCCGATTCCTTGGACTAGAATTGCCCAATTGTCACCAAGGAATGCTTATGGCCCAGTATGAGTTTGCGGTCGAGGTACGCACCCAGTACCTGCCGGAACAGTCCAATCCGGACCGCACGAATTTTGTGTTTACGTACACAATCACGATCAAGAACACCGGGACGGTGCCGGCCCAGCTGATTTCCCGTCACTGGGTGATCACCGATGCCAACAACCATACCGAAGAAGTGCGCGGCCTGGGCGTCGTCGGCCACCAGCCTTTGCTGGCGCCGGGCGAGGTGTTCGAATACACCAGCGGCACGCAATTGCGCACGCCGCAGGGCTCCATGTATGGGGAGTACTTCTGCGTGGCCGAAGACGGCCACCAGTTCGAGACAAAGATTCCGGAGTTCGTGCTGTCGCTGCCGCGCACGCTGCACTAAGGGCGTCCCCTTATTTGTCGCCGTCCTTTTTCTTCTTGGACGGCAGCGTCCACCAGACGATGAACACCAGAAGGAAGAGCGCCACCAGCGCTTCAAGCATCAGATACCACATAGACAACACCTCATGTTTTCGACACGCCGTAGTTTACCCGTTTGTGCCGCCGCCGTCGCGTTAGTGCTGGCCGGCTGCGCCACGCCACCGCCGCCCCCCGCCAAACCGGTGCCGCCCGAGCCGGCGGTTCCCGCCGTTCCAGTCGTACCGCCCCCGGCGCCGGCGGTGCCGCCGCCTGCACCCGAGGCGCCGGCCGTTCCCGCCAAGGCCGAGTTCCTGCCGGCCCGTTTCGCCGACCTGCCGGGCTGGGAGCGCGACGATCTGCGTGCCGCCTGGCCGGCCTTCATGCTGTCCTGCTCAAAGCTGGGCGGCAGCGTGGACTGGAAAGAACCGTGCACCATTGCGAAGACCGTCGATGCCGGCAGCGAAGCGGCAATTCGCCTGTTCTTCGAGTCCTTCTTCGACCCGCACCAGGTCATTGCGCCGGACGGCAGCAATACCGGCCTCATTACCGGCTATTACGAGCCGCTGCTGCGCGGCGCACGCAAGAAGGGCGGCCCGTACCAGACCCCTTTGTACAAGGTACCGGACGACATGGTCATCATCGATGTCGGCTCGGTCTATCCCGAATTGGCGAACAAGCGCGTGCGCGGCCGCCTGAAGGGCAAGCGCGTGGTGCCGTACCCGGCGCGCGAGGAAATCGCCCGCACCGGCCTGCCGGGTAGCGAACTGCTGTGGGTGGACGACGCGGTGGAAGCCTTCTTCCTTGAAGTGCAGGGCTCCGGCCGCGTGCAGCTGCCTGACGGCGAAACCGTGCGTGTCGCGTATGCCGACCAGAATGGCCGGCCCTACCAGTCGATCGGCAAATGGCTGGTGCAAAAAGGCGAGCTGACCCTGGAGCAGGCAACGGCCCAGGGCATCAAGGCCTGGATCGACGGCCACCCGACGCGCCAGCAGGAGCTGTTCAACGCCAACCCGAGCTACGTCTTCTTCAAGGAAGAAAAGCTGCCCGATCCGAAGGTCGGGCCGAGGGGGACGCTGAACGTGCCGCTCACGCCGCAGCGTTCGGTGGCGATCGACCGCAGCCAGCTGCCGCTGGGCGCGCCGATCTATCTGAACACCACGCTGCCAGGCGACGAGATGCCGCTGCAAAGGTTGATGCTGGCGCAGGATACGGGCGGCGCCATCAAGGGCGCTATCCGGCTCGACTTCTTCTTCGGCTTCGGCGCCGAGGCAGCAGATTATGCCGGCCGCATGAAGCAGCGCGGCAATATCTGGGTGTTGTTGCCCAAGCTGACGCGTTAAGCAAAGCTAGCGCGCGCGGGACAGGCCCAGCGCGCGCAGCAGCCGGCCCATATCGGCAGCATATATCTGCGTCACAGACACCGGACGGCGGCAGGGCAGGGTCAGCGCCGAGCCATCCTTGAGCCCCAGCTCGACCGCCTTCCGGCTGGCGCAAGCCTGCACCAGGGCGGGCATGGCCTGTGGGCTGCCAAATACCGGATGCCCCTCCACACGCAGAATCTCGATGTCGGCGCGTATTGTCTGGCAGACGGGGTAGCTATCCACCAGCAGCCGGCCTTGCGACATGGCCGGCGTCATGCTGCTCTTGCCTGCGCAATCATCCTTCACCGCCCCAGTCAGGGCGAAGTAGGTCATGGCGTCCAATTGCGACTGGCTCGGTGCGGACGGTTTGGCTAGGGCCGTCGCCTTGAATACCGTCGCCCATTGCGCCCGCATGGATCCGGGTTGCTCAAGCAAGGCAGGCAGGACTGACGGCTTGCACCGCTTCGCGCCGCACTCCATTGCCTGCGCAAAGTCCGGCTTGCGGCCTGCCCGCAGCTGCCGGTAGAAGTCCTCGATGCGGCCAAAGGGAGAACCCTTGCCCTGGCGCGCCGCCAGCGCATATACATAGAGCGGCAGGCCGCACTTATATTCCAGGTGGTCGCCACCGATGTCACCTGGCGTCAAGTCGCTCCACCCTTGCTCTCCGACCGCGATCATGCAGGTGGCCAGGGCATCGTCCAGCTCCGCCCCGGCATGCTCGGGCGTCAACCAGCCCTGGCTTAGCGAGACCATCCAGCGCAGGACCTCGCCGCCGCCTTCGTGAATCAGGCGCGCATCGCGATACTCATCCACCGCATCGCGCATCTGGAAACGGTGGCTCATCTCGTGCGTCACCAGCAAGGTCAGCTCTCGTTCTTCGCGCGGCGTCACCGGATTCGGCCAGTTGTACAGGGCAAGGTGCAGGATGTCGCCAGCGCTGCCGCCGATATTTGGTCCGCCCGGTTCCTGCGCCAGCGTGGCCGAAATGATGGGGCGCTTGTACGGTGTGTTCGGCATTGCTTTGCGCAGCGCGGCTTCAGTGCCTCGGACGCGGTCGCGGATTTGCGCCACGGAGGCGGCCGTCAGTGCCGGATCGAAGTAGTCCAGGTCTTTTTCGCCGTCCGGCAAACGGGAGCGGAACAGCAGGGCAGGCGCATCGGCATTGGCCGGAGCAGAACCCTGATGCCGCGCCAAACCTGTCGCAATGCTGCCCGGCCCGGAAAAGCTGTACTGAACCGCACCGCATTCGCTGCCCACCGCGTAATTGGACATGTGCGCGTAGATCGCGTCGCCGGTCGGGAAGGAGCCGGGGTAGCCAGCGACCTTGTTGCTGGTGGCGGGCACGCGGAAGGAGAGTGTCTTGCAGCTCGCCGTTCCGCGCGATAGCTTGTCGCCGCTGGCGATGGCGCAGTCGTCCAGTGGCTGCCAGCGCGCGCGGATCTTACCGGCCCAGGGGCCGTTTTTCAGGAATGACAGCCCAGTGCAGTGGGCTGGCAGCGTGTAGTTGACTTGCAGCGCATCCGGCTCGGCCAGGCTCACGTCAACTTGCACATCGGCGGCGGCATGGCTCGCCAAAAGCGCCAGGCTGGCGGCAAGGGTAATTCGATTCATGGCGTCTCATCTGATCAAGGGACGCCAATATTATCATATTAATAACATTGCTAAGCTAGCGTAGCACCAGTACAGGCAGATGGGTATGGGCCAGGACCTTCTGTGTTTCGCTACCGAGGAACAGCTTGTTCAAGCCTTTACGGCCGTGCGAAGCCATCAGGATGATGTCGCAGTGTCGTTCTTCCGCGGTCTTGACGATCACTTCATAGGGGCTTACAGCCTCGCCCAGCACCGCATCGCACTGAATGCCGGCCGCGGTGGCGGCGGCGACAACCTTGTCCAGTCCTGCTTCGACACTGCGCCGTGCTTCGCGGTCGAACAGGCCGGCATCCGGCAGGACGACGGCATCCGCCAACGGAACGAAAGGCAAGGGTTGGACCACGGACACCACCGTGATGCGTGCACCGTGGATTTTGGCAAACTCGATTGCAGTCTGGGCCGCCCGTTCCGACAGCTGCGAGCCATCGGTGGGCAGCAATATCGATTTGAACATGGCATCCTCCCGCTGGGTTATGGGCCAAGTTCAGTGTAAGGCCGGGTCGCGACGGGTGGCGCACGCAAGGTTCGCGAGCAGGCGGCAGCAATGGCCAGCGCAATACCGCCTGCGCCGACCCAGGCCAGCGCGGCGCGGATGCCCAGGTGTTCGCCCGCATAGCCCGCCGCCAGGGCGCCCAGCGGCGCGCTGGCTACGGTCAGGAAGCGCATCGACGAGGTCATGCGTCCCAGGAATTCGTCCGGCGTGACCTGCTGGCGCAGCGCGATGTACGGCATGAAGTACAGCATCACGCCACAATCGAAGAAGAAGGTCAGCAGCGCACAGGCGGCAATCGTGATGCCCTGGTGGCCGAGCATTTCAGGCTGCAGCAAGGGAAGGGCGACAAAGCCTGCCGTGGTGACCACCATCCCCAGCAAGACCGAATGCCCCTGGCCATAGCGGCGCGTGATTGGCTTCATCAGCAGGCCGCTCAACAGCACACCCATGCCGCCCACCACCTGGACCGCGCCCAGCGTGCCCGCGTTCAGCTTGAGTTCACGCAGCATATACATGGTGCTCAGGGCAATGTAGCCGTAGTACAGCAAATGCCAGATGGCAGCGCTCCATGCCAGCGTGCGCAGCAAAGGCTGGCGCCAGATGAACAGCAGGCCTTCATGCACATCGCGCAGCGGATGCTTGTCGGTGGGCGGCGGCGCAGGTTCATCGATTGGCACGCGCCGCAGCAGCCAGGCCGATACGGCAAAGCCCAGGGCATTGACGATTACGGCGAAGGGCGCCGACAGCCATTGCACCAGCAAGCCTCCCAGCCCGGGCGCCACCAGCCGCGCCACGGAATCTGTGACGGTCAGGCGCGATTGCGCGTCGACCAGTTGTTCGCGCCCGACGATGCGCGTCAGCAGGATCTGCTCCGCGCCGCCACCCAGCACCGAGCAGCAACCGTGGACGACGGCGACCAGGTACATCCAGGGCATGGACAGGATGCCGAGCGCCCAGGCGGCAGGGATGCAGGCCAGCGACAACATTTGCGCGATCTTGCAGGCGACAAGGATTGGCTTCTTGCGGCTGCGATCGAGCCAGACGCCGGCTGGCAGCGCCAGGACGGCGAAGGGAATGGCTTGGCAGGCGCTGACCAGGCCCATTTGCGTCGGGCTGGCTTGCAGCAGGATGACGGAACACAGGGGCAGGGCAAGCGCGCCAATATATGCTCCGGAGTTGGACAGGACACTGCTTAGCCAGTACAGGCGGAAGGCAGGGTTGGCAACCAGCGCATCTTGACGGAAGGCAGAATACATCCGGGCAACTATAGCAGTCGCTCCGGCCTAGCGGCTACAATCGGCGCAGCATCGTTTAACCAATAGAGGAGATTTCGATGGAATACCAGGATTTGCTCGTTGAAGTGCACGATAAAGTGGCACTGATCCGTCTGAACCGCCCGAAGGCGCTGAATGCGCTGAACGACAACATGATGAACGAATTGGGCGACGCCTTCGCCAAGTTCGAAAAAGACCCGGCGATCAACGTGATCATCCTGACCGGTAGCGAAAAGGCTTTCGCCGCCGGCGCCGACATCGCTGCGATGAAGGATTACACCTATCAGGACACGTATCGCGACAATTACATCGGCCGCAACTGGGAGCACATCCTCAAAGTACGCAAGCCGGTGATCGGCGCAGTGGCCGGTTTCGCGCTGGGCGGCGGTTGCGAATTGGCGATGATGTGCGACTTCCTGGTGGCGGCGGATAGCGCCAAGTTTGGCCAGCCCGAGATCAAGGTCGGCGTGACCCCGGGCGCCGGCGGCACCCAACGCCTGCCGCGCACCATCGGCAAATCCAAGGCCATGGACCTGCTGCTGACCACCCGCATGATCGACGCCGCCGAAGCCGAGCGCATTGGCCTGGTGTCGCGCGTCGTGCCGGCCGACAAACTCATTGAGGAAGTGCTGGAAATCGCCAAGGGCATTGCCCAGATGCCGGTATCGGTCGCGATGCAGATCAAGGATTGCGTGAACCGGGCCTTTGAAACCACCTTGACCGAAGGCGTGAACTACGAGCGCCGCCTGTTCCATGCTGGCTTCGGCACCCCGGCCCAGCGCGAGGGCATGTACGCCTTCCTGGAAAAGCGCACCCCGAAGTTCGACGGCCTGTAAATTCTTTTGGCGCCGCCCTTGTGGGCGGCGTCTTGCTTTGCTATAGTTCTGTCCCTCGCAACGCAACGCAGTGAAAGCTGCAGAGTGAAGCAGGAAAAGATGGGGTTGACGAGTTGCACGCTGTACCGCATAATCTCGCTTCTCTGCTGCTGATGAACACAACGCTTCGTCGACAAACAAGCAGCGATCTTTAAAAATCAACAGTCGATAAGTGTGGGCGTTTGACGATATGCCACGAGCCTTCGGGCTCGATGCTCAAAATATACGTTATA
>JAJTCO010000032.1 GCA_021323265.1 Pseudoduganella sp. | reverse complement strand
CCGTCGGTGCTGGCGTATCAGTCGGTGCCGGAGTATCCGTCGGCGCAGGCGTGTCAGTCGGTGCCGGCGTGTCGGTCGGGGCCGGAGTGTCCGTCGGAGCCGGAGTATCGGTCGGCGCCGGCGTGTCAGTCGGAGCCGGAGTATCGGTCGGCGCAGGCGTATCAGTCGGCGCAGGCGTATCCGTCGGAGCCGGAGTATCCGTTGGTGCTGGCGTATCGGTCGGTGCCGGCGTGTCCGTCGGTGCTGGCGTATCCGTCGGCGCAGGCGTGTCAGTCGGAGCCGGAGTGTCCGTTGGTGCTGGCGTATCGGTCGGTGCCGGCGTGCCCGTCGGTGCTGGCGTATCAGTCGGTGCCGGAGTATCGGTCGGTGCCGGCGTGTCTGTCGGTGCCGGCGTGTCCGTCGGAGCCGGAGTATCCGTCGGCGCAGGCGTGTCGGTCGGAGCAGGCGTATCCGTCGGAGCTGGAGTCTCCGTTGGTGCTGGCGTGTCGGTCGGAGCCGGGGTATCGGTCGGCGCAGGCGTATCCGTCGGTGCTGGCGTATCAGTTGGAGCCGGAGTATCCGTCGGTGCCGGAGTGTCAGTAGGTGCTGGTGTTTCGGTCGGCGCGGGGGCTTCTGTCAGTGCGACCGGCGGACTGTCCGTGCTTGCGGCTGGCGCGGGCTCGCCAGGTCCCCCCTCTTCGCCTTCGTTGACGTCCGCTGTCAAGGCTGGCTGCGGCGCTTCGGTAACAGATTCCGGCTCCAGACGCTCGGGCGCTGGCGTGGCGACGCTGTCAGGTTCCGGCAAGCGGGCTTCCGCTTCCGGCACGTCGGAATCGACGAAAGGCACGCCCACTTGGCCGCCGCTGCTCTGAATTGATATTTCACCAATATTCAGACCGCCAGCCTGGTCCTGCTCGCCGATCCCGCTGTCGCCCTCCTGGCCACCCAGTACTTCGACACTCCCATCGCGCGTAGCGTCGCCGCTCACCAGGTCGGACTGGACGTTCTCGTTTCCGGTGTTGTCCACCCGCTCAGGCACCCGCCCCATATCTTCGGTACGGGTGGTCGGGCCCAGCTCCTGCCCACGGCTTAATACCGTCAGATCATCAAACAGTACTGCATCCTGTTTGCCGCCGGCCCCAGCGTCCGCGGGCGTGTCGCCCTGTACCGGGTTCTGGTTATTATTGTCGGCCATGAATTGTTCCTTGACGGTATTTTGCGATTCTTCATTCTAACTTTCGTGTTTCTCGCAAGCTAGACCGTCAAAGGTTATAGTCGAGCAGGTTATCTTTCCTTAAAGGAACGTGAGAAAAGGTCCGCCAGCGGCTTGCCAAGGTAGGCCAGCACCGACTTCTCGCCGGTGAGGATCTCCGCCTCCACGCTCATGCCTGGCTGCAGCGGGTAGCGGCCCGCTTCGTGGCCGACATACGGGTTGGGCAAGGTCACCCAGCCGCGGAAGTACGGCCGGCCATCCTCCCCCACCACGCTGGTGGCCGTCACCTGCTTGAGCGTGCCTTGCGCCATGCCGAAGCGCGCGTAGTCGAAACTGGCCACCCGCAAGTTGACTTCCTGCCCGGCCCGCACGTGGCCGATATCTTTGGGGGCAATGCGGACAATGGCTTCCAGCGGCACGTTGTCCGGCACGATTTGCAGCATCAGGCCGCCAGGCGGCACCACCTGGCCCACGGTTTGCACCTTCAAGTCCTGCACATAGCCGCGCGCCGGCGCCCGTACGACCAGCCGGTCGGCACGCGCCTGCAGGCGGCTCAAATGCTCGCTCACCTCGGCCAGTTCGGCACCGACGCTGGCCAGTTCCGCCAGCGCGTCGCGCTTCAGCACATTCTCGGTATCCATGCGGCGGCTGCGGCTCTCTTCCAGCTCCTGCTCGGCCATCTTGACGTCGGACGTGGCACGCGCCACCTCGCCTTCCGCGCTGACCTTGGCGCGACGGGTATCGAGCAGCACGGAGCGGTTGACCAGCTTGCGGCTGGCCAGGTCTTCGCGCATGGTCGCCAACTCGCCGGTCAGGCCGAGGTGCTCCTGCGCGACGGTGCGCGCCTTTTGCAGCTGCGCCAGGCGGTCGGTGCGCTGGTTGACCTGGTGGTCCAGGATGGCCAGCGCCGAGGCGCGTGCCGACACCTGGGTCTTGTAGACCTGCCGCTGGTGTTCCACTAGGTCCGGATAGGCGTCGGCCAAGCCTTCGAAACGCGGCGGCCGATGTTCGACGAACGCCGCCAGGCGTTCCGCGCGCAGACGCAGGGTCGCCATGCGCGCCTGGCCCTGGTGCAGCTCGGCCTGCGCCTGCGCGCCATCGAGCTTGAGCAACACTTGTCCTTTTTGCACCAATGCTTTTTCTTCCACCAGGATTTCCGCCACCGAGCCACCGTCCAGGTGCTGCACCACCTTCACCTGGCCCGAGGGCGATACCTCGCCGGGCGCCCGCGCCACCTCGGTAATGCGGGTCAATGCAGCCCACAGCAGGAACAGCAGCACCACGGCCGCCACGAGCAGCAACAGCGGGCGCACGAAGGCGGGCACCAGCTCTTCCTCCACCCAGACCGCTTCGGCCAACAGGCGGCGCTTGCGGCTGTCGGTCGCGGCGCGGCTGCCGCCGCTGCTAAACAGTTCAAATAGTCTTTTCATCACGCCAGCCCTGCCATCACCTTGTTTTTCACAGTCTCAAACGGCCCCATTGCGGTCACCGCCCCGTTTTCCATGTACACCACCCGGTCCGCCATGCGCATATGGCCGGGCCGGTGCGACACCACCAGCAAGGTGGCACGGCCACGCAGCCAGGCGATGCAGCGCAGCAGCGCCTGCTCGCCCGCCTCGTCCATGCCGGTTCCCGGCTCGTCCATCAGCACCAGGGCCGCCGGCTTGAGCATGGCGCGCGCCAGCATCAGGCGCTGGCGGAAACCATAGGGCAGCTGCTCGGCACTGCTGTTCGAGATGCGCGTTTCGAACCCTTCCGGCAGGCTGGCGATATCGGCGGCCAGGCCGGCCATGTCCACCGCCCAGCGCACTTCCTCCTCGGTGGCGGCTGGATGCACCAGCAACAGGTTCTGGCGCACCGTGCCATGGAAGATCTCGCATTGCTGCGGCATGTAGCTGACATTGCTGCGCAAGTCGGCAGCGGCCAGCTGGCGCAAGTCCACCCCATCCAGGCGGATGGTGCCCGCCTGCGGCGCGTACACGCGCACCAGCAGCTTGAGCAGGGTCGACTTGCCGGAGCCGTTCGGCCCGGCGATCGCCACCATTTCGCCCGGCGCCACATTGAAGTTCAACCCCAGCAGGACCGGATCGGCATCGTTGGCATAGCGGAAGGACACGCGCGCCAGGCCCAGCTCCCCGCCTAGCTGCGGCCGCAGGGCCGGCTTGATGCCGCTCTCGCGCTCGATCGGCAGGCGCATCAGGTTTTCCACCTGGCGGATATTGGCGCGCGTGCGCACCAAGGCATTGGCGGCCAGGAACAGGTTCTGCATCGGCCCCGTCAGGCGCCAGACAATCATCATGGTGGCGACCAGGGCGCCGCCGCTCAATTGGCCGTCAATCACCAGCCAGGCCGAGAGCGCCATGCACAGCAGGCCGGTGACCATGCCCAGCACCTGGGCCAGGCCGCTCACGCGCACGCGCAACTGCTGGTCGCTGAAGCTGGCCACCACGGCCTTGCCGCTGACATCGTGAAAGCGCCGCAGCCAGGTCTGGGCAGCACCGGTGCTGCGGATCAGGCGCATGCCGGACAGCACTTCGTTGATGAACTCGGCGCGCGCGCTGGCCAGTTGCGAGGCGCGCGACATCGAGCTTTCATTCCACTTGCGCGAGCCGAACCACAGGGCGGCATACGCCACGCTGACGCCGGCAATGGGCAGCAGCACCCAGGCATTGATGGCCGCCAGCGCCAGCAGCAGCACCAGGCTGGCCGGCAGCTCGAAGGCAATCAGCACCAACGGGCCGAGGAAGAAGTCGCGCAAGCTTTCCAGGTGTTTGATGCGCTCCAGCTGGCGCGTGGGCGAGACCCCGTCCATCGACGTGGCCGGCAGGCAGATCACGCGCTCGAAGACGCTGGTACTCAACACGAACTCGGTGCGCCCGCCAACATAGGCCAGCACGCGGTTCTTCAGCTCGCGCACCAGGCAGTCGAGGCCCACCATCAGCAAGCCGCCCAGCGCCAGCATGCCGCCCAGCGCGTAATCGCCGCCCGGGATCACGGTGTCGAATACGGTCTTGACGAACAGCGGCGGCACCAGCGCCAGCCCGGTCGACATGACGGTCAGGCCCAGTACCAGCAGCAAGTGCTTGCGCATGCGCCACAGCAGGCGGCCGATCCAGCTCTGGCCCGGCTGCAACTGGCGCTGCTTGGGTTCGATGGCAATGAAGCGGTAGGCTTCGCCCCGCACTGCCTGGGCGTCGCCATCGAGCACGGCTTCGGCACCGGTGGCGCCGTCAAACACGCGCAGGCTGCCATCGGCCTGGCGTGCCAGCAGCACCATGGCCGGCGCGCCAGGCGCCAGGAACAGGCAAGGCAGCAAGCGCGCATCCAGGTCGTCCAGTCCGCTGTGGAAGTGCTGCGGCTGCATGCCGAGGTTGGACAGCGCACTGCACAAACCGGACAGGTCGAGCGCGCCGCGCAGGTGCGGCAGGGCATCGGCCAGCTGGCGCGGCTGGCCGGTCCAGGCCAGCGCCTCCAGCAGTACCGGCAGGCAGCGCCCGAGGTCGGACGGCGCGCTGCAATAATTGGCCACCACGTCGGCCAGCGATTGCTGCGGTGCCGGGCGCTCGCCGGCCGGCGCCGCGGGTGCTGCGCTGGTGTCGCCGGGCTGCGCCGTTTCCATGCGGCCGGCGCGCAGGCGGCCGCCGGCCAGGGTGTAGACCTGGTCGGCCAGCGCCAGCAAGGACGGGCGGTGCGTGACCATCAGGATCGTGCAGCGGCCCTTGCGCGCCGCCAGGTATGCCTGCAGGCGGCGGTCGCTTTCCAGGTCAAGGGAGATGTTGGCTTCGTCGAACAGGATCACGCTCGGCGCATGCACCAGGGCACGCACGATGCCGATCATCTGGCGCACGCCTTCCGGCAAGCCTTCGCCCTGGCCTTCGCCCAGCACGGTCTGGTAGCCGCCCTTCATGCCGGCCACCACGCGGTCCAGCCCCAGTTCGCGCGCCGTGGCCAGTGCCTGCTGGTTCAGCGCCGGGTCGAACATGGTCAGGTTGTCGAGGATGGTGCCGGCCATGATTTGTCCCACTTGCGGCAGGTAGGCCAGCTGGCGGTGGATGCTGTCCGGCGCGCAGTTGGCCAGCGGGCGGCCGTCCAGCAGCACCTGGCCCCTGTCGGGCCGTTCCAGCCCGTTCACCAGCGCCAGGAGACTGCTCTTGCCGCTGCCGCTCTCGCCCTGGATGGCGACACACTGGCCCGCCGGCACCGTCAGCGACAGGCCATCGAACAGCACGCGGCCGTCGTCATGCGCCAGGCGCACATCGCGCAGTTCCAGCGTTTGCGTGAGCGGCGCCAGCGGCGGCAGGTTGCCGCTCTCTTCGCACGGCATGTCCATGATGTGGGCCAGGCGCTCTTCCGCGGCCACGAAGGACTGGTAGCGCAGCCAGACCGCCAGGCTGCGGCGCAGCGGCTGCAGGGCGCGGGTCGACAAGAGCATCACGGCCGCCAGGCCGCCAGGGGTCATCTGTCCGGCCATCACCGCCGCGGCGCCGGCCGCCACCACCGCCACCACCATCACTTGCGAGAACACGAAGCCCAGGTCCGTGGCGCGGGCGCTGCTGCCGGTCAGGGCTTCGCCGACGCCGGCGCTGGCTTCCTGCAGCCGCTCGTAACGGCGCAGCATCAGCCATTCCATGGCTTGCGTCTTGACGGTATGGATATTGGCCAGCACTTCGGCCATGAAGCTGCTGCGGCGGTCATCCAGTTCCTGGCGCCGCACCACCTGCTCGCTCAGCCGGCGGCCAAAGCGCAGGCTCACGGCCACGAACAGCCCTAGCAGCACGGCCGGCACCAGCGCCACCCAGCCGCCGATCAACAGGATGATGAACAGGAACAGCAGCACGAACGGCAGATCGAACACCACCAGCAGGGCCTGGCCGGAATAGAACTCGGACAGGCGCGTGGCAGCCAGGATGCGCTCGGCGTAATTGCCCGCTTCCTCCTGGTTGAAGCGCCGCATCGGCACGCGCAGCAAACGCTCCAGGGCCTGCAGCGATGCGCTGTGTTCGTAGCGAATGCCAAGCCAGCCGGTCACCACGGCGCTGACTCCGCGCAGCACTTCTTCCAGCGCCAGCGCGACGATGATGCCCACCACCAGCAGGACCAGGGTTTCCACCGACTGGTTGGTGAGCACGCGGTCCAGGATTTGCAGGATGGCCAGCGGCAAGCCGAGCGAGAGCATGTTGGACAGCAGGGCCGACAGCGCCAGGCCGGGCGCCACGCGCCGCAAGTCCGGCGAGCGCAGCACCTCGCCCAGCGGGCCATGGCGCAGCGCGGCGAGCAGCCCGCGCGGTCCTGGCGTCCCGGCAGCGGCCGGCGGCGGCGCCGGATCGGCTCGTTCGTGCATGTTGGTGGAAGTGGTCGTCATGTCATTCAATGCATAGGTAATCGATGATCTTGCGCAGCAGCGGGTGGCCGAATTCCAGCATGCCGCCCGTGCCGGCGCGCAGCACGCCTGCCGCCTGGGCCCGCTGCACCAGGGCCGCCACGGCGTTCTCGTCTTCGCCCATGGCGGCCGCCAGGCTGGCAACGGTGGGGGCCGTGGCGCGCGCTGCCGCACGCAGCAGCTTGCGATCGAGCTGCAGTCCGTCCAGGCGGGCGCACACCGTGGCCAGCAATGAAATGGCCATGCCGGGTTCGCCGCTGTGGCGTGCCAGTTCGACGGCAAACAGCGGCACGCCGGCCGCTTCCGCGGCAATGTGCTGCGCCATGCTGCCTGCCGGCGGCGCGGCCGGCTGCAGCGCCAGCACCTGCGCGGCCAGGGCCGCCGTCTCGCCGGCGGACAGGCGCGGCAGCGTCAAGCGCAGCACGCCCGGGTCCGATGCCAGGGCCGCCATTTCCGCCGTCGGGCGTCCGGCCAGCATGACCACCGTGCCGCCCTGCACTGCCGCGCGCGCCGCCGCCAGCAACGCCTGCCGCGCTGGCGGCGCCAGCAAGTGGCAATCGTCCACCACGGCCAGGCCGCGCGCCGCACTGCCGCGCAGCAGGTCCAGGGCCGCGCCGCCATCGTCCTGCTGCCCGGCGCCGTGCGGCGCGATGCGGCACAACCGGGCCGGACGGCCGGCCGCCTCCCACAGCGCCAGCGCCGCCGCGCACAGGCGCGACTTGCCCATCCCGGTTTCCGCCTCCAGCAGCACCAGCTGCGCCCCGTCCTGCAGCAGGCCGGCCAGCGCCTGCTGCTGCGCGGCGCGCCCCACCAGCGGGTAGGCGTGGCGGTCGTTGCGCCAGTCGATGCCATCGAGCGCGCCAAAGGCCACCGCGCCCGGGGCGGCGGCGCGGCCGAACCACGCTTCGCCGCGAATGCCCAGCGCCTGCATCAGGGCCAGGACCGGCCGGTCCAGCAACAACTGCCCGGGCGCCGCCTGCTCCTGCAGGGCGCGCGCCTGCGCCAGCGCCGTACTGGCCACGGCCTCGCCCGACCAGCCGCCCTGGCGCAGCATGCTGGCCACCACTTCGCCCACCGTCATCCCGCCGCGCAAGCCCGACGCCAGCTCCGGCGCCTGCGCCTGCAGCTCCGCGTACAGGCGGCGCGCGCTGGCCACCGCATTGTGCAAGTCGCCTTCGCTGACCTGGTGCAGGCCGAAGATCAGGTCGCCGGCCTGGCCGCGCCGGGCCAGGAAGACGGCATCGCTGTCGCACGCCTGCGCCGCCAGCAAGGCGTGCAGGCGGCGCAAGGCCGCTTCGCCGGCCCCGGCCGGCACGCCAAGGCTGAGCAGGACGCAGGGCCGCCGTTCCAGCGCCGCCGTGGCCGGGGCCGGGGCCGCCGCAGGCGTGCCGGCCTGGCCCGTCAAGGCCATCACGGCCATGGTGCGGTTGCTGACGTTCAGGCGCCGGAACAGAGTCACCACATGCTGCTTGACGGTGCCCACGCCGATCCCCAGTTCGCGTGCAATTTCCTTGTTGACCTTGCCGGCACGCAGCAGTTCGACAATCTGGCGCTGGCGTGGCGTCAGATCATCCAGCGAGGGCCCTGGCGCAGCGCCCTGGTCCTTCTCGCGTACTGCCAGCGGCGCGTGTTTCATGGCTTGATCAAGCCCCGCGTGCCGAGCATGCGCGGCTGGCCCACGGCGGCGGGGACGGCCACGTCCAGCACCGTGCCTGCGCCTGCCACCGGGGCCGTCGGGCGCCGGCCCTTGCCCGGCAACGCTTCCGCGCCGGCCACGCCGCCGCCCAGTGCGGCAAACAGGTTGACCAGGGCGCGATAGCGCGCGCGGTCGATCACGTGCTGCTCATCGAGGTTGCGGTGGTAAGTGCGCTCGGTGTCGAGCAGCAGCAAATGGTCGATGGCGCCGGCGCGGTAGGATTCGCGGCTGTAGTCCCAGGCGCGGCGCGACGCGTCGGCCGCCTGGCGCTGCGCGGCAAGGCGCCGGCTGCCCAGGCGAATGCCGTTTAGCGCGTCGTCGACCTCGCGTACCGCACTGTAGATGGTGCGGCCATAGGTTTCCACCAGCTCCTGGCGCACGGCCTTGCTGTACACCACTTCATTGTCGCGTTTGCCATGGTCGAACAGGGTCACCGACAGGCTGGCCAGCACGTTCCAGAACAGGGTGCTGGGCTCGAACAGGCGCGACATGTACTGGCTGCCGTAACCGGCTTGCGCCGACAGGTCCAGCGGGGGCAGCAGGCGCGTGCGCGCGGTATCGATATCGGCGTCGGCCGCGAGCAGGCGCGCTTCCAGCACGCGGATGTCGGGCCGGCGCAGCAGCAGCGCCGACGGCATGCCGGGCAGCACGGTCGGGAAATTCAGCGAAGCGAGGCCCTGCCCGTTCAATTGCAGGGCGCCGGGCACGGCGCCCACTTGCAGCGCCAGGTTGTTGAGCGCTTCGTCGCGCTGCAGTTCCAGGGTAGGGATGGTGGCCTTGACGGCATAGACGGCGGCGCGCTGCTGCTCCAGTTCCACCAGCGTGGCATCGCCCTTCTCCATCCGCACTTCGATCGCCGCCAGCATGTCGGAGACGGCGGCATCGGTTTCCACCGCCACCCGCAAGCGGTCGTCGAAGGACAGGTAATCGAGATACGCCAACACCACGTTGGCCACCACCGTGCGCTGCACTTCGTCGCGCAGGAAGCGCGCGCGCCACTGCTGCAGGTCGGCCGATTCGTACATCGCCTGGCGCTCGCCCCAGATGTCGAGGCGCAGGTCGGCGCGCAAGCCGACCTGGCCAATGTCGCGCGTTGGCGTGTGGCCGCCGGTGACGCTGCCGCCGACTTCGCCCGCGGCCGACTCGCGCCGGCGCTGGGCCGAGGCGGTGACCTGCGGCAGGCGGTCCGCGCCAGCCTGGGCGGCACGGGCCTGGGCTTGCCGCCAGCGCTGCTCGGCCGCCCGCAAGTCCTGGTTGTCGCGCAGGGCGCGCGCCACCAGGCTGTCCAGTTCGGGGCTGCGTAGCAGGCGCCACCACTCGGGCAGCACCTGGTCCAGCTGGTGGGCGGACGCCGTCGCGCCCGCCGCTGCGGTCGGGACGCTTTCCGGCGCCGCCGGCGCACGCGGATAGGCAGTGGGAAGGGGAACGTCAGGCACGTCATACTGGCCGCGCTTGACTGCGCAACCGGCCAGTGAGCCAACGAGCACGCTGGCCAGTACGAGTCTAGTCAATAACGGCAATGGCTTACCCTTACGTCAACTTTGATTGTCATTGTGGAACCAACAGTTGCAAGAATAACACAGCAGGTTTGCACACGACAAAATATTTCATTGTGCATCGAATTCTGCCGCAGCCTTGGCTGACCACAACGCTTCGTTATAGGTGGCAAACGGAATGTCGTAGCGTTCGACCGTCCCGTCCTCGCCGATGAAACAGGTCCACCATCCCGCCGGGTCGGGCACCAGGGCGATGTCGCGCGGCTGGCAATGCTCGAGCAGGTCGTCGCCCGCCTCCAGGGTGATGATACGGGTCTTGCGGTGCCGGATCTGGGTGGCCATGACGCATTCTCCTGTCGGGGGATGCCGCCATTGTAAACCGTTAGCCAGGCAACGGACACGCGCCACGCCACATGTCAGCCTGCGCGCAGGAGGAATGCCACCATGGACAGCATCAACACCACGCCCCCCATGAGCCCCGGCGACGAGGCGGCGCCCGGCACGCCCGGCAGCGGCGAAGGCATCTGCCCGGTCTGCAGCGGCTGCGGCAAGACGCCGGACGGCAAGCCCTGCCCCAACTGTGGCGGCAGCGGCCGGGTCATCGAAGGCATCGGCGGCGGTTAAGCCTCAGCCGGCGCCCAGGCGGCGCCGCAGGAAGTCGATGAACAGCCGCGTGCGCGCCGGCAGGTGGCGCGTTTCCGTCAGCGCATGCACCAGGATCGGTTCCATGTGCCAGTCCGGCAGCACGCGCTGCAGGCGCCCGGCCTGCACTTCCTGCTTGGCCAGGAAGGGATCGAGCGCGGAAATGCACAGGCCATTGGCCGCCATCGACATGCTGAGCGCCGCGCTGTTGGTGGCGTAGCGCGCCTGCGCCGCCACTTCCACCACGTCCTCGCCGCGGTAGAGGGTGCGCCAGATGTCGGGCAAGCGGCTGGAGAAGGAGCGCCCGCACAGGGTGTGCTGCACCAGGTCGCAGGCATGCACCAGCGGCGGCATGCGGGCCAGGTAGACCGGCGAGGCGTACAGGTAGCGCGGCATCATCACGATGCGCCGCACCACCAGCGTGGACGGCGCGGTGGGCGCCGGCCCCATGCGGATGGCCACGTCGAACGGCTCCGACTGCAGGTCCACCGGGCGCGAGGAAATGTCGAAGTCGAACTTGATGTCCGGGTAGGTGGCGGCGAACTCCTCCAGCACGGGCGCCAGGTAGCCCACGCCGAAACTCGACGTCATCGACACGCGCAGCACGCCGGCCGGCTTTTCCGACCAGTCCAACAGGGCCTCGTGCGCGCTCAGCGCCTCCTCCACGATGCCTTGGCAGCGCTTGAAGTAGGCGTCGCCGGCCTCGGTCAGCTCGACCTTGCGCGTGGAGCGGTGCAGCAGGCGCAGGCCAATGGCCTTTTCCAGTTCGGCGATATTGCGCGAGAGAGTGGAATTCGACATGTCCAGCGCCTCGGCAGCGGCGCGGAAGCTCTTGCGCTTGGCCACTTCGACGAACAGGCGCATGCGGTGCAGCACATCCATTCATTGCTCCATTTTTGGGATACTCAATTCAATTATAAGCATTTATCCCAACAATGATTCAGTCCACAATGCCTTTACACCGAACTTGAGCAGAAAGGAAACGCAACATGAATGAGAAAGCACCCACCCTGTTGGAAGAGTTGTGCAAGCTGTTGGCCGGCCTGGTGTTCAGGGCCGGTGGCGACCGCGGCTAGGCTGTTCGGGGCCCCGCTCAACGGCGGGGCTGGATGTCCTGGTGGAACCAGTCGTCCAGCATTTGTTTTTCGTGACTGTAGAGGTCGCTCCCATAGCGGTTAGCGCTCATCAGGTAATTCGGATTGGCCAGCTTGCGCTCGCCGCTGCGAACGACGCGCCCATCCTGCTCCACGCTGTAGCGCAGGTGCAGGCGCGGCCAGTCGGCCCGCCCTTTCAGCACGCGCACGTCGCGCACCGCCACGCGCGGGAACTCGTCGCCCGCCAGGTCGATGTCGAGAAATTCCACCTTCAGCGTTTGGCCGGGCGGCAGCTTGCCAGCCAATATCCCGATGTGCTCGCGGAACAGGAACTCCATGTTTTCACGCTCGCGCAGGCCGTGCGGCACGTCGCTCATCTTGTCGACGTCGACAAACACGACGGTCGGAGCGGCGGACGCCGAATCGGCAATGGCGAACAACAGGGCCGCAGCGGCGGCGCAGAGAATTGGCTTATTCATGGCTAAAGTATATGCCGCTTCCGCGCCGGATGCACCAAAGGCAAAAGGGCCCACGCCTTCCGGTGTGGACCCTTTCAATTTGGTGCGGCTGGCAGGAATCGAACCCACGACCCCTTGGTTCGTAGCCAAGTACTCTATCCAGCTGAGCTACAGCCGCGAAACTACATGCTCCGTCGCCCGACGGCGACAGGTACTACAACAATCTGGTGCGGCTGGCAGGAATCGAACCCACGACCCCTTGGTTCGTAGCCAAGTACTCTATCCAGCTGAGCTACAGCCGCAAAAACTTCATTATAACAGTCAGTTATGAATACGATCAACTTCCTGCTACTCCCCTCGCTCGACAGCGCGGGGCACAACACTTGCTAAAATTCTGGTGCGGCTGGCAGGAATCGAACCCACGACCCCTTGGTTCGTAGCCAAGTACTCTATCCAGCTGAGCTACAGCCGCTTAAGAAGCAGGATTATATCGCATGAATTTCGTTTTGGAAAGCTTACATCCTGCTCAACTTTCCAAGGTAAAACCAGCGTTTCCTGCTCTCACCTGCACAGTATCCCGTGCAAGGAGGCAGAATTATAAGGGGGTGTTTCCGGATTGTCCAGCGAGGCGCCACAATTTCTTTATTGCCTTCTAGACATTATTACTTCATTCATGAAACTTATGTCTCTCATCATGAATGAAAATTGGATTTGCATGCCGCGATGCAGCATCATTCACCTGTCTCCTCTATTCTCCTCCAAGGAAATAGAATTCGGCCCGCAGCTTGCGGGCCTTTTTTTTTGCCCTTGGTGTAGCATTGCCTCTATAAACAATAGGTACAGGCAAGGACATGGCGCAAACGGCAGGCGAGAGCATGGCAACGCAGGATTGGTCGCGCAGCGAACTGGGCCCCCAGGCCGACTGGCCGCCCGCCCTGCGCCTGGTGCTGGACATCATGCTCAACACGCCGCTGCCCATGCTGCTCATGTGGGGCCGTTCGCAAGTCATGCTGTACAACCAGGCCTATGCCAGCGGTGTCGGCAACGCCAGCGCCGCGCCGCCGGGCGGCAGCATCCCCAGCATCCCGCCGCCGGCCTGGAGCTGGAATCCGCAAGCGATCGCGCAAGCCTGGGCCGGGCACAGCCTGGCCTTCCCGCGCCAAGCCTTGAAGCTGTGGCGCGACGGCCGCATGCTCGAAGCCTGCTTCGACCTGCATTACACCCCCGTGCGCGGCGACGACGGCGCCGTGGCCGGCATCCTGTGCGCCCTGGCGCCCGCCAGTGCCGCCACCCTGCCCGCCGCCGCCAACGACGTCCACCTGCGCATCCTCGTGGTGGAGGATAACCAGGACGCCCAATACCTGGTATGCGAGATGCTGCGCGCCTTCGGCCACGAGGTGACGGCGGTCGCCAACGGCGAAGCGGCGTTGGACGTGCTGGCCGAGGCCACCTTCGACGTGCTGTTCAGCGACGTCAGCCTGCCCGGCATGAGCGGGGTGGAGCTGGGCCGCCTGGCACTGCAGCGCCAGCCCCGCCTGCGCATCGTGTTCGCGTCCGGTTACAGTCAATCGCTGACCAGCCAACTCGACTTTCCCGCCGTGGCCATGCAAAAGCCGTACGACATCGAACAGTTGCAGCAAGTCCTGCGCAACCTGATGTAGGCAACGGTGTGGCGGCGCCAGCGAAAGCAACGCTACAATCACCAGTTATGAGTCCCGACCCGCGCGCGCATAACGTCCTCGATAGCATGGGTGACGGCTTCGCCGTCATCGCCAGGGACTGGACCGTCCATTACCTGAACCCGCGTGCCGTGGAAATGCTGCAGCCCACGCCCAGCGACCCGCGCGGCCTGCCATTGTGGACGGCCTTTCCCGCCCTGGCGGGCGGTTCGCTGGAGCCGCCCCTGCGCCGCACGCTCGAGCAAGGCTTGCCGGCCACCTGCGAACTGTTCTACCCGCGCAGCCAGCGCTGGATCGAGGTGCGGGCCTGGCCCTCGCCGCTGGGCATGACTTGCCTCTTGCTCGACATCCACCAGCGCAAACTGCACGAGCGCGGCCTGCGCGAAAGCACCAACCGCCTGCAGGTGGCGCTGGCGGCCGGCAAGCTCGGCGACTGGGAATGGGATGCGCGCACCGGCCAGGTGCGCCTCGGACGGCGCGCGGCGGAAATCTTCGAGTTGCCGGCGGAAATCCCCATCACCTGGCCCGTGCTGCGTGAACGCATCGCCGCCGAGGACTTCGCCGCCGTCGAGCAAGCCTTCCTCGACGCCAGTGCGGCGCGGCGCGATTTCAACGCCGAATGCCGCATCCTGCGCCGCAACGGCGAACGCTGCTGGCTCTCCATCGTCGGCCATGGCGACTTCGGCGCGGACGGCCAACTGCGCGGCATCATCGGCATGGTGCAGGACATTTCGCGCCGCAAGCAGACCGAGGACGCCCTGCGCAACAGTGAGGAAGAATTGCGCACCCTGGCCAACAGCATGCCGCAGCTGGCCTGGATCGCCAACTTCGACGGCTCCATGATGTGGTACAACGAGCGCTGGCAGGAATACACTGGCTTGAGCAGCAAGGACATGCTGGCCGGACGCTGGCAGGAAGTGTACCCGCCCGAAGTGCTGCCCGCGATCCTGGCGCGCTGGAGCGAATCGGTGCAAAGCGGACGGCCCTTCGAAATGGAGTACCCGATCCGCGCCGCCGACGGGCAGTTCCGCTGGTTCCTGACGCGCGCCAACCCCATGCGCGATGCGCGCGGCCAGGTGCTGCGCTGGTTCGGCACGGCCACCGACGTCGACCAGGTCAAGCGCGTGCAGGAGCAACTGCGCGACGAAACCAATATCCTGGAGCTGTTGCACAGCACCGGCACGGCCCTGGTGCAAAACCGCGAACTGCATTCGCTGCTGCAGGAAGTGACCGACGCCGGCACGCGCATCTCGGGCGCGCGCTTCGGCGCCTTCTTCTACCACGGCCCGCGCGCCGACGCTCACCGCCGCGCCATGCACACCCTGTCCGGCGCGCCGCCCGACGATTTCGAGCGCCTGCCGCACCCGCAGGTGCGCAGCGGGCTGGCCGTGCCGGTGCTGGGGCGCTCGGGCGAAGTGGTGGGCACCCTCTTCTTCGGCCACCCCCAGCCGCATATGTTCAACGAACGCACCGAGCGCATCGTCGGCGGCATCGCCGCCCAGGCCGGCATTGCCATCGACAATGCGCGCATGGTGGAAGCGGCGCAGCGCGCCGCCGAGGAACGGGAAGTGCTGCTCGACCGCGAACGCACCGCGCGCACGGAAGCCGAGCGCAGCAGCCAGATGAAGGACGAATTCCTGGCCACCCTGTCGCACGAGCTGCGCACCCCGCTGACGGCCATCCTCGGCTGGTCGCAGGTGCTGCGGCGCGGCAACCGCACCCTGGAAGAACAGGTGCGCGGCCTGGAAACCATCGAGCGCAATGCGCGCGCCCAGGCCCAGCTGATCGAGGATTTGCTCGACATGGGCCGCATCACCTCCGGCAAGGTCATGCTCGACATGCGCCTGGTGCTGCCCTCGGTGGTGGTCGACGCCGCGCTGGACGCCGTGCGCCCGGCCGCCGAAGCCAAGGGCATCCACCTGGAGCGCGACTTCGGCCCCGCCGGCCATGTGGCGGCCGATGCCAACCGCCTGCAGCAGGTGGTGTGGAACCTGCTCACCAACGCGCTCAAGTTTACCCCACGCGGCGGCAAGGTGCGCGCCGCGATCTGGACCGAGGAAGGCCACGCCGTGATCAACGTGAGCGACAGCGGCATCGGCATCCGCACGGAATTCCTGCCCCATGTCTTCGAGCGCTTCCGCCAGGCCGACGCCTCCACCACGCGCCGGCACGGCGGGCTGGGCCTGGGCCTGTCCATCGTCAAGCACCTGGTCGAGCAGCATGGCGGCACGGTGGCGGTGGCCAGCGAAGGGGAAGGCCTGGGCGCCAGCTTCAGTGTGCGCCTGCCGCTGGCCAGCGGCGAAATCCGTGCCCAGCGCATGCATACCTTGCCGCGCAGCGACCAGATGCCGCTACCGGATATCGGCTTGCGCGACCTGGGCGGGCTGAAAGTGCTGCTGGTCGACGACGAACCCGATGCCCGGGACTTGATCAGCCGCATCCTGCGCGACTGCAACTGCTCGGTGCAGGCTGCCGGCAATGCTGCCGAAGCGATGGCCCTGGCGCGCGGCGGCCGCTACGATTTGCTGCTGAGCGACATCGGCATGCCGGAGGTGGACGGCTTCGAGTTGCTCGCGCGCATCCGTGCCCTGGGCCCGGGCCGCGGCGGCAGCCTGCCCGCCATTGCCCTGACCGCCTTTGCCCGCCCGGAAGACCGCCTGCGCGCCATGGAAGCGGGCTTTCTCGACCATGTTCCCAAGCCGATCGAACCTTCTGAATTGGTAGCCACGATAAGCCGGGTGGCGTTGGCCAGCCAGGGTGGCTGAGGACTACCGCAGGACGGGAAAATGTCCTACAAGAAATGCGCGGCAACTTTGCTACACTGGTTAATGACACGTGCGCCCCGGCAAACAGTCGCAAGCTACACTAGAAGCCCAGTTCCCGAGAACGCCATGCCAAACGCAGATGAGATTCTGAACGCCAAGATCCTGGTAGTTGACGATTGCGCGGACAACATTGACCTGATGTTGGAAATCCTGCGCGACGCCGGATACACCAATGTGACGGCCACCATGTTGCCGGAGCAGGTTTGCCCCCTGCACCGCCAGCATTGCTACGACCTCATCTTGCTCGATTTGCAAATGCCGGAACTGAACGGCTTCCAGGTCATGAAGGGGTTGAAGGAGATCGAACAGGAAGGCTATCTGCCGGTATTGGCCCTGACCGCCCAGCCCAGCTTCAAGATTGCGGCGCTGGAGGCCGGCGCGCGCGACTTCATCAGCAAGCCCTTCGACTTGCTCGAGGTGCACAAGCGCATCCATAACATGCTGGAAGTGCGCCTGCTGTACAAGGAACTGGCCTCCTACAGCAAGCAACAACAGGAACTGGCCCTGCACGACCCGCTGACCGGGCTGCCCAACCGGCGCCTGCTGGAAGACCGCATTGCCACCGCCATGCAGCACGCGGCGCGCCAGCAGCGCCGCACCGCCGTGATGTACCTCGACCTGGATGGCTTTAAGGCCATCAACGATACCCATGGCCATGCCTACGGCGATGAAATCCTCAAGCAGGTGGCGCAGCGCCTGGTCAATTCCTCGCGCAAGGAAGATACGGTGGCGCGCATCGGCGGCGACGAATTCGTGATCGTGATGGGGGACGTCGGCTCGCTGGCCGATGCGCAGGAGCCGGCCACCAAGCTGGTCGAAGTGGTGGCCCAGCCCTATACGGTGAACGGCTTGACCTTGCAGCTGTCCACCAGCCTGGGCATTGCGCTCTACCCGGACGATGCCGTCACAGTGGAGAACCTGATGCATGTGGCCGATGCGGCGCTGTACGAAGCCAAGCGCACCGGCAAGAACCGCTATTGCGTGGCCGCCGGCTGCGCCACGGCGCTGCCGAAGGCGCAGGCCCAGGTGACCGCGGCCTGAGCGCGCAGGCCGCCTTGGGACCTTACGTGGTTTCCGCCTCGCGCCCAAGCTCCGTCGATTCCTCGACCTTGCCGGCATTCTGGTGGTCGTGCTGTGCATCGACCTTGTCCGGCGCCACCTCGATGCGGGTGATGCCCGCGTCGACCGAAATCGGATCGCTGGCCGGGAACGTCATCTCGACCGCGTCGTCCAGCAAGTCCTCCTTGGCCTTCTCGGCCGGAGCCAGTTGCTCTTCGTCAGCCAGGATGGCAATGGCGCACGCCCAGCGCACGAACTTAAGCTGGGCCAGGTCGCGCACCGAGGTCACGCCAAACGCCGTTTGCAGCGCCTTGGCATCCTTGGCGCTCAGGCCGCGCAGGGCGCTGATGGGGGCATCGGCCAATTCGCGGAAGCTCTTCTCCACATACTCTTTGTCAACGATGGTGTCGATATTCATGGTTGCTCCTTCATTGGGCGAGATGTCACTATGGCAGCACCCTGCCCGTCCGACTGTGCGCCTGCGTACACAGCGCCGCGTTCGATTGCTTGCATTCGTTTGACGATGAAAAAGGGCAACGCTATGATCAGTCTGGTGGACAAGCCCAAGATCCTGGTCGTCAACGACGACCCCAATAGCCTCTTCGCGCTAACCAACTTGCTGGAACAGTGGGCGACGCAGGAAAACTGCGAAGTGGTCGCCGCACGTTCCGGTGAGGACGCGCTGCGCGAAGTGCTCACGCATGACTTTGCGGTGATCCTGCTCGACGTCAACATGCCCGGCATGGACGGCTTCGAGACGGCCGAAGCCATCCACCAGCGCCCGCGCTCCTCCGACATCCCGATCATCTTCATCACCGCCTTCGTGGCCGACGAGCTGGACCGGCTGAAGGCCTACCAGAAGGGGGCGGTCGACTTCCTGTTTACGCCCGTGATCCCGCAGATGTTGTACGCCAAGATCAGCGTCTTCGTTGCCCTGGCCACCAAGAACGAGGAGCTGCGGCGCCAGGCACGCCAGCTGAGCCAGCGCACCACCGACCTGATCGCGAGCAACCAGCGCCTGCTGCGCGAAATCGAGGAACGCAAGAGCGCGGAACGGGCCAGCCACGCCAAGGACGAATTCCTGGCCATGCTCGGCCACGAGCTGCGCAACCCCTTGTCGGCCATCAGCAGCGCCGCCTCCCTGATCGGCCTGCCCGGCGTGTCGGCCGACAGCGTGGGGCACGCCAAGAAGATCATCCAGCGCCAGAGCCGGCACCTGGGCCGTATCGTGGACGACCTGCTCGACCTGAGCCGCGCCATGTCCGGCAAGATCCTGCTCAACCGCCTGCCGCTGGACCTGGGCGTCCTGCTCAACACCACGCTCGATACCTTCTCCGCCACCGGCCGCCTGGCCGATTACCAGCTGGTGGCCGACGTGGCGCCGTGCTGGGTCAATGGCGACGCCACGCGCCTGGAGCAAGTGTTCAGCAACCTGCTGGACAATGCATTGAAATACACGCCGGCCGGCGGGCGCATCGAAGTGATCTGCGAGGTGGAGGACGGCGAAGCCACCATCCAGATCCACGACAGCGGGGTCGGCATGGCGCCCGACCTGGTGCCTCAGGTGTTCGACGTGTTCGTCCAGGGCAACAGCACGCTGGACCGCGCGCAAGGCGGCCTGGGCATTGGCCTGGCCCTGGTGCGGCGCCTGGTGGAATTGCACGGCGGGACTGTCTATGCTGAAAGTGACGGCCCGGGCGAAGGCAGCACCTTTACCGTGCAACTGCCGTGCATCGAGCATGCAACTGAAACCACAAAGGTAGTGCCCATGGATACGAGCGAACAAGCCAAGCCGGCCGTGCTGCTGGTCGAGGACAACGACGATGGCCGCGAGATGATGGCCATGATGCTGAGCTGTTACGGCTACCCGGTGCAACACGCGGCCGATGGTTTCCAGGGACTGGCCACGGCGGCGGCGAGCAAGCCGGACATTGCCCTGGTCGATATCGGCCTACCGGGTATCGACGGCTACGAAGTGGCGCGCCGCATGCGCGCCAATCCCGACACCCAGCACATGAAGCTGATCGCGCTGACCGGCTATGGCCTGGCCGACGACCAGCGGCGCGTGATGGATGCCGGCTTCGACATGCACCTGGTCAAGCCGGTCGACATCGACCAACTGCTGCGGGCGATCAGCGATTGCCTGGCGCGCGCGCCGGCGACCGCCCGGACTTGACGTCCGGCATGGTCGGCGGCACGAAGTCGATTTCCTCCTTGCGCGCTTCGATCTCGCGTGCCATGCCCTGCAAGTCCAGGCCAGCCTGCTTCGCCTTGGGGAAAATCTCGCCCTCTTCCTCGCGCACGTGATGATCGATGTATTCGCCCAGCACCTTGACGGTGGCGTCGAACAGCTCGTCGTGCGCATCCATCGCGCCGATCTGCGCGATCAGGTCCTTGGCGGTCGAATGCTCGACGGTCGCCTCGTCGATCAAGTCTTCGCTTTCCTTGCCGGCGCCGCGCACTGCGGGATAAAAGATTTCCTCCTCCGCCGTCGCATGGCGCGTCAGCTCCAGGCAAATCTTGTCGGCCAGCGTCTTCTTGCTGGCAAACGCGCGGTCGCCCAGCTCTTCGAATTGCTGGAACATGGCTTTCACATTGGCATGGTCTTGCTTGAGCAATGCAATGGCGTCTTTCATGGTGGTCTCCTCTGGGTGAGCCGCCAGCTTGGCAGACGCACTGCTGGCTGTATGTGCGCCACCACACGACCATCCTCATGTATGATCGAAGCAATAAACATGGACTTTCAAACATATGTCTGCCTCCACGGACGCCGCTGAACTGCGGGAGCTGCTGGGTTACGTCAATAATTGCTGGGATGACGAACGGCGCGCCTTGTCGCGCCAGATGCACGACAGCCTCGGTTCCTCGCTGACCGCGCTCACCATGCATCTGGGCCTGCTCACCTCCAAGCTGCCGCAGGAACCCGCGCTGCTCGACCGTGCGGCGCAGATGAAGAACCTGCTGCACACCATCATCGAAACCAACCGCGCCATGCAGCACAAGCTGTGGAACGACAAGCTGGAGTTCCTCGGCATGCGCGTGGCGCTGGGCGAGCTGGTGGCGCAGTTCGGCCAGGAGCAGCAATTGCAGGCCCATTGCAGCCTGCCGGAAGACGAACCGGCCTGCCCGCGCGCGCACCGCGTGGTGCTGCTGCGCGCGGCGGAGGAAGGCTTGCGCAACGTGGCCACGCACGCGCGCGCCAGCCGCGTCGACGTGATCGTGGACGACATGGACGACCGCATCGTGCTGATGGTGAAGGACGACGGCGTGGGCCCGGGCGCCAACCTTCCCGGCGCCGCCGGCGACTGGCCGTCGCGCCACGGCTTGCGCATGATCCGCGAACGCGCCGTCTTCCTGGGCGGGACGCTGTCGCTGGCGGCCAATGCCGGCCAGGGCGCCGTGCTGACGGTCACCCTGCCCAAGCCGCCCGTGCCGGCCTAGCGCCGGGCACCGCGCCGCAGCGCCATCAGGGCCGACAGCGGCAAGGCCAGCGCCGCCAGGCAGAACCAGAGCCAGTCGGGGACGTACCAGCCACGCTCGGCCGCGTAAGCCTGCGCCGGCACGCGTGCGCGATGCACGGCCGGTGCGGCCGGGTTGTAGTAGACCGTGACAGGATCGCCCAGCTTGCGCCGGGCGCAGCCGGCAGCCTCTTGCGCCGGACCGCGCCGGCGCGTGCCGCCGGCCTCGAATTCATACCACCAGCGCCCGCCCTTGTGGCACTCCAGCAGCACCACGCGGCCGCTGGCCACGGCGTGCTGGCGCGCCAGTTGCGCCACCTCGTCCGCCCCGTTGTAGCAGGCCGCCAGCAGCGGCGCCACGGCCAGCAGGGCCGCACCGGTGCGGCGCCCCATCAATGCAGCTTGACCAGCGGCGTCGCCCGCTTGACCAGGAAACGCGCCAGCGCCAGCACGCCGGTGCGCACCGTGCCCAGCACGGCCTGGTGGTGCAGCAGGTGCAGGCTGGCGTACATGATGCGCGCGAAAAAGCCTTCCACGAACCAGTTGAAGCCTCGCAGCGACCCCATCAGGCTGCCCACCGAGGTGGACTGGCCGAAGGACACCAGCGAACCATAGTCGCGGTACACATACGGCTTGCCCTGCGGCGGCTTGCCGCGCGCCGCGCGCAGGAAAGTGGCGAGCAGGTAGTCGGCTTGCTGGTGCGCGGCCTGGGCGCGCGGCGGCACGGGCTTGCCATTGGCCCCCATGCAATGCGCGCAATCGCCCAGGGCGTACACGCCGGGCATGCCCTGCACCTGCAGTTCGCCCGTCACTTCGATCTGGCCGCCCTTGGCCAACGGCAGGCCCAGCGTGGCGAGGAAGGCCGGCGCCTGGATGCCGGCGGCCCAGACCACGATGTCCGACGGGTAGCGCTGTGCGCCCACGCTGACATGGTCCGCCGCGATGGCCGTCACACGGCAATCGGTGACGACCTCGATGCCGCGCTGCTGCAGCAGCTTGAGCGCGGCGTTGGAGACCCGCTCGGGCAGCGGCGCCAGGATGCGCGGCGCGCCTTCGAGCAGCGTGATGCGCACGTCGCGCACCGGGTCCAGGTGTCCGAAGCCATATGCAGTGTAGACACCGCTCGCCTCGCGCAGTTCGGCGGCCAGTTCGACGCCGGTGGCGCCGCCGCCGATGATGACCACGTCGACGCCGGGCGCGTCCGCCTGGCCTTTCTGCAGCGCCGCCTTGGTCAGCAGCTTGAGCAGGGTCAGGCGGAAACGCTCCGCGTCTTCGGTGGCATTCAGGGAAATGGTGTGTTCGGCCGCGCCGGGCACGCCGAAGTAGTTGGAGGTGCTGCCGACGGCCATGACCAGCGATTCGTAGCCGATGCGGCGCTCCGGCAGGACCGCTTCGCCGCCCTCGCTGGTGACGGGCGCCACCGTGAGCTGGCGGGCCTGCGCGTCCAGCGCCGTCATGGCGCCGTAGACATAGGTGAAGCCATTGTCGTGCGCCAGCATCTGGTACGACAGGCCTTCCTGGTGGATGTCCAGGGTGCCTGCCGCCACCTCGTGCAGCGAAGGCTTCCAGATATGGTACAGCCGGCTATCGACCAGCATGACCTGTTGCGGGCCAAGTTTGCGGCCCAGTTTGCAGGCCAGCTCCAGGCCGCCTGCCCCGCCACCTACGATCACATATTTGCTCTGCAAACAGTTCTCCCTCTGTCGGCGGCGCTGCAGCCGCCCGCTCAGTCCTTGTGCTTGCCGTGGCCCTTGTCCTTGCCATGGCCCTTGTCCTTGCCATGACCCTTGCCCGGATGGTCGTCGCCACCGCCACGGTGCTCTTCGCGGTAGCGTGGTGCGTATTCATTGGTGTACCACTCGTCGCGCACGAAATAGACGTTGCGCGAGCAGGCATTGTACTTGTGGCAATGCTTACTCCACTTCTTGGCATGGCCCGGCGGCACGCGCAGGTACATCGGCTCGACGATCACGCGCGCCGGGCGCTCGATGATCACCGGCTGCGGGTACAGGACCGGCGGCGGCGCCATGTTGCCGATGTCGATGCGGCCATAGAAGCCAGGCTGGCCGACGGTGACGGAAACGCCCACGTCGGTGGCGAAAGCAGAAGTGCTGAGCGCCAGCATGGCGGCGGCTAGGAGCGTGGTCTTCATGATCGGGATTATATAAGTAGTTGAGAAAGGATGTTGCGTGCCGGTTATTGTACCAAGGCAAGAACGAACGCTACGTGCGCCAGCGCACATAACTTTTCATAAAGCAACACTTCAGGCGTGCGCGGCCAGGGCGCTGCGCAGCTGGGCGATGGCGTGCTGGGCCTGGCCGATCACCTTGTCGGCGATGCGCTTGCGCACCGCCTGCACGCGGCCGGCGGCTTCCGCTTCCAGCATCAGCGGCGTCAGCAGCTGGGTGGCCGATTCGTGGAAGCTGGCGGCAAGGCGGTCCAGCTGGCGCCCGAAGGCCGCCTGCACCTCCTGCAGGCGCTTGCGCAACTCTTCCTCGAAGGCGCGGCGCCGGTCCAGGATCTCCGAACGCTTGCGCCGGCCCGCATCGGCAAACCACTTGAAGGCGCCCGCCAGCAGCACGGCGCCGCCGACAAAGGGGGCGGCCGGCGCCACCACCGGCAGCACCACGGCCACGCCGAACAGGTAGGCGGCGGTGCCGGTGCCGGCCGCGGCGACGGCGCTGCCCATCAGGGTCAGGTTGGCGGCCGCGTCCACGCCTTGCGCCAAGCGCGTGCCCACGCGCATGCGCGGCATCAGGCGCGCCAGGGTGGCGTGGTGCTGGCGTTCGAACACCGTGCTCTGGGTCAGGCGGATGTCGGACTGGAATAGCGACAGGTCGTGCTGCAGCAGGTCCAGCACCTCCTCCTTGCGCCGCACGACGCGGTCGAGCCGGGATTCCATTTCCTTGCCGAACTGGATGCCGCGCGCATCGTCCTTGGCGTCCGGCTGCGCCGCCAGGGCGACTTCGATGGCATTGCCGGCATCGTGCACCGCGTCCTCGATGTCCTGGCTCAGCGCGCGCCGCTCGTAGGCGATGCGGGCGTCCACCAGCGCCAGGCGCTGCTGCACCTGCTGGCGCAACTGCTGGGCCGTGGCCAACAGGCTGGCGGCGCCGGCTTCGCAGGCCAGCATCTGGTTCTCGTGCTCGCGGTAGGTGTCGATGCCGTGGCAGATGGTGTCGACCGACCGTTCCACGGCGCGCCGCAAATCCTCCTGGCTCATCAGGCCGCCATGGTAGCCGCGCGCGTGGTTGAGCAGTTCCGCATGGCCCGTCACGCGCCCGAAATCGGCCACCGCGTCGGCCAGTCCCCTGCCCTTGACCAGCTTGCGCGCCTGCTGGCCCAGGTTGGTCAGCAGGCGGCGTTCCTCCTCGGGCGGCAGGCCGAACAGCTGTTCCGCACTGAGCTTGATATGCAGGGCCTTGGCGATGCGCTGCGCCAGCGGGCGCGCCGCCGTGCCTTGCAGCGCGAGCAGGGGTTTCAGCAGGTTGTAGGCATTGTGCCGCGCGCCGTCGGAGACGCTCGGGCTGGCGCGCGCCAGCGCCTGCAGGGCCCAATCGACGGTCACGCCGCATTCGATGGCGTTTAGCATCAGGGCGGTAAACACGGCAGAGGCGCGGCCGTCGCCGGCCAGGTCGGTCACCGCGGCGAACTGCGCCAGACTGGTGGTGCCGTCGGTGCTGGCGATCGCGCCCACCGCCCGCGCCAGGGCGGACGTGAAACTCTGGTCGGTGGAAAGGTGTTCGTCGAGGCAGCGCAGCAAGACTGCGTGCTCGGGGGCAGCCGGCGCCGGGGCGGCTGGGAAATTGACGCTGGCGGCTCCATAAGTGCTTTGCACAAATACTCCGTTCGCTCCGTCCAAGCTAATGGCATTCTAGACCAAGCAGCGCCCGCCCCCAAATAGTTTGCTAGGGTGCGGGCTCGGTGGCCAGGATCAGGGTTTCCTTGATCTCCTCCATGACCACGTAGGACTTCGACTGCGCCGCGCCCGGCAGGTTGAGCAGCATGTCGCCCAGCAGCTTGCGGTATTCGGCCATTTCATGGATGCGCGCCTTGATCAGGTAATCGAAATCGCCCGACACCAGGTGGCACTCCTGCACTTCCGGAATGCGCAGCACTTCGCGCCGGAACTGCTCGAAATGGCTGGCCGACTTCTGGTTCAGCGTGATTTCCACGAACACCAGCAGGCTGGCGCCCAGTGCGCGCGGATTGATGCGCGCGTGGTAGCCGGCAATCACCCCGTCGCGCTCCATGCGCTTGACCCGTTCGATGGTGGGCGTGATCGACAGCCCGACCTGCTCGCTCAAATCCTTCATGGCAATGCGCGCATCATCCTGCAGGATGCGCAGGATCTTGCGGTCGATCTTGTCCAGGCTGCGGACCGATTCTTTCTGGATTCGCATGAATTTTTACTGTTTTGGCGGTCTTATATAGTAACAAATACTAGGAAAACTTACTTATCATAGCAAAATAATCCGCAACAAATATTCCGGAGGCAATCCATGCGCGTAGTTATCCTTGGCAGCGGCGTGATCGGCGTGACCAGTGCTTATTACCTGGCCCAAGCGGGCCACGACGTCACCGTCCTGGATCGCCAACCCGGCCCCGCCCTGGAAACCAGCTTTGCCAACGCCGGCCAGATTTCGCCCGGCTACGCCTCGCCATGGGCCGCGCCCGGCATCCCGCTGAAAGCCATGAAATGGATGCTGCAGCGCCACGCGCCCCTGTCCATCACCCCGGACGGCACCAGCTTCCAGCTGAAGTGGATGTGGCAGATGCTGCGCAACTGCAATGCCGAATCCTACGCCATCAACAAGGAACGCATGGTGCGCCTGGCTGAGTACAGCCGCGACTGCTTCAAGGTGCTGCGCGCCGCCACCGGCATCGAGTACGAAGGCCGCCAGCAAGGCACGACCCAGCTGTTCCGCACCCAGGCCCAGCTGGACGGCGCGGCCAAGGACATCGAAGTGCTGAAGGAAACCGGCGTGCCCTACGAGCTGCTGACGGGCGCCGAACTGATGCGCGCCGAGCCGGGCCTGGCGGCGTCGCAGCACAAGCTGGTGGGCGGCCTGCGCCTGCCCAACGACGAAACCGGCGACTGCCAGCTGTTTACCACCCGCCTGGAAGCGCTGGCCAAGGCGCTGGGCGTGCAGTTCCGCTACGGCGTGGAGATCGAGCGCCTGGTGATGGAGGGCGACAAGGTCAAGGGCGTCCAGTGCGGCAGCGAACTGGTGGAAGGCGACTCCTTCGTGGTGGCGCTGGGCGCCTACTCGACGCCATTCCTGAAGGAACTGTTCGAGATTCCCGTGTATCCGCTGAAAGGCTACTCGATCACGGTGCCGATCGTGGACGGCAGCAAGGCGCCGACCTCGACCATCCTGGACGAGACGTACAAGATTGCCGTGACCCGTTTCGACGACCGCATCCGCGTCGGCGGCATGGCGGAAATCGCCGGCTACAACACGCGCCTCAACCCGCGCCGCCGCGAAACCCTGGAAATGGTGGTGAACGACCTGTTCCCGGGCGCCGGCGAGACGGCCGCAGCGACGTTCTGGACCGGGCTGCGCCCGATGACCCCGGACGGCACGCCGGTGGTGGGCCGCAGCGCCATCCGCAACCTGTTTACCAACACCGGCCACGGCACCCTGGGCTGGACCATGAGCTGCGGCTCGGCCCAGCTGCTGGCCGACATCATGTCCGCCAAGCGCCCCGCCATCTTTGCCGACGACCTGTCCGCGGCGCGCTACAGCCAGGAGGGCGGCCAGCGCCAGCCGCAGCTGGCCGGCGCCTGACCGACGGAACAATCGGGGACGAAAAATCGGGGACGGAACGAATTTCCGCTGTGCGGAAATTCGTTCCGTCCCCGATTTTTTCGCCCCTTCCCCTTTTCTTTTTGCAGTAACCCCGTCCGCGCCGTATAATTTTTGGCATGAACAAACTGGAAGCTTTCGGACACGTCGCCGCCCTCGCAATCCGCGGAGACCTTGTGTTTCCCACCAGCGTCAATGCCGCCCTGCGCGTCCAGCTCGCCCTGGACGATCCTGACTGCCCCATGGAGGATGCGATCAAGCTGGTACTGGCCGAGCCGCAACTGGCCGCCCGCACCGTCTCGCTCTCCAACTCAGCCATGTTCAACCGCACAGGCGGGCCGGACATCACCAACGTGCGCAATGCCATCATGCGCGTCGGCTACCACAACCTGTACGCGCTGGCCGCCGCCATGGTGGTGCGCGCCTTCGGCAGCAAGATCGTGGACCCCGACCTGCGCGCCAAGGCCGAACAGCTGTGGCAGCACACGGTCCACGTGGCGTGCCTGGCGCGCATCATTGCGCGCGAAGTGACCGGCGTGAATCCCGACACGGCGCTGTTTGCCGCCATCGTGCATGAGGTGGGCGGCTTCTACCTGCTCTCGCGCGCCGATGAATTCCCGGGCCTGCTGGAACCGGACCCGGAAAACTGGCAGACCGCCAGCGAGGAAATCATCAACCGGGAAGTGCTGAAGAAGCTCGGCATCCCGGCCGAAGTGGCGGAGGCCATCGAGAGCCTGCGCGGTGGCATGCTGCAGATCCCGCCCGAGACGCTGCTCGACACGCTGCTGCTGGCGAACCACTTCGCTCCGGTGAAATCGCCCCTGGCCGCGGAGGCGGAGGAGGAAGAGGTGCCGCACGACGAGTCCGTGATGGACCTGTTCATCGACGCCGAGCGGCGCGAGCGCATGCTGGAGGAAGCGCAGGCGGACGTGCAGGCCATGAACGCCGCCCTGCTCGTTTAGTCGAGCGCCTTGGCCGGACCGAAGAATTCGTAGTAGGTCTGCCCGTCCGGCACGCCCAGTTCGCGCAGGCTGCGCTTGACCGCCTGCATGAAGGGCAGCGGGCCGAGGAAGTATGCGTCGACGTCGCGCGACGCCGGCAGCCAGTCCCCCAGCTGTTCCTTGCCCAGCAATCCGACCGCGTCCGCGGCCGGCTGCCCGTCCCGCTGTTCCGCATAGATGTAGTGGCGCTTGAGCTGCGGGTGGCGCTCGGCCAGGGCGTCGATCTGCGCGCGGAAGGCGTGCACGCCGCCGTGGCGCGCGGCGTGGATGAAGCGGATCTCGCGTCCGCTGTGCAGCGCCTGCTCCAGCATGGCCAGGGTCGGCGTGATGCCGACGCCGCCGGAAATGAGCACGATCGGACGGCTGCCCGCGGCCAGCGTGAAGGCGCCGGAGGGCGGGAACAGGTCCACCGTGTCGCCGGCCTGTACCTGTTCATGCAGGAAGCCCGATACCTTGCCGCCCGCCTCGCGCTTGACGCTGATCTGGTAGGTCTGGCCGTTCGGCGCGGCCGACAGCGAGTACTGCCGGCGCTGCTCTTGCCCATCGACCATCAGGCGCACCCCGAGGTATTGGCCGGGCGTGAAGTCCATCACGGCCTGGCCGTCGGCGGGACGCAAGACGAAGGTGGTGATCTCGTCGCTCTCGACGCGCTTGTCCGCCACGATGAAGGGACGCGCGCCGTGCCAGCCGCCCTTGGCCGCGGCAGCCTCCTGGTAGGCCTTGCCTTCGGCGCCGATCAGGATGTCGGCCAGCTGGCCGTATGCGGCGCCCCAGGCTTCCAGCACGGCGTCGCTGGCCACCTCGGCGCCCAGCACTTCGCGAATGGCCTTCAGCAGGCTGGCGCCCACCATCGGGTAGTGCTCCGCCTGGATCTGCAGGGCCACGTGCTTGTTGACGATGCTCGTGGCCAGCGGGCCCAGTGCTTCCAGGCGTTCGATGTTCCTGGCGTACATCAGGATGCCGTTGGCCAGGGCGCGCTGCTGCTCGCCGCTGTGCTGGTGCGCCTGGTTGAAGAACGGTTTCACCTGCGGGAAATCGGCGAACAGGATCTGGTAGAAGTGGCGGGTCAGCGCTTCGCCGCCCTGTTCCAGGATAGGCACGGTGGCGGTGACGATGGCGCGGTGTTCTGTTGACAGCATGGGGACGGCTCCTCTGGATTAAACATGCATCTACTATACATGTTTACGCCGGGCGCCGTCAATAAAGATGCATCTCACATGCACAATTTAATCAGGTGCGCTTTTTCGGCGCCTGGAAGATGACCGGCTGCGCGCCGCCCTGGCCTTTGGGGCCGGGCAGGATGTCGGCCAGGGTCATGCCGTCCAGCACGTGCAGGAAGGCTTCGGTCGCTTCGCCCAGCTTGCGCTTCAGGGTGCAGTCGCGCAGGAAGGCGCAGTGGCCGGGATCGAGTTCGAAGCATTCGGCGATGTGGAAGTCCGACTCGGTGTCGCGCACCACGTCGCCGATGTTGATCTCTTCCGGTTCGCGGTTCAGGCGCATGCCGCCGTGCCGGCCGCGCACGGTTTCCACCAGGCCGCTGGCGCCCAGCTGGTGGATCACCTTGGTCAGGTGGTTCTTCGAGATGTCGTGCAGGTCGGCAATCTCCTGGATCGTCACCAGCTTGTCGCGGTGCATGCCCAGGTACATCAGCGAACGCAAGGTGTAATCGGTGAAAGAAGTCAGTCTCATAATCTACGTCACGTAAAGGTGCATTCAGAATATTGCTTTGACCCAAGCAGTAATGTAGCATTCATTATACATCTTAAGAACACGAGGCCAGCCATGCGCAGCATCCACATTCCCACCGAACCCACGCCGGCAGGACAACCGCACCCCCTGCTGCGCCTTGGCTTCCGTCCCTTCTACCTGCTGGCGGCAGCGCTGGCCGCGCTCTCCGTGCCGCTCTGGCTGGCCGCCTACCGCGGCCTGCTGCCGGCCCTGCCGACGGCCAACGTGCTATGGCATATGCATGAAATGGTGTTCGGCTTTGCCGGCGCCGTGATCGTCGGCTTCCTGTTTACCGCGGGCCGCAACTGGACCAACCTGCCGACGCCGGCCGGCGGCCAGCTGGCCGCGCTGGCCCTGCTGTGGCTGGCGGGCCGGGCGGCCATGCTGCTGGCGCCGCAGACGACGGCCTTCGTGGTCGATGGCGCCTTCCTGCCGCTGTGCGCCCTGGCGTTCGGGCGCGTGCTGGTGCAGGCGCAAAGCAAGCGCAACTACCCGATCCTCGGCATCCTGGTCCTGCTGTCGGTGGCCAACCTGCTGTTCCATGCGGCGGCCAACGGCTGGATTGCGCTCTCGCCGCTGACGCCGGTGCACGGTGCGATCCTGATGGTGACGGTGCTGGAAGCGGTGATCGGCGGGCGCGTGATCCCGATGTTTACCCGCAACGGCGCGCCTGGCAGCACGCCGGTCACGCTGGCCTGGCGCGAAAAGGCCAGCATTGCGCTGCTGCTGGCCACCATGCTGGCCTGGGTGGCAGGCTTGCCCGGCGCCATCGTGGCGCCGATCGCCTTCGCGGCGGCGGCCATCAATACCGTGCGCCTGGTGGGCTGGGCGCCATTTGCCACCGTGCGCGTGCCGCTGCTGTGGATCCTGCACCTGGCTTACGCCTGGGTGGTGGCGGGCCTGGTCCTGCTGGGCTTTGCAGCACTGGGCATCGGCTCGGCCAGCAGCGCCTTCCACGCGCTGGCGGTTGGCGGCATGTCGGGCCTGATCCTGGGCATGATCACGCGCACCGCCCTGGGGCACACCGGCCGCATGCTGCGCGCCGGCCGGGCCGAGAGCGCCATGTACCTGCTGCTGCAGGCGGGCGCCCTGGGGCGCCTGTGCGCCAACATCGTCCCCGCCGCCGCGCGCGACTACCTGCTGCTCGCGTCGGGCCTGGCCTGGTCGGTGGCCTTCCTGCTCTATCTCTGCGTGTATGGCCCCTACTTGTGCCGGGCGCGCGTCGACGGGCGCGAAGGCTGAGGAACGGGCGCGCCCAGGCCGGCATAAACATGTATACAGCGTGCATCTTTATTGAAGACATGCAATAATAAGCATTCAAAATACATGTTTATGGAGGACACCATGAAAGTGCAGCGCTTCGAACACGATCATCATGAAATCCTGGCCGGCATCGCGCAGTTGCGCCAGCTGATCGCCAGCGGCATCGACTGCAATGCCGCCGCCATCGCCCAGTTGCTGCGCACCATGAGCGCCTCCATCAAGCTGCACCTGGCGGTGGAGGACCGCGTGGTCTACCCTGCCCTGGCCAGTTGCGGCCGGGCCGACCTGGCGGCGCTGGGCCGCTTCTACCAGCAGGAGATGGGCGACCTCGCGCAACAGTACATGGCCTTTGCCAGCCGCTGGAACCTGCCGAACCGCCTGCAGGCCGACCCGGCCGGCTTTCGCGCGGAGGCCAACAGCGTCTTCAAGGCACTGTTCCTGCGCACCAGGCGCGAGGAAAGCGAGCTGTATCCGGCGTTTGCCCGCCTCTGACTACTTGCGTGCCAGCGGGTTGGGCGTGGCGTCGGCCACCTTGTGCAGCACGTTGCGGTCGAGGTGGTGGAAGGGCTCGGACTCCTTGCCGCGCAGGAGCATCACCGTGTCTTCCTCGTAGCCCCAGGTGCCGTCGTCGTTGATGCTGACCTTGATGCGGTACTCGGTGGTCTTGAAGCCGAATTCCAGGAAGGGGTTGGAGCAGATGCCGTAGGTGTCCTGCTCGCGCCGGGCGACCAGTTCGAAGGTTTTCGCGTCGGGCGCCGCGCTGCCGCAGGCCATGGCGATCTGGCCGCGCGGGATCGCCAGGGTCTGGATCACGGTGTTGGTGGCCGGCTCCCACAGCCAATAGCCGACCTGCTCGTGGTAGGTCTTGATGTTGTCGGGCTTGTTGACCATCAGGACGTAGCGCAGGCCGTAGAACAGCTGCGGCCCGTTGGTGACCGGATCGATCGGCTGCAGCTCGATGCGCTCGACGTAGGCTTGCTTGCGCGGGCCGTCGGCCTTGGGCTTGATGTCCAGGCCGCGCTGGCCTTCCCAGATGCCGGCCATGGGGCGCAGCGGGCCCAGGTTGGCCAGGGTGTCGAGGTCGATGTTGCTGGGTTCGGTGTAGATGTCGTTGCTGTAGTCGCTCATGAAATGCCGGCTCGCTGATCAGGGAGCCAGCATTGTAACCTCGGCGCGCGCTTCTTCGCCCAGCAGCATGGCGGTGATCTGCTGCGGCGGCACCGGACGGCTGTACAGATAGCCCTGCATCTCGTCGCAGCCGTGCTGCTGCAGGAAGCGGCGCTGCTGTTCCGTCTCCACGCCCTCGGCGATCACGCGCATGTCGAGCTGGTGCGAGAGCGAAATGATGGCGCAGGTGATGGCCTGGTCGTCGGAACTGCCGGCCAGGTCGCGCACGAAGGACTTGTCGATCTTCAGCCGGCTGATCGGGAACGACTTGAGCGCGGCCAGGCTGGAATAGCCGGTGCCGAAGTCGTCGATCGCGAGCGCAATGCCCATCGCTTCCAGCTGGCGCATCTTGGCCACCGACTGCGCCGTGTCGCGCATGATCATGCTTTCGGTCACTTCCAGCTCCAGCCATTGCGCGCACAGGCCGCTGGCGGCCAGCGCCGCCGCCACGCGCTCGACCAGCCGCGGGTCGTCGAACTGGCGCGCCGACACGTTGACCGAGATGGCCAGCGGCGGCAAGCCGGCGTCCTGCCAGGCGCGCGCCTGGCGGCAGGCTTCGCGCAGGGCCCATTCGCCGATCGGGATGATCAGGCCGTTCTCTTCGGCCAGCGGGATGAACTGGTCGGGCGGGATATTGCCGCGCTGCGGGTGCTGCCAGCGCAGCAGGGCTTCCACCCCGAACATGCGGCCCGACTCCAGGCTCACCTTCGGCTGATAGGCCAGCGACAGCTGGTTCTCTTCCAGCGCCTTGCGCAGGCCTTCCGTCAGGGCCAGCTTTTCCTCCAGCCCGGCGTTCATCTCGCTGGTGTAGAACTGGCAGTTGTTCTTGCCGCTTTCCTTGGCGCGGTACATGGCGGCGTCGGCGTGCATCATGAGCGTGTCCGCGTCGCGCCCGTCGCGCGGGTAGACCGCGACCCCGATGGAGCAGCTCACCTGCATCTTCTGCCCTTCCAGCACGATGGGCTGCACCACCGCCTCCAGGATCTTGTTCAGCAGCGGCGCCAGTATCTGCGGGTTGCCGTCCAGGTGCGGCAGCACCAGCACGAATTCGTCGCCGCCGAAGCGGCCCACGGTGTCCTCGCGCCGCACGCAGCCGACCATGCGGCAAGCCACTTCCTTCAGCAGCTCGTCGCCGGCGTTGTGCCCGAGCGTGTCGTTGACCAGCTTGAAGCTGTCCAGGTCGATGAAGGCCACCAGCACCGATTCGGCGTTGCGCTCGGCATGCGCGATGGCCTGCTGCAGGCGGTCGCAGATCAGGCTGCGGTTCGGCAGGCCGGTCAGGGTGTCGTGGTGCGCCATGTGGTAGATGCGTTCCTCGGCCCGCTTGCGCTCGCTGATGTCGCGCACGATGGCCACCACGCCGCCTTCCACCCCCACCACCTGCCAGTGCAGCCAGTCGGCGCGCAGCTGGGGCATCAGGTTCGGCCCCTCTTCCTGGTGCACGCCGCCATGCAAGGTGACGTGCGCCAGGCGCTCGAACATCCCGTTGTGGCGCGCGGCGGGCAGCCAGCCGCACAGCGTTTGCGCGCGCAGTTCGCCGCGGCTGCGGCCGGTCAACTGCTCGGCGCGCGAGTTGATGGCGCTGAACTTGAAGTCGACCAGCGCGCCTTCCCTGTTGCGGATGGCGCGCAGCACGAAGAAGGCGTCCATGTTCGATTCGGAGGCGGCGGCGTAGGTTTCCTGCGCGCGGCGGATGCGGCGGCGCGCCTTGGCGCCCTGCCAGACGCAGGCCCAGGCCATGGCCGCCAGCAGGATCAAGACGGCGCTGGCGACGCCGGCTTCCCACAGCAGCTGGCGGCGCTGGGCCGCAAAGCCGGCCATCTGCTCCGCTTCGGACAGGCCGACCATGGCGCTCAGGTGCAGGCCGGCCAGCTGGCGCAGCGCCATGTAGCGCGGCACGCCGTCCCAGCTGCTGGCGCGTGGGGTGCCGGGCGCCGCCTGCAGCGACGCCAGGTCCAGGCGCTGGCCGAAGGATTGGCGGTCGCCCACGCGCAGCGCGCGCACCACGCCGTCATCGCCGACCAGGCCCAGCACGCCATGTTCGCCCAGGCGGCTGCGTTCATACCCGCTGGTGAAGTAGCCTGGGTCGACCTCCACGATGGCCACCCCGGCGAACCCGCCTTGCGCATCGTCCAGGCGGCGCGTGAAGTGCAGGTGCCAGTCGCGGTTGGCGCCGTCGCGCATGGCCTGCGCGACATAGGTGTAACTGCTGCGACGTTGCTGGTGGTAGCGGAAATAGTCTTCGCGCGCCACGTTGAGCGCACGCGCGGGCGGATTGCTGGCCACCACATCGCCGTTGGCGTCGACGATGCTGACGATGAACACCAGGCCCGACGGCAGCAAGCCGTGCGCCTGCAATTCCGGCAGCGCGCCGCGCGCGCCCTGGCGCTCGGCGCTGTACTTCAGCACCTTGAGGGTCTGTTCGATGCCGTTGATGCTGCGCGCCACCTGCGCTTCGTAGGTGGCGATCAGCTCACCGGCCGATTCGGCCGCCAGTTCGCGCGCGGCCGCTTCCTCGCTGTCGATGAAATGCAGGGTGGTCGCCCACACCACGGCCAGCAGCACCACGGTAAACACGGGCAGCGAGACCTGCGTCTCGAGGCACATGCGGAGCCAGCGTTTCAGGTTCAATGCAGCACCATGACGGGACGGACGCTGGCGTCGAGCGCGCCGCGCTCGATGTAGCCGATCAGCGTCGGGTTGTCGGCCACCAGCTTGCGCACGGCCTGGCTAGTGGGCAGTTCGCGCGGCGGCTGGCCGCGGCCGGTGAAGATTTTCTTGGTCCAGTAGGCCTTCATCAGCGCCGGGCTGCGGTTGGCCACCTTCAGGTAGAACTCGTCGCGCAGCGGAGAGCCGATCGGCAGGTCGAGCGCCACCGCTTCGCCGCCGTCGGGGAAGCGCGTCGCCTCGGACAGGAAGATGTCGGCCACCTGCTCGGCGCGCAGGGTGGTGACGGGGCTGCGCGCCGACACCACCACCACCAGGTCGGCGGCGGCGACGGTCCCGGCCAGCAGGCCCAGGAGAAGGCAACAAAGAAGTTTCCTGATCATGGGGTGGCCTCGCTCAGAAGACAAAGTCCACCGCGGCACTGAACACGCCGAAGCTGCGGCCGTAGCGATAGCCCGGCTGGATGTTTTCCAGCGTGCCGCTGCTGCCCTTGCGCGGCCGCACATGGTCGAACTGCAGCTTGACGGCGACATTGCTGCCGGCATCCCAGCGCACGCCCAGGATGGTGCTGTCCTGCACCGCGATCATGCTGAGCAGGCCGTTCAATTCCGCGTTCAGGCGCCGGGCGGCCGGAACGTAGGGTGCCGGCAGCTGGGACAGGTCCAGTCCATCGACGTGGATCGGCGTGTTGGCCACCACGCGCGAGAAGGTGGCGTACGGGGTCACGCTGCCGAAGCGGTAGCCCCCGCTGACGTAGCCGGCGCTCTTGTCGCCCAGGAAGGAGCGGGCGTTGATGCGGCCCAACTCGCCCATCACGAACCATGCGCCCGGGTCGTAGGAGGCGCCCAGGCTCAGCACCGTGGCGCGCTTGCGGTCCGTCTCGTAGCGGCGCGCCAGGGTCGCGCCCTGCGCGCCGAACTGGCGCAGGCCGTCGAACAGCTCTTGCGCCAGCACCATTTCCAGGTCGCCCTTGAGGGCGGTGGCGCGCACGGTCAGGGCGCCGACGCTGCTGGTGTTGGATATGCCGGCCAACTGGTGCGCATGCGCGCTGCGCGTGTCGGTCAGGCGGATCCGGGTGCCGCCATACAACACCTGGGTCGTGTTCTTCAGCGCGCCCAGGTTCCAGCGGTAGCTGGCGTCGATGCCGTCGCTATTGCTGATCGGGAGCGCACCGTACAGTTCGACCGGCGCGCGCACGCCGGTCAGCGCGTAGCTGGCCTTGCGGTAGTCGCCCGCCAGGAACAGCGGCAAGGCGATGCGGCCCAGGCGCAGGCTCAGTTCCGGCGTGACCTGGTATTGCACATTTGCCCACTCCACCACTGGTTTCCAGGAATGCGTGAGGTTGCGTTCGGCCACCACCTGCAGCACGGCCGACCAGTGGCCGCCGTCGTAGGCGAGCTGGGTGCCCAGGCGGCTGTCGACGCCGACACTCCAGTCGCGCGAGGCGCCGGCCTGGCCCGGATTGAGCGGATTGGCGGAATAGTCGGCCAGCTTTTCGCTGGAATGCACGGCGCTCAGGGTGCCGAATCCGCCAAAGGTCCAGGCGCTGCCATCCCGGTGCCCGGCGTGCGCGGGCGCGCAGGCGAGCAACTGCGCTGCCATGGCGGCCACGACAGTCAGGATGGGCGTCTGGTGCAGCTTTGGCATAATGGCACTCTCGGCAAGAAACGTCGGCAATATCCGGGCCTCGCAGGCCTGGCCGGCATGCGTGCGCGGGTGTTTGTGAAGTCAGCGCCCGGGGATTCGGGGCGCAAAGCGGGCGGCGGCGTGGCATCGCCTGTTGAATTCTCACACTTTATAACAGTCGTCCTGGCCTGTCGAGAAATTTCCGTAGAGTACCGTTTCTAGCTATTTAGTAATTACCAACGGTAGTAAAAAAGCAAAGGAATCAAGGACATGCAGCAAGTTTCCTGCGGCACCCTGGTCGTCAATGCAGCCCGCCAGATACTGCTGTGCCATGTGACGGGTACCGCCCACTGGGACATTCCCAAGGGCATGCCGGACGCCGGCGAGACGCCGCTGCAAGCGGCCCGGCGCGAGCTGTTCGAGGAGGCCGGCCTGGCCTTTGCTGCCGAGCGTTTCGAGGACCTTGGTGAATTCAGTTACCGGCCGGACAAGCGCCTGCACCTGTTCAAGGTGGAAACCGGCGACGCGTTGTGCAGCCTGGAGCATCTGCGCTGCACCAGCTTCTTTCCCCACCAGCGTACCGGCGTACCGACGCCGGAAGCCGATGGCTTCCGCTGGGCCGCGCGCGCGGAATTGAGCACGCTGTGCTGGCCGCGCATGGCGTCGCGCCTGCTGTCGATCACCTGGTGATCAGGCGCCGCCGGCCACGCGCAGCGTGGTGCCGGTGATGTAGCGCGCCGCCGGCGACAGCAGCCACACCGCCGCTTCGGCGATTTCTTCCGGCTCGCCCACGCGCAGCATCGGAATGCGCCCGGCCACGCGCGCCGGGCGTCCGGCGTCGCCCGAACTGGCGTGGATGTCGGTCTGGGTGGTGCCCGGCGCCACGCCGCACACGCGGATGCCTTGCGCCGCCACTTCCTTGCCCAGGCCCATGGTGAAGGTGTCGACTGCCGCCTTGCTGGCGGCGTAGGCCACGTACTCGTGCGGGCTGCCGGCAGTTGCCGCGGTCGAACTGATGTTGACGATCACGCCGCCCTGCCCGTGCGCACGGAACGCCGCCAGGGCGCGCCGGCTGCACTGCATCAGTCCCAGCACGTTAATGCGGAACACTTGCTCGATGGTAGCCGGGGTGGCGTCGGCGAAACTGCCCAGGCCGCCGGTGATGCCGGCATTGTTGACCAGTCCCGACACGGGGCCCAGCGCGCCCTCGACGGTGGCAAACAGGCGTTCGATGTCCTCGTCGCGCGCCACGTCCGCCTGGACGGCCAGGGCGCGCCCGCCGGCCGCCTCGATCTGCGCCACCACCTGCGCCGCCGCGGCGGCGTCGCGCTGGTAGTTCACGGCCACGGCCCAGCCGTCGGCGGCGGCCTGGCGGGCAATTGCGGCGCCGATGCCTCGGCTGGCGCCCGTCACGATGAGAACTTTTTCCATGCGACGAATTGTAATTGATCTAGTTCATGGAAAGCAGGCCGCGTGCGGTCCAGACTGGCCGGATTAACAAGGAGATAGCCATGCAACGACTGGAATGGAGTTCGCTGCTCGAAACGGGGATCGCCGAGATGGACGCTTCCCACCGCACCCTGCTGCAAGCCATCCACGCCACCATCGATGCCGACGCCGGGTCGCTGCCGCGGCGCATCGCCGACCTCCTGGCAGCCCTGGCCGCCGACTTCGCGGCGGAGGAAGCCATGATGGACCACCTGCACTACCCCACCGACCATGATCACCGCGCCGCCCACCGCCGCGCACTGGCGGCCCTGCAGCATGCCCTGCCCGTGGCGCAAGGCGACGTGCAGAGCGCGCGCGTCCTGCTGGAGCGCCTGCCGCGCTGGTTCCTCGGCCACCTGAGCGCCATGGACCTGCCGCTGGCGGTGGCCTTCGAACGGGCCGCCCATCCCCATAGCGCGCCGCCGCACGCCTGCCTGCGGGTGGAGCTGGCGCGCCTGCTGCAGGAGCAATCCATCTAGCTTGGCGACACGCGCGCCGCACGCCCGGTTGCCGAAAAGTGGCGGGACACTTAGACTGCTGCTCCAAAAAGGAGATTAAGTCCGATGTTTCGCCACATCCTCATCCCAAGCGACGGTTCCGCCGCCTCCCAGCTGGCTGTCAACGCCGCCCTGCGCATGGCCCGCGAAAGCGGCGCCCGCGTCACCGCCGTGCACGTGCTGCCGGAAGAACCGGCGCTGGTCAGCGCCCCCGCCGAACCGGCGCACAGCCCGATCCTGGCCGATATCGCGCGCCAGGCCGGCACGCTGCACGTGCACTGCACCACGCTACAAGTGCATGCCGAACATCCCCACGCGGCCATCGTCGCCACCGCCCTGCAGCGCGGCTGCGACCTAATTGCCATGGCGTCGCGCGGGCGCAGCGGCCTGGCCAGCCTGGTGCTGGGCAGCCAGACGCAGAAGGTGCTCACGCACAGCAAGATCCCGGTGCTGGTGTTCCGCGAGGGCTGACGCCTCTCAATGGTGGTGCTGGCGCCCCACCAGGTCGTCGTAGATCGGCACCGCGGCCAGCGCCAGCAGCAGGCACGCCAGCGGCAAGGTCGCGCCGAAGCCGATCGCCTTGAAACCGAAGGCGCCGGCCAGGGCGCCGGCAAAGAAGGCTGCCACCAGGGCGGCGAGGATGCGCACGCGCTTCCAGTCGGCCGCCACGCGCGGCACGGCCTGCCCGTCGCGGTTCCAGTAGCAGGCCTTGCCGGCCTCGATGCCCAGGTCGGTGATGATGCCGGTCATGTGGGTGGTGCGGATTTCCGCGTTGGAGAGCTTGGTGATGACCGCGTTCTGCAAGCCCATCATGAAGCACAGCAGCGTCACCGTGGCCGGCAGCACCAGCACGTCGATCGCCTGCAGGCGCGCGCCGAGCACGCCGAACGCCAGCAGCAGGACCGCTTCCAGCAGCAAGGGCAGCGCGAACTCGCTGTGCAGCTGGCGGCGACGGGCGAAATTGACCATGACGGCGCAGCAGGCGGCGCCGGCCAGGAAGGCCAGCAAGGCGCCGGCGCAGTCGAAGGCCGCTTCGATGGCGCCCAGCGCCAGGTCGTCGGCCGCGGCCGACAGGATGCCGGTCATGTGGGAGGTGTACTGCCGCACGGCCAGGAAGCCGCCGGCGTTGGCCGCCCCGGCCACGAAGGCCAGGGCGATGCCGAGGTGGCGATTAGCCTGGGCGGCGCGCTGCCGCCCGGTCAGGCGTCTGGCATAGTTGATCGGCATTCGTCCTCGGCATGGTTTGGATCCTTACAGGTAAGCGCTGACGTCGGGACGGGTTGCCATGGCCTGCTGCACCACTTGCACCACGAACTCGCGGTCGGCGCCGCGCAGCGGCTGGCGCGGACGGCGTACGTTTTCGTTGCCGACGCCCGCCAGCGCTTCCACCAGTTTCAGATTTTGCACCAGCTTGGTCGATACGTCGAGGTGCAGCAGCGGCATGAACCACTGGTACAGCTTCAGCGCTTCGGCGTAGCGGCCGGCCTTCATCAGCTTGTACAGGGCCACGGTCTCTTTCGGGAAGGCCACCACCAGGCCGGCCAGCAGGCCGTCGGCGCCCACCGCCAGGCCTTCGAAGGACAGGTCGTCCACGCCCATGAAGATCGCGTAGCGGTCGCCCACCACGTTGCGCAGGTCGGTCACGCGGCGGATGTTGTCGGTCGATTCCTTGATCGCTTCCAGCTCTTCGCAGTCGGCCAGCTCCTTGAAGTCGGCCGGGGTCAGGTCGACCTTGTAGGTCACCGGGTTGTTGTACACCATGATCGGCAGCTTGGCGGCCTTGGCGATGGTGCGCAGGTTGGCTTTGGCCTCGTAGGCGTCGGCCGCGTACAGCACGGACGGCATCACCATGAAGCCGTCCACGCCCAGGTCGCGCGCTTCCTGCACATAGCGCTCGGCGTTGGCGGTGCGCGTTTCGCTGACGTTGGCCAGCACCGGCACGCGGCCGTTGGCCACCTTCACGGCGGTTTTGGCGACGGCCAGCTTTTCTTCGAAGGACAAGGTGCTGGCTTCGCCCAGCGAACCGCAGGTGACCAGGCCGTGGCAGCCGCTGTCGATCATGAAGGAGAAGTGCTTCTCCATCTCTGCGTGGTCCAGTTCCTCATTCGCGTGGAATTTGGTGGTTACTGCAGGGAATACGCCTTCCCATTTGATTGCTGCCATTTCAAGTCTCCTTGTGAGGTTCGAGGGTAATGATGCTGCCGGCACGTGCCGGCCAGATCGGTGTACGCACGGCGTCCGGACGCCATCCATACAGGAAATCGGTTGCGCTGCCGCAGACGCGGCCCTGGCAAGGGCCCATGCCGCAGCGGGTGTGCAGCTTGGCGCTGCGCCAGCCCGGGTGCTCGCGCAGTTCGCCGTGGCACACGTCTTCGCAGCGGCAGACGATGGTGTCGGGCAGCGCCAGCGTGCGCAGCTCGGCGCGCGGGGCGAACGTGCGCGCCAGGCGCGCGGCAAAGCGGCGCCAGGCGTCGCGTTCGCCGAAGTGGGCCTGGGCCTCGCTGGCGCGGCCGGTCGCTGCCAGGCCGGCAATGCGCCCTTCCACCAGGGCCAGGTCGACGCCGCCCACGCCCGTGCCTTCGCCGGCGCAAAGGATGTTGGCCACGCTGGTGTACTGCCATGGGTCGGTGCTGACCGCGCCGGCTTCGACCGCGCAGCCAAGGGCCAGCGCCAGTTCCGTGTTGGGCAGCAGGCCGTAGCCGCAGGCCAGGTAGTCGCAGGCGATGTCCAGGCTGGCGCCCTTGTGCTGGACCAGGACCGCGTCCAGGCTGTCCGTGCCGCAGGCGGCACTGACGTAGCTGTCGGTGTAGTAAGGGATGCCGCGCAGAGCCGCGCCCAGGCGCAGCGCCTGCAGCGCTTTCGAGGGCGTCAGCGCCAGGCCGGCCGCGAAGCGCGCCAGCGCAGGCAGGCCCGCCTGTTCGACGATGGCCGCGACCGTGGCGCCGCGCTCCCGCAGCGTGGCCGCCACCGCCAGCAGCAGGGGGCCGCTGCCGGCGACGACGACGCGCTTGCCCTCTACCGGGTAGCCGCCCTTCGCCAGCGCCTGCAGCCCGCCGGCACCGCTCACGCCAGGCAGGGTCCAGCCAGGGAACGGCAGCAGCAGTTCGCGCGCGCCGGTGGCCAGGACCAGTTTCTGGTAGCCGATGGTGTCCGCCTGCCGCGCATTTTGCACCAGCAGCGCTCCCGGCTGCACCTGCATCAGCACGCGGGTGGCGGGCAGGAAGGTGACGTTGTCCGCCTGTTCCAGCGCCTGCCACAGCGCGCGGGCGCGCCGGTCATGCTGCTGCGCCGCGCCGCCGCGCCAGATCTGGCCGCCGGACAGCGGGTTGTCGTCGATGATGGCGACCTTGCTGCGCGCCGTAGCGCTGGCCGCCGCGTGCGCCGCCGCCAGGCCGGCCGGCCCCGCGCCGACAACCACGATATCGAAATGCTGCGTCATGGCGCGCCCCCTGTCTGCACATCCATGCCCGGCGCGCACAGCGTCTGGCAGGACAGCACATGCGCGCGCCCGTTGACGGTGACGCGGCACTCCTGGCATACGCCCATGCCGCACAGCGGCGCGCGCAGCTGCCCGCCCACCGAGCGGCGCGTCACGCCCGGCCCGGCCGCGCGCGCGGCGGCGATGGCGATGGCCGCGGCCACCGACGTGCCGGCGGCAACGCTGGTGCTGCGGCCGTCCACCGACAAGGTGATCATCTCAGGCATAGGCCCTCCCCTGCGCGTCGAAGCGGCTGGGCAGATAGGGACGGGCATCGATGCCCGCCTGAGCGCCCACCATTTGCGCGGCCAGCAATTCGGCCGTCGCCAGCGAGGTGGTGATGCCCAGGCCTTCGTGGCCGGTCGCCAGCCACACGTTGCGGCGCGACAGGTCGGGGCCGATCAGGGGCAGGCCGTCAGGCGTGGCCGCCCGCAGTCCGGTCCAGCAGCGCAAGATGTTCAGGCCCGCCAAGGCCGGCGTGTATTCCACTGCGCGGCGCAGCATGCGCGCCATCATGCCCGGCTCCGCCGCCAGGTCGGTCGTATCGAACTGGCGCGAGGAACCGATCAGGACCTGCCCGGTGGGACGCGGCTGCAGGTTGAACGCGACCGAGTCGCCGTCGGCGGCATGGGCGCTCTTGACGTAGCCCAGTTCCACCAGCTGGTGGCGGATGAAGCCGGGGTAGCGGTCGGTGATCATGACATGGCCCTTCTTGGGGCGCAGCGGCAGCTCGGGCGCCAGTCCCAGGCAGCGCGTACCGGCCGCCAGCACGATCCTGCCGGCCGCCAGGCGCGAGCCGTCGGCCAGGCGCACCGCGCCCTCCTCCAGCGCCACGACCTCGCCCATGGCCAGCGTGGCGCCGCGCGCAACGGCGCGCGCCAGCAGGATGCGGGCACTCTTGGGCGGATACACCAGGCCATCGCCCCGCACCAGCAAGCCGCCCGCCAGGCCGGGCCGCAACTGCGGTTCCAGCCGGTACAGGTCCTGCGCATCGAGCACGGCGCATTCCAGAGCGCGCGCGGACATGACAGCCGCCTTGGCGTTGGCCGCATCAAGTTCCTCATCGTCCGCCGCGACCCAGATCGTGCCGCAGCGGCTGTACTCGTGGCGCTGCGGCTGGCCGTCCACCAGATCGCGCCACAGCTGCAGCGAATGGGAGCTAAGCGCCAGTTCCGCCGCGTTGTCGTCCATGGCCACCAGGTGGCCCATGCCGGCCGCCGTGGCGCCGCTGCCAACCGCATCGCGTTCGACGACGGTCACGCGCAGGCCGCGCGCCGACAGGGCATCGGCGCAGGCTGCGCCGATGATCCCGGCGCCGACGATGAGCACGTCCGGCGTCATGATCAGCGAATGCCCCAGACGAATGGATCGGTCGGATCGAGCACCAGGGTCGCCGTCGCGTTGACCCAGGCCTTGCCGCGGATGCTTGGCAGCACGCGTTCGCCGTCGCGGCGGTAGGAGCCTTCGAACACGCTGCCCACGATGCTCTCCTGGCGCCACACCTCGCCCTCGGCCAGCTTGCCGTCGGCCGCCAGGCAGGCCAGCTTGGCGCTGGTGCCGGTGCCGCAGGGCGAACGGTCATAGGCGTTGCCCGGGCACAGCACGAAATTCTGGCTGTCGCCGGCGCCGCTGCGGGAATCGGCAAAAAGTTCGACATGGTCGATGGGGGCGCCGCCGTCGCCGGTGATGCCCTGCGCTTCCAGCGCGTCCTTGACCGCCGTGGTGAAGTTGGTCAGCTCGCGCACGTTCGCAAGCTCCAGCTGCCGGCCGTGGTCGGCCACCAGGAAGAACCAGTTGCCGCCCCAGGCGATGTCGCCGCGCACCACGCCGTAGCCAGGCACCTCGACCGGCACGCCGGCCGCCTTGCGCCAGGAAGGGACATTGTTCACGGTCACGCTGCCGTCCTCGTGCAGTTGCGCTTCCACCACGCCGACCGGCGTGTCGATGCGGTGCACGCCGACGCTCAGGCGGCCCATGAAGGCCAGCGAAGCGACCAGGCCGATGGTGCCGTGGCCGCACATGCCGAGGTAGCCGACGTTGTTGAAGAAGATGACGCCTGCGGCACAATCGGGCGCGTGGGGCTGGCACAACAGCGCGCCCACCAGCACGTCCGAGCCGCGCGGCTCGCAGACCACGCCGGAGCGGAAGCTGTCATGCTCGCTGCAGAAGCGCGCCAGGCGCTCGTTCAGGGGGCCGCTGCCCAGGTCGGGGCCGCCGTCAATGACCAGGCGGGTCGGTTCGCCGCCGGTGTGGGAATCGATAATGGCTATGGTTTTCATGCTTGCCATCTTAGGCCCTCCAGGGCCCGCCGTCTTGCATCGCCGCCGCGCCGATGGTGACGAAATCTGCACAATCGTGTAAAAATGAACAAATTCACGGGAGGGCGACATGACAGTACACAATCTGCACGGGGCGGCGCGCGCTGACCTTGGGTCAAAAATCGGCGACGTCTTCTTCGCCGAGCCCCTGTTCGACGCCCTGCCGGACGTGGTGTTTTTCGTCAAGGACCGCCAGGGGCGCTATGTGCTGGTCAACCACACCCTGGCCCGCCGCTGCGGCATGAAGGAGAAAGCCGGCCTGCTGGGCAAGAGCGCCAACGAGGTCTTTGCCGCGCCGCTGGGCCAGCGCTTCCAGGCCCAGGACCAGGCGGTGCTGGACGAGGGCGTGCTGATCGAAGACCAGCTCGAACTGCACCTCTACCCCAACCGCGATCCCGGCTGGTGCCTGACGCAAAAGCGCCCGCTGCGCGACGCCGGCGGCGCCATCATCGGTCTGGCCGGCATTTCGCGCGACCTGGCGATGGCGGACCACAAGAACCCGGCGTACCACAAGGTGGCCGACGCGGTCCGCCTGATCCACGACAAGTATGGCGAGCCGCTGACCCTGCCCCAGCTGGCGCGCACGGCGCACATGTCGGTGGCGCAGATCGAACGCTACTTCGACCGCATCTTTCACATCACGCCGCGCCAGATGATCATCAAGACCCGCCTGGAAGCGGCATCGCGCATGCTGGCCGGCAGCGCCAGCGTGTCCGACATCGCCCAGGCCTGCGGCTACGCCGACCACAGCGCCTTCACCCGCCAGTTCCGCGCCACGGTCGGCGTCACGCCAAGCGAATACCGCGCCTTGCTGCGTGGAGCATGAGCGCCGGCAGTGATACTTCGCGCAATTTTCCGTAGGGCGGCATGTTAGGCTTGCGCCTTCAAATGTTTTCCAGAGGTTTTCCGATGCGTTCCTTCAAGCGATGGCTGTCTGGCGCCCTGCTCGCCGCGGCCAGCCATTCGGTCGTGGCCGAAGAAAGACTGTTCACGGGACAGGTGCAGTCCATCACTTTGCAGCCGTCGGGGGTGGGCCAATGTTCCCAGCCATGTCCGCCGCCTGCAGAACCGCCACGGAGGAACGAGCTGCAACGCGTATGCATCAGCAATATGGGCGGCTGCCAGAAGGCAGTGGTGAAAATCCTGGTGGACCACCTGGGTACCGAGCAAGGCAAGGAACTGGAGTTCCCATCGCGCACGGGAGAATGGGGTGAGCTGAATTTTCCCGTCACCGACGATCCTATCCTGGTCTACGCGTTCAATGGCCGCGCCACCTGGACACACATCGTGGAACGGGCCGGCCAGGTGTACGTCAATCCCCAGGTGTTGGGCCGCCGGGGCAAGATTCCCCATCTCGAGGAGCTGCAGAAAAACCAGGACGGCAACGTCCTGCTCAGCGACCTCCTCGCAAAGTTCGGCGCGCGCCGCTAGGCGATGCCGTTGCGGCAGAACTCGCGGCAGGCGGGGCGTTCCTGCAGCCGCTCGACGTAGGCGGCGATGGCAGCGTACTGCGGGCGCTCGATGGGCGTCATCAGCCAGCGGTTGAGCGACAGGCCGAGCACGATGTCGGCCAGCGTGAAGTGCTCGCCAGCGGCATACGGCCCGTGCGCGGCGAGGTGGCGGTCGAGGATGCCGACGTTGCGGTTCCAGGCCGCCGCGCTGGCCGCAACCTGCGCAGGATCGGTGAACGCGGCATGCTGCCGCACCAGCGCCATGAAGGCGTAGCGCCAGGAGGCATTCAAGTCCGTCGCCTGCCAGTCCATCCATTGCTCCACACGTGCCCGTGCCTGCGGCTCCGTGGGCAGCAGGTCGCTGCGGGCGGCCTTGCCGGAAAGGTAACGGCAAATGGAGTTCGATTCCCACAGCACGAAGTCGCCGTCCACCAGCACGGGCACCATGGCGTTCGGATTCAAGGCCAGGAATTCCGGCGCACTGGTTGCGCGGTAGCCGTCGCCCCAGTCTTCGCGTTCGTAAGGCAAGCCTGTCTCGGCGAGGGTCCACAAGACCTTGCGCACGTTGATGGAAGTGGGTTTGCCCAGAAGTTTCAGCATGGCGTGCCTTCTTGTTGCGGCGGCAGTACTGCCGTGGTCCACGGCGCCAGCAGGCGCCAGCCGAGGCTCAGGTACAGGCCGCGCCCATCTTCGGTCGCGACCAGCAGGCGTTCGTCCGCCCCGGCGCGCGTGGCCAGGGCATCCAGGTTCCGCATGACGATGGTCCCCAGGCCGCGGCGGCGGTGCGCTTCGGCAGTCACGATCTGGTCGTACACGGCACATCCTTCATGTATGGCAATCCGGCCCGATGCGGCCACTTCGCCACTCGCATGCACGACGCTTACCAGGTGCACGCCGTGCTCCGACGTTGCTTCGATGGCGTAGCCGGAGGGAAGTTCCGATTGCCTGGAGGGGGTTGCCGGGCCGAGCATCAGGTAGCCCGGCGCCTCGACCGTCCAGCGCGCGGGCAACGCGGCGCGCAGCACGGCCGGTTCGACCGCCGCCTTCAGGTAAATGTGCGGTTCGTGAATTTGCGCAGCGCAGGCCTGCAGCGCCGGCCCGGCGTCGAGGAACACATGCCGGCGCAATTGAAGCGGCATGCCCACTTCCACCGTCAATCCGCCGTGCGACCTGACCGGCAGCGGCACACCGCGCGACAGGCTCCAGCCTGTCAGCCAGCGCGCCAGCAAGGGCAAGTCGATCCGCGTTGCTTCCAATTCGTCCGGGGTGTCTAGCATTGTCAATCACTCAAAGTCCACGCGCATGCAAGCGTAGCAGCTTTCGAGCAACCGTGCAGGGCACCTCACAGCCCGAGTTGAGACAGGATGTCCTCTTTCAGTTGCTGCAGTTCCGGATTGGACAGCTTGCGCGGGTGGGCGTGTTCGACCTTGAAGCTGGCCTGGATGCGGGTCGGGCGCGGCGACAGCACCAGGATGCGGTCGGCCAGGTAAATCGCCTCCTCCACGTCGTGCGTAATGAGCAGGACCGTGTGGCGCTCCTCGGACAGCACGCGCAGCAGCTCGTTGCGCATCTTCAGGTTCATCAGCGCGTCCAGCGCCGAGAACGGTTCGTCCATGTACAGGATTTCCGGCTTGACCACCAGCGCGCGCGCAATCTCGACGCGCTTTAGCATGCCGCCGGACAGCTCGTGCGGATACGCGTTCTCGAAGCCCTTCAAGCCCACCATCTCCGCGTAGTGATCGGCCAGCGCCGCCTTGTCGCCGTGCAGGTCTCCGTTCAGGCCGAACATGAGGTTCTGCTGCACCGTCAGCCACGGGAACACCGAGCCATGCTGGGAAATCACGATACCCTTGGCGCTTGGCTTGCTGATGGTCTTGCCGTCGATGCACACCGAGCCTTCGTCGGGATGCTCGAAGCCGGCCACGATCTTCATCAGGGTGGACTTCCCGCAGCCCGAAGGTCCGACGATCGCCACGAATTCGCCGTCGGCGACGGAAAAATCGACGCCGTCCACCACCGGCAGTGCATTGAAATTCTTCTTGATACGGTTGACGGAAATCTTAGCGTCCATAGCGCCACCTTACGACTTTGAGTTTTTCCAGCAGGCGCATGATGCCGTCCAGCGCCAGGCCAATCAGACCGATGATGATCATGCCCGCAATGACCAGGTCATAGCGGTTGCCGGCATTGCGCGAATCGATGATCAGGTAGCCCAGACCCGAGCGCAGCGCGATCATTTCCGCAGCCACCACCACCAGCCAGGCCACGCCCAGCGAAATGCGCATGCCCACGATGATCTCCGGCAGCACGGCTGGGATGATCACCTGGCGGAACAGCTTCGAACGCGAGACGCCGAAATTCTCCGCCGCGCGCAGGTAGCGCTTCTCGATGGTGTGCACGCCGGCCGCGGTCTGCACGATCATGGGGAACACGGAGGCGATAAAGATCAGGAACACGGGCGAGGCATTGCCCACGCCGAACCACAGGATCGCCACCGGAATCCAGGCGATGGGCGAGATCGGGCGCAGGATCTGGAACACCGGGTTCAGGGTGCGGAAGGCGCCCTCCACCCTGCCCATCCACAAGCCCAGGGGCACCGCGACCAGGATCGCCAGCGAGAAGCCCATGCCAACGCGCATCAGCGAGGCGCCGATATGCTCCCACAGGCTGCCGTCCTCGACCAGCTCCAGTGTGCCGGTGACGACCTGGCCGGGCGTCGGGAAGATCAGGCTTTCCGTTGCCACCACCACATACCACCAGACGGCAACCACCGCCAACAGCACCGCCAGGGGCGGCCACATCTTATTCAGTTTCTCCATGGGGCTTCGCGAAACAGGGTTTTCAGGCGCCATTGCAAACGCTGCCAGCCAGCTTGCGGCGTGGGTTCGACCACGACCGTCATCTGGCCGCTGGCGTGTGCAGTGCAGGCGAAGGGATGTTCACCCGCCTGCTCGAACGGCAGGCGGAAGTCCTGGCCCGGCATGATCAGCACGGGACCAAAGATTTGCGGCACGGTGTCGCTGTTGCGCAGCAGGAGCACGTCGTTTACGCCCAGCACCAGGGTGATGGTGTCGGGCAGGATCTCGGCCTTGTCGCCGGCCATGCGGCGCTCCCAGGTGCCTTTCGGGATTTCGAACAGCGCGTCGCGCGAAGCGCCCTGCAGCGGCGCAAAGGCGCCCCAGGCTGCGCCCGCGCCGGCAACCAGCAGCGCCAGCGCCGCGGCGATGAGCAGCTTGCCCTTCATTTGCGGGGCTGCTCGCTGGCCAGCACGGTCACGTCATGCACGATGTCGTCGGCCGGGCGGCCGAAGGGCATCAGCGCACGCAGCCTGCCTTGCGGGTCGATGAAGTACAGGTAGGATGAATGCCCCATCGTGTAATCGGTCTTGCTGCCCTCCACCATCTTCTTCGTCGCGCTGATGCCGTAGGCCTTGCGGATCGCCGCCAGTTGTTCCTCGCTGCCGGTCAGGCCGACAAAGCTGGCGTCGAACTGCTCCAGGTAGGCCTTGAGCCTGGGCGCCGTGTCGCGCTGCGGGTCGACGGTGATGAAGACCACTTGCAGCTTGTCGCGCAGCGGACCCAGGCGATCGCGCGCCTGCTTCAGCAGCGCCAGCGAGACGGGACAGACGTCGGCGCAGCTGGTGTAGCCGAATTCCAGCACCACCACCTTGCCGCGCAGCTTGTCGAGCGCGAAATCCTTGCCGTCGGCCGCCTGCTGCGCGATCTGCGGCGCCATGCGCGGCGGATCGAAGGTGCCGGACCTGAGCTTGTCGGCCGCGCCGGCGGCGCCGGCCGCCGCCAACAGCAGGGAAAACAATGCGGCACGCATCATAGGGCAATGCTCACTGGCTTGATGGCCTTGACGAAGCTCTCGTCCACATACTGCTCGAACGCCACGGGGCGCTTGAGCGTGCCCGCCTCGATGGACAGCTTCATCAGGTCATCGAACTCGGCGCGGATCATGCGCAAGTCGCCGTAGGTGACGCGGTCGGCGGGATTGTCCATCACAAACTGGATCACTTTGGGGTCCTGGTTGAAGAACTTGCGGGTGGCGGCGATCTTGGCCGCCTTGGCGCGGTTGACCGGGCTGGCGTCGAGCCAATTGCCGGCCGCCTGCACGTGGTTGACCAGGTCCTGCACCAGCGGGCGGTTGGACTTGATCAGCTCTTCGCGCACCGTCAGCACGCAGCAGATATAGTTGCGCCATTCATCGCGCGTCATCGACAGCGGGCGGGCATAGCCGGCGCGCTGGGCGGCGGCGCCGAAGGGCTCGCCGGTGCAGTAGGCATCGACCGCGTTGGCGTACAGGGCGGCCGGCATGTCGGGCGGCGCCATTTCCAGGATCTGCACATCCTTGGGCGACATGTTCTCGCGCGCCAGCATCTTGCGCAGGAACAGGAAGTCGACCGCGAAGCGGCTCGGGATGGCAATGCGCTTGCCGCGCAAATCGGCAAAGCGCTTGAAGGCCGAATCCGTGCGCACCATGATGACGGCGCCGGAACGGTGGCCCAGCGACACAACCTTGAGCGGGATCTTCCTGTCCGCCAGGTCCATCACCAGGGGCGCCAGCATGTAGGCGGCCTGGATGCGGCCCGTCATCAGCGATTCCTTGATTTCCGGCCAGCCGCTGTACTTGCTGAATTCGAACGCCCCGCCGCGCGCACTGCAAGCAATGGGCAGGGTCAGGTTGCAGGTGACGGGCAGGCCGCCCACCTGCAGCGGATCGGCCGCCCGCGCGAGCGTGGGCAGGCCCGCCAGGGGCAGCGCCAGCGAAGAACCCATGGCGCCCAGCAACTGGCGCCGGCGGCGGGAGTGTACTTGCTCAAATACGGTTGTCATGCAGGAATTGTAGCATTGGCGACGGGACCCATATGTAGTATTCCTACACACCGAAAAACTTGACTCAGGTCATGGCCTGTGGCCGCCCCGGCGACCAGACTGGCTTCCACCAGCCACTTCCAGGAGCCCATGCCATGTTCAAGCACATCCTCTTCCCCACCGACGGTTCCCCTGCCTCCGGCGCCGCCCTGCACGAAGCGATCAAGTTCGCCCAGGAAGCAGGCGCCCGCGTCACGGCGCTGCACGTGATCCCGGAATTCCACATCTTCACCTACCACCCGGACATGCTGGAGGACACGCGCGGCGTCTACCTGAAGGAC
>JAJTCO010000102.1 GCA_021323265.1 Pseudoduganella sp. | reverse complement strand
GCTGCAACCAGTGTGAAAGTAGGTTATCGTCAGGCTCTTATTAGAGAAGCCCGCTAACGTGTGTTAGCGGGCTTTTTGCTTTTCCAGACCCGGTAAACCAGCCGGATGGCCGTCCCGTCTGACCCATAGGGTCAGACCCACTACGGCGCATGAACAGACAGGGTCTGACCCTGCGGGTCAGACCCAGGTTTACCGGTTTCAGCGAGCGTACTTACGCCAAATCTCCGCCAGCCTGCCCGTCTCCTCCATGCGCAGCAACTCGTCATCGACCAGTGAACGCAGCTCATGCGCCTGTTCGTATCTGCGCGAAATGCCAATGTAGAAGGCGGTGGACCGCATCCCCGGTACGCGCTCTCCGGCCAATTCCCGGTCGGCGAGGTAATCCTTGCCGATAGCGCCAAATCCAGCCATGACTTCATGCTTTTCCAGGAACAGCGCGCAGCGGCCGGCGTGCAACTTGGCGATGAGCGAGGTGAAATCGCGCGCTCCCTGATCTACCTCGTTCGGCGCGAAGCCGTAATTGAGATAGTTATAGCCGTGAATGCCGCACACACGGTAGTTGTGCAAGTCCGCCGGAGACTTGATCTTCAATCCCCCGGGGTGGTGCCGGCGCGAATAGTAGTAATAGGTATTCGTCGAATAGTAGGCACGCGTCATCAGGAAACCACGCATGCGTTCCTGGTTGTAGGAGAGGTTGAGCACCATCTGGTATTGCTTGCCGAGTGTGGCAACCGCCTGGCATCGGGGCCATGGCAATAGATCCAGCGTGGAGCGGATCCCATGGCGGGAAAAGATTTCGTTGACCACATCGACGGCGTAGCCGGTCAGCTTGCCAGGTGTGCCATCGCTTGTGCGTTGGCGGTAGACATAGGGAGGCCATTCGTTTTCGTCTTCGCAAATGGCGACATGATTGACGCTTGCGTACACGTTGCCGGAGGCTGCAAGGGCACCCGCCAGCAGAATGTTCGGCAACCACGCTTGCGTCATAGTGTCCTTTCTTAAAGCTTGAATCCAATGCTGATAAAGATCTCGCGTGGTGCGCCGGTGAGCAACGTTGCAAAGGTCCCCGCCGGATCGGTGGCAACAAACTGGTTGGAGCCGATCGTAGCGAAATGGCGTTTGTTGAACATGTTCACGACCTGCAGCTGGAGTTGCCACGATTGCCAGCGGTAGCCGCCCGAGAGGTTCCAGATGGCGAATCCCGGGACGCGGCCGACGTTCGTATAGCTGTAGTAGCGAGGACCGGTGTATTTTCCGGCCAGGCGCGCAAACCACTTTCTGTCATCATACGCTGCTTCGGTGTGCCACATGAGGCGCGGGGAATCGACCACACGCTTGCCGGAAACGGGGACCAGCTGTCCCTGATCGAAATAGTCGGAGCGGTAACGGGCATCGTTGAAGGTCAGCGAGTTGAACCAGCTCCAATGACGTTGAAGAGTCCAATGCAAGGCAGCCTCCGCACCTCGTGCCGAAACACGGCCGACATTGACGACGGTATTGGGACAACCGACGACGCCGGCGCACGTCGCAACGCTGAGCAAGCGGTTCCGGAAGCTGGTGGCATACAGGCCAAGCGAGGCCGCCAGGCCGCTCCTTTGGAAGCGCACGCCGGCATCGGCGGTGCGCGACGTCTCCGGCCTCAGTCTGTTGGCGCCGAGGTCGAACGCCTCTTGGCTTTGCGAGAACTGGCCATAGACGCCTGGCTCAAAGGCGCGCATATTCTTGGCCACGGACGCGAAGAGATCCAGTTGGCGATTCACATCGAAGACCAGGCCCACCTGCGGCAATAACGACTTCTTCGACGTCAACGTCCCGGCGGCGCGCACGGCATTCATGCTCGCGGCATCGATGGTGACGCGGGGCCGCTTAACCCCCACCACCACCTGTAGACGCTCGTCGAAGAACAGCATCGTGTCCTGCAGATGGAACTGCACGGTGTCGACATCGAATCGTTGATCGAACGTCGTGAGGAAGGGGTTGTCGAGGAACCGGTTGGTATCTTCCGGACCGGTCGCCGGATAGTAACGGCGCGCCAGATCATGCACATTGCGCTCGATCCAGAAGCCGCCGCGAAGGGTATGCCGGCCGGCGACCCGCGACGCCTCCGCCAGCAGGCCACGCCGGTTGATCGCGTATTCCGTCGTGCGGATAGAGATCGGGTCGTTGGCCGACGTGGGCGTGTAAGGCGTGTACCAATGACCTTGACCGCGGTTGCGATGAAGGTAAAGCGTGGCGCTGGCGTTCCAGCCTGCGGCTTCAGGAACATAGCCAAGGCTGGCGTAGGCCAAGTGATCCCGGCGCAGACCGCGGGCAGCGTAATAGCCGTCATCGAGGTTGTTGACGCCCCCGCTGAATATTCCGCGTGCTGCCAGCACGGAGCGCTCCCAGTCGGGTGCGTAGTTATCCCACATCCACCCAAGGCGGCGCTGCATATCGAGGGAAAGGTCCTGGTAATCCGTTTCTGCCCGGTCGGCGAAATCGTAGAAGGCGCGCACGCTAAGGGCGCCGCTGCGCTTCAGATATTTGATGTTGAACTGTCGTAGATCCTGCGGGCCGCTGCCTTTCCATTTTTCGGCATGCTGTTGCACCGCGCTGGCATACCAGCCGTCGCTGCTTTCGTAGCGCAGCAGCGTGCGCCGCGTATGGTGGCTTCCGACGGCTTGGCTTGCGCTGACGCCGGCCTGCCCAGTAGGATCGGCGGAGAAGAATTGGACCGTTCCGCCAAGATTGCTGGTGGAGGCGGTGCCGACCGCGCCGCTGCCTTGCGATAGTTCGACCTGTCGCAGGTTTTCCGGTGTGATGGCGCGGCTGATATGGAGGCCGTTATTGTTCCCATAGCTCATGTTCCCGAGCGGAACTCCATCCAGCGTAAATCCGAGCTGCCCCTGGCTGAAGCCGCGAATGCCGAAGCGCGTCGACCATTCGTAGGCGCCGAAGACGTCGGACGACTGGAAACTGACGCCGGGCAGCTTTTCCAGGGTTTTCAGTGGACTGGCGCCGGGCAGCGCCGCCGCCAGGTCGTCGCGCGTTATGTTCTGCACTTGGCGAGCCTGTCCCTGGCCCAGAATATGCACGGCGGTGAGGGCCGCCGGCTCCTGTGCCAGCACCGGACCGGCGGCCAGCAACACACAATAAGCAAGGACTTTCATGGGAGCACCCGTCAGCTAATGCTTCCGTTAAATTATGCTCCCATCCAGGTAACATTTGTTATGAAAGTACCATTCTGTTGCTGAAAGACGCCAGCCGGTACGGGACGGGATGCCTTATTGCGGACGGTAGGTGACTTTCAGGTTGTAGGTCGATGCCGTGTACCCGTTCAGCATCACGTAAACGTCGCCGTTGGCCGTCACGCTCGTGCTGCAGGTTTCGGTGGCGGTCGAGCCGTCCGATTTGCAGCTATAGCTGGAGGTGGTGGGCACGGCGCCTTTGCGCACGTACAGGTCGACGTCGCCGGTACCGGTGGTCTCGGCCTTGAACGTGCCGACGCCTGCCTTGAACGGACCGAAAGTGCGCTTTTGGCCAACGGTCAGGCTGCCGCTGAACGTCTCGACGATATCCGAAACGCCCGGGCCATCGCTGCCCAGTTCCACCGCGTAGGCAGCCGCCAGCTTGGCGAACTTCAGGGCGTGGTCGGCCTGATTACCCATATTGGCGTAGGTATCGTTCGCGGTGTGGATGTGCGGGTTGTCCTGGCCGTCCAGTGTTTCGAACGGGAAGGACGCAGGGAAGCCCTGGTTATGCCAGGACGCGTGGTCCGAACAGGCATAGCCGCAGGAGCTGTAGCCGACGGTGATGGTTGGCGTGTAACTCGAGATCAGGGACGCCAGGAACGAGTTCTGTTGGCTGTCGGTGAAATCGGTGTAGATCCAGATGTCTTTCGCCGAACCACGGTAGTTGGTCATGTCCAGCTGCAGCACGCCCACGACGTTGATATTGTTCGTCTTGAAGTTGGCCGCAATGTCCTTGGAGCCGCGCAAACCCACTTCCTCGGCCGCATAGCCCATGAACTTGATCGTCCGGCGTGGTTTGTAGCCGGATGCGATGAGGGCTCTGGCTGCCTCGGTCAGGCTGGCGATGCCGGAAGCATCGTCGTCCGCGCCCGGCGAGCGCGAAGTCTCGCCATTGCCGCTCATATTGATCGAATCGAGGTGTCCGCCGATGACGATCACTTCGGACGCATTGTCGGTGCCATTGATGGTCATGATCACCGATTTCTGGTTGTAACCGGTGTGGGAGAACTGCGCCACACTGATATCGCTGCGGCCGGCCGCCATCGTGGTCCACTTCTGCGCCAGCCAATTGGAGGCGTTGGCGCCGTTGGTGGTCAGGTAATAGCGGTTGGCGAACGACGACATGTCGATGATCGTCTGTGCGATGTTCGATGCTTGCAGCAGCGGCAGCACAGGCGTGACCGCGGCCGAGTTGTCGATTGCATAGGAGGGGCGTGACGAAGCAAGGGTCATCGGCATTGATGCCTTGGCGACTGCCTGTCGGCCTTCCTCTTCGCTGGCGTGGGCGATGAAGCCGCCGCAACGTTTCAAGTCCTTGTGGATCGCGGCCGACAGCTTGAGCATGGCGTCATCATCGATCTGCACCAGGTGAATCTTTTCCTTGCCGGTGCCTTGTTTGCTCATCTTCGAGGCGATCTGCGGTACCGCTTCCCGCAGCTTGGCGTAGGCGGCGTCGCCCAGGGTGATCCAGGTGGTGGGTGCTGCATGTGCTGCGCTGGCGGCAAAGAGTCCTGCGGCCAGTACTACCGGGGTGAATCTCTTCATTGCTTGCTCCTTTGCGCAAAAAAAAAATGCACCCGGGGCGGGTGCATTTGTCAAAAATCTTAGCAGATTGTTGGCTGCGCACGAATAAGTACAGATTTGATTTCGCTCAAGTGTCGCTGAAATGCCGCGCACATCATGGAAGGGTGCACTTTTCTTCCGGGGAGGTAGACCATGAAAGCGCAACTGCAGGCCGTCTGTGCGGCCATTTTCCTGACTGCCTGTACTGGTAAGGGCAGTAGCGACGTGGCGGCGCGGCCGCCGCAATTTGCCGCCGAGGTCACCCGCACCAGCTACGGTGTTGCGCATGTCAAGGCGGACGACTTTTCCGGCGTGGGCTACGGGCTGGCGTATGCGTTTGCCGAGGACAATGTCTGCATGCTGGCGGACAGTTTCCTCACAGTGCGCGGCGAACGGTCGCGCTATTTTGGTCCAGATGCCCGCGCTACCCAGCCGCGCAATGGCGAATATGGCGCCGCCATCGATTTCATGGATTTGCGTAACGAGGACAGTGATTTCTTCTTCAAAGGCTACCTGGACATCGAAAGGCTGCGTGCCGGCTATGCGGCCGGCTCGGAAGAGGTGCGACAGCTGCTGCGCGGCTATGCTGCTGGCTACAACCGCTACCTGCGCGAGCATGCCGGGCGCCTGCCTGCGGCATGCCGGAACGCCGCATGGGTCAAGCCGATCAGCGCCGACGACGTGATGCTCCTCATCGCGGAAAAGGCGTTGCACGCAACGGGGGAGGTATTCGCCGCCGAAATCGTTGCCGCCGCGCGCGAAGTAACCGACGCCGTGCCGCTTGCGCAACTGGCCGGCCCCGTGGCCGCGCCGCCGTCGGACGAGCCGTACATCCTTCCCACCCAGGGAAGCATGGCCAGCAATGCACTGGCGATCGGCAAAGATGCCAGCAGCAACGGGCGCGGCATCCTGCTTGGCAACCCGCACTACCCATGGACCAGCACCGATCGCTTCTACCAGCTGCACATAACGGTGCCCGGCAGTTTCGACGCCATGGGGGTAAGCCTGGGAGGCTTGCCACTGGTGGTCATAGGCTTCAACAAGGACGTTGCGTGGACGCATACGATCACCAAGGCAGTGCATTTCACCACCTTCCGCCTGCCGCGCGACGCCACCGATCCGATGCGCTACATGATCGACGGTCAGGCGCATCAACTGGAAACGCGCACGGCGGTGGTCGACGTGCTGCAGGCCGACGGAAGCCTGCGTCAGACACGCAAAGTCTTTTACTTCAGCAAGCTGGGCGCCGTAATGGCGGTCCCTGGCAGTCCGCAAGGCGACGGGGCTTTGCTGGTGCTGGGCGACCCTAACCGCGACAACACCCGGTTGATGGAGCAGTGGCTCGCCATTGGGCGCTCCTCCAGCGTGCAGGGGTTGAAGAAAGAGTTGGACCGCGTCGTCGGGCTGCCATGGGTCAATACCGTGGCGGCGGACCGCAACGGCGGTGCGCTCTACACCGATGCCAGCGTGGTACCGCACCAAGGCGCCGATAAGTTCGCAAGCGATTGCCTGCTGCTACCGGCGTTGCTGATGTTCGACGGCGCCCGCAGCGCCTGCGGCTGGGGACGCGACAACGATGGGACGCCGGAAGGCATTTTCGGTCCCGCCAACGCCCCGGCTCTGCTGCGCTCCGACTACGTGGCAAATTCGAACGATAGCTACTGGCTGACCAATGCGCGCCATCCACTGGTGGGGCCGGCCCCTCTTGGCTACTCGCCATTGTATGGTCCGGTGGGCGTGCCGCAGCACCTGCGCACGCGCAGCGGCTTGATGGGTATTGAAGACATGCTGGCGCGGCGCGCCCGGGTCGGCCCCGAAGAAGTGCAGGCGCTGCTGTTCGCCAATCGTGTGCTGGCGGCAGAGCTGGTGTTGCCCGAACTCCTGCCTGCCTGTTTGGCCGGCGCGGATGCCTTGCTGCACCAGGCCTGCACGGTGTTGGCCAACTGGGATCGCAAGGCTGAACTGGAAAGCAGGGGCGCAGTGTTGTTCCGCGAGTTCTGGAACAGTGCCGCTCTGCTGCCGAATAAATGGGCGCAGGGTTTCAACGCAACAGAGCCTTTGTATTCTCCGCGTGGCGTGGCTCCGGCGGTCATGCCTGCCATGTTGTCTGCGCTGAAGGGGGCGGCCCAGCGTCTGCAGCAGCTCGGAGTTCCGTTCGACGGGCGCCTGGCGGACTATCAGGTGGAAGTGCGCAATGGCGAGCGCTTTCCCATCCACGGCGCGATCGGCGACATCGACGGCAGCTACAACTCCATCCACATGGCCGGCCCCCTTAGCGCATCCGGATATGAAGGCGTCGCCTGGGGAACGAGTTACATTCACCTTGTAAGCTTTGACGAGGACGGGGTGCGAGCGCACGGACTGCTGGCCTATGGCCAATCCACCGATCCTCGCTCCGCACACTACGCCGACCAATTGCCGCTATATGCCAAAAAGCGTCTTCCCTTACTCCCTTTTACCCCAGTAGCCATTGCCGCCGACCCGGCGCGCCGCATGAAGCAGTTACGTGAACCGTGATATGGCAAGCGGGCGCGAAATGCTGCAATATTGTGGTGTCGAAGGGAGGCCGAATGAGGGACTTCAGCGCAAGCAGCGCCTTGATTGTGGAAGACAGCACGGTTCAGCGTGAACACGTCGCGGGGTTGCTGCGCCAGATTGGCTTCGGCACCGTTCTCGGGGCAAACGACGGGATCGATGCCTTGCGCACGCTGGAGCGGCGCGGGGCGCCGGTCGACCTGGTCGTGACCGATCTTGATATGCCCGGGATGGACGGCGAAGAACTTATTCAACAACTTGCCAAGCGGAGATGGGCCGCCAACTTGATTGCCGCTTCTGCCAATCAAAATCGCTTGCAAGGGGTGATGCACTCGCTGCCGCCGGATGGGGCGATGCGCATGCTCGCCGCACTGTCCAAACCAGTGCGGCTGGAGGCGTTGCAAGCGTTGCTGCGCGACGCACCGATGTTGGCCCTGGCCGAACTCGAACGTGAAGGGGGCGGCGAGGCTGCAAGCGCCGCCGACATTCAAGCGGCGCTGCAGGCCGGAGCGTTCATCCCCATGTATGTTCCGCGCGTGGAGCTCGAAACCGGGCGCCTGACCGGCATTGCTGTGCAAGGCGCCTGGCGCCGTTCGGGGCAACGCTTGACGGCTCTCGCCGACGTGCTGCCTGCCCTTGCCGGCGCCAGCGAAACCGTCGGCTCAATCGTGCTGGCGCTGGCAATGCAGGCGGCGGCTGACTTCCGCTGCTGGAAGGGCCTGGAGCTGCCGGCCGTCAAGCTGCTACTTCCGCTTCCGGACGAACTGCTGCTTGATCTGGGCGCGTTGGGGAGGCTGGCCGCGAACATTCAATCGCAGGACATCAAACCCGGCAACGTATGTTGGCAGATCAGCGAAGCGGTGGTTGCCGCATGCGAAGCCGAGCCTTTGCACAATATTGGCCGATTGAGTTTGCGTGGTTTCGGCATCGGGGCGGTGCACTGCGGACGTTACGAAGCCGCCACGCGCGACTTCGCATGCTTCCCACTGTCGGAAATCACGATCGATTCCATGTTCGTCCATGAAGCGGCACAACGCAGCCATCGCCGCCCTTTGCTCGAGCGCTTGCTCTCCATGGCGGATACGCTGGGTATCCCGGTCTGCGCCGAAGGCATCGAAAATGTCGAGGACTGGTCCCTGATGCGCGAGCTGGGTTGCAGCACCGGGCAGGGGCCCCTGGTCGGTGCGCCGATGCAGGCTGGGGACTTCGCCAAGTGGTATCGAGAAGACAGTCGGCGCCTCAGTGCCGCGGCGCCTCCAGCGGCAGGACGAGGGTAAAGCAGCTGCCGTGACCCTCCTGGCTGCTGACGGTGATGCGCCCACCAAGGATGTCCGATACGATGCTGCGCACGATATTCAGCCCGATGCCCGAGCCACCCACGCCTTGGCTCGTGGCCAAAAAGGGATCGAAGATGCGCTCCTGATCCTCGATGCGCATGCCGTTGCCGTTGTCGCGTACATGCAGTGCTATCCAATCGGACGTCTCGTATTCTGCCAAGAGTTCCACCTTGCCTTCGCTGCGGCCCTTGAAGGCATGCGTGACGGCATTGCTGACCAGGTTGGCAATCACCTGGCCCAGCGGGCCGGGGAAACTGTCCATCATCACGTCCCCAGGTACCGATTGCACCACCTCGATCGAAGTGCGGCTGATGGTCGGCATGAGTGTCAGCACAGTGCCCGCCACAATCTCGGAGAGCAGGAAAGTGCGGCGCTGGGTGCTCGTCTGGTCGACTGCCACCTGCTTGAAGTCGGACACCATGTTGGCCGCCCGCTGCAAATTGCGCATCAGGATCTCGGTCGTGGTGGCGGCGTTGTCCAGGTAGGACTGCAGCTCCGAACGCCGCATGGCCTCGCCCGTGGTCATGCGTTCGCGTATCCCGCCGGTTTGTTCCTCGAAGGTGCTGACCACCATCAGGCTGTTACCGATCGGGGTATTCAGCTCATGCGCAATACCGGCCACCAGCGAGCCCAGTGCCGCCAGCTTTTCATGGTGCACCAGCTCTTCCTGGGCACGCGCCAGCGACTCATAGGCCTGCTGCAACTTATTGTTCGCGCGCCGCAGGGCGATATGGGTGCTGATGCGGGCCAAGACTTCCTCGACCCTGAACGGCTTGGTAATGTAGTCGACGCCCCCGGCCGCGAAACCGCTGACGATCTGCCTGGCGTCGCTAAGCCCGGTCATGAAGATGATCGGCACGTCGCGCGTCGCCGGATCGGCCTTCAGGCGGCGGCAGGTCTCTAGGCCGTCCAGGCCCGGCATGACGATATCAAGCAGGATCAGATCCGGCTCCGCCAAGGCAGCGCGCATCATGCCTTCATGGGCGTCGTGTGCAAGGATGACGAGAAAGCCGTGGCGACTCAGATGGTCGAGCAAGGCCAGTAGCAAGGTCGGCGAATCGTCGACAACCAGGACGGTGGGCAGGCGCGCTTGAACTTGTTCAGTTGGCATCCCAAACCTTTTTCACATTTTGCCCTTGCGGAACGGAGGGCGGCTTGCTATAGTTCTGTCCCTCGCAACGCAGCGCACACAGCGCAGCGAAGCGAAGAAAGAAGTGAGGGGTTGACGAGCAGTACGAAACGCCGCATAATCTCGCTTCTCTGCTGCTGACAAACACAACGCTTTGTCAACATAACGCAGCGATCTTTAAAAATCAACAGTCGATAAGTGTGGGCGTTTGACGATATGCCACGGACCTTCGGGTCCGATGCTCAAAATATACGTTATAACGCTCG
>JAJTCO010000101.1 GCA_021323265.1 Pseudoduganella sp. | reverse complement strand
CGACGCCGTCCAGGATGTAGACGTTGTCGGTCGAGGTGCCGGTGGTGCCGCCGATGTCCGAGTAGTTCACGCCGGACTTGGACGATGGGTTGCCGCCGGAGGAAGGCTTCACGCCCGGCACCAGCTGCAGGTAGCTCTGGTAGCTACGGCCGGTTGGCAGCGATTCCACCACGCCCAGGTTCAGGATGGTGCCGACGGTGGCCGAAGTGGTGTCCACCTGTGCCAGGCGCGAGCCCGTCACAACAACTTGTTGGGTGCCGGTTTCCAGCGCGTAGTTCAGCGCCGGGTTCTGGCCGGAGACCACTGCCACGCCCTGCGCGGCGAAGTTGGAATAGCCAGGGGCGACCACTTCCACCTTGTAGTCGGTGGCCGGGTCCAGGCCAGCCACGCGCACCGAGCCGTCGGCCTCGGTCACGACAGTCTTGGTGACCAGGCTGCTAGGCGAGCTGATCTTCACAGTCGCGCCGGCCACCGGCTTGCCCTGGGCGGTAATGGAAATACGCAGGCCGCCGGTTTCGGCAGCCCAGGCTGCGCCCATGAAGCACATGCCAATTGCCACGGAAATCGCCGAACGGCGCAACAGGGCCGCCCGGGATTTTTGTTTCTCGTTATGCAACATATTAAGTCCCTAGATGTTGTTGTTACGGGAGCACTTTTTTACCGACAATCACAAAACTTCCCAGGGATTTCTCCTGGCATGCGCGTTGGCCTGAAGTGCTACTACTCTTGGCCCGCCAGACTTTCCCAGCAAGGCATAAGAGGAATTGTTCATTCCTCGTCGCCCTGGTTATAAACAGAGCAACTCGGGCATGGAACCATAGGCAAAGTTGTGACGTCAACAAGAGGAATGTTGCCAAGAAGACTTGCAACACTTGCAAAATCGTAGTCCTATGGGAAACACTGGTTTGTGCCGAAATGCAAGCCAGTTGTGTAAAAATCAGGCAACGCGGCCGCAAAAGTCGTTAAGCTCTCCTATCTTTTATTATTGCTACGAGTAAATGTTGCATCCTTCCAGAATGAACGATTGCGCTTTCCGCAGCCACCTGCTTTTAAGCAAAAAATGGCGAATTTTGCAATAGCCTAGAAATCGACTTTTCGTTACTTCACCACCGCCCCAACATCCGTTGCGTTTATACAACCAACGAATACAGGTAAAATGTCGCCTTTGGGCCCGTTGCGCGCCCCATTCCGTAGAGAAAGATCACCATGTTGCGACTGAACGAAATCAAGCTCCCCCTCAATCACGAGGAAGCGGACCTGCCCAAGGCCATCCTGGCGCGGTTGAAGATCGCCCCTGAGCAAATGCTGGGCTTCACTGTCTACAAGCGCAGCTACGATGCGCGCAAGAAGACCAACATCTTTCTGATCTACTCGGTGGACGTGCAAACGACGGACGACGCCGGCATCCTGGCGCGCCGCGGCGACGACAAGCACTTGCTGCCCGCGCCCGACATGGCCTACAAGTTCGTGGCGCACGGCGTGAATGCCGATGGCAAGCAGCCGCGCCCGGTGGTCATCGGCATGGGCCCCTGCGGCCTGTTTGCGGCCCTGATCCTGGCCCAGATGGGCTTGAAGCCCATCGTGCTCGAGCGCGGCAAGACCGTGCGTGAGCGCACCAAGGACACCTTCGGCTTCTGGCGCAAGCGCGAACTGAATCCGGAATCGAACGTGCAGTTTGGCGAGGGCGGCGCCGGCACCTTCTCGGACGGCAAGCTGTACAGCCAGATCAGCGACCCGCGCCACTATGGGCGCAAGGTGCTGACCGAGTTCGTCAAGTCAGGCGCGCCGGAGGAAATCATCTACGTCAGCAAGCCGCACATCGGCACCTTCCGCCTGGTGAAGATGGTGGAAAACATGCGCGAGGAAATCCGCTCCCTGGGCGGCGACATCCGCTTCGAACAGCGCGTGACCGATTTCGACATCGTCGAGGAAGATGGCGTGCGCCAGATGCGCGGCCTGCACCTGGCCAGCGGCGAGTACCTGGCGGCGACCCATGTCGTGCTGGCGGTGGGCCACAGCGCACGCGACACCTTCGAAACCCTGTACCAGCGCGGCGTGTACGTGGAAGCCAAGCCGTTCTCGATCGGCTTCCGCGTCGAGCACCCGCAATCGCTGATCGACCAGTGCCGCTTCGGCCCGAATGCCGGCCACCCGATCCTGGGCGCGGCCGACTACAAGCTGGTGCACCATGCCAGCAATGGCCGCGCCGTCTACAGCTTCTGCATGTGCCCGGGCGGCACCGTGGTGGCGGCCGCGTCCGAACCGGGCCGCGTGGTCACCAATGGCATGTCGCAGTATTCGCGCGCCGAGCGCAACGCCAACAGCGCCATCGTGGTGTCAATCACGCCCGAAGAGGACTATCCGGGCCATCCGCTGGCCGGCATTGCGCTGCAGCGCGAGCTGGAAGAAAAGGCCTACAAGCTGGGCGGGGCCAACTACAACGCGCCTGGCCAGTTGATGGGCGACTTCGTGGCCGGCGTACCGTCGACGGAGTTTGGCGCCGTGGTGCCATCGTTCAAGCCCGGCGTCACCCTGACCGACCTGGCCACCATCCTGCCCGACTACGCCGTGGTCGCGCTGCGCGAAGCCTTCCCGGCCTTCGACAAGCAGGTCAAGGGCTACTTCAAGCACGACGCCGTGCTGACCGGCCTGGAAACGCGCACCTCGTCGCCCATCCGCATCAAGCGCAACAACGACGACCTGCAAAGCCTGAATACGCGCGGCCTGTTCCCGGCCGGCGAAGGCGCTGGCTATGCCGGCGGCATCCTGTCGGCCGGCGTCGATGGCATCAAGGTGGCCGAAGCCGTGGCGCTGTCGATGCAGGCGGCGCAGCGCTAAGCGCGCTACGTCAAACCGCGCCCGTGCCGGGCGCGGGCCCCTTCACTTCCAGCGGCAGCTGCAGGCGGAAGCTGCAGCCTTCGCCGGGCTGGCTTTGCACTTCCACCGTACCGCCCATTTGCTGCATGATCGTGTACACGATGTGCATGCCCAGCCCGGAGCCGCCCTGCCCGCGCTTGGTGGTGAAGAAGGGCTCATAAATCCTTTCGCGCACGCCCGGCGCCAGGCCCACGCCATAGTCGGTGAAGTGCATCTCCAGCCAACCCTCGGCCGCCACGGCGCTGACCGTCACCGTGCCGCCACGTCCATCCGGATAGGCGTGGCGCGCGGCATTCATGAGCAGGTTGGACAGCACTTGCGAAAACTTCCCGGGCGGCAGGCGCGGCCGCAGGTGCGGATCGATCTGCAGCTCCACCTTGATGCCGGCCTTGCGCAACTCCGGACTGTGCGCCGACACCACGCCCTGCACATAGTCGGCCAGGGCCAGCGTGCTTACGTGCTCGCTGCCCTGGTCCACCGCCAGCTGCTTGAAATTGCCGATCAGGTCGGCTGCGCGGTGCAGGTTCTGTTCGATCAGCGCGGCCGCGTCGTTCAGGCGCGAGGCCAGGTTGACCAGGTCGGAGCGGCTCACCTTGGGCGCTTCCAGCACCGACAGCAATTGCCCGGTATAGCTGCTCATGGCCGAGGCCGCGGTGAGCGCCACGCCCACCGGCGTATTGACTTCATGCGCCACGCCCGCCACCAGCGAGCCGAGCGCCGCCATCTTTTCCTGCTCCACCAGGCTGGCCTGGGCGGCGCGCAAGGCTTCCGTGCGGTGCATCACCTTCTCTTCCAGCACATGCTCGCGGTCCTGGTGCTGCAGCTCGGCCGCTGCGCGCGCCGTGAAGATCGACAGCAGCGACAGCGCCAGCAGGCGCTTGTTCTCGTCGATCGGCTTGGTGTCGATGGCCGACAGGATGCCCAGGGTCGTGCCCTCGGTGCCCACCATGGGCATGCCGACATAGCTCTCGGCCTGCATGTCCACCAGCAGCGTGTCGAGCGGGTAGTCCTGCTGGATCCCGCTGCCGTGGAAGCACATGCTCTGGCACGTCACGTCCTGGCAGGGCGTGTGCTCCAGGCTGTAGTCCATGTTGGGCAGGAAGTCCTCGCCGCCCCACACTGCGAGGGTACGGATGCCTTCATGCCCATCCGGCATGCGGATCACGCGGCCGGCAATCACATACGTGACCTCCAGCGCCGCCGCCAGGTCGCGCACCAGCACGCGGAAGAACTCGTCGCCGCGCGCCCGCGCCGTGGAATCCGTAATCGAGCGCAATGCCGCTTCGGCCAGGATGCGCGCGTCATTGGCATCGAATAATTGCATGGCGGGCTCCTAGGTAGGTGGATGGCGCCGGTACAGATCCTGCAGATAACCGGCATTTTGCAGCAGGACGTTCGCCAGCGCCGGATCGAAGCGGCTGCCGCTGCCCTCGCGCACTTCCTCCAGGGCATGCTGCAGCGTATGCGCCGGGCGGTAGCAGCGCGGGCTCACCATGGCGTCGACAAAGTCGGCCAGCGCGGTGATGCGAGCGGCCAGGCTGATGCCGGCGCCGTGCAAGCCCTGCGGGTAGCCGCTGCCATCCCAGCGTTCATGGTGCTCGTGGGCGATGCGCGCCGCCAGCTGCAGCACCGGCTGCTGCGAGCGCGACAGCATCTGCCAGCCGATATCGCTGTGGCCCTGCATGCGCGCGCGCTGTTCCGCGTCCAGCGGGCCGGGCAGGTTCAGGATGGCGTCCGGAATGCCGGCGTGGCCAATATCGTGCAGCGGCGCGGCCTGGCGCAGCTGGCGCACGGTCTCGGCCGGCATGTCGACCGCCTGCGCCAGCATGCAGGCGATTTCACCCACGCGCTCCACATGGCCGCCGGATGCGGCCGAACGGTTCTCCAGCGCCTCGCCCAGGATGTGCAGGATGGCGCTCTGGGTCGCTTCCAGCTCTTCCCGCGCCAGCAGCTTTTCATACGTGATCGCCACATTGGCCGCGAACAAGCCCAGCAACTCGCGCTCCTCGGCCGGCACCACCTCGCTGAAGGACATGTAGAGCAGGCTCTCATTGCCGTCGCGCGTGCGGTAATAGCAGGCGTAGTACAGCGGCCCGTAATGGTCGGCCTGCTCGGCCATGCAGCGCACGAAGGCATCGCGCACCGGCGCCGGCAAGTGGTCCAGGCTTTCTTCCGGGCCCAGATCGGCATACGCCGGGGTCACCGCCAGCACTTGCAGGCGGCTGCCCTGGCGCGCCGCCGCATAGGCGTTCAGGCGGCTGGCGCACACGCCTTCGGCCGCATGCCCCATCAGCGCCGACGCCTGGTCCAGCACGGCCGAACAGAAGTGGCGCAGGTTGTCCGAGTCGCAGACGTGGGTGATGGCGTCGATCGAGCGGCGCAAGCCCTGGCGGGCGCGCTCCAGGCGCATCAGGTCGCGGTAGGCGCGCAGGCCGGCATAGAACACGGTGCTGAGCTTGGCGTGCGTCAGCTCGGTCTTCTCGCGGTAATCGTTGATGTCGTAGGTTTTCAGCACCAGCGACTGGGGCGCCTGGCCCGGCTGACCCGTACGCAGCACGATGCGCACATTCTGGTCGCCCAGTTCGTCGCGCAGGTAGCGCACCAGGTCCAGGCCGGCGTGCTCGGACTCCATCACCACATCGAGCAGGATCAGCGCGAACTCGCCCGGGCGGTCCAGGCGCTGGCGCGCCTCGGCGCCGGAGTAGCAATGGGAAAAGCGGACGCGGCGGCCGTCGAACTCGAAGTCCGACATCACCAGTTCCGTGACCTGGTGTACAGCTTGCTCATCGTCAACGATGAGGATCTCCCAGGGCGGGAGCGACGCAACCGGGGCCGGCGTCTCGTCATCGTCGAACAACATGTCGTCATCCACCATGCCCAGCCCCACAAGAGGTTGTTTATTGTAAATTATATACCGCTAAAGCCAGCCTGCCTTCCTAAAGCGTCGATACAGGGAACCGCAAACAACAGCCATCAGGGCCAGGGCGGCGGGATAGCCGAAACGCCAGTCCAGTTCCGGCATGAACTTGAAATTCATGCCCCAGATGCCGGCAAAGGCGGTCAGCACGGCGAAGATAGCCGCCCACGCCGCCAGGCGCTTATTGACTTCCCCCTCCTCCAGCGCCACCATCGACAGGTTGACCTGGATGGCGGTAGCAATGGTTTCGCGCATGGTATCGAGGGCGGTGCCGATGCGCAGCAGGTGGTCGTGGACGTCGCGGAAATATTCCTGGGTATTGCGGCACACGGCCGGCACGCGCCCGCCATGCAGCTTGTCGATGGCGTCCAGCAGCGGCACCACCGTATGCCGCACCTGCATCACCTTGCCCTTGAGTTCGTACAACCGTTCGATATTGTCGCGCTGCGAGCCGCGGATGAAGATGCGCTCCTCGATCTTTTCCAGCTCCATTTCCAGCGCATCGATGATGGGGAAGTAGCGGTCGACCACGGCATCCATCAGGGCGTACAGCACGAAGCCGGCGCCCTGCTGCAGCAGGTGCGGCTCGCGCTCGGCGCGCACACGCACGCCCAGGAAGTCCTGGGTCGAATTGGAGCGGTTGGACATGACGTAGTTGGGGCCGACAAAGATGTCGACCTCCCCCACCTGCAGCTCGCCCTCGCGCAGCTCCAGCATTTTCACCACGACGAACAGGGAATCGCCGTATTCCTCGATCTTGGGGCGTTGCTGGCCGCGGCCGGCGTCCTCCACGGCCAGTTCGTGCAGGCCGAATTCCTCCTGCATGGTTTTCAGTTCTGCCGGCGTGGCGTCACGCAGCGCGACCCAGACGAAGGCATCGTCGCGCGCCACATAGTCGCTGATATCGGCCACCGCGATATCAGCCAGCTTGCGCCCTTCATGGTAGGCGACGCAGTTAATCAGCATGCAGGCTCCTCGATTTGGCAAGCCCGCAGCATAGCAAGAAAAAAATGGGGACGTAACAGGTTTTCCGCTATGTGGAAAACCTGTTACGTCCCCGATTTTTTACGCTAGTCGTCCTTGGCGCCGTCGATGCCCAGCTCGGCGATCTTGCGCGTGATCGTATTGCGCCCGATGCCAAGGCGGATCGCGGCGTCGTTCTTGCGGCCATGGGTGAATTTCAGGGCCGTGCGGATCAGGGCCGATTCGAACTGGCGCCCCAGCACGTCCATCACGTCCTGCTGACCGCTGCTGAGCATGCCGGCCGCTTGCAGCTCCAGCAGACTGAGCCAGCCTTCCGGCGAAGCCGCCAGCGGCGGTGGCGCCAGCGGCTGCACGCTGCCGTGGTGCTGCGGCAGCGCGCTGTCGGTGGCGGCCGGCGGCGGGGGCGCGGCGGCCAGCGTGCTGCTTTCCTGGCCCTGGGTCAGTTCCAGCGGCAAGTCCTTGATCTCCACCGTCTGCCCCGGCGCCATCACGGTGATCCAGTTGCACAGGTTTTCCAGCTGGCGCACGTTGCCCGGCAGCTCAAGCCCCTGCAGAAACGCCAGGGTGGCGTCGCTCATGCGCTTGGCTTCCACCCCCAGCTGGCGTGCGCTTTGCACCAGGAAGTGGCGCACCAGGATGGGGATATCCTCGCGCCGCTCCCTCAAACTGGGCAGGCGCAGGCGGATCACGTTCAGGCGGTGGTACAGGTCTTCGCGGAACAGGCCGTCGCGCACGCGCTGTTCCAGGTTCTGGTGCGTCGCGGTGATGACGCGCACGTTGGCCTTCAGCGGCGAGTGGCCGCCGACGCGGTAGAAGTGGCCGTCCGACAGCACGCGCAGCAGGCGCGTCTGCAGGTCGAAGGGCATGTCGCCGATTTCGTCCATGAACAGCGTGCCGCCTTCGGCCTGCTCGAAGCGGCCGCGGCGCGTCGTCTGGGCGCCTGTGAACGCGCCCCGCTCGTGGCCGAACAGCTCCGATTCGAGCAAGTCCTTGGGAATGGCGGCGGTGTTGATGGCGATGAAGGGCTGGTCGGCGCGCGGGCTGTGCTTGTGCAGGGCGCGCGCCACCAGCTCCTTGCCGGTGCCCGATTCGCCCGTGATCAGCACCGTCACGTTCGATTGCGACAGGCGGCCGATGGCGCGGAAGACTTCCTGCATGGCCGGGGCCTGGCCCAGGATTTCCGGCGTGTCGGCCGGTCCCGCTTCAATGCTCGACTCGCGCAGGCTCTCGTCCAGCGCGCGGCGGATCAGCTCGACCGCCTTGTCGATGTCGAACGGCTTGGCCAGGTATTCGAAGGCGCCGCCTTGGAAGGCCGCCACCGCGGAATCGAGGTCGGAGAAGGCCGTGATGATGATGACCGGCAGGCCGGGATGGCGCTGCTTGACCAGTTGCAGCAGGTCGAGGCCGGAGTCGCCCGGCATGCGGATGTCGGACACCAGCACTTGCGGCGTCTCGTGTTCCAGCGCCGCGACCGCGTCGCGGGCATTGGCAAAACTGCGCGTGGCGAGGTTTTCACGCGCTAAGGCTTTTTCCAGAACCCAGCGGATCGATTCATCGTCGTCAACTATCCAGATTGGTTTCATGTGTTCCGTTCAAGGCAAAGGCAATAAGATTCTGAAGTCCGTTTGGCCGGGCCTGCTTTCGCATTCGATGACGCCCATGTGCTGTTGCACGAAGGTTTGCGCCAGGGTCAGCCCCAGGCCGCTACCGCCATCCCTGCCCGACACCAGCGGGTAGAAAATGCGGTCGCGGATCTGGGGCGGGATACCCGGTCCGTTATCGATGATATGCAAATCTAATGCCAGCTGATAGCGCACCTTCGCCAGGGTCATCTGGCGCGCCACGCGCGTGCGGAAAATGATCTCGCCATCGCCCTGTTCGATGCGTGCCGCCAGGGCCTGGGCGGCATTGTGCGCGATGTTGAGCACGGTCTGGATCAACTGCTCCTTGTCGCCGCGGAATTCGGGCAGCGAAGCGTCGTAATCGCGCCGGATGGTGAGCCCGACCGGGAATTCGGCCAGGATCAGGCTGCGCACCCGCTCCAGCACTTCGTGGATGTTGACGTCGCCCACGATGTGCGGCCGGCGGTGCGGCGCCAGCAGGCGGTCCACCAGCGTTTGCAGGCGGTCCGCTTCCTTGATGATGACCTGGGTGTATTCGCGCAACTGGGTCAGGTGCAGCGGCGGCAGCTCCATTTCCAGCAGCTGGGCCGCGCCGCGGATGCCGCCCAGCGGGTTCTTGATCTCGTGCGCCAGGTTGCGGATCAGCTCCTTGTTGACCTGGCTCTGGTCGAGCAGGCGCTCTTCGCGGTCCTGCTTCAGCTGCTGCACGATCTCGCGCAGCTCGATCAGCACGGCGCCGTCGGGTGCGTCGAGCGCGCTGGCGATGATGTGCACGTGCAGGGCCTCGCGCCCGGCCCGCTCCAGCACCAATTCCTGGCGCACGTCGGCGAACTTGTGTTCGCGCGCCTGGGCGACGATGTTCTCCAGCTCCTGCGGCGCGGCAAACAGGGCGCCCAGCTGCTGGCGCGCCAGCGCCTTCAGCGACGATTCCAGCAGGTTCTCGCCCGCCGCGTTGACGTAGAGGATGTGCCCGCCGCCGTCGACGAGGACGACGGCCGATGCCAGCAGGTCCAGTCCCGCCAGGTCAGCGGACCGGATACCGGCAATGCTGTCTTGGGTCATTTGATATTGGCTAGCTCGCGCTTGAGCGCTTCCACGTTTTGTTCCGCACGCGCGATGCTGTCCTTCAGGCCAGCCACGCGCTCCTGGTACTTGGCGGCGTTGCGCTCGTCGGCACGGCGTTCGGGCTCGCCGTTGTTGAACTCCTTGCGCAAATCCGCCAGCTTACGGCTTTCGGTGTTGAGCTCGTCGGTCAGGATGGCGCGGCGGTCGGCGTCGCGCGCCTTCTGCTCGGCACTGTCCACGCGCGGGAAATTGGCCGGCGCCACCGCAGCAGGCGGCGGCGTGCCGTCGCGGCGCGCGGACTGGCGCGGCGCGGGTATCGTGGCGCCTGGCAGGTCCAGCGGCTTGCAGTGCGAGCCCTTGCGGGTGTCGGTCAATTCCTTGCGGCCTTCGGCATTCACGCAGAGATAAATTTGCTGCGCCTGCGCTGCGCCACTCACGGCCAGCAGTGCCAGCCCTTGCAGTACGAGAGTGCGAGTGTTCATGCCGCGACTATACAACATCCGAAAAAAAACGCGAGGAAAGCAAGCTGCTGACCTCGCGTTCTTGTTGACTGCCAGTCAAGACCGGCAGCCCTCCCGATTACAGGGAGTAGTACATGTCGAACTCGACCGGGTGAGTGGTCTGGCGCATGCGGGTGACTTCGGTCATCTTCAGTTCGATGTAGGCATCGATC
>JAJTCO010000143.1 GCA_021323265.1 Pseudoduganella sp. | reverse complement strand
GGTGGCGCCATACAGCTTGCGGATGTCGATGACGTCCGGGCCCACGGTGCCCTTGTAGATCGGCATTTCAACCGATGGGCTGCCGTCCGAGAACGACAGTGTAGCTTTGGTATCAGAGATGTTCATGGACTCTTCCTTTAGGAGAGATGCAGCAATAAAAAAACTTTAACTCAGGCTTGGCGCAGGCGTGCCAGCAGCGCGTGAACGTGCGGCAGGTCGATTTCGCCTTCCGGCTCCTTGCGGGCCAAAACCAGATCCATCAGTGCATTGTCCGACAAATCGAGGAGCCGCGTGAACGCGTCCACTTCCTCGTCGGTCAATTCAGCCTCGTGCGCATCTAGGAAACGCGTCAGGATAATGTCGTTTTCCAGCAGGCCCCGACGTGCGCGCCAGCGTAGGCGCGCACGGTTGGCCGGGTCGGCCTGGTGCGCACGTTTTTCAAGTTCCGCCATTGCTTTAGATTGCGCGGCGGACCATCAGTTCCTTGATCTTGCCGATGGCCTTGTTCGGGTTCAGGCCTTTCGGGCACACATCGACGCAGTTCATGATCGAGTGGCAGCGGAACAGACGGTATGGGTCTTCCAGGTTATCCAGGCGCTCGCCGGTCGCTTCGTCGCGCGAGTCGGCGATGAAGCGGTAGGCTTGCAGCAGGCCGGCAGGACCGACGAACTTGTCCGGGTTCCACCAGAACGACGGGCAGGAGGTCGAGCAGCAGGCGCACAGGATGCACTCGTACAGGCCGTCCAGTTCTTCGCGTTCCGCAGGCGACTGCAGGCGCTCTTTCTCCGGAGGGATCGAGTCGTTGATCAGGAACGGCTTGATCGAGTGGTACTGCTTGAAGAACTGGGTCATGTCGACGATCAGGTCGCGCACCACCGGCAGGCCTGGCAGAGGACGCAGCACGATCGGCTCGCTCAGCTCGTTCAGGTTGGTGGTGCAGGCCAGGCCGTTCTTGCCGTTGATGTTCATCGCGTCGGAACCGCACACGCCTTCGCGGCAGGAGCGGCGCAGCGACAGCGAGTCGTCAACGTCGGACTTGATGCGCTGCAGTGCGTCGAGCAGCATCTTGTCGGTGTCTTTCAGCTCGACCGTCAGGTCTTGCATGTATGGCTTGGCGTCCTTGTCCGGATCGTAGCGGTAGATTTTGAATTTCAGCGTGCGAGACATGTTCTGTGGCCCTTAGAAAGTACGTGCTTTTGGCTTGAAGGTTTCAACCGTCAGCGGCTTGGTGACGACTGCCTTGTATTCCAGGCGGTTGCCTTCGGAGAACCACAGGGTGTGCTTCATCCAGTTTTCATCGTCGCGCTTCGGATGGTCGTCCTGCGCGTGTGCGCCGCGCGATTCCTTACGCGCGTTGGCCGAGACGATGGTCGCTTTGGCGGTTTCGATCAGGTTGTCCAGTTCCAGCGCTTCCACGCGGGCGGTGTTGAACACCTTGGACTTGTCCTTGAAGGAGACGTGCTTGCGGCGCTCGTCCAGCTTCATGATCTCTTCCACGCCCTTGGCCAGCATCTCGTCGGTACGGAACACGCCACAGTACTTCTGCATCGCGGCGCGGATGTCGTTGGCAACGTCTTGCACGCGCTCGCCACCGGTGGAGTTCTCCAGCTGGTTCAGGCGGTTCATGGCGAAGTCGGACGCGTCCTTCGGCAGCGGCTTGTTTTCCTTCTGTTTCAGGTTCTGCGCCACCACGTGGTTGCCGGCCGCGCGGCCGAACACCACCAGGTCCAGCAGGGAGTTGGTGCCCAGGCGGTTGGCGCCGTGCACCGAGACGCAGGCGCATTCGCCGATCGCGTACAGGCCGTTGACCACCTTCTGGCTGCCGTCGCCGGCAGGCACGACCACCTGGCCGTGGATGTTGGTCGGGATACCGCCCATCTGGTAGTGGATGGTCGGCACGACAGGGATCGGTTCCTTGGTCGCGTCGACGTTGGCGAACTTATGGCCGATTTCCAGGATCGACGGCAGGCGCTTCTGGATGGTCTCGGAGCCGATGTGGCGCAGGTCCAGCAGCACGTGGTCTTTGTTAGGACCGCAGCCGCGGCCTTCCTTGATTTCCTGGTCCATCGAGCGCGACACGAAGTCGCGCGGCGCCAGGTCTTTCAGGGTCGGCGCGTAGCGCTCCATGAAGCGTTCGCCGTTCGAGTTGATCAGGATGCCGCCTTCGCCGCGCACGCCTTCGGTGATCAGCACGCCCGCGCCGGACACGCCGGTCGGGTGGAACTGCCAGAATTCCATATCCTGCAGCGGCAGGCCGGCGCGTGCCGCCATGCCCATGCCGTCGCCGGTGTTGATGAAGGCGTTGGTGGACGCCGCGAAGATACGGCCGGCGCCGCCGGTGGCGAAGATGGTGGTCTTCGCTTCCAGGATCATCACTTCGCCGGTTTCCATTTCCAGGGCGACCACGCCAACGACGTCGCCGTCGGCATCGCGCACCAGGTCCAGGGCCATCCACTCAACGAAGAAGTGGGTGCGGGCGCGCACGTTGCGCTGGTACAGGGTGTGCAGCAGGGCGTGGCCGGTACGGTCGGCCGCGGCGCAGGCGCGCTGCACAGGCTTTTCGCCCAGGTTGGCGGTGTGGCCGCCGAACGGACGCTGGTAGATGGTGCCGTCCGGGTTACGGTCGAACGGCATGCCGAAGTGTTCCAGTTCGTAGACGACTTTCGGTGCTTCGCGGCACATGAATTCAATCGCATCCTGGTCGCCGAGGTAGTCGCCACCCTTGACGGTGTCGAACATGTGCCAGTACCAGTTGTCTTCCGACATATTGCCCAGCGACGCGCCGATGCCGCCCTGCGCCGCCACGGTGTGGGAGCGGGTCGGGAACACCTTGGACAGCACGGCCACGTTCAGGCCGGCTTCCGCCAGTTGCAGGGAGGCGCGCATGCCGGAACCGCCG
>JAJTCO010000142.1 GCA_021323265.1 Pseudoduganella sp. | reverse complement strand
GGTGGCGCCATACAGCTTGCGGATGTCGATGACGTCCGGGCCCACGGTGCCCTTGTAGATCGGCATTTCAACCGATGGGCTGCCGTCCGAGAACGACAGGGTGGCTTTGGTATCAGAGATGTTCATGGACTCTTCCTTTGGGAGAGATGCAGCAATAAAAAAAACTAATTACTCAGGCTTGGCGCAGGCGTGCCAGCAGCGCATGTACATGCGGCAGGTCGATTTCGCCTTCCGGCTCCTTGCGGGCCAAGACCAGATCCATCAGTGCATTGTCCGACAAATCGAGGAGTCGCGTGAACGCGTCCACTTCCTCGTCGGTCAATCCTGCCTCGTGCGCGTCGAGGAAACGAGTCAGGATCAGGTCGTTTTCCAACAGGCCCCGGCGTGCGCGCCAGCGAAGGCGCGCGCGGTTTGCCGGGTCGGCCTGGTGCGCACGTTTTTCCAGTTCCGCCATGGCTAGCTTAGATGGCGCGGCGGACCATCAGTTCCTTGATCTTGCCAATCGCCTTGTTAGGGTTCAGGCCTTTCGGGCACACGTCGACGCAGTTCATGATCGAGTGGCAGCGGAACAGACGGTATGGATCTTCCAGGTTGTCCAGACGCTCGCCGGTGGCTTCGTCGCGCGAGTCGGCGATAAAGCGGTAGGCTTGCAGCAGGCCGGCCGGGCCGACGAACTTGTCCGGATTCCACCAGAACGACGGGCACGAGGTCGAGCAGCAAGCGCACAGGATGCACTCGTACAGGCCGTCGAGCTCTTCGCGTTCCGCAGGCGACTGCAGGCGCTCTTTCTCCGGCGGGATCGAGTCGTTGATCAGGAACGGCTTGATCGAATCGTACTGCTTGAAGAACTGGGTCATGTCCACGATCAGGTCGCGGATCACCGGCAGGCCTGCCAGCGGACGCAGCACGATCGGCTCGGTCAGCTCGTTCAGGTTGGTGGTGCACGCCAGGCCGTTCTTGCCGTTGATGTTCATCGCGTCGGAACCGCACACGCCTTCGCGGCACGAGCGGCGCAGGGCCAGGGAATCGTCCACGTCGGACTTGATGCGCTGCAGTGCGTCCAGCAGCATCTTGTCGGTGTCCTTCAGCTCGACCGTCAGGTCTTGCATGTATGGCTTGGCATCCTTGTCCGGATCGTAGCGGTAAATCTTGAATTTGAGAGTGCGAGACATGTTCTGTGGCCCTTAGAAAGTACGTGCTTTTGGCTTGAAGGTTTCTACCGTCAGCGGCTTGGTAACGACTGCCTTGTATTCCAGGCGGTTGCCATCGGAGAACCACAGGGTGTGCTTCATCCAGTTTTCGTCGTCACGCGCTGGGTAATCGCTGTGCGCGTGCGCGCCGCGCGATTCCTTACGTGCCACAGCAGAAGTGATGGTCGCTTTCGCGGTTTCGATCAGGTTGTCCAGTTCCAGCGCTTCCACGCGGGCGGTGTTGAACACCTTGGACTTGTCCTTGAACGAAACGTGCTTGCGGCGCTCATCGAGCTTCAGGATTTCTTCCTTGCCCTTGACCAGCAGTTCGTCGGTACGGAACACGCCGCAGTACTTCTGCATGGTGGCGCGGATGTCGTTGGCGACGTCCTGCACGCGCTCGGAACCGGTGGAGGTTTCCAGGTGGTTCAGGCGGCCCATGGCGAACTCGGAGGCGTCCTTCGGCAGCGGCTTGTTTTCCTTCTGCTTCAGGTTCTGCGCCACGATGTGGTTGCCGGCAGCGCGGCCGAACACCACCAGGTCCAGCAGGGAGTTGGTGCCCAGGCGGTTGGCGCCGTGCACCGATACGCAGGCGCATTCGCCGATGGCGTACAGGCCGTTCACGATCTTCTGGGTGCCGTCGCCGTTTGGCGTGACAACCTGGCCGTGGATGTTGGTCGGAATGCCGCCCATCTGGTAGTGGATGGTCGGAACGACCGGGATCGGTTCCTTGGTCGCGTCGACGTTGGCGAACTTGTGGCCGATCTCCAGGATCGACGGCAGGCGCTTCTTGATGGTCTCGGAGCCGATGTGGCGCAGGTCCAGCAGAACGTGGTCCTTGTTCGGACCGCAGCCGCGGCCTTCCTTGATTTCCTGGTCCATCGAGCGGGACACGAAGTCGCGCGGCGCCAGGTCCTTCAGGGTCGGAGCGTAACGCTCCATGAAGCGTTCGCCGTTCGAGTTGATCAGGATGCCGCCTTCGCCGCGCACGCCTTCAGTGATCAAGACGCCCGCGCCGGACACGCCGGTCGGGTGGAACTGCCAGAATTCCATGTCCTGCAGCGGCAGGCCGGCGCGTGCCGCCATGCCCATGCCGTCGCCGGTATTGATGAACGCGTTGGTGGACGCTGCGAAGATACGGCCAGCGCCGCCGGTCGCGAACACGGTGGTCTTCGCTTCCAGGATCATGCATTCGCCGGTTTCCATTTCCAGGGCAACCACGCCGACCACGTCGCCGTCGGCGTCGCGCACCAGGTCCAGGGCCATCCACTCGACGAAGAAGTGGGTACGGGCGCGCACGTTGCGCTGGTACAGCGTGTGCAGCAGCGCGTGGCCGGTACGGTCGGCCGCGGCGCAGGCGCGCTGCACGGCCTTTTCGCCGAAGTTGGCGGTGTGGCCGCCGAACGGACGCTGGTAAATCGTGCCGTCCGGGTTACGGTCGAACGGCATGCCGAAGTGTTCCAGTTCGTACACGACCTTCGGTGCTTCGCGGCACATGAACTCAATCGCATCCTGGTCACCCAGATAGTCGCCACCCTTGACGGTGTCGAACATGTGCCAGTACCAGTTGTCTTCCGACATATTGCCCAGCGAGGCGCCGATGCCGCCCTGCGCTGCCACGGTGTGGGAGCGGGTCGGGAACACCTTGGACAGCACGGCCACGTTCAGGCCGGCTTCCGCCAGTTGCAGGGAGGCGCGCATGCCGGAACCGCCG
>JAJTCO010000100.1 GCA_021323265.1 Pseudoduganella sp. | reverse complement strand
GATGGAGATGGCCAATCAACTGATCGGTGTGACGATGCAGGAACAAGGTGTATCGCGCATCGTGGCGGTGGACATGGAATCCGCCGCATCCTTTGCTACTGAGGCTCAAGCCGCATGATGACAGATTTCCAACTGAGTTTGATTGCCGCCGGCGGTGTATTCGTCGTCGGTGTGATTAGTTATAACAAATGGCAGGAGTACAAGTTGAAGAAGCGCGTCGAGCGCGCCTTCGACGGCCAGCATGACGACGTGCTGATGCGCGCCGACGATGGCGTCCGCGCGGAACCGCGCTTCCACATGGACGACGTGCCGATGCCCGATGCCGGTTCCGGCGCCTACGGCGTGCCGGAGCACGTGGGCGGCCATGTCGGCGCCGTTCCCGCGCCAAGCATCGCGCCCGATAGCGACGACGCCGCGGCCGTGCCGGTACGCAGCGCCGACGCCGGCGTGCCGGCCGAAGAACTGGCCACCTGCCTGGTCGACCCGCTGATCGATTGCCTGCTGCCGCTGGAGCTGGAAGCGCCGGCGCGCGGGGAAAAACTCCTGCCGGCGCTGCAGAAGCTGCGCTTCGTCGGCAACAAGCCGGTGCATTTCATCGGCCTGGCCGTGAGCGGCGACTGGGAGCCTGTGCGCCACGGCGTGGTGTACACCAAGCTGCAGGGCGGCGTCCAGCTGGCCAGCCGCAGCACCGCGCTGAACGAACTGGAATACTCCGAGCTGGTGACGCGCCTGCGCAGCGTGGCGGACGAAGTGGGCGCCGAGCCGCAGATCCCGGACATGATCGAAGTCATGCAGGATGCGCGCAACCTGCACCGCTTCGTCGCCAACCACGACGCCCAGCTGGGCGTCAACCTGGCATCGAACGGCGCGCCATGGAATATCGCCACCTTGCTGGGCGCGCTGGAAAAGCTGGGCTTCGACGTGCGCCCCGACGGCCGCTATGCGATGCCGGACGGCGAGGGCGGCCACCTGTTCTCGCTCTCGACCAACGTGACGCTGGCCGAGGAAACCACCTCGCGCCTGACGCTGCTGCTTGACGTGCCGTGCGTGGCGCCGGCGCGCGACGGCTTCGGTTCGATGATCGCCTGCGCCAAGAACCTGATGGCGCGCCTGGACGCGACCATCGTGGACGACGCCAACCAGCCGCTGGCCGACGAAACCCTGGCCAATATCGCCGGCCAGGTGAAAGAGTTCTACGACGACATGGCAGCATCGGATATTCCGGCCGGTTCCACCCGCGCGCTGCGCCTGTTCAGCTAAAGCGCCAACGCAATGAGCAACACCGAACACGCAACACCCGCCGAACGCGCCGCCTGGCTGGCGGCGGAACTGAACCGCCACCTGCACGCCTACCACGTGCTGGACGCCCCCACCATCCCGGACGCCGAGTACGACAAGCTGTTCATGGAGCTGCAGGCGATCGAGGCCGCGCATCCCGAGCTGCAGGCGCCGGACTCGCCCACCTTGCGCGTCGGCGCGCCGCCGCTGGCGCAGTTCGATGCCGTGACGCACGCGGTGCCGATGCTGTCGCTGAACAACGGCTTCAACGACGAGGACATCGAAAACTTCGACCGCCGCGTGCGCGAAGGCCTCGATGCGCTGCAGGTCGAATATGCCGCCGAGGTGAAGTTCGACGGCCTGGCCGTCAACCTGCGCTATGAGAACGGCGTCTTCGTGCAGGCCGCCACGCGCGGCGACGGCTATACCGGCGAGGATGTCAGCGCCAATATCCGCACCATCCGCGGCATCCCGCTGCGCCTGAACACCGATGCGCCGCCGCCGGTATTGGAAGTGCGCGGCGAAGTGCTGATGTTCAAGGCCGATTTCGCCGCCCTGAACGCGCGCCAGCGCGAACTGGGGCAGAAGGAATTCGTCAATCCGCGCAATGCCGCCGCCGGCGCGCTGCGCCAGCTCGATTCGCGCATCACAGCGCAGCGCAAGCTGAGCTTCTACGCCTACGGCATCGGCGAATTGACCGGCGCCGAAATGCCGGCCACCCACAGCGGCCTGCTGGACTGGTATGCCGAACTGGGACTGCCGGTGTGCGCCGAACGCGACGTGGTGCGCGGCAAGGCGGGCTTGCTGGGGTATTACGAGCGTATCGGCAAGGCGCGCCCGTCGCTGCCGTACGAAATCGACGGCGTGGTGTACAAGACCAACCGCTTCGAAGACCAGCGCGCGCTGGGCTTCGTCTCGCGCGCGCCGCGCTTTGCGCTGGCGCACAAGTTCCCGGCGGAAGAGGCGCTGACCACGGTGCAAGCCATCGAAGTGCAGGTGGGCCGTACCGGCGCCATCACGCCGGTGGCGCGCCTGGTGCCGGTGTTCGTGGGCGGCGTGACCGTCACCAACGCCACCTTGCACAACGAAGACGAAGTGCGGCGCAAGGACGTGCGCGTGGGCGACACGGTGATCGTGCGCCGCGCCGGCGACGTGATTCCGGAAGTGCTGGCCGTGGTGCTGGACAAGCGCCCGGACCCGGAGCCGGCCATGTGGTCGCTGCCCGCGCATTGCCCGGTATGCGGCTCGCACGTGGTGCGGGAGGCCGACGAAGCCGTGGCGCGCTGTTCCGGCGGCCTGTTCTGCTCGGCCCAGCGCAAGGAGGCGATCCGCCACTTCAGCGGCCGCCGCATGATGGATATCGAAGGCCTGGGCGACCGCTATATCGACAACCTGGTCGAGTGCAACCTGGTGCACGGCGTGGCGGACCTGTACCGCCTGACGCTGGACGACCTGCTGAAGATGAAGCGGCTGGCCGACGAGCGCGATGGCACGGTGCCGGAAACCGTGGCGCAAGGCAAGGTCCCGACCAAGTGGGCCGAGAACCTGCTGGAAGCCATCGCCGCCAGCAAGCATCCGCCGCTGGAACGCCTGCTGTTCGCACTGGGCATCCGCCACGTGGGCGAGTCGACGGCCAAGACGCTGGCCGACTGGCTGGGGCGTCTGGACCTGATGCGCCGCGCCCCGGTCGCGCTGCTGCGCGTGCTACCCGATATCGGCGGCATCGTGGCCGAATCGATTGCCGACTTCTTCGCCGAGGCGCGCAACCAGGAAGCGCTGGACGCGCTGCTGGCGGCCGGCGTGGCGCCGAAGGGCGAACATGCGCCCAAGGCGCAGTTGCGCGAAAAGCTGGAACCGGTGGCGCTGCTGGCCGCGCTGGGCATCCCCAAGCTGACCGAACCGCGCGCACGACAGCTGGCCGAGCAGGTCGACCAGGTCAAGCAGGGTGCCACGTTGCTGGCGCTGGCGCACCTGCCGGTGTTCAACGTCTTCGGCCTGCCGGCCGCCGTGGCGGAATCGCTGGAAGCGTGGATGCGCGTGCAGGCCAACCGCGACGCCCTGGTGGCGCTGCATGAACTGCGCGAGGACCTGCTGGCGCAACTGCCCGCAGTGGCCGAGGCGCAGGGCGCCATGAGCGGCAAGACATTCGTCCTTACCGGCACGCTGCCGACCATGAGCCGCGACCAGGCGCAAGCCCTGATCGAGCAGGCCGGCGGCAAGGTGTCCGGTTCGGTATCGAAGAAAACCTCCTACGTCGTGGCCGGAGCGGAGGCGGGCAGCAAGCTTGCCAAGGCCGAGGAGCTGGGCGTGGAGATCCTTGACGAAGCGGGCTTGCTCGCGCTGCTGGGAGGCTGAACATGGCCGTGCGTGAAATTCTGAAGATGGGCGACCCGCGGCTGCTGCGCGTGGCCGAACCGGTGCGCGAATTCAATACCAGGGAGTTGCACGCACTGGTCGTCGACATGTTCGACACCATGCACGCCGCCAACGGCGCCGGCCTGGCCGCGCCGCAGATCGGCGTCAACCTGCAGCTGGTGATCTACGGCTTCAAGTCCAATGCCCGCTACCCGGACGCGCCGCAGGTGCCGGAAACGGTGCTGATCAACCCCGTGCTGACGCCCCTGGACGACACGATGGAAGAAGCGTTCGAGGGCTGCCTGTCGGTCCCGGGCCTGCGCGGCAGCGTGCCGCGCTACACGCGCCTGCATTACGAAGGCTACGACCAGTTCGGCGAGCGCATCGTGCGCGATGCCGAGGGCTTCCACGCGCGCGTCGTGCAGCATGAGGTGGATCACCTGCTGGGCATCCTGTATCCGGCGCGCATCCGCGACTTTTCCAAGTTCGGCTTTACGTCGGTGTTGTTCCCCGACCTCGACCCCGGCGACGACGACTAGCGGCGTGTTGGCGGCGTGGCGATTCTGGCGTAATATCCGGGCAAGTTTGTTTCCTTATCAATACAACGGGTCCCCCTCCAGATGAGCAACCAGTCGCACAACAACCCGCTCGAGTTCAGTGTCCGCGGCATCGCCCTCGGCATCCTGATTACACTCGTGTTCACCGCAGCCCAGGTCTACCTGGGCTTGAAGGTCGGCCTGACCTTCGCCACGTCCATTCCTGCCGCCGTGATCTCGATGGCGCTCCTGAGCGCCTTCAAGGACGCCACGATCCAGGAAAACAATATCGTCCAGACCATTGCATCGGCTGCCGGCACGCTGGCGTCGGTGATCTTCGTGCTGCCAGGTCTGCTGATGATCGGCTGGTGGGCCAACGTTCCATTCTGGCCGACCTTTGGCGCCTGCGCCATTGGCGGCGTGCTGGGCGTGATGTACACCATGCCGCTGCGCCGCGCTTTGGTGTCGCAATCGAACCTGCCGTACCCGGAAGGGGTGGCGGCGGCGGAAGTGCTGAAGGTCGGCACCCAGTCGCGCTCCGGGGCGCGGGAAGGCAAGGCGGGCCTGCGCGCCGTGGTCTGGGGCGCGCTGGCGTCGGCGCTGTTCGCCCTCTTGGGCGCGGCCAAGCTGGTCGCTGCGGAACTGGCGCACTTCTTCAAGTTCGGCAATGGCGCCACCGGCCTGGGGGCATCGAGCTCGCTGGCCCTGGTCGGCGCCGGCCACCTGATGGGCATCACCGTCGGCATCGCCATGCTGGTGGGCCTGATCATCGCCTGGGGCATCATGGTGCCGCTGCTGACCAGCTGGACTCCGGCGGCGGCAGGCGTTTCCTTCGCAGACCACGCCATCGCCGTCTGGCGCACCGACGTGCGCATGATGGGCGCGGGCACCATTGGCGCCGCCGCCATCGTCACCCTGGCAACCCTGGCCAAGCCGGTCATGGGCGGCCTGAAGTCGGCCATGGAAGCGTCGCGCAACGCCCGCCAGGGCGGCAGCGACGTGCCGCGCGAAGACAAGGACCTGCCGATCTTCATCGTCGGCCTGGTCACCATCCTGTCCATGGTGCCGGCGGGCTGGCTGCTGGCATCGTTCCTGTCGGGCGGCCCCTTGTCCTCGATCTCCACCACGCTGGTGGCGGTCGGTATCGGCTACATCCTGCTGGCGGGCATGCTGGCCGCCGCGGTCTGCGGCTACATGGCGGGCCTGATCGGTTCCTCCAATTCGCCGGTGTCCGGCCTGGCGATCCTGACCATCCTGGGCGCCGCCACGTCGGTGGGCTGGGTCGGCCGTGAAGTGATGGGCCCCGACACGGCGCAGGCGCTGATCGCCTACGCGCTCTTCGTCACCACCGTGGTGCTGGCGGTGGCGGTGATCGGCAACGACAACCTGCAGGACCTGAAGACCGGCCAACTGGTCGGTGCAACGCCGTGGAAGCAGCAGGTCGCGCTGATCATCGGCGTGTTCGCTGGTTCCTGCGTCGTGCCTCCGGTGCTGGAGCTGCTGAACCACGCCAACGGCTTTGCCGGCGCGCCGAACGTCAATGCGATTTCCGACCAGCCGCTGGCGGCGCCGCAGGCGACCTTGATCTCCACCCTGGCCAAGGGCGTGATCGGCGGCGACCTGCCGTGGCACCTGGTAGGCTACGGCGCCCTGATCGGCCTGGGCCTGGTGGCCATCGACTTCGTGCTGAAGGCCGTCAGCAACAAGAAATACAGCCTGCCGCCGCTGGGCGTGGGCCTGGCGATCTACCTGCCGTCCTCGGTGACGTCGCCGGTGGTGGTCGGCGCCGTTGCCGGCTACTTCTTCGAGAAGGCCATGCGCCGCAAGAAGCATGGCGAGGCGGCCTCGCGCCTGGGCGTGCTGGTGATGTCCGGCTTTATCGTCGGTGAGAGCCTCTTCAACGTCGCGCTGGCCGGCATGATCGTGCTGACCAATACCGGCGAGCCGCTGGCCATCGCCAACGGCATGTCCGAAGGCACGTCGATGCTGGTCGCACTGGCCGTCGCCGCCGCCGTGGTCACCGGGCTGTATCGCTGGTCCGCCAATTCGGCGCGCGCCATCGAGGCTTGATGGGCATAGGAGAGATCCTGCAAAGCGCCGGCCAGGCCCTGGTCCTGGTTGGCGCATCCCCCTGGTCGTTGCTGGCAGGCGTGCTGGCCTACTTCATTGTCGCGGAAGGGCTGATGCTGGTGCCCCGCGTTGGCTTCCTGCTCAAGTTCTGCGTTGCGGCCCTGCTGGCGCCGCAGGTGCTGGCGATGTTCCGCGTCGCCTCCCTGGGCGAAACGCCGTCGCTGCGCATCCTCGCCGATTTCATCTACCTTCCGCCGTCGTCCATGCTGGTGCTGTGCAGCGCAGCCTTGCTGCCCTTTTTCGCCGGCCTGGGCTACTTTGCCGCCACCGGGCGCAGGAACGAGTTGCGCTTCTTCTTTGGGAACGTGCTGCGGCACAAGGCGCCGCAGCGCAGGCAGTTCCTCGCCTTCAAGGCCATCATGACGCTGGCCGGCCTGCCGTTCACTTATGTTGCGCCCGCGATGGTGCTGAAGGGCTATAGTGGCGTCAATGCGCTGCACGAGGGCTTGCTGGCCGGGCTGCTGTACTGGCCGTCGCTGCTCGCGTTGCTGGTCGTGGCCGTGCTGTTCGAAACGCTGGCGGCGCTGCTGCCGCGCAGGCTGGCCGATCTGCTGGCGGCGCCGCTGGTGGCGGGCTTCCTGCTGTTCCTGTTTGCTTTCACTTACGCGCTGTCGGTGCGCGCTTTTGGAGTCTGATCATGACGCTGTCGAGGATGGGGCAGGGTACCTGGAACATGGGCGAGCGCGCAGCCGACAAGGCGGCCGAGGTGCGCGCCCTGCAGCTTGGACTGGACCTGGGCATGACGGTGGTCGACACGGCGGAAATGTACGCCGATGGCGGCGCCGAGGAAGTCGTGGCCGAGGCGATCGCCGGGCGCCGCAGCGAAGCCTACCTGGTCAGCAAGGTGCTGCCGCAGAACGCGTCGCGCAAGGGCGTGCTGGCGGCCTGCGAGCGCAGCCTGGCACGCCTGAAGGTCGACCACATCGACCTGTACCTGCTGCACTGGCGCGGCAGCGTGCCGCTGGCCGAAACCCTGGAAGGCCTGATGACGCTGAAGAAGTCCGGCAAGATCCGCGAGTACGGCGTCAGCAACTTCGACCTGGCCGACATGAAGGAGGCCATGCAGCTGCCCGGTGGCGACGAAATCGAGGCCAACCAGGTCCTGTACAACCTGCGCCGGCGCGGCATCGAATGGGATCTGCTGCCGTGGTGCGAAGAACGGGGCATGCTGGTGATGGCCTATTCGCCGCTGGAGTCGGAGCGCGCGGAGCAGGCGCGCCTGCTGGCCGAGCCGGCGCTGCAGTCACTGGCCGCGCGCCACCAGGCGACGCCGGCGCAGATCGCCCTGGCCTGGCTGCTGCGGCGCGACGGCGTGCTGCCGATCCCCAAGGCGGTCAGCGAGGCGCACGTGCGCGCCAATGCGGCGGCCATGGCGATCCGCCTGGACCAGGAAGACCTGGCCACGCTGGACAAGGCGTTTTCCCCGCCGCGGCGCGCGACGCCGCTGGACATGCTCTAACGCTGCAGGCGGGAAGTGCTGAGGCGTTCCAGGATGCGGTGCAGTTCGTCCTGCGTCTGCGGCGACAGGTTCTGGAACTGGCAGCCGATCTGCACCTGCTCGCCGAGCAGGAAGGAGCGGAAATGGCGCGACAGGCGGATTTCCAGGTCGCAGATCAGCACCGAGCCCGGTCCCATTTCCAGGCGCACCCGCTGCAGCTTGCGCCCCACGTGCAGGCCCACCGCATCGCGCGGCGAGCAGCGCATGCCGACGCCGCCCACGGCAAAGTCGTAGAGCTGCAATTCGTACGGCTTGCCGTTCAGGACGAAGGACGCGGTGTGGTAGGTGCCGAGCGGGGTCTCCAGGCGCGGCGCCTGGCGCCGGTTGAGCACCTGGCAGCGTTCCGGGAACTGCGCGGGAATCAGCGTCGGCTGCTCGGGCAGGGCGTGCCAGTGCGGATCGTTCAGCCGGAACTGGAACCTGGCGCCGCGCAGCCACGCCACGAACGTGCATTCGCCCGGCGGCAGGCTGGCGCCCTCGTTCAGCTGGATCACGAAATGCGGCAGCTCGGGGTCGACCGACAGCAAGCGCGCCAGGATCACGTCGGCGCGGTCGCGGTGGTAGATGGAAATCGCGTCGCCCGCTTCGGCCAGCGCCGTCAGGGCATCGCCGATCTCGTCCGGGTCGACAATATCGTGGGGATGGGATCCCGCAGGGATAGGTTCCACGGCGTCCTGGGGGCGCGGTGGACCTTTGCGGAAGTCGGATGGCATTGGATCGTTCACAGCTAATGTTCTCGTTTTTTAGGAGAAGACGCCAGCTACTTTACAGCTTTCGCGGCGAATTGGCTTGCTAAACGGCAATCACTGCTGCTTTTTTGTTGCGCCGATGCCGACTCAGAAGCGCTCGTCCGGCCCCAGGTAGCGCCATTGCCCTTCCGGCAAGTTTCCCAATTTGACACGGCCGATGCGCACGCGTTTCAGGCCGAGCACGCGCAAGCCCACCATTTCGCACATGCGGCGGATCTGGCGCTTCTTGCCTTCGCGCAGGGTGAAGCTGAGCTGGTCGTCGTTCTGCCAGCGCACCTTGGCTGGCAGCAGGGGCTTGCCGTCCATCCACAGGCCGTGGTTGAGCTTTTTCAGGTCGGCTTCGGGCAGGCGGCCCGGCTTGGTGTATTCCACGCGCACCAGGTATTCCTTGTCCACGCTGGTGTTCTCGCCGATCAGCTGCTTGGCCACGCGGCCATCCTGGGTCAGCACCAGCAAGCCCACGGAATCGATGTCCAGGCGGCCGGCGGGCACCAGGCTGCGCAGCTGGTTGCGGTCGAAGCGTTCGCTGGACGGGTCTTCCGCCCAGCGGTTTTCCGGCTTGACCAGCACCACGGCCGGCTGGTAGCCGTCCTCGGCCTGGCCGGACACGTAGCCGACCGGCTTGTTGATCAGGATGGTGACGCGGCGCGCCTGTTCGGCGGCAGCCTGGCGCTCCACCGTGACTTTCTGGCTGGGGTAGACCTTGGTGCCCAGTTCGGACACCACCTGGCCATCCACGCGCACCCAGCCCTTGGCAATCCATTCATCGGCTTCACGGCGGGAACACAGGCCCAGTTCGGACATGCGCTTGGACAGGCGTAACAATTCTTCGGACATCAGATTTTCAGTGCTTCAAGTAAGTCGGTTTCCAGCTGGAGCTGGGTACGGGCATTGGCCAGCGCCGCGCCATCGATGATGAACACGTCTTCCACGCGTTCGCCGAGGGTCATGACCTTGGCCGTATGCAGGTTGATCTTGTAGTTGGTCAGTACTTTCGCGATCGAGTACAGCAGGCCGGTGCGGTCGTTGGCGGCCACCGACAGCAGGTAGTACTGGCCGCGCTCGTCGGGGCGCAGGTCCACCGTCGGCTGGATCGGGAACGTGCGCGACAGGCGCGACAGGCGGCCCTTGCTGGGCGCCTGCAGCGGCCCCTGCGAAATGAGCAGTTCGCACAGCTCATGCTCGATCAGGTTGATGATGTCGCGGTAGCTCTTGGCGAAGTTCTGCTCGGTGACGAGGAAGGTGTCGAGCGCGTAGCCATGCTTGGTGGTGTGGATCTTCGCATCGAGGATGCTGAAGTTCTTGCGGTCGAAGTAGGAGCAGATGCGCGCGAACAGGTCCGGCTGGTCCTTGATGTAGACGGCCACCTGCAAGCCTTCGCCGATCGGCGCCAGGCGCACCTTGACCACCGGCGATGCGCTGTCCAGGCGGTCCCACAGGGCGCGCGTCTGCCAGGCGATGTCGCTGGCGTCGTGGCGCAGGAAGTAGGCCAGGTCGAGCTGCTTCCACAGCGCCTCGTGCGCGTCCGGCGGCAGGCCATACAGGCGCAGCGTGGCCAGGGCTTCCTGCTGGCGGTTCTTCAGCTCGCGGTCGGCCGAATGCGGCTCGCCGCCCAGCACGCGCAGCGTCATCTTGTACAGGTCTTCCAGCAGCTTGCCTTTC
>JAJTCO010000141.1 GCA_021323265.1 Pseudoduganella sp. | reverse complement strand
TGTCCGGCGTCAATTAGATTTTCCGGTGGCGTCAATTAAAATTGCCGCCCCTTATTCAGCCACCGCCGACTTGGCGGAAGCCGATTTTGATTGCTTTGCAGCGGTTGCCCGATAGCTCTCCACACGCATCAGATCGAGCACCACGCTGTGATGAATGACGCGGTCAATGGCCGCCATGGTGGTCATCGGGTCCTTAAAAATCCGATCCCATTCGGAAAACACCAAATTGGTTGTGATCACCATGCTCTTGCGCTCGTAGCGTTCTGCCAGCAGCGTGAACAGTACTTCCATTTCATCCCGGTCATGCTGGACGTAACCGATATCGTCAAGGATCAGGCATTCGAATCGATCGAGCTTGGCCAGTTCCTGAGGCAGTCGCAGGTCACGTTTCGCCGCCAGTAAGCGTTGCACCAGGGCTGCGGTCGGCGTGAACAAGACCGGATATCCCAGCTCGACCAGTGCATGGCCCAGCGCGCAGGCGAAGTGGCTTTTTCCAGCGCCGGGCCTACCTACAGCGACGACGTTGATCGCGTCTTTGACGAAGTCGCCGCTTTGCAGGCGTTCCATTTGCATCCGCAGGGTGGCGTCGAAGCAATTGGCATTCAGCGTCCGCCAGGTTTTTCCGGGCAATAGCCCCGATTGCTTTCGCAGTCGCTCAGTGCGCCGTGCAGCTTTGGCGGCCAGTTCGATGCGGCTAAGTTCCAGTAAATAAGCTTCGTGCGTCAAGCCTTCTTTGGCCGCGCGCAGCGCGGTCGCTTCGGCTGCCTCCGCCATCGCTGTCAGGTTCAACGAACGCAGCAGGGTTTGCAATTCGTCACGCGCGTTAGCCATGCTGGCTCCTCGATGGAATCAAGCTGTCGTAGCTGGACAGGTTGATGGCAACCTTGTCGAACGCCGGGGCTGGTTCTATTTGCTCCTGGCCGATCCGTTTGCGTACAGCGTCGAAGGTCGGCGTCAGGTTCATCTCCAGCAAAGTGGTGATCACCTGTTCCACATCAGCCTCGGAGCCGCTGGCGGCCAAGTGCAGCAGACGAAGGTAATCACGATCTGCCTGCGATGGCATTGCCACCAGCAACGCGTCATAGGCACGCCGGAAGGCTGTGGTGGGGAACAACTCTTCCCGGTAACAGTAATTGGCAAAGGCGCCGGGCTTGCGCACCAGCGACCAGATCAGGTGCCGATAATCGATGCGATGCTGGTCGCGTCCTGCCATCCTTGGCAGTGTCAGTACATGCGCCGCGCAATGGTACAGCTCCAGCGATTCCGAACGCACCCGGATCTTGACCTTGGCGCCGATCAGGCGTGACGGTACCGAGTAATAATTGTTCAGTACCCGTATCAAACTGAAGCGCGATACGCGCATTGACAGTTCACGCGTGAAGTCGAGTGGTTCGGCAGGTAAAGGACGCAGCGCGGCCCTGTCAGCTTCAAAGCGCTGGCTGCGCGTCAAATTACGGCTGCGCACCAGCTCGAGGAGGAAGCGCTCATAAGCGCCCCGGTCGGTAAAGTCCCGGCTTTCCCGCACCCGCAACGCCTGATCGACCGCCGTCTTGAAACGGAAATGCGACTGCTCAACGTCGCCATTCTGGTTGGCGCAGCCGGCGGTGTTGGCCGATGGCTGCATGTCGTAATGCCGCATTAGCGCCTGGTAATTGGCGGTGAAATCATGCAGGCCGTCGCGATCAAGGTCGCGCACGGCGGCCGACAGATTGTCGGTACGGTGCATCAGCGGCACGCCGCCGATTTGCCAAAGGCACGCTCCCAGTCCTTCCGACAGCGCTTCAAAGCTCTCCGAGAAGCACACGCGCACCGCCTCCACGTTCGAATACGTCAGCACCATGTGGTACACCAGATGATCAAACTGAGCGCCGCCGATCGTCACGCCCAACGAGTTCATGACTGTGAAATCGGACTGCGCCATTCGTCCGGGAACATGCTCCTGCTGGAACATCACTTCGCGGTGTTCGCCGTGCTGCATCCGCCAGCCATGCACATGTCGTTGCAGGGTTCGTAGCTGGCTCTCCTGATATCGCCCTGGATAGGCCTGGCAAAGCAAGGCAAACAACGTCTTCGTTTGCAGCGCCTGATCGCGCCGGAGTTGATCTTCCACCCAAGGCCAGTCAGCAGCAAACGGATTCTCGCGCGTGCGGTGAGTACGTGGGGCCTTCATCTGGCTTGGCAGCTTGCCGGACTGTTCGTACTTGCGCACCGTCCGCTCACTCATCCCTGTACGCGCCGCTGCCAGCTTCTGGCTTGCACCTTTTCGACGTTCTTCCAATAACAATTTGATTTCTCCGTCCTTCTTCATGCCGTCCCCTCTCGGAGGCATGATAGACAAGAGCCGGACCGTCGCCGGACCGGCTCTCAACCGGCAAATCTAATTGTCGTCACCGGCATTTCTAATTGTCGCCGGACAGGCATTGCCCAATGCTTGGGGTTCCCGTCGCCGTCTCTGAACTCCAGAAAATAGCCCCAATCGCCATTTCCCGAATCCCGCGACTGCGCCGTAACGTGCATTTCGCTGCATATCCACATTGCCGGTAAAGGGTCGCCCTGCTGGCTAAAGCCGTGATACCAAACGCCCCGCTCATCCACATTGAAAAACGGCCTGCCGCTTTCACTTGCCGGTGTTGTCTTGCGTGACTTGTCAGCGTCCTTACCTTGCTTACGGGCTTTGCGCTCCCCTTTCGGTTCAGGCGCATGCGGTTTATCATCGGCCACCGCCACCACTGGCTCAGTAGCAGTTATGGCGATCAGGATTTGCCTACGCACTTCGTCAATGCCCGCAGCGGCGGCCAAGTCATTAAAGTCCGTACCGCCCGCCTGTAAGCCCTCCGGCTTGCACCAGACACCGGCAACGGCCGCCGCGCTTTCCGTGGCCGACACCACGCCCGGATTCTTGCCGGTCCTGGCCGCCGTTTCGCTGTCGTCGTCAGCACACAGCAACAGCCTTGCATCGGGCAGCATCCGGCGAATCGCTGGCGCGACGTGACGCATATTGACCTCGTTGAAGGCCACCACGACCGCATAGCCGGTCGCTGCGTGCAGCGTGGCCGCCGTCGCGTAGCCTTCCGCAATCAGCACCCAGGCGGTCGCGGCCAGGGGGCCAATCACATGGAAGCAACCGGAAACCCGGCCGCCAGCCGGAAAGCGCTTATCGCCGTTCGGGTGAATGCGCTGCACGTTCCACAGCTTGCCAGCGCCGTCCCGCAGCGGCACCAGCACTACCTTGCCGGACTCAAAGCGGACACCATGCGGCTGCACGCCCTTGCGCACCAGGTATGCGCTATTGCCCGTTTCTGTGGCGGCCTCCCAATCCTTGGCGGCCATGGCGGCCATTGCCTCATGCTCTTTCGCCTGCGCTTCGATGGCTGCCCTGTCGCGCTCTTCCCGCTCCTTGTGCAAGCGCGCCCTGTCGGCTGCGGACAATGGTGCCACCGGCGCATAGTCCTTCGGATTGAAACCGTATTTCTTGGCCTCCGCGATCAAGCTGCCTATGGTGACCGCCCCGCCAGGTTTGATGCCCTTCCACGTCGATTTAACCGCCTTAGCGTCGAAGGTTTTTCCTCCTTCACTCCAGTCATTGAACAAGGAGAAACCGGCTTCGCCAAACTCCGATTTCAACGCCATACCCATGCGGTACCACACGTCACGGTCATCCGGGGGGATGACTGCCAGGGCAGCGCGGGCTACTTCCTCGCTGACCGGATATCTTTTTTTACTCATTCAGTATTCCCTTTTCCTTCGCTCCCCGACGGCGAACCGTGCGCCGCTTGCCGGGCGCAGCAGCGGCCAGATGTTCAACTCCAGGGGAGGCAATGGCGATGACTTTTTCTTGCGCCGGCTTGGCTTCGATAGCTGGCATGTGGCGCTCGGCTATGGCGCGTGCAGCACTGTGTTGCCCTTGTGCCTTTAATGCCTCTACGGCGTAGCGCACCAGCTCCGCATGGCGCGCAGCGCGTAAAGGTGCCTCGGCCGCTTCTTGTTCCAGCAATCGCGCCGCAGCGGCGCGCAATCCGGCCTTTCGCATGTAGTCGAAGAAATCAGCCTCCCCCTTGGAAGTCCACAAGAGCGCCGATCCCTCTGCACGGAACAGCCACGCCGCGTTTATGTCCGCTCGCTCCAGCAGGTATTCCGCAGCGGCTTCCCGGCCACGGAAAAGCGCTTGTAGTAGGCCCTGCTCCAATGGCGTCACCCACATCAACTCGCGCTCTTGGCTTCCTATACTGGCCCTCTTGCCGGTACCGCGATTGCTCGTGGCCGAACGGCAGGCGGGCTTCGCATCAGCCAGGTGGATAACTGAAGCAGATATCTTGTTGGCTGGCGATCCGTTGCGCCTTGCCACTGGACGCGGCATAAATTGGATTACCGTACTCATGCCGCACCTCCTTGGACGCGCACGGCCTGGCGCTGCTGGTAATCGTTGATCGAGAAAGCCAGGTTGCCAGCAATCTCTTGCATGAATTGCGCCTCCACCGCCAAGTACCGCAACAGGTTGCCAAGGCGTTGCTGTGCGTAGGGCTCCAGCGCAGTGTGGCCAGCATCGCCAACCGCCTCGATCAGCGAGCCAATGACCTCGATGCCGCCCAAGAGCGTATGGCCCGCGTTTCCGGCATGATGTTTCGCCGCAAGTGCAACCTGCATGTGTTCCTCACTGACCAACTCTGC
>JAJTCO010000031.1 GCA_021323265.1 Pseudoduganella sp. | reverse complement strand
AGACGAGCGCCGCCTGGTCAAGCGCAACCTGGGCTTCTTCGTCACCGCCGACTCCCTGGCCGCCAACAACATCGTGCTGGGCACCTACCGCCACATCACCGCCCCCGAATGCCGTCAATACCTGCTGCGCCAGGCGTTCGAAGAAGCGATCCACACCCACGCCTACCAGTACATTGTTGAATCGCTGGGTCTGGACGAGCAAGAGATCTTCAACGCCTACAACGAAGTGGCATCGATCCGCGACAAGGACCAGTTCCTGATCCCGTTCATCAACGTGCTGACCGAACCGACCTTCAAGACTGGCACCGTCGAGACCGACCAGCAGCTGCTGAAGTCCCTGATCGTGTTCGCCTGCCTGATGGAAGGCCTGTTCTTCTACGTCGGCTTCACGCAGATCCTGGCGCTGGGCCGCCAGAACAAGATGACCGGCGCCGCCGAGCAGTACCAGTACATCCTGCGCGACGAATCGATGCACTGCAACTTCGGCATCGACCTGATCAACACCATCAAGCTGGAAAACCCGCACCTGTGGACCCCGGCCTTCAAGGAAGAGATCAAGGGCCTGTTCCTGCAAGCGGTGGAACTGGAATACCGCTACGCCGAAGACACCATGCCGCGTGGCGTGCTGGGCCTGAACGCAGCCATGTTCAAGGGCTACCTGCGCTTCATCGCCAACCGCCGCGCCACCCAGATTGGCCTGGAAGCGCTGTTCGACCAGGACGAGAATCCATTCCCATGGATGTCGGAAATGATCGACCTGAAGAAGGAACGCAACTTCTTCGAGACCCGCGTCACCGAATACCAGACTGGCGGCGCGCTGAGCTGGGACTGATCCCACCAGTGAATTCAGAAAAAGGAGTCTAGCAATAGACTCCTTTTTTTTCGCCCAATTCCAATTCGGGGTCAGCTCTGTCATTCGGACATAAACACCACGTCTTTGATATTGATCAATACGGAAAAAGACGGGCTTTTCGATATTGAGATAGATCAAAGGTTCGGTTTTTATGTCCGAATGACAGAGCTGACCCCGAACTTGCTGGCGGCGCGCTGAGCTGGGACTGATCCCACCAGTGAGCCCAGAAAAAGGAGTCTAGCAATAGACTCCTTTTTTCGCCCAATTCCAATTCAGGGTCAGCTCTGTCATTCGGACATAAACACCACTTCTTTAATATTGATCAATACGGGAAAAGACGGGTTTTTTCGGTATTGAGATAAATCAAAGGTTCGGATTTTATGTCCGAATGACAGAGCTGACCCCGAACTGAAGTGACCCCGAACTGAAGTAATTGAACACGACGATTTCGAACTGTCGCGCTGCACGAAATTGCTGTGGACGTATCGCACAGATCAAGCGACCGATTCGATTACACATTTGCGCGCAGGCCCAAGGGTAGCGGAAGGGGTGCCGACCGCGGCCAAGACCTGGAAAGTCGTGTTCGATCCCAAAAGCATTCCCTACCGGGTTCCCGAGAAGTTGCGGAACCGCGGACTTTAATTCGACGCGCACGCCCCGCGCAAATATCACAGTCATGCCAGTTGTTGGCGATTTTAAGCCAATAATTAGCGCAAGTTGGGGTGCTGCAGCCCCGCGTCCCAAGCGAGGATGGCGTAGGATCGGATTTTGGCTACAATGGTTATCGAAGTCGCTTGCGACGGACGGGACCCCGGTGAAAATTCCATTATCATTTCTGCTGCGCACATGCCTGATATTCGCTGCACCTGGATGGGCGGCAGATTCCATTTCACTGCGCGTCGCTGCGCAATCCGATTCGGAACCTAAATTCGTTGCGCTGGGTAATTCGGTGGGGGGAAATTGCATTGATATTTTCCGTGCCATTGAAAAGGCCGATCCCGGCATTAAATTCGTCGGCGATCAGCGCTGGATGCCGCTTAAACGCATGGAAGCGATGGTCAGCGCCGGTCAACTGGATGCCATTTGCGGTTTGATCCGGAATAAGGAGCGCATCGTTGCGTATAAGATTCCAAATGTCCCGCTTTTTACCGTCCATTACCATTTGATGGTGCGCGCCGACGATCCCGTGAATGTGAATAACTTTGATGAAATCCGGAAGCTGAAGGATGGCGTTATTCTAGTGAATGGGGGTAGCGGTGCAGTTACGGCATTGACCAAGGCCGGTAACTTGAAGATCGATCAGGCAGCAAGTTCGACACCGACCAATATTGAAAAACTACTCGCCGGACGCGGACGGTTTTTCTTTTATCGCCAGCCCGGCTTGAGCCTGGAGGCGAAAAAGTCTGGCAATGAGACAAGACTGCGGATCTTGCCGACCATTTTCGATTCCCAGTCCTTCTATATGGTCCTGGGGCCGCATATCGACAAAGAAGTGGAATCCAGAGTTGCCCACGCGCTGGAGAAATTGAACGAGCAAGGCGAATTAAAACAACTGGCCGACAAATGGGCCGCTTACTAGGGTTCACTGGCCCGTGCCACCCACTTGCGCGCTGGCGGCCGAGCGTGCGTGTGGACCCAGGCCATCGGCCAGATGGGGCCAAGGTCATTTTATTGCGTGCCGCCATGCGCTTGGGGACATGTTGCTGATCGATGACATGGACGATCCAAAGCGCGAACGCATGGGGGAACTCGATTTCTGCCTGTATGGGAAGCTCAGTCAATTCTGCGGCTCTGCAAAAGTGCGACGATTGCAGGACGGGCCGAGAGGCGACGCCAGCGCGGCAATCAAAGCCTTTGTCGAAAGTACCGCATTGCTGGGCAAGTAGGGGGACCCGCGCGCCTGGCTACGGCGCCCCATCCTTTTTATCCCGGCGCGGCGGGCGCCAGTTGGCGTACTTGCGGTCGATGGCGGCGGCAGTGCCGTCCTTGGTGATCGCGTCCATGGCGGCATTCAGGGCGCTAAGCTGCGTTTCGGGCACGGCCTTGTTGCAGGCCAGGTAGGCGCGCGAGGTGTGGAAGGTGAGCAGGGGCACGATCTTGCCGGCCAGGCCTTCGTGCTGCAGCACGCCATTGGCAAGGGGAATGCTGGTCGCCCACAGGTCGATGCGCCGCCCGATCAGCTTGCGCGGGTTGGAGGAATTGTCACCCGCGGTATCGACGGTGAATCCGCGCGCCAGCAGGTACTGGGCGCGCACGTCGCTGGCATAGCCGCCAATGCGCAGCCCTTTGGCATCTGCCAGCGTCGCCAGGCGGAAGGGGGCGTCGGCCAGGCCATAGAAAGTCCAGTCCACTTCGCGCAGCGGACCGATCCACTTGAACAGCGCTTCGCGCTCGGGCGTGCGCGAGGTGGAGAAGACGCACGAGCCGGGCGTGCGCAAGGCCAGTTCGTAGGCACGCCGCCACGCCATGATTTCGATGGTGTAGCTGATGCCGGCGCGCGACATGATCGCTTTTACCTTGTCGGGCGAAATGCCGTACACGCGCTCGCCATCGCGCATGATGTCGGGCGGCGTGTGTTCGGTGAAAAGCTGCAACGTCCCGGCCGGCGCCGCCAGGGGGAGGGCCAGTAGTGGCACGGCAAAGAGCAGCTTGGGAGCCATCGTCTGTCCATCTTCGGCGTATTGCCGGGCAATGTCAATCGGGCCGCGCCGCGTCGCCGCCGCCATGGCGCGACTACGTAGAAGACCTTACTTGTGTCATATAAAAATTGCTGGTACAACATCAAAAGGTAGCACCAAATCAAACACCGAACCCACGGGAGACACTTCTATGAAACGCTTCATGCTGCCGGCACTGGCCGGCGTCGTATTCTTTGGCGCATCGAGCGCCTACGCCCAGAGCTACCCATCCAAGCCAATCACCATGATCGTGCCGTTCGCAGCGGGCGGCCCGACCGACACGGTGGCGCGCTTGCTGGCCCAGTCCATGGGCACCAAGCTGAAGCAACAGATCATCGTGGAGAACGTCGGCGGCGCCGGCGGCACCATCGGCGCGGCGCGTGCCGCCAAGTCGGCGCCGGACGGCTACACCATCTTCCTGCACCACATCGGCCACTCCACCGCACCGGCCCTGTATCGCAAGCTCAGCTACAACGCCATCGACAGCTTCGATCCGATCGGCCTGGTGACCGACGTGCCGATGACCGTGGTGGCGCGCAAGGATTTCCCGGCCAAGGACTTCAAGGAGCTGCTGGCCTATGTGAAGACCAACAAGGCCAAGGTGACCTACGCCAATGCCGGCCTGGGTTCCGCATCGCACCTGTGCGGCATGCTGTTCATGTCCGCCATCGCCACCGACCTGACCACCGTGCCATATAAGGGCACCGGCCCGGCCATGAACGACCTGCTGGGCGGCCAGGTGGACTTCATGTGCGACCAGACCACCAACACCACCAGCCAGATCAAGGCCGGCAAGGTCAAGGTGTACGGCGTGACCACCAAGACCCGCGTGCCGTCGCTGCCGGACGTGCCGACCCTGAACGAAGCGGGCCTGCCTGGCTTCGAGGTGGCCGTGTGGCATGGCATGTATGCACCGAAGGGCACGCCGAAGCCAGTGATCGATTCCCTGGTGGGCGCGCTGCAAGTGGCGCTGAAGGACCCTGCCGTGAAGCAGCGCTTCGCCGACCTGGGCACCGAGCCGGTGGAAGAGAAGCGCGCCACGCCGGAAGCCCTGCGTGCCCACCTGAAGGCCGATATCGATCGTTGGGCGCCGATCATCACCAAGGCCGGCGTTTACGCCGACTAAGGAGCGCTGATGTCCGCCATCCGTCACCCGAAGGATTTCTGGATCGGGTCCATCTTCATCGTCCTTGGCCTGGCCGCCGTGTTCTTGCGCGGCGACCTCACCATGGGGACGGCCCAGCGCATGGGGCCGGCGTATTTCCCCCTGGTGCTTGGCGTGCTGCTGGTCCTGATCGGCGCGGCTGGCGTGCTGCGCTCCTTCTTCCGCCATGGGGAAGCGATGGAAAAGTTCCATCTCAAGCCCCTGTTCCTGATCCTGTCGGCCGTGATGCTGTTCGGCTTCATGCTGCGCGGCGCCGGCCTGGTGCCCTCCGCCATCGTGCTGGTCCTGGTGTGCGCGAGCGCCAGTCCCAAGTTCAGCAAGCGGGAAGCTGTCCTGCTGGCGCTGGGCCTGGCGGTGTTCTCCTACCTGCTGTTCATCAAGGCGCTGGGATTGCCGATTGCGGCACTCGGCTCCTGGTTCGGATTCTAGGAGGCCGCCATGGAAATCCTGAGCAACCTGGGCCTCGGCCTCGAGGCCGCGTTCACCCTGACCAACCTGCTGTTCTGCCTGGCCGGGGTCTTTATCGGTACGGCCGTCGGCGTGCTGCCTGGCCTGGGACCGATCGCCACCATCGCCATGCTGCTGCCGGCGACGTATCACTTCCCGCCGGTGTCGGCGCTGATCATGCTGGCCGGTATTTATTATGGCGCGCAGTATGGCGGGTCGACCACGGCCATCCTGGTCAACCTGCCCGGCGAGTCATCCTCCGTGGTGACGGCGCTGGACGGCTACCAGATGGCGCGCAGCGGCCGCGCCGGCAAGGCGCTGGCGACGGCGGCACTGGCGTCCTTCTTCGCCGGTACCGTGGCGACCGTGGCGCTGGCCTGCTTCGCGCCACCGCTGGCCGACCTGGCGCTGCAGTTCGGCCCGGCCGACTACTTCTCGCTCATGGTGTTGGGCCTGGTGGCGGCCATCGTGCTGGCCAGCGGTTCGCTGCTGAACGCCATGGGCATGGTGGTGCTGGGGCTGCTGCTCGGCATGATCGGCACCGACGTCAATTCGGGCCTGCCGCGCTACACCTTCGACCTGCCCGAACTGGCCGACGGCATCAACTTCGTGATCCTGGCCATGGGCATGTTCGGCATTGGCGAGATCGTGCGCAACCTCGAGCATGACGAGGACCGGCACCTGGTGATGAAGAAGGTGTCCGGCCTCATGCTCAACAAGGAAGACTTCAAGCGCATCCTGGCGCCGGTGCTGCGCGGTACCGCACTGGGCTCGGCGCTGGGCATCCTGCCTGGCGGCGGCGCCATGCTGGCTTCCTTCGCGGCATACTCGATCGAGAAGAAGGTCTCGCCCAATGCGCGCGAATTCGGCAAGGGCGCGATCGAAGGCGTGGCGGCGCCGGAGGCGGCCAACAATGCCGGCGCCCAGACCTCCTTCATCCCCATGCTGACCCTGGGCATTCCATCCAACCCGGTGATGGCCCTGATGATCGGCGCCATGATTACCCAGGGCATCGTGCCCGGCCCGAGCGTGATGACGGACAAGCCGGACCTGTTCTGGGGCCTGATCGTGTCGATGTGGTTCGGCAACCTGTTCCTGGTCGTGCTGAACCTGCCGATGATTGGCTTGTGGGTGAAGATGATCACCGTGCCTTACCATCGCCTGTTCCCTGCCATCTTGCTGTTCTGCGCGATCGGCGTGTTCAGCCTGAGGAACGCGGAGTTCGACGTGTGGCTCATGGCGCTGTTCGGCCTGTTCGGCTATGCGTGCGCCAAGCTTGGTGCCGAGCCGGCGCCTATGCTGCTGGGCTTCATCATCGGACCCATGCTGGAGGAGTACCTGCGCCGCGCCATGCTGCTGTCGCAGGGCGACCCGATGGTGTTCATCAACCGTCCGATCAGCGCAACCTTGCTGGCGCTGGCCGCCATCGCCCTGGCGGTGGTGCTGTCGCCGGCCTTGCGCAAGAAGCGGGAAGAAGCCTTCCACGAAGAGTAAAGCCCAACAACCGGCGGCCCGCACGGGCTGCCGCGTCCCCTTGGTCCGGGCCGCGTGCCCGGACCCATCCCCCGCTCGAACACATCGTTGTGGACCGACAACGGCAAATGTCAATTTCTTGCTGCAAGCTTTAACTGTTTAAAGTGCTGGCAAGGGGCGTGACAATGCGTGATTTTTAGCTCGCGCTGGCTGGCTATACTGAAATTCCTATTGGCAACTTACCCATCGAGGAGTTTTCATGAACAGCCCAGCCGTGCAGGAAAGCCAGTCGCAGGAAGTCGAACTCCAGGCCATCAACGCCGCCTTGAACCGCGTGCAAGCAGTCATCGAGTTTCAACTGGATGGCGCCATCCTGCACGCCAACGACAATTTCCTGCAGGCCGTTGGCTATGCGCTCGATGAAATTCAGGGCCGCCACCATGCCATGTTCTGCGAACCGGAATTTGCCGCCAGCGACACCTACAAGCAGTTCTGGGAGCGTCTGCGCAGCGGCCATTTCGAGCAAGGCGAGTACAAACGGGTGGGCAAGGGAGGCAAGGAGATCTGGATCAATGCGTCCTATAACCCGGTGTTCGACGCGGAAGGGCGTCCTTATAAAGTGATCAAGTTCGCCACCGACGTCACGGCGTCCAAGCTGCGCAACGCGGAGTACGCGGGCAAGGTCAGCGCCATGGACAAGGCGCAGGCGGTGATCGAATTCGACATGGGCGGCCACGTGCTGACCGCCAACGACAACTTCCTCGACGCGCTTGGCTACACGCTGGAGGACATCCGGGGCGAGCACCACCGCATGTTCTGCGAATCCGAATATGCGTCCAGCATGGAGTACAAGCGGTTCTGGCAAAAGCTGAACCGGGGCGAGTTTGACAGTGGCCGCTACAAGCGCGTCGGCAACGGCGGCAAGCCGATCTGGATCCAGGCCACCTACAACCCGATCATGGACATGAGCGGCAAGCCTTTCAAGATCGTCAAGTTCGCCACCGACATCACCGAGCAGGTGATGATGGAGCAGGGCATCAAGGACAAGGCGGCCAGCGACGCGGTCAAGATCGAGCGCCTGCTCGACGCCGTGGCGCGCGCAGCCAAGGGCGACCTCACCGCCGATGTGCCGCTGGCCGGCGACGAGCCGCTGGACCAGCTGGGCGCCGGCATCGGCAAGATGATGAGCGACTTGCGCGGCGTGATCGGGCAGGTGGTGATGTCGGCCACCGCCTTTGCCGACGACGCCGAGGCGATCGCCAGCCGCGCCAGCGTGGTGGCGGGCGGCTCGCAGGAGCTGGGCGCCACGGTGGAGGAAATGAATGCCTCGGTCGAGGGCTTGACGCGCTCCATCGACGCCATTGCCACCAGCACGGCCCATGCCAATGGCCTGGCCAAGGCGACCCAGGACGAGGCCGAGGCGGGCGCCAAGGCGGTGGCGCGCTCGATCGAAGCGATGGACCTGATCAACCGTTCCTCGGAGGACATCGGCGAGATCGTCAAGGTGATTTCCGACATCGCCAACCAGACCAATATGCTGGCCTTCAACGCCGCCATCGAGGCGGCGCGCGCGGGCGAACATGGCCTGGGCTTCTCGGTGGTGGCCGACGAGGTGCGCAAGCTGGCCGAGCGTTCCTCGCAGGCCACCAAGGAGATCTCCAAGCTGATCAGCGAGTCGGTCAAGCGGGTCAACACCGGCAGCGCCATCTCGCACCAGGCCAGCGAAGCGTTCGACCGCATCGTCCAGGGCGTGGGCAAGACCAGCGAGGCCATCGCCGAGATCTCGCACGAGGCCAAGGAGCAACTGCTGTCGGCGCGCGAGGTGAGCGTGGCCATCAACCACATCGCCGAGGCGGCCGAGCAGTCGGCCGGCAGCTGCGACAGCATTGCCTCCTCCACCGCCAGCCTGAACACCCGGGCGGGGGAGTTGAATACGCTCGTTGCCGGTTTCGTGGTGTAAGCCATGGACACCTTGCACGCGGTGGCGGCGGATCTTTCCGCCGCGCAGCCCGGAATGCCGGCGGTCGAGATGTTCGGCTCGTTCTTGCTTGGCGGCGACGAGTTCGCGCTGCCGGCCCCGTGCATCCGGGAGGTGGTCAACTTCCCCGAGCGCATGACCGCGGTGCCGCTGGCACCCGCCTATATGGAAGGCATGTTCACGCTGCGCGGCAGCGTGATCCCGGTGGTGAACCTGGGCCGCCTGTTCGACCCGCAGGCGCCGGCGGCGCAGGCATCGGACAAGATCGCCATCATCGATTACCACGATGTGCAGGTCGGATTGCTGGTGCACGCCACCGGCGAAATCCTGCGTGTGCGGCCCGAACAACGCAGCCGGTTGCGTTATGCGGAGGGGTCGGCACAAGGGGTAGTAGGCGGCACCATCTTGCTCGACGAGGGACGGCGCCTGGTCCAGGTGCTCGACATCGACCGCCTGGTGCACATCGAGAACGTGCCGCAGGTGCAATCGATGCGCGCGTCCGGCGCGGAAACGCGGCGCCAGCTGCGCGTGGTCGGCGAGCGCCGTCACGCCATCAGCTTCCGCGCCGCGGGTGCCCGCTTCGCGCTGGAGATGAAGGCGATCCAGGAGATCGTGCGGGTGCCGGAGCTGAGCGAAACGGTGCTGGCCGGTCCCCTGTGCCAGGGCCGCATGCACTTCCGCGGCCGGCAGGTGCCGGTGGTGGACTTTGCCATTCTTGCCGGCGGGCAGGCGGGCGAGGCCACTGGCGAGCAGCGCGTCCTGGTGGCCCACATCGGCGCATCGACGGTCGGCTTCCTGGTCGATGCGGTGGACAGCATCCTGCATTTTGCCGCCGATGAAGTGCTGCCGATCCCATTGCTGAGCAAATCGCGCAGCGCCATGTTTGCCGGCTGCGTGGCATGTCACGGCGAAGAGGACGTGATCCTGCTCGATCATGAAGGCATCTTCTCGCGCAGCGAGATCGGCGAACTGGACCTGGGACACCGCCAGCTGTATCCGGCCGACGCCCCGGCGGCGGCGCGCCAGCGCGTCGGCCGCCAGGTCTACCTGAGCTTCCGCGTCGGCGAGCTGTTCGCGCTGGAGCTGAAGCAGGTGCGCGAGATCATCGACCACGCCGGCGACATCAGTCATCCACCCGGCATGCCGGACTACCTGTGCGGCGTGATGAACTTGCGCCAGCAACTCATCAGCCTGGTCGACCTGCGCCGCCTGTACGGCATGCCGGCAGGCGAGGGTGCCGGCAAGGTCCTGGTCATCGAGCGCGGCGCGGAGCGCTATGGTCTGGTGGTCGATGCGGTGTGCGACATCGTCACGATTGATGACGGCAAACGCTACGCCACGCCTTCGCTGATGAAGACGGCGGACGCGCAATCCCTGTCGGCCGAATCGGGTGAAGTGCTCGAACTGCCGCAAGCCGATGGCGGCACGCACAGTACCTGCCTGCTCGATGTCGAACGCGTGATTGCGCGAATTTCGCATGTCGCGTAATCGCGACGAAAAAAAAATTTCGAAGCCCTCCATCCGGCGCCCCGGTCTCGCGATCAATCGCGGGCCGCGCCGCCTCGCTTTTCATACGTCCTTTACCTAAAGGCGTTATGCGAAGCTGTCAGGTCGCATGAGGTGCGCGCGATGTGCGCGCGTGCCGATCAATGAGTGTCGCCATGTGCGCGAACGCGCATATCGACGCAAAAAAATAAGAAGAAAATCATTCGTGCTAGTTGCGCATCAACAAGCTTTCGTGTACTTTGCGAACTTGAAAACGCGTGAATTTGCAAGCACTGTTTTTTCGAGTGTGTTGTTACCGCAAAAGTCGAAAAATAATGGGAACTCAAAACGCATAGGTATGCTTAAAGACCACACCACGACAGCGAAGCCGCTCACCTGATCCATCGATCAGGGCCGGGCGGTTTTTTCTTTGAGCTGGTCGTATCACGTGGCCCGACGAGGGATCGAGGAGCTGAAGACACGCCCCATCCGCGCAATCGTCGCGACAAAGAATTTGAGTCCGTCGCCGCCAAGCACCGGCGCCGGAATCGATGGCTGAAGCGCTGCACTGGTGAGGAGGTGCAGCAGTTCAGCTGGGTGCCGAATTCATTAGCGCAAACCGCAATCCTGTTTGTGCCGATGAATAATTCGCCTGGTCCAGCGCAGGGCCGGACGGGTTTTAATCTTGTGCGTGAATTTTCCCATCCCAGATGAAGGAGAACTAAAAATGGCTACCGCCGCTAAGAAGAAACCAGCAGCCGCTAAAGCAGCTGCTCCAGCAAAGAAAGCTGCCGCTAAACCGGCCGCTAAAGCCGCAGCCAAGCCGGCTGCCAAGAAAGCTGCTGCCAAGCCAGCCGCTAAACCAGCTGCCAAGAAGGGCGCGACTGTGAAGTCGAGCGCCAAGCCAGCTGCAAAACCAGCAGTGAAGAAAGCCGCAGCTAAGCCAGTAGCGAAAAAAGCCGCAGCTAAGCCAGTAGCGAAGAAAGCCGCTGCAAAGCCAGCAGCAAAACCAGCAGCGAAGAAGACTGTCGCTAAAGCCGCAGCCAAGCCAGCAGCGAAGAAGACTGTCGCTAAAGCCGCAGCCAAGCCAGCAGCAAAGAAAGCTGTCGCTAAAAAAGCAGCAGCAAAGCCAGTAGCGAAGAAGGCCGCTCCTAAAGCTGCCGCCAAGCCAGCAGCCAAGAAAGCCGCAGCTAAGCCAGTAGCCAAGAAAGCTGCAGCAAAGCCAGCAGCGAAGAAGGCCGCTCCTAAAGCTGCTGCCAAGCCAGCTGCCAAAAAAGCTGCTGCCAAGCCAGCTGCCAAGAAGGCCGCTGCCAAGCCAGCCGCCAAGAAAGCCGCTGCCAAGCCAGCTGCCAAGAAAGCCGCTGCCAAGCCAGCTGCTAAAAAAGCCGCAAGCCGCTCCTAAAGCCGCCGCAAAACCAGCTGCCAAGCCTGCAGCTAAAAAGGCCGCCCCAAAAAAAGCCTCGGCTAAGCCAGCAGCCAAGCCAGCTGTTGCGCCAGTAGCCGTTGCACCGGCTGCAGCTCCGGCTGCTAAACCAGCTGCCCCTAAAAAGGCCGCACCTAAGAAGCCTGCCGCTCCCAAGAAGGAAGCTGCGAAGCCTGCCGCCGCACCAGCACCCGCTGCTGCAGCCCCAGCTCCCGCCGCCGCTCCTGCAGCGAAAACCGTGATCGCCCCGGCAGCCGCCTGGCCGTTCCCGACCAGCACCCGTCCTTCCTAAGCCTTAAACGCTTAGAGCCGGATGGCGAAGACACCGCTGTGTGAGACAATCGCACAGCGGTTTTTTATTTGGAGTGAACTCGTGTTTAGTATTCTCAAACTGATCGTCGATGTCGCCGCCGGCCTGCTGGGTGGCGTGCTCTTGCTGCGATTCTGGATGCAGGCTATCCGCGTCCGACCGCCTTCGTCGGTGGCACAGTTTACTTTTCAATTGTCGGACTGGCTGGTGCGCCCCCTGCGGCGCCTGGTGCCCGGCATGGGCGGCTATGATTGGGCCAGCCTGATCGGCGCCTTGCTGATCGTGATCCTGGCGACCTCGGTGCTGTTCCTGGTGGGGGCGACGCCGGAGATCGTGCTGCTGGCTGCCTTGCAGCGCTTCCTGGAATGGATACTGTTCGGCTTCATGGCGCTCCTGATCATCGAGGCGGTGTTCAGCTGGGTCAATCCGCACGCGCCGCTGGCGCCCTTCGTGCGTGCCCTGAACGAGCCGCTGCTCAAGCCTATCCGCCGCGTCGTGCCGCTGGTGGGCAACCTGGACCTGTCCCTGCTCGTGGCCCTGATCCTGCTGCAAATCTGCCAGATCCTGCTGGGCATGCTGTTCGGCCGATGAGCCACGCCTGGTGTTCCGCCTTGCCCGGCGGGGTGCGCCTGGCGGTCCAGATCCAGCCCAACGCCAGGAAGACCGAAGTGGTGGGCGTGCTCGATGCTGCCCTGAAGATCAAGCTGGCGGCCCAGCCCATCGAAGGCAAGGCAAACGAGGCGCTGGTGAAATGGCTGGCCGGCGCCCTGGGCGTGCCGCGCAGCGCCGTGACGCTGACGCATGGACAGACCAACAAGAAGAAACTGCTGGAAGTGGCCGGGGTGACGCTGGAGGACGTTGCACGCCTCGCGCCACCCGTGGCCTGAGGAAGGTTAGAAGCGGTAGCCGAAGGCTGCTTCGAACTTGTCCGCGATCTCGGACGGGGTGAAGACGTGGTTCTGCGCGCCTTTGGTGACGATCTTGATCGCGCCCAGCAGGCTGGCCAGGCGGCCGGTCGATTCCCAGCCCAGGCCGTTGACCAGGCCATGCAGCAGGCCGGCGCGATAGGCGTCGCCGCAGCCGGTCGGGTCCAGGTCCAGTGCCGGGTCCACCGGCACGGCAGGAATGTCGATGCGCTTGCCGCCCGTGTAAATCTCCGAACCCTTCTCGCCGCGCGTGACGATCAGCGCCTCCAGCTTGGAGGCGATATCCGGGATGGTCAGACCGGTGCGGTCCATCAGCAGTTCGATCTCGTAGTCGTTGCACGTGACGTAAGTCGCCTTTTCAATGAAGTCGATCAGCTGGTCGGCCGTGAACATCGGCATCTGCTGGCCCGGGTCGAAGAGGAAGGGGATGCCCAGGCGGGCCAGGTCTTCAGCGTGCTTGAGCATGCCCAGGTGGCCGTCCGGCGAAATGATGGCGATGCGGGCCGGGCCGGCTTTCTCGATCGGGTTCTCGTGCGCGAAGGACATGGCGCCGGGGTGGAAGGCGTTGATCTGGTTGTGGTCCGCATCGGCCGTGACGAAGCACTGAGCGTTGTAGGCATCCTTCTTGATCAGGATGCTGTCCGTGGACAGGCCCAGTTTCTGCAGGCGTTCCAGGTAGGCCGCGCAATCCTGGCCCAGCACGCCGACGATGCGCGGCTCTCCGCCCAGCATCTTCAGCGAGTAGGCGATATTGCCGGAGCAGCCGCCGAATTCGGTGCGCATGGTCGGCACCAGGAACGAGACATTCACCTTGTGCAGTTGATCGGCCAGCAGGGTGTCGCCGAAGCGGCCTTCGTACTGCATGATGATGTCGATGGCCAGCGAGCCACAGACCAGGGCGGTATTGTTCATAGTATTTTTATGGATAGAAAATGGAGATGTGATAGCCGGAAGCTTTGATCTCTTTCAGCTCGAAGTACAGTTTAACGCTTTGTTCGCTGCGCGGGCCAAACCCCTTGGCCGCCTCGATTGCCGATGGCAGGTATTCGCGCGGCGCGAATACGCGGCGCAGTACCGGCTTGTCGGCATTGTCGTTCAGGGTCAGTTCGATATGCGGCCAGGCTTGCACGGTCTTGGACTGGTTGCGCAGCACGGTGCTGAAGCTGAAGGTGTTCTCCGCCATGCTGGCCAGTTCGCCGTGCTCGATGCTCAGGGCGTCAAGCTGGGTGGGAAGGTTGACTTGGCATCCCAGCGGCTGGCAAATGGCGGACAGCGCGGGTTTCAGCTGCGGGTAGTTGGCGGCCAGGGTGTCGCGGAAGGTGGTGGCGGCCTGCAAGACCAGGCCGGCCAGCAGCAGCGGAATGCCGAGGGCCATGGTGATCTTCAGGGCCTTGCCGTACTTCTGGCTGCGGTCGACGCGCTTGACGAAGCTCAGGTCCGAATGGTCGAGGTCTTCGCCTGCCTGGTCGACGCCGGCCAGTGCGCGCATGCGCTCGTCGTCGGCGCTGCGCTGCGCGACGGGGGCGGGCGGCTCGTCGTCCGGCAGGGAGGCGCCGTCGTCCGGGACGTCGGCATTGACCGCGGCCACGGCGTGCAGGGCGGTCTCGTCGCGCGCGCTGTCCTCTTCCGGGTCGCTCCAGGCCACCTCGGCGGGAGGCGCGGCCTCGACGTCGGGCGCTGGCTCGGGTTCGGCTTCGACTTCCGGCGCGGGCTCCGCCATCACCTCGGGTTCGGCTTCCGCTAGCGCCGGCTCGTCGTCGGCAGGCAGGTCTTCAAGATGATGCGCATCGTCCAGTGCGGCGGCGACCAGGTGCTCCTGCGCCGTGTCGAGGGAAGGCTCGAGGCGGCCGTCGGGGTGCGGCTGCTCGTCGCGCTCCTCGCTGGCGGGCACTTCATCCCACGCCAGTGGTTTCTTTTCTGCAGCAGGGGTGACGACTTCGGCGAATGCGCGCGCGACGGCGGCCAGTGCGATGTCGTCGGGCGAGGGCGCCGTGCCGGCTTCCGGCTCGGGGGCAGGTGCGCCAGCCGTGCGCCAGACGGCGGGAGCGGGAGGCTCCTGCGCTTCGGCGTTGAGATCGAGTTCGAAGTCGACCGGCCCGCCGTGCACGTAGGCGGCCGTGGCCGGCTGCGCGGGAGCGGCCGCTGGATGCGCCGCTTCGACTGGCACATCCGGAATGACAGGGGTGGGCTTGGCCGCCGGTTCCACCAGGGCGGCATTGCCGTCGAAGACTTCCTGGCACGCGCCACAACGCACAATGCCCCCGCGCAGTTTCAGCTGGTCAGCCGCGACCCTGAAGATCGTATTGCAGTGGGGGCATTTAGTGGCGAGCGCCATCAGTCGGAAGGATTACCTTACGCCCAGCGTGCCAGACAGGCACACCCAGCCTTCGTGCTCGGCCCAGACGGTGAGCTTGATGAACGGCGCATAGGCCGCGGCAACTTCTTCGGCCTGGCGTGCCAGCACGCCGGACAGCACCAGGGAGCCGCCATCGGCCACGCGGCCGGAGAGCATCGGCGCCATCAGTTTCAGCGGCGAGGACAGGATGTTGGCCACCACGATGTCGAAGCGCTGCGCCGCGAACGGCGACTCGGCGAAATCGTCCGGCACGAAGTACTGGATGTCTTCCACGCGGTTGCGCACGGCGTTGTCGCGGGCGGAAACGATGGCCTGTGGATCGATATCCACACCGGCGACCGTGGTGGCGCCCAGCTTGCGTGCCACCATGGCCAGGATGCCGGAGCCGCAGCCGTAATCGAGCACGGTCTTGCCGGGGGCAGGGTGCGCCTCCAGCCATTCCATGCACAGCTTGGTGGTCGGGTGCGAACCGGTGCCAAAGGCCAGGCCGGGGTCCAGTTCCAGCACCAGGGCCGACGGGTCGGGCGCTTCGTGCCAGCTCGGGACGACCCAGATATTCTTGCCGATATGAATTGGTTCAAACTGCGACTGGGTCAGGCGCACCCAGTCGGCGTCCTCCACCTTGCGGGTGGTGAACTTGGGCAGCTGGGCCAGGCCGATCGCGCCGGCGGCAGCCGCCACGATCAGGGCCTGGTCTTCCTCCTCATCGGTCAGCGCGACGACACGGCTGTGATCCCAGGCCGCTTCGGTCGGCTCCATGCCCGGCTCGCCGAACAGGGGTTTTTCGGCGTCGGTGCCTTCATCGGCATCCTCCACCGACACCGACAGTGCGCCCGCGTCCATCAGCGCTTCGGACAAAGCCTCCGCATGTTCGCGTGCCACTTCGATGACGATTTCAGTCCAGCTCATAGATTACTTACCTGCCTTATTTACCAGCCTTCGGCATTTCTGCCAGGCGTTGTTCCAGATAGTGGATGTTGGTGCCACCTTCGATGAAGCGTGCATCGACCATCAGCTCGCGGTGCAGCGGGATGTTGGTCGAAATGCCTTCCACCACCATCTCCGACAGGGCGATCTGCATGCGACGGATCGCCTGTTCGCGGGTCGCGCCGTAGGTGATGACCTTGCCGATCATCGAATCGTAGTTCGGTGGTACAAAGTAACCCGCGTAAGCGTGCGAGTCAACGCGCACGCCTGGGCCACCCGGAGTATGCCAGGAGGTGATGCGGCCCGGCGACGGGGTGAACTTGAACGGGTCTTCGGCGTTGATGCGGCACTCGATGGCGTGGCCGGAGAGCATCACGTCGCGCTGGCGGAAGCGCAGCTTCTCGCCGGCGGCGATGCGGATCTGCTCCTGCACGATGTCGATGCCGGTGATCATTTCGGTCACCGGATGTTCCACCTGCACGCGGGTGTTCATTTCGATGAAATAGAACTCGCCGTTCTCGTACAGGAATTCGAAGGTGCCGGCGCCACGGTAGCCGATCTTGCGGCAGGCCTCGGCGCAGCGGTCGCCGATCTTCTCGATCAGCTTGCGCGGGATGCCCGGTGCCGGCGCTTCCTCGATCACCTTCTGGTGGCGGCGCTGCATGGAGCAGTCACGTTCGCCCAGCCAGACGGCGTTCTTGTGTTCGTCGGCCAGGATCTGGATTTCCACGTGGCGCGGATTCTCCAGATACTTCTCCATATAGACTTCCGGGTTGCCGAAGGCGGCGCCGGCTTCCGACTTGGTCATGGTGACCGCGTTCAGCAGGGCCGCTTCGGTATGCACCACGCGCATGCCGCGGCCACCGCCGCCGCCGGCGGCCTTGATGATCACCGGATAGCCGACTTTGCGGGCAATTTGCACGATCGCCTTCGGATCGTCCGGCAATGCGCCGTCCGAGCCTGGCACGCAAGGCACGCCGGCCTTGATCATCGCCTGCTTGGCCGACACCTTGTCGCCCATCATGCGGATCGAATCGGCGCGCGGGCCGATGAAGACAAAGCCGGATTTCTCCACGCGCTCGGCAAAGTCCGCATTCTCGGACAGGAAGCCGTAGCCCGGATGGATCGCTTCCGCGTCGGTCACTTCGGCCGCGGAAATAATGGCCGGCATATTCAGATAGGACTGGGCCGAAGGTGCGGGGCCGATGCAGACGGATTCGTCTGCCAGCTTCACATACTTGGCTTCACGGTCGGCTTCTGAGTGCACGACCACAGTCTTGATGCCCAATTCACGGCACGCGCGTTGAATGCGCAGAGCGATTTCACCGCGATTGGCAATAAGGATTTTTTCAAACATGGCAGCTTCTATGTTTGTGATAGGAAGAGAGGTTGTGCTGGCCGCTGTCATGACAACGGCGGCCATGGCCCGGTGTTAGCCGATCACAAACAGCGGCTGGCCGAATTCGACCGGTTGGCCGTTCTGAATTCGACCGGTTGGCCGTTCTCGACCAGGATCTGGGTAATGGTGCCGGACTTGTCGGCATCGATTTCGTTCAGCAGCTTCATCGCTTCGATGATGCAGAGGGTATCGCCTTCCTTGACGGTGGCGCCCACTTCCACGAAGGCAGGGTTGCCCGGTGCGGATGCGCGGTAGAAGGTACCTACCATTGGGGATTTGACAACGTGGCCGGTTGGTTCGGCTGCAGCTGGTGCGGCGGCTGGCGCGGCGACCGGGGCGGCCACTGGCGCTGGCGCCGGCGCGTAATGCGTTGGCACTTGCGACGGCATCATCATCATCTGGTTTTGTGCCAGACCGCCGGATTTGACGATGCGAACCTTGCTTTCGCCTTCGGTCACTTCCAGTTCAGCGATGTCCGACTCTGCTACCAGGTCGATCAGCGTCTTCAGCTTGCGTAGATCCATGTTGTTGGCTCCCTGTGTCTATCTTGTTATGTTGATGGTTTCTGCGACGCTGCCTTGTGGGCGGCATCGCGTTAGATGCGCGCAGTTCGCGGTAGATTATCTGCTTTTTAAAGCAAAGTCGATGGCGAGTCGGTATCCCTCGATACCTAGCCCGCAGATCGTTCCCTGTGCGATAGCGCTGAGATAGGAATGGTGGCGGAATTCCTCCCGCCGATAAATATTCGAAATGTGTACTTCAATAAATGGGATGGCCACGCCTGCCAGCGCATCGCGCAAGGCGACGCTGGTGTGGGTATAGCCTCCCGGGTTGATGACGATGTAATCCACGCCTTCGCCGCGCGCAGCATGGATACGGTCGATCAACGCTCCTTCGTGGTTACTTTGGTAACAGGCGATCTGCGCACCGGCTGCCTTGGCTTGTGCCTGCGCCGCCTGTTCAACGTCGGCCAGCGTGCTGGCGCCATATGTTTCAGGCTCGCGCGTCCCCAACAAATTCAGGTTGGGGCCATTGAGGAGCAGCAGGTTCTTTGCCATGATTCCCTGACCATTTTCCGCGAAAGTTCCGCATTTTGCCGCCATCTACGAGCATTGGCAAGAGAAAATAGCTTGCGGGAAGTTAATAGAACGGTCGTTCGTCACTCGCGCAGGGCCTGCAGGTCGGCCTTCAAGTCGTCGAACTTCAGGCGTGCGAGGTAGGTTTTCTTGACCGTGCCGTCCGCCCCGATCAGGACGGTAAAGGGCAGCCCGCCCTGGGTGTTGCCAAATTGACGCGCCAGTTCCGTGCCGCTCATTCCGGCCACGTAGATGGGGTAGGCGACCTTCACTTTCTGCGTGAATGCTGCAATATTGGACGGCGAATCGATGCCGATGCCGATCACCTGGATTTTCTTGCCCAGTTCCGAGTTTTGCAGCTCGGACAACTCCGGCATCTCTTCCACGCACGGCGCGCACCAGGGCGCCCAGAAGTTCACCAGCAGGTTCTTGCCTTGCCATTTCGACAGCGCCTCCTGCACGCCCTGATCGTTCGGCAAGCTTTCCTTCAACATGGCGGCCACCGGCGCGCTCACGCCCGGGGGCGCGGTGCTGGTGATCGGGGCTGCTTCTTGTTTCTTGTGGACGCCATACCAGGCGCCGGTGCCGGCAAACAGGGCAGCGACGGCCGCGTACATCAGGAATTTTTTCATTGTGCTGGGTGGGAGCTATGGGTGAGGATGGTGCGCAATTCGGCGATGTCGGCGCGCAGCAGCTTGTCGCCGCTCTTCTTTTTCGCGCCGCGCTGGTCGTCCTGTTCATACAGTTCGACGTGCACGCCTTCGTTCTTCCACATGAAGCTGACCGTTTCGACGTCGTCGAAACGGGGGCCGCGGAAGTGAGGCGACTGGGAGATCTCGATTTGCAGGTTCTTGTTCAATAGATAAATCTGTACTTCCTTGGCGCTGTCGACGAACAACTGGAGGTGGATGTCGTCGTGCATGCCAGCGCTGCCACTGAGGACGGAGCCGGTCAGGTAAGGCTGGTACTGTTCCAGCATTTCCATTACCTGCAGGGCCGTGGTGCGCAGGCGGAACAGGCGGGCGGGGTGGCTGTCGGCGTTGTACAACGCGTGGTACAGGCGCACTTCCTCTTCGATCTGCTCGTTGTCGGGCAGGCTGTCGGACAGGTCGCGCGCTTGCGCTTCGCCCAGGATCTGGCGTGCGGCCTTGCGCTTGGCGCTGCTGTAATCGGCGCCGTCCTGCGCGATCATGCGGGCGGCGGCGGCGGCGATTTCGGTCTTCACTTCGGTGTTCATGCTTGCATCATACCCAAAACCCGGTAAACCTGGGTCAGACCCATGGGTCTGGCCCTTGCCGGGGGGGCGTCCCGTCCGACCCGGGTTTTCCGGGTTGAATCAGGTAAAATCCTGCTCTTGATTCTTTTCCATCATCACCATGCACATCCACATCCTCGGCATCTGCGGCACTTTCATGGGCGGTCTTGCCGTCCTGGCAAAAGAAGCCGGCCATCGCGTAACGGGTTGCGACGCCAATGTCTACCCGCCGATGAGCACGCAGCTGGAAGCGCAGGGCATTGAGCTGATCCAGGGTTTCGGCCCGGAGCAGGTGGATTTGAAGCCGGACCTGTACGTGATCGGCAACGTGGTCTCGCGCGGCAATCCGCTGATCGAAGAGATCATGAACCGCAACCTGCCGATGATCTCCGGCCCGCAATGGATTGGCGACCATATCCTCAAGGACAAATGGGTGCTGTCCGTTGCCGGCACGCACGGCAAGACCACCACATCGGCCATGCTGGCCTGGATCCTGGAGTATGCCGGCTATGCGCCCGGCTTCCTGATCGGCGGCATTCCGCAAAACTTCGGCATCTCGGCCCGCCTCAGCGGTCCGGGCGCCAACTCCGCATTCTTCGTCATCGAAGCGGACGAATACGACACCGCCTTCTTCGACAAGCGCAGCAAGTTCGTGCACTACCATTCGAAAACGGCCATCCTGAACAACCTGGAATACGACCACGCCGACATCTTCCCCGACATCGGCGCCATCGAAACCCAGTTCCACCACCTGGTGCGCACTGTCCCTGGCATCGGCCGCGTGATTGCCAATGCCGACGAAGCCAGCCTGCAGCGCGTGCTGCAGCGCGGCTGCTGGAGCGAAAAGGAAACCTTCGGCAGCGCGCCCGGTGCCGACTGGCGCATGCTCGAACACGCCGACGGCAGCTTCGACGTCATCTTCCAGGGCCAGCAGGCGGCCACCATCGGCTGGCAGCTGACGGGCAAGCATAACCGCTCCAATGCGCTGGCCGCGATTGCGGCCGCGCGCCACGTGGGCGTGCCGATCGGAACCGCCGCCCAGGCGCTGGCGTCCTTCCAGAGCGTGAAGCGCCGCATGGAAGTGCGCGGCACCGTCAATGGCGTGACCGTGTACGACGATTTCGCGCACCACCCGACCGCCATCGAAACCACGGTGGGTGGCCTGCGCCAGAAGCTGCGCGCCAGCGGCGGCGCCGGCCGCATCCTGGCCGTGCTGGAGCCGCGCTCCAACACCATGAAACTGGGCACCATGAAGGACGCGCTGCCGGGCAGCCTGAAAGAGGCCGACCTGGTCTTCGGTTTCGGCAGCGAGAAAGCCCTGGGCTGGAAGCTGGGCGAGGCACTCTCGCCCATGGGCGAGATCGCGTCGGCCTACGACGACCTGGACGTCATGGTGCAAGCCATCGTCGCCGCGGCGCGGCCGGGCGACCAGGTGGTCGTGATGAGCAACGGCGGCTTCGGCGGCGTCCACCAGAAATTGCTGGAGGCCCTGAAGTAATGATCCTGTACCTGCATGGCTTCCGTTCCTCGCCGCTGTCGATGAAGGCACGGCTGACCGGGGAGCGGATGGCGCAGCTTGGCCGCGCTGCGGAGTTCCTCTGTCCCCAGCTGCCGGCCAGCCCGCGCCTGGCGATGGAACTGGCGTTCGGCCTGGTGCAAGGCGTGCCGGCCGGTGACCTGGCCATCATCGGCTCCTCGCTGGGCGGCTACTACGCCACCTGGATGGCCGAGCAGCTTGGCTGCCGCGCCGTCCTCCTGAATCCCGCCGTGGTGCCGATGCTGGACCTGGACCAGCACGTCGGCGTCACCACCGCCTACCATTCGGACCAGCCGTTCGAATTCAAGCGTGAATATATAGAGGAACTGCGCGCGCTGGCCGTACCTCGCATCAGCCACCCCGAACGCTATTTCCTGCTCGCCTGCACGGGCGACGAAGTGCTCGATTACCGCGACATGGTGAACCACTATCCCGGCGCCTGCCAGAAAGTGGTGCAGGGCAGCGACCACGCCATCAGCGAATACGCGGATTACCTCGATGAAGTGCTGGCATTTTGCGGCATCGGCGGCGGGGCGCGATGAAGGGACAATCGCTGCGCCAGGCCAACTGGCACGGTCACGTGCTCGCGACGAATGCCCCGCATCCCTACCGCCACTGGCTGGCCGGAGGCGGCTCGCTGACCGCCAAGCTCAAGGCGCACAGCGACGCGTTCCGCGTGCAGCTGCTGCACCAGGACACGGCGATCTGCCTGGCCGACGAAGCCAACGCCATCGGCTACCACCGCCCCGGCCGCGTGTGGGAGAGGGAAGTGTTGCTGCGGTGTGATAATACGCCTGTCGTCTTCGCCCACACCGTGGTGCCGATGTCGGCCGACGCCTCGGACTGGCCGCTGTTCAGCGCCCTGGGCGAACGCTCGCTCGGCAGTACGCTGTTCGGCGACCCGCAGGTGCGGCGCGGCGACCTGGAATTTGCGCGCTTGCGCGCCAGCCATCCGCTGGCCCTGCGCGCCCGTGCCGCGATGGCGGCGCAGGGCGGCGCGGCACCGGATGAGGCTTTACTGTATGCGCGGCGCTGCCTGTATCGGCGCCACAAAGGAACTTTGCTTGTAACCGAGGTCTTCCTGCCGCCGGTGCTCAAGCTCCACAGGAACAACGTGAAATGAATGTATTTTTTGAAGAATCGGGCGATTTCAAGGTAGGCAGCGTGCTGTCGCAAGCGGGCGAGGCCTACCAGGTGGAAATGGCCAGCGGCAAGCGCAACAAGGTGAAAACCAAGGACGTGATGCTGCAGTTCGACAAGCCGTCGCCGGCGGAGCTGCTGGAGCAGGCCAAGGCCATTGCCGCCGACGTGGACCTGGACTTCCTGTGGGAAGTGGCGGGCGAAGAGGAATTCGGCTTCGCCGAACTGGGCGCGGAGTACTTCGGCCATGCCCCGCAGGCGGCGGAAGCGGCCGGCCTGATCCTGAGCCTGCATTCGGCGCCGATCTACTTCCACAAGAAGGGCCGCGGCCGCTACAAGAAGGCGCCGGAGCAGACGCTGAAGGCGGCGCTGGCGGGCATCGAGAAGAAAAAGCAGCAAGCCATCATCCAGGGCCAGTATGCCGACGAGCTGAAGGCCGGCAAGCTGCCGGCGTCGATGCAGAACATCGTGCAGCAGCTGCTGTTCAAGCCGGACAAGAACACCATCGAATACAAGGCACTGGAGCAGGCCGCCAACGAGATGCACACCACGCCGGCGCGCCTGATGCTGTCCACCGGCGGCATCAAGGCGCCGAAGGACCTGCACATGTCGAAGTTCCTGTTCGAGAACTTCCCGAAAGGCCACGGCTTCCCCGAGCTGCCGGTGCCGGCCGCCCCAGCCAACCTGCCGCTGGCGGCGGTGGAAGCGTTCTCGATCGACGACGTGACCACCACCGAGATCGACGACGCCTTCTCCGTGGCGCACCAGCCCGACGGCAAGGTGCGCGTGGGCATTCACATCGCCGCGCCGGGCCTGGGCATCAAGCCCGACGACGCGATCGACAAGATTGCGCGCAACCGCATGTCCACCGTGTATATGCCGGGCGACAAGATCACCATGCTGCCCGATAACATTGTCGACGCGTACACCCTGGCCGAGGGCAAGACCTGCCCCGCGCTGTCGCTGTACGCCGTGCTCGACCCGTCCGACTGGTCGGTGCTGTCGACGGAAACCCGGGCCGAACTGGTGCCCATTGCCAACAACCTGCGCCACAACACGCTGGACGAACTGGTCAACGAGGAAACCCTGGCCAGCGGCGCCGGCGACTACCCGCGCAAGGCCGAGCTGACCTTGCTATGGGCCTGGGCCCAGCACCTGGAAGCGGGCCGCATGGTCAAGCGCGAAGCGTTCGGCCTGAAACCGGAACAGAACAACCGCGTCGACTTCAACTTCTACGTGGAAGACGACGTGGTCACCATCACCCGCCGCAAGCGCGGCGCGCCGCTGGACAAGATCGTGGCCGAGCTGATGATCTTCGCCAACAGCACCTGGGGCAAGCTGATGCACGAGCATGGCGTGCCGGGCATTTACCGCACGCAGGGCCAGGGCGTGGGCGGCTGGGCCGCCAAGATGCAGGTGCGCATGATGACGCAGGCGGCGCCGCACCAGGGCCTGGGCGTGGACCAGTACGCGTGGTCGACCTCGCCGCTGCGCCGCTATACCGACCTGGTGAACCAGTGGCAGATCCTGGCCTGCGCCTCGCACGGCGTGACGGCCCCGATGGTGGCGCCGTTCAAGCACAAGGATGCCAACCTGTTCGCCATCGTGTCCGCGTTCGACGCGGCCTACGCGGCGTACGCGGACTTCCAGTCCAATATGGAGCGCTACTGGTGCCTGCGCTGGCTGGGCCAGCACGATGCCAAGGAAGTGGAGGCCGTGGTGCTGAAGGATGAAGTGTTGCGCCTGGCGGACATTCCGCTGATCGTGCGCCTGCCCGGCATGCCGGCCGTGGCACGCGGCGCCCACGTCAAGCTGGACGTGCTGCGCTGGGACGAGGTGGACCTGACCATCGAGACGCGCCTGCAGGAAGGCTCGGTCATGCTGCCGGCCGAACCCGAGCCGGAGCTGGACGAGGAAGAGGCGCCGGCCGACCCGGCGCTGCCGACCGAAGCCGATGCCGAGGAAGCGTCGCTGGTGAGCGAAGCGGTGGTGACGGAACCCGGTCCCCAGTAAACCCGGCAAATCGGGGGCAGACCCAAGGGTCAGCCCCCAGGCCTGCGGCCGCCGCGTACCAGGGTCTGACCCTCGGGTCTGACCCTGCACTACCGGGTTTGGCGTAGAATGCAGATTCCCAAAAGCATCATCCAGATTCCAGCGCGTGAAGTATTTCAAAGAAAACCAGTTCCTTGTGATCGCCTCCGCCGTGTCGGTGGCGGTGCACGCCGCGGCGCTGATGGTGCACTTTGTCGCGCCCAAAGCCTTCAAGGTCGAGCCGACCGACCCCGGCCTGGAAGTCATCCTGGTCAACGCCAAGCACGCCGCCAAGCCGCTCAAGGCGGACGCCCTGGCGCAGGCGAACCTGGACGGCGGCGGCAACGCCGACGCCGGGCGCGCCAAGTCGCCGCTGCCCGACATGCGGCGCATGGAGACGGGGGAAAGCATCCAGGCCTCCCAGCGCTACATGCAGGAACTGGAAGAACGGCAGAAAAACCTGCTGACGCAGCTGAAAAAGAGCCCGCTGTCGGCGCCGCCTGTGACGGAAAAGAAACAGACTGACCCGCAGCGCACCGGCGCCGACCTGATCGAAAGCAGCAAGGCCATCGCCCGCAGCGTGGCCGAAATCACGCAAACCATCGAAGACCAGAACAAGCGTCCCAAGAAGACCATGATCACGCCCAGCACGCGTGAGGTGGGCTATGCGATGTATTACAAGACCTTCCAGCGCCGCGTGGAAGAGATCGGCACCCTGAATTTCCCGCAGAAGAACGGCAAGAAGTTGTACGGCGAACTGGTGCTGTACATCCCGATCTTCATGGACGGCAGCATCTATATGAAAGAGGGCGGCATCCGCGTCGAACGCAGCTCCGGCAACCCGGCGCTGGACGCGGCGGCGGTCAACATCGTGCGCCGCGCCGCGCCGTTCGGGCGCTTCCCGCCGAACATGCTGTCGCATGAACGCGACGACCTGTGGGTCATCATCACCACCTTCAAGTTTACGCGCGAGGAGAAGATGGAAGCCAACCTGACCGGCGGCGCCCAATAATGGACAAGTACTGCGTTTTCGGCAACCCGATTGCCCACAGCAAGTCGCCGGACATCCACGCCGCCTATGCGGCGCAGACCGGCCAGCAGCTGACGTACGAAAAGCGCCTGGCGCCGCTCGATGGCTTTGCGGCCGCCGTGCACGCCTTCATTGCCGAAGGCGGCAAGGGCGCCAACGTCACCGTGCCCTTCAAGCTGGAAGCGCACAAGCTGGCCGGCGCACTGACCGTGCGCGCCCAGGCGGCAGGCGCCGTCAACACCCTGATCTTCGGCGACGACGGCAGCATCACGGGCGACAACACCGATGGCGCCGGCCTGGTGGCCGACATCGTGCACAACGCCGGCGTGCCGCTGGCCGGCAAGCGCGTGCTGCTGCTGGGCGCGGGCGGCGCCGCACGCGGCGTCGTGCTGCCCATCCTGGAACACCGCCCCGCAGCGCTGCTGATCGCCAACCGTACCGTGGCCACCGCCCAGGCGCTGGCCGAACAATTCGGCGCCCTGGCAGGTCCCGGCGTGCTGTCCGCCTGCGGCTACGCCGATGTGCAGGGCGCCTTCGACATCGTCATCAACGCCACCTCCGCCAGCCTGAACGCCGACCTGCCGCCGGTGCCGGCGTCTGTCTTCGCGCCCGGTGCGCTGGCGCTGGACATGATGTACGGCGCCCAGCCCACCGTCTTCATGCAGTTTGCCGCCCGCCACGGCGCCATCGTGCGCGACGGCCTGGGCATGCTGGTGGAGCAGGCGGCGGAAGCCTTCCTGGCCTGGCGCGGCGTGCGCCCGCACACCGCAGACGTACTGCAGCAACTGCGTGCCAAGCTATGATCAAGAAGCTGAAATGGTTCATCATCGTGCCGGTCGCGATTTTCCTCGCGGTGCAGTTGTATTTCTTCGTGCAGATATGGTGGTGGGTCGACCATAACCCGAGCATGACGGCCTTCATGCGTGCGCAGCAGGACGCCATGCAGGAGAAGGACCCGAAGGCGCGCGTCAAGCAGATGTGGGTCGATTACAAGGCCATTTCGCCCAACCTGAAGCGCGCCATCATCGCGTCCGAAGACGCCAACTTTGCCGACCACGAGGGCGTGGATTGGGAAGCGGTGCAGAAGGCCTACGAACACAACCAGCAAAAGAAGAAAAAGAAGGCCAAGGTGCACGGCGGTTCCACCATCACGCAGCAACTGGCCAAGAACCTGTTCCTGTCCGGCTCGCGCAGCTACCTGCGCAAGGGGCAGGAGCTGATCATCACATACATGCTGGAGATGCTGATGGACAAGCGCCGCATCTTCGAGATCTACCTGAATGTGGCGGAATTCGGGCGCGGCATCTACGGTGCCGAGGCGGCGGCGCGCCACTATTACCGCATCCCGGCTGCGAAACTGGGGGCGGAGCAGGCGGCGCGGCTGGCGGTCATGCTGCCGCGCCCGAAATATTACGATGCCCACCGCGAGTCGGCCTACCTGGCGCGCCGCACTGGCATCATCATGCAACGAATGAACTCGGCGGAGCTGCCATGAAGCGACAAAAGGGTATCAGCCTGATCGCCGTGGCGGTCATCATGGGCGTGCTGGGCGCGGCGGCGGCGTTCGCGCTGATTTCCATGCGCCAGGAGCGCAACCTGTTTGCCGTGGGCCTCGACAAGGCGCGCGCCAAGGCGGCCGAAGTGACGGCGCCGGCCGCCACGCCGGCGGCGCCCCTGCGCAAGTGTGTCATCAATGGCAAGACCGTGGTCTCCAACACCGACTGCGCCGGGCAGGGCAAGGTCATCGAGATCCACGACACGCGCGGCGTCGAAGCCCCCAAGGCGCCGCCCAAGCCGGCGCCGGAAGTCCCGCAGGGCGCCACCGACCGCGCCATCGAGCGCGCGACCCGTTGACCAGCCCCTGACGGGTTTAAAAAAATGCTGCGAGGGGTGGCAGCGGCCGCCCCTTTGCGGGTACACTTGCGAAGTTTTTTAGAACCCGCGCTCTACACCCCCTGTCCGGCTGAGATTGCCTATGATCAATGTATTCGTTTTACAAAATGGCCGGCTCAACCAGGTGCCCATTGAGACGCGCGAAGACCTTGAGCAAGCGGCACCGGTCTGGGTCGACCTGACGGACCCGACGGAAGACGAGCGCGCCTGGGTCAAGTCCATCTATGGCGTGATCCTCCCTGGCGAAGACGAAGTCAAGGACATCGAAGCCTCCGCCCGTTACTACGAGGCGGAAAACGGCGACCTCCACCTGCGTACCGATTTCCTGCTGGAAGAAGACGAAGGCCCGTCGCGCGTGGTCACGGTGGCGTTCATCCTGGCCAAGAAAATGCTGTTCTCGGTCCACACGGACGACCTGCCCGTGTTCCGTCTGGTGCGCATGCGCGCCCGTTCGCGTCCCGGATCGATCGCCGACTACATGGACGTGCTGCTGGACCTGTACGCCACCGACGCCGAGTATTCGGCCGATGCGCTGGAAGGCATCTACCAGAAGCTGGAAGAGGTGTCCGGCCGCGTGCTGCAGGAAGAATTCACCGACCGCGACGCGGCCGATGCCCTGAGCGCCATCGCCCACGAAGAAGACTTGAATGGCCGTATCCGCCGCAACATGATGGATACGCGGCGCGCGGTATCGTTCCTGATGCGCGGCCGCCTGCTCAATTCCGACCAGTTCGAGGAAGCGCGCCAGATCCTGCGCGATATCGAATCGCTGGATGGCCACACGTCCTTCCTGTTCGACAAGATCAACTTCCTGATGGATGCCACGGTCGGCTTCATCAACATTAACCAGAACAAGATCATCAAGATCTTCTCCGTGGCCTCCGTGGCTTTCCTGCCGCCGACCCTGATCGCGTCCGTGTACGGCATGAACTTCGACTTCATGCCGGAACTGAAGTGGCACCTCGGTTATCCGTGGGCCTGGGGCCTGATGATCGTCAGCGCGGCGGCGCCGTTGATGTACTTCCGCCGGCGCGGCTGGCTCAGGTAAGCCGCGCGCGCAGCGCGTTCACGAATCGATCCGGATCGTCCACGCCCAGCACGGCGTGGGTGGACGCCTTGGGGCCGCCCAACAGCGTCGGCAGCGCGCTACCCTCGCGCAGCGTGATCTCCACATTCATGTCGCCCAGGTGGCGGAAGTAGCGCTTGCCCGGCAGGCGGCGCTGCGCATGCGCGACGCGTGCTGCCGTCACGATGTCGGCGTACGGGATCACGGCATCGCTCGATAGCGCACCGCAGCGCACGTGCAGCGCGCCTGCCTCCAGCGACACCGGCCGCACCAGCGTGGCGCGGTAATCCGCGAGCAGGTAGACCAAGCCCCAGATCGTCAGCCCCGTCGCCACCCAGGCTGCGCTCGGCGACCACACGAAATGCAGCAGCATGTGCACCAGCGGGATCTCGAACACGATCACGAATAGCCAGGCCAGCTGGTTGCTGGCGTTGCCGCCCGCTTTGGCCGTGTAGAAATGCTCGCCCTCGAAAACAGGCGCCCGGCGCATGATCAGGCCGTAGAACCACACGCGCGCTTCGAATTCCATCAGGCGGCTCGATGTTCCCAGGCCGAAGCGGCGCTGAATGGCGCGGGCCAGCACCCGGTCCGTGTTGACGTCGGTGCGCAACATGCGGCGGATGCCCAGCACCATCCAGGCCACCAGCCCGGCTTCCGCCACCACCGCCAGGGCAGGCAACAGCAGGCGGAGGCGGTCAAGGTCGTGCCACAGCTCCTTGGCCTGATCCGGGATCGCGAGGCTGCCGAAAGCCAGCCCGAGCATGAGCAGGGCCGCGGACTTTTTCAGCCAGTCGCGCCAGCCAGGGCGGCATATGAGCAAGTACGCAACAGGGAATGTAACCAACAGGTCCAGCAGCAAAGGCCACTCCGGTTGCCCGAGCGGCATACCGGGCAGGCGGTACAGGGCAAGGTGCCCTGCCAGCGCACAGATGAGGAAGAGCGAGAAGCAGTGTTGTCGGCTGAGATGAAGGGCCATGCGAGCTCCGAATTTGTACTTGTCAATTATATATTGCAAACCCACCACGACTTGACATGAAGGAAGCTGCGGCACATTCTTTCGTTTGACTATTCACTTGTTGGAGGCGCTTCATGGCTGAGGTCGGGCTGTCTCCCTTGTCGGAGGCGATGCTGGCGCTGCGCAATCAGGTGATCGAAGCCTGGTGCCAGTTGGCGCGGGAGACACTGCATAAGGCCGGGGAATTACCCGAGCCCATTTTATTGAATACGCTGCCGACATTCTATGAGCGTCTGGCCCGTCTGCTCACGCCGGAGCATTACCACGTCGGCGGCGTCGACGTTGCGGTTATTGCCCAGGAGCACGGTGGCGAGCGGGCGCGCCTGAGCGGCTACGACACCACCACCCTGATCCGCGAGTACCAGCTGTTCCGGCAAGTCCTGTTCAGGATGCTGCACCAGGGCGGCGTGGTGCTCTCGCATGAACAGCGCGAAGCGATCGCCACCTCGATCGACAGCGCCATCCGCGAGAGCGTGACGGCGTTTGCCCTGATCCAGTCCGCCCTGCGCGAGCAATTCATTGCCGCGCTCACGCATGACCTGCGCACGCCGCTCTCGTCCATGTGCATGGCGGCGCAGGTGATCGAAACCAAGGTCGAGCATCCGGAAGTGCGCAAGCTGGCGCAGCGCATCGTCGCCAATGCGCGCCGCATCGAAGGCATGACGCGCGACTTGCTTGACTGTATGGTGTTCGAAGGCGGCGAGCGTTTGCCCCTGCACCTGGAAGAGTTCGATATGGCTGTGTTGGCCTACGAAGTGGCGCAGCAGGCGATCGAGTGCCACGCGGCGCAGGTGCAGGTCGACTTCGTCTCGGTGCCCGGCTACTGGTGCCGGGCGTCATTGCAGCGGGCGCTGGAAAACCTGCTGGGCAATGCGATCAAATATAGCGCGCCCGGCACGCCGATCAAGGTGAGCGTCAAGCACAACGGGCAGCGCGTGCAGCTGGCCGTGCACAACGAAGGTGAGCCGATTCCGGCGGAAGAGCAGGAAGCGATCTTCCAGGTGTATCGCCGCGCGCGCGGCGGCAAATGCACGAAGGACGGCTGGGGCGTCGGACTGCCGTATGCGCGGCGCGTCGCCGAAAGCCACGGCGGCAGCATCATTGTCACCAGTTCGGCGGCGCTGGGCACCACCTTCCAGATCGACATTCCGCTCGACGCGCGGCCGTTCGGCAATGCCCCGCTAGTGGGCTGAGACCGTGTCCACCAAAGGGTCTGACCCCAAGGTGGACACGGACTGGGCCGTCAGAGGGTGGCGAAGACCTTGCGGGCGGCGGCGATGGTGGCGTCGATCACGGCGTCGTCGTGCTGGGCGCTGACGAAGCCCGCTTCGAAGGCGGCCGGGGCGAAGTAGACGCCTTCGTCCAGCATCTTGTGGAAGAAGACGTTGAACTTGTCGCGGTCGCCGGCCATCATCTCGGCGTAGTTGTTGGGTGGGCTGGCGCTGAAGTAGAGGCCGAACATGCCGCCTTCGGCGTCGGCGCAGAAGGTGACGCCGGCTTCGCGCGCGGCGGCCGTCAGGCCGTCGGCCAGGCGGCGGGCGCTGCGCGCCAGGGCTTCGTAGAAGCCGGGCTGCTGGATCAGCTTGAGCGTGGTCATGCCGGCGGCCACCGCCACCGGGTTGCCGGACAGGGTGCCGGCCTGGTACACCGCCCCCACCGGCGACATCTTCGACATCAGCGCCTTGGAGCCGCCGAAGGCCGCCACCGGCAGGCCGCCGCCGATCACCTTGCCCAGTGCCGTCAGGTCGGGCTGGATGCCGTACAGGGCCTGGGCGCCGCCCAGGCCGACGCGGAAGCCGCACATCACTTCGTCAAAGATCAGGATGGCGCCGTGTTCGGTGCACAGCTCGCGCAGCGCGCCGAGGAATGCCGGCGTGCCCTTGATCAGGTTCATGTTGCCAGCCACCGGCTCCACGATCACGCAGGCGATCTCCTTGCCGTACTGGGCGAAGGCGTCGCGGATCTGCTGCACGTTGTTGTAGTCCAGCACCAGGGTGTGCTTGACGAAATCTTCCGGCACGCCGGCCGACGTCGGGTTGCCGAAAGTGAGCAGGCCGCTGCCGGCCTTCACCAGCAGCGAGTCGGCGTGGCCGTGGTAGCAGCCTTCGAACTTGACGATCTTGTCGCGCCCGGTGGCGCCGCGCGCCAGGCGCAGGGCGCTCATGGTCGCTTCCGTGCCGGACGAGACCAGGCGCACCTGTTCGATCGAGGGCACCAGGCGGCAAATCTCTTCCGCCATCTCGATTTCGGCTTCGGTCGGGGCGCCGAAGGACAGGCCGCGCGTGGCCGCTTCCTGCACCGCCTGCACCACTGCCGGATGGGCGTGGCCGACGATGGCCGGGCCCCAGGAGCCGATGTAGTCGATGTAGCGCTTGCCGTCCGCGTCCCAGAAGTAGGGGCCTTCGGCGCGGGTGATGAAGCGTGGCGTGCCGCCCACGGAGCGGAAGGCGCGCACCGGCGAATTGACGCCGCCCGGGGTGGTTTGCTGGGCGCGTTCGAACAGGATGTCGTTTTTCGAAGTGGTCATGATGGGAAGAAGCGATTGGGGACAAATCGGCCCATGCCGTAACGCTGGGCATGGAGCAGGGCCTGGTAAGTGTATTGCTCGGCGCGTTCGACCGCTTCCGGCACGGCCAGGCCGTGCGCCAGGTAGGCGGCGATGGCGGCCGACAGGGTGCCGCCGGCGCCCACGAAGGGGCCCGGCAGGTGCTGCCATTTGTCGTGGCGCAGCACGCCGTCGGCGCTGTACAGGGTGTTGGCGCGCTGGCCGCTGCCGGCATTGGTGCCGGTGACGAGCACGTATTCGCAGCCCAGGTCGATCAAGTGTTCGGCGTCGTCGGCCATGGTTTCGCCATTGCCCAGGTCGCGCCAGGTTTCGGCCATGCGCGCCAGTTCGACTTCGGACAGCATCAGCAGCGTGCCTTGCGGCACGAGCAGCTGGCGCAGCACCGTCAGCAGTTCTTCCGGGTCGTCTTCGTCGTCGGGCGCGGGCAGCTGGCTGCCGAAGGGGTCGAGCACCAGCGGCGCATCGGGATAGTCGGACACGATTTCGGCGATGGTGGAGACGTGCTCCAGGTGGTCCAGCGCGCCCACTTTGAACGCCTGCACCGGCACGTCTTCCAGCACCATGCGCGCCTGGTCGGCCACCCAGTCGGGTTCGATATGCTGCTGGTCCTCGACGCGCGCGCTGTCGCCCACCAGCAGGGCGGTGGTGACGGACAGGCCGCGGCAGCCGAGGGCGTGGAACACGGCCAGGTCGGCCTGCACGCCGATGGCGCCGACCGGATCGGCTACGCCAAAGGTCAGGATCAGGGGAGAAGTTTGGTTTTGCACGGCGGGTGGATTAAGATACCTAATTCAGCATTTTACTTTATCAGAAGGTGACTCAACGTGAGCAGCATTGAACCAAGCCAGGAATTCCAAAGCTGGATGTGCCTGATCTGCGGCTGGATTTATGACGAAGCCGCCGGCTTGCCGGAAGAGGGCATCGCCCCCGGCACCCGCTGGGCCGACGTGCCGATGAACTGGACGTGCCCGGAATGCGGCGCGCGCAAGGATGATTTCGAGATGGTGGCGATCTGAAATTGAAGCCTTGGCAATTGAGTTTCCATTAACATAATAGGTGTTTCAAAGTAGTCATTTAAATAAGTGTTTCTTTTAAGCAGCAGGTTCCGCCACACGCCTGTGCCCTGTGCTATCGTAGCGACACAATGGCGGTGCCAGGGCTGGACACGCTTCGCGTGACGTCGGTTGGCGCCGGAAGCTATAAGGGTGGATGACTTTCAAATGACGACAACGCCGCAGGGAACCGGACTGAAAATCATGGTGATCGACGACAGCAGCACCATCCGTCGCTCCGCCGAAATTTTCCTGACCCAGGCCGGTTACCAGGTGGTGTTGGCGGAAGACGGCTTCGATGCGCTGGCCAAGATCAACGACCACCAGCCGGCGCTGATCTTTTGCGACATCCTGATGCCGCGCCTGGACGGTTACCAGACCTGCGCGCTGATCAAGAAGAGCGCCAAGTTCCACTCCACTCCGGTGCTGATGCTGTCCTCCAAGGACGGCCTGTTCGACCGCGCGCGCGGCGCCATGGTCGGCTCGGCGGCTTACCTGACCAAACCCTTCACAAAAGATAGCCTGCTGGCTGCGGTGCGCGAGCACACCGCGGCGGCCGGCGCATAACAATACACCGCATTACTAGAGGCAAAGCATGGCCATTCAACGAATCCTGATCGTCGACGACTCGCCCACCGAGCGCTACTACCTGACCGACATCCTGGTGCGCAGCGGGTTTACCGTCTCCACCGCCGAAAACGGCGAAGAAGCCCTGGCCAAGATCAAGGCCGACAAACCGCAGCTGATCCTGATGGACGTGGTGATGCCGGGTGCAAACGGCTTCCAGGTCACGCGCGCCATCGCCAAGGACCCGGACCTGCAGGACGTGCCGGTCATCATCTGCTCGTCCAAGAACCAGGAGACGGACCGTATCTGGGGCATCCGCCAGGGTGCCAAGGACTACCTGGTCAAGCCGGTCGACGCGGCCGAGCTGCTGGCCAAGATCGCCGCACTCGGTTAAGCCATGGCCACCGACCAGCAGGCGCCGACCGGCGCGGAACGCCGCAGCCGCCTGCGCCAGTACCAGGTGACGTTGCTCGAACGCATGCAGGCGGCCAAGGCCGGCACCGGCAACGCCGGGCGCGAGCTGGGCGTGCTGCTGGGCAGCCGGCGCTGCCTGCTGGACTTGACCCAGGTGGGGGAAATCGTGCCCTACCAGGCCGTGACGCCGGTGCCGCTGGCGCAGGACTGGTTCCGCGGCCTGGCCAATATCCGCGGCAACCTGGTCGGCGTGATCGACCTGGCACGCTACCTGGGCGAAGCGGGCACGGTGCCCGGACCGGATAGCCGCCTGGTGACCTTTGCCGGCCACCTGGGCTTCAATTGCGCCATCCTGGCCGGCCGCGTGCTCGGCCTGCGCAAGCTGGACGAAATGGCGGAGGCGGCGCCGGACGGCGCCTTGCCTGCCTGGGGCAGCCAGCAATTCCAAGACCGCGATGCGCAGCAGTGGACCAGGCTGGACCTGGCCGAGCTGGTGCGCGAAGCGCGGTTCCTGCAAATCGGCCTGTAAGGCACGCCGCTGCCAGCGGTCGGCATACTAACAAAGCAATCGGGGGACGTATTAATGGCATTTAAATTGTTCTCGCGCTCCGCACCGGAAACCAGCGCCGAGCTGGCTTCCAATTCGGAGTTTTCCAGTTTCAGCCACTCGCAATACGGCGCCGCGCCGGCCACTGGCTCCACCCCCGAGCCGGAGCCGGAGACGGCGCCGGCCGAAGTTGCCGGTGGCCTGCAAGGGCTGCTGCAGCGCCTGCGCAGCGGCACCATGGGCGAGGGCGCGGCCAACGTCAAGCTGCCCCTGATCGGCCACCTGCCGAGCCAGCGCCAACTGAGCCTGCTGACCACGACGCTGGGCGTGTCGATCATGCTGTCGGCGCTGTTCGTGGGCTGGAACGCCTACAACAGCGGCCTGGCGTCGACCCGTACCCAGATCGCTTCGGACGTGCTGATGCACTCGCAGCGTATCGGCAAGGCGGCGCCGAATGCCATTAAAGGCAACAAGGACGCGACGGCGCAGCTGGAGGACAGCCGCAACGAACTCAATCGCGCGCTGCTGGTGCTGGCCGACGGCGGCCGCTATGCGGGCCGTTCCATCATTTCGGCCCCGGGCTCGGTGCTGCCGTCGCTGAACGAGGCGCGCAAGAAGTGGTCGGCTTCCGACAAGGCCGCCGCCACCATCGCCAAGTACAAGTGGGACCTGGCCGGCCTGGATGAAACGCTGCAAAAGCTCAATGCCATGTCGCCGGACCTGCTGTCGCTGACCGAGGAAGTGGCCGCGGCGCGCCTGCGCCAGGGCGGCAGCGCCAAGGAGCTGGCGGCCCTGGGCCGACTGGGCATGCTGACCCAGCGCATGAGCCGCAGCGCGTCGACCTTCCTGACCGAGGGCGGGATTTCCTCCTCCGAGACCGCGTTCCAGCTGGGGCGCGATGCCACCGTGTTCCGCCAGACCGTGGATGGCTTCCTGGGCGGCAGCGCGGCCCTGGGCCTGCCCGCCGTGACCGATGGCGCAACCCGCGAGAACCTGCTGGCGCTGAAGAAGGGCTTCGAAGACTACGACAAGCTGGTCAAGTTCATTCTGGACCGACTGGAGAAATTCTCCGCCGCCAAGAGCGCGGAGCGACTGCTGTTTGCGGAAAACGAGCAGGTGCGCGCCAGCTTCGCGACCTTGCAGGGCAAGCTGCGTGATGAACAGGACTCGCTGGGGCTTTCCTTCTGGCTGATGGTGGCGGGCCTGCTGGTGACGCTGTTGTCCGCGGCGGCCATCGGCCGCGTGCTGCTGATCGACTCGCAGAACCGCGGCCGCGCTTCCGAGCGCCGCCGCCTGGAAGCGGAGGCGATGCGCCTGAAAGCGCAGCAGCAGGAGGAGGAAGCCAAGGCCATGAACGAGCAGAACCAGGCCGCGATTTTGCGCCTGATGAACGAACTGCAGGAAGTGGCGGACGGTGACTTGACGGTGCAGGCAACCGTGTCGGAGGACATTACCGGCGCCATCGCGGACTCGGTGAACTATACGGTGGAAGAACTGCGCGGCCTGGTGGGCCGGGTGACCGTGACGGCCGAACAGGTGACGGCGGCATCGAGCCACGCGCAGGGCATTTCCAGCGACCTGCTGAACGCGTCGCAGGCGCAGTCCAAGGAGATCCAGGACGCGTCCAACACCGTCGTGAAGATGGCCAACGAAATTACCGACGTGTCGCGCAGCGCGGCCGAATCGGCGGACGTGGCGCGCCAGTCGGTTGCGGCGGCGCGCCAGGGCGCGACCGCGGTGCAGAACGCGATCAAGGGCATGGACGAGATCCGCGAGCAGATCCAGGAAACCTCCAAGCGCATCAAGCGCCTGGGCGAATCGTCGCAGGAGATTGGCGAGATCACCGAGCTTATTTCCGACATTACCGAACAGACCAACGTGCTGGCGCTGAATGCGGCGATCCAGGCGGCGTCGGCCGGCGAGGCCGGACGCGGCTTCTCGGTGGTGGCGGAAGAGGTTCAGCGCCTGGCGGAACGTTCCGCCGAAGCGGCCAAGCAGATCGGTGCGCTGGTGAAGACCATTCAGACCGACACCCACGACGCGGTGGCGGCAATGGAAAAGTCGACGCAGGGCGTGGTCGAAGGGGCCAAGCTGTCCGACGCGGCCGGCAGCGCGCTGCAGGACATCTCGCAGGTGTCGGACCGCCTGGCGGAGCTGATTCAGGGCATCTCGTACGCAACGGGCATGCAGGCGACGTCCGCCAACGGAGTGGCGCACAATATGCAGCACATCCTGCAGGTGACGCAGCAAACCCAGGACGGTACGCAGCAGACGGCATCCTCGGTGCGCAAGCTGACCGTGCTGGCGCAGGAGCTGAAAAACTCGGTGTCGCGATTCCGCATTAGCGCTTAATCTTTAGAATCTATGAGCAAACCTGATCTTTCGTTCACCGCTTTGCCGCAATACGACACCGGGCCGCTGTCCTGGGTCATGGGTGAAATCCGCGAAGCGTTGGCCCGTTCCCGCACCGCGCTGTTCGAAGCCGGCGGGCGCGACCCGGAAGACCAGACGACGGCGCTGATGCACGCCAAATCCCACCTGCACCAGGCGCACGGCGCCTTGCAGATGGTGGACGTGGACGGCGTGGCCCTGCTGACGCAGCTGGCCGAAGTGGTGCTGGACCGCATGCGCGATGGCACGCTGAAATGCACGCCGGACCATGCGCAGCTGCTGGCGAACATGTACCAGGCGCTGGTGGAGTTCCTGGAGGAGCTCCTGGCCGGCGCGCCATTCCAGCCGGTGCGCCTGTTCCCCTTCTTCCGCGACGTGCAGGACTTGCTGGGCATCGACCGGGTGCACCCGGCCGACCTGTTCTTCCCGGACGTGTCGCACGTGCCCGAACTGCCGGCGGCCTTGCCGGCGGCCGGCGCGCCAGGCGGCGCGGCGGCCGACTACAAGGCGCTGCGCCAGCGCTTCGAGCGCGCGCTGCTGCCGTACCTGAAAGCGGCCGACGCCGGCAGCCAGGCGATCCACGCGGCCGCGCTGCAGGCGGCCATCACCGACGTGGCGGACCAGCAGCGCGAGCCGAAGCCGCGCGTGTTCTGGCGCGCCATGCAGGCGTTTTCCGAACTGGTGGTGGGCGGGCAGCTGGAGAGCAACCGCTACGTCAAGCAGCTCTTTGGCCTGATCAACCTGCAGTTGCGCCGCCTGTCGGCGGGCGAGCCGGACCTGCCGGACAACGTGCTGCGCGAGGCGCTGTTCTTTGTCGCCGCCGCCGATCCGGAAACCCTGCCGCCGCTGGCACGCCAGCTGCGCGCCGGCTATGCGCTCGATGGCATGGTGCCGCACGATTTCGAGACGCGCCGCTACGGCCGCATCGACGACGAGTCGCTCGCCGCCGCGCGCGACGGCATTGCCCAGGCACGCTCGGCCTGGCAGCGCATGGAGCAGCACGAGCACAATCCTGAACTGGACGACGAATTCGGCCAGTCGCTGGCCAAGGTGGCGGCGGCCAGCGACAAGCTGGGCCTGGGCGCCCTGGCGGCGCTGATGCGCCAGCTGGCGGAGGCGGCGCGCAGCACCGCCGGCGCCGGCCGCAGCGAGGCGCTGGGACTGGAGATGGCGACGGCGCTGCTGTTTGCCGAGCATGGCATCGCGCAGATCCGCCATTTGCCGGACGACTTCAATGCCCATGCGGACACCATTGCGGCGCGCCTGCAGGCCCTGCAGGGCGGCGGCGCGGCACCGGAGCCGGCACAGTGGCAGGACAGCCTGGCACGCCGCCTGCACGAGGACGACACGGTCGTCGCGCTGTCGCTGGAAATGAAGACCGGCCTGCGCCAGGTCGAGAAAGTGCTGGACGAGTATTACACCGACCCGTCGCAGCGGCCTGCGTTGGGCGAACTGGATAAGGTGCTGCACCAGTTGCACGGCGCCTGCGCCATCCTGGACCAGGATGATGCGATGAATGCCGCGGCCCACGTGCGCCTGGAGATCGGTCGCCTGGCGGCTGGCAGCGGCGATCCGGCGCAGGAGGCGCGGGCGCTGGACCAGATTGCGCAGAATGTCGGCGCGCTGGGCTTCTTCGTCGACATGCTGGGGCAGAACCCGGCCGGGGCGCGCGAGCGTTTCGCCTTCGACCCCGAGCACGGCACTTTCCGCGCCGTACCGTTCAAGAAGATCTCCGGCCCCGAGTCGATCCCGGTGCTGGAAGAGGCGCTGCCGGAACCGGAAGCGGCGCCGGAACCGGTGCTGACGGCGCCCGTCCCGGCAGCCGGCGCCGCCGGCGACGAGGAAGTCGAGGCCGAGTTGCTGGAGATTTTCATCGGCGAGGCGCAGGAAGTGCTGGCCTACGTGCGCGAAACCCTGGCGCGTCCGCATGCCGAGATTGCCGGCATCGATACGCTGACCATGCTGCGCCGCTCCTTCCATACGCTCAAGGGCAGCAGCCGCATGGTGGGCCTGAACCGCTTCGGCGATGGCGCGCATGCGATCGAGCGCGTGATGAACGTGTGGCTGGCCGAGGAGCGCAGCGCCACCGAAGCCTTGTTTGAGTTGCTCGATTACGCAAGCGGGGAAATGACCGCATGGGTGGAGGAGCTGGTGGCGACCGGCCATTCGGCCCGCAGCGAAGCGCCCATCGTCGCCGCCGCTGCGCGCGTGCAGGAAGGCGCTGCCTTCGAACATCCCGGCGCCGCACCAGCCGTGGCCGAGGCGCCGGCAGAGGCGCCGCCCGCTGCCGAACCGGAGGCCGTCGCGCCGCCTGCCGCCGAACCGCCCGCAGCCGACCTGCTTGCCGAAGCGCCGCAAGAAGCGCCGTTCGAGCTTGAGGAGCTGACGCTGGACGCACTGCCGGAGGAAGATGCCGGCGAGCCGCTGGCCGCGCGCCCCACCAACGTCATCGAATTCCCGAGCGCCACCGCGCCGACCCCGCCTGCGCCGCCGGCGGACGACAACATGAAGTTCGTCGGCCGCCTGGCCATCCCGCTGCCCCTGTACAACATCTACATGGCGGAGACGGACGAACTGGTGCGCCTGCTGACGCGCGACTTCGGCGAGTGGCGCCATGAACAGCGCCCGGTCAACGCGGAAGCGCTGCAGGCCGTGCACACCCTGACCGGCACCTCCGCCACGGTCGGCTTCAAGCCGCTGCGCGAGCTGTCCTATGCGCTGGAAACCACGCTGCAGCAGTTGCAGGCCCCGGCGCCACACCTGGACGATGCCCAGCACGACCTGTTCGACTTCACCATCGAGCGCGTGCGGCAGATGCTGCAAAGCTTCGCCACTGGCGAGCTGCCGCCGGAGCAGCCGGAACTCATCGAAGCGCTGCACAAGCTGCGCGACACCCTGGCCCATCCGCCGGAAGCCGGCGAGGCGCTGGACGCGCGGCTCGACAGCATCGTCGGCGAACCCGCGACGCAGGTGCTGGAAGAGCGCCTGGATGCCCTGTTCAGCGACACCTACCACAGCCTGATCGCCGACCCGCCGCCTGCGCCGGAGCGCAGCGCCCAGCCGAAGCCGCAGGTGGCGACCCAGGACGAGAACATCGACAACCTGTTCGACTCCGCCTTCGACGACGCCTTCGATGCACCGGCCCTGAAGCAGGCCGCACCCGCCGCCGAGCCGCTGCACCTGGTGCCGCCGGTCGCTGAACCCGAGGCCGAAGCAGAAGCCGAGGCCGAAGCCGAAGCCGAAGCCGAAGCCGAAGCCGAAGGCCTGCGCGCCGAAGCCGATGCCGCCGTCGCCGAAGCCGCCATTGAAATCGACGCCATCGAAGCCTCTGCCCACGCGGCCGGCGAACCGGTGGTCGAACCCGCCGTCGACCTTGACCACGCCCCGGCCGGCGAAGTGCAGGTCGTCGAACTGGAGGAAAGCCCGCATCTGCTGGGCGCGAGCCCAAGCGACCTGCATGACGAGCTCGACCCGGACCTGCTGCCGGTATTCCTGGAGGAGGGCGCCGACCTGCTGCCGCAGATTGGCGAAACCCTGCGCGCCTGGCATGCCAAGCCGACCGATTTCAGCCACGCCCACAGCCTGCAGCGCGTGCTGCACACGGTGAAGGGCAGCGCCCGCATGGCAGGCGCCATGCGCCTGGGTCAGCACGCGCACGAAATCGAGACCCACATCGAGAACATGGTGCACGCCGGCAGCGCGTCCCAGCATTCGTTCGACGAGCTGATGGCGCATTACGACCATGCGCTGCTGCTGTTCGAACAACTGCAAAACCCGGAAGCCTACGCCGCCGCGATGGCCACCGCCGAAGCCTCCGCGGCCGAATCGCCAGCCGCCGACGCTGCGGCGCCGGCGCAGGAAGGCACCGCCGCCGCGCCAACGCTGTCCGCCCTGGCCGCGCGCCTGGCCGTGGCGCCGGCGGCCAAGGCCGAGGAAGCCGACGGCGGCGCCAAGGCGCCGCTGGTGCGCGTGCGTGCCGACATCCTGGACCGCCTGGTGAACCAGGCCGGTGAAGTGTCCATCACGCGCTCGCGCCTGGAGAACGAAGTCGGTTCCCTGCGTACCGCCGTATCCGACTTCCAGGAGAACTTGAACCGCCTGCGCCGCCAGCTGCGCGAAGTGGAAATGCAGGCCGAATCGCAGATCGCCTCGCGCATGTCGATCGCCGGCGAGCGGGAATTCGATCCGCTGGAATTCGACCGCTTCACCCGCCTGCAGGAACTGACCCGCATGATGGCCGAATCGGTCAACGACGTGGCGTCCTTCCACGAAGGACTGATCCGCTCCATCGACAGCGCCTCCGGCGACCTTGGCCAGCAGGCGCGCATGACGCGCGACCTGCAGCGCGACCTGATGCGCGTGCGCATGGTGCCGTTCAACAGCATCTCCGAGCGGCTGTTCCGCGTGGCGCGCCAGGGCGCGAAGGAAACCGACAAGCGCGTCAATCTCGACATCCGGGGCGGCGCGGTGGAAATGGACCGCAGCGTGCTCGAACGCATGGCCGCGCCGTTCGAACACCTGCTGCGCAACTCCATCGTGCACGGCATCGAGGCGCGCGAACGCCGCCTCGAACACGGCAAGGGCGAGACGGGCGAACTGCTGGTGCAGGCCAGCCAGCAAGGCAATGAAGTGGTGCTGGAGTTCAGCGACGACGGCGCCGGCCTGGACCTGGACCGCATCCGCGCCAAGGCGCGCAGCGTGGGCCTGCTGGCCGCAGGCCAGGAAGTCAGCGATGCCGAAGCGGCCAACCTGATCTTCCAGCCCGGCTTCTCCACCGCCGACACGCTGACCGAACTGGCCGGGCGCGGCGTGGGCATGGACATCGTGCTGTCCGAGGCGCAGGCCCTGGGCGGCCGCGTGGAAACCTTCAGCGAGCCTGGCAAGGGCACGCGCTTCACGATCCGCCTGCCGCTGACCCTGGCCGTCACGCAGGTGGTGCTGGTGGCCGCCGGCGGCCGCACGTTCGCCGTGCCGGCCCTGATGGTCGAACAGGTGCTGCAGATGAAGGAGGGCGCGCTGTCGGAAGCCACCGCCAAGGGCGCCGTGGTGCACCACGGCCAGCATATCGCGCTGCGCTACCTGGCCACGCTGCTGGGCGACAGCCAGGCGCGCCCGCTGCTGCAGCGTTCCTCGCCGGTGATGATGCTGCGCAGCGGCGCCGACCGCGTGGCGCTGCACGTGGACGAGATCGTGGGCAACCGCGAGGTGGTGATCAAGAACATCGGCCCGCAGCTCTCGCGCATGCCGGGCATTGCCGGCGCCACGGTGCTGGGTTCGGGCGAGATCGTGCTGATCCTCAATCCGGTGGCCCTGCAGCTGCACGTGGCGCAGCATCCGGAGCTGGCGCCGAAGGCGGCGGCTACGCCGTCCCCTGCGGCGCCGGGCAGCGGCGCGGATGCCGCCGTGCCAAGCCGCGCACATGGCACCGTCATGGTGGTGGACGATTCGCTGACCGTGCGCAAGGTGACCCAGCGCTTGCTGGAACGCGAGGGGTATCACGTCATGCTGGCCAAGGATGGCGTGGATGCGCTGGAACAGATGCAGGACCGGATGCCGGAACTGATGCTGGTCGACATCGAGATGCCGCGCATGGACGGCTTCGACCTGACGCGCAACGTGCGCGGCGACGAGCGCACGCGCGACATCCCGATCATCATGATCACGTCGCGTTCGGCGGACAAGCACCGCAACTACGCGCTGCAGCTGGGCGTGAACGCGTATTTCGGCAAGCCGTTCCAGGAGGACATCCTGCTGGGGGCGATTGCGGGGCTGTTGCCGCAGAACCAGTAAGCCGGGGTCTGACCCTTGGGGCAGACCCGGCCTTACCGGGTCTTGACCACTGCGTAGCGCGCCAGCGTACGCTGGCGCGCCGCGTCGTGTTCGACGACCGGGTTGCGCGGCAGGTGGATTTCCTTGGCCGACAGGCCGGCCAGCTGCGGCAGGTAGCGCTTGATGAATTTCCCTTCCGGATCGAACTTCTGCGACTGCGTCACCGGATTGAAGATCCGGAAATAGGGCTGCGCGTCGCAACCGGAGGACGCCGCCCACTGCCAGCCGCCGTTGTTGGCGGCCAGGTCGAAGTCGTTCAGGTGCAGGGCGAAGTAGGCTTCGCCGCGGCGCCAGTCGATGCCGAGGTCCTTGCACAGGAAGGACGCCGTCACCATGCGCAGGCGGTTGTGCATATACCCCGTGCCGTTGAGCTGCAGCATGGCCGCGTCGACCAGGGGGTAGCCGGTGCGCCCCTCGCACCAGGCGGCAAACAGTTGGTCCGCCTCAGGGCCGCTTTCCCATTCGATCCTGTCGTAGGCCGGCTTGAAGGCGCCGCTCACCACGTGCGGATGGTGGAACAGGATCTGCATGTAGAACTCGCGCCAGATCAGTTCCGACAGCCAGACCGCGCCGCCTTCGCCCGCGGCGCCGCGCGCCGACATCGCCATGACGGTGCGCACCAGGTGGCGGATCGAGACGGTGCCGAAACGCAGGTGCATGGACAGATAGGACGGCCCCTTGATGGCCGGGAAGTCGCGCGCCACGCCGTAGTCGGCGATGCGGCCCAGGAAGTCGTCGAACAGCTGCGGCCCGTTGCCGATGCCCAGTTGGTGCAGGTTGGTGCGCGCGAAACCGAGCGCCTCCAGCGCCGGCAAGGTGCTGTGGCCGGGCGCAAAGCGGCCCGCCTGCGGCGCTACGGTCCACGGCGCCAGCACCGCCGGGTCGGCCTCCAGCTTGCGCAGCCAGGCGTTCTTGTACGGCGTGAAGACGGTAAACGGCTGGCCGGCCTGGGTCAGTACTTCATCGCGCTCGAACACCACCTGGTCCTTGAAGGTGTGCAGGGTGCGGCCGGCGGCAGCCAGCGCCGCCGCCACGGCAGCGTCGCGCGCGCTGGCGGCGGGTTCGTAGTCGTGGTTGGCGTACACCGCCGCACAGTCGAGTTCGGCGGCCAGGGCCGGGATGGCTGTTTCGGCAAAGTCATGGCGCACGATCAGGTGGCCGCCGGCCGCCGCCAGCTCGTCCGCAAGGGCCGCCAGGGTGTCGTGCAGGAACTCCACGCGGCGGTCGGCCGCCGGCAGGCAATCCAGGATGGCGCGGTCGAAAATAAAGGCGCAGTAGACTGTTGCTCCGGAAGCAAGCGCATGGTGCAGGGCGGCGTGATCGAAGAGCCGCAAGTCACGGCGCAACCAGAGCAGGGCGTTTTTCATGGCTGGATCAGCAATTCATAGTAAACTGTGGGTATATCCGACAGTTGCAGCGCGGATATTACAGTAAAGAACTCTTAACAGTCCTGCATAGAGAGCAATCATGAAAAAAGTCAAATTGACCAAAAGCATGCCTGTGCCGGGATTGTTACCGGAAACTAGTGAACTGAAGGAGCTAAAGGCGCCTATGAATGCCCCTGCGCTCAACCTGGCGAATCACTTCCTGATCGCCATGCCATCCATGCAAGACCCGATCTTTGGCGGCACGGTCGTGTATGTGTGCGAACACAATGAAAACGGCGTGCTCGGCGTCGTCATCAACAAGCCCACCGACATGACCATGGAAGTGCTGTTTGACCGCATCGACCTCGAAGTGTCGTCCGCCGCCGAACGCCACCTGGAATCGGAGCCGATCATGTTCGGCGGCCCGGTGCAGGACGACCGTGGCTTCGTGCTGCATACGCCGGGCGCGCACTACTCCTCGTCGCTGACGGTGACCAACGACGTCGCCTTCACCACCTCGATCGACGTGCTGGAAGCGGTGGCGCGCGGCAATGGCCCGGAACGCATGATGGTGTCGATCGGCTATGCCGGCTGGAGCCCCGGCCAGCTGGAAGACGAACTGGCGCGCAACGGCTGGCTGACCGTGGCCGCCGACCCGCGCATCGTGTTCGACGTGCCGATCGAGGAACGCTACATGGCCGCCATGAAGCTGCTGGGCTTCGACCCCCTGATGCTCAACTCTGAAGCGGGTCATGCATAGTCCGGAAACTGTTTTAGGCTTCGACTTCGGCATCAAACGCATCGGTGTCGCAATGGGCAATACCATGATCGGCCAGGCCAACCCCCTGGCCGTCATTCAATCGGCCGTCAACGACGTGCGCTTTGCCGAGATCGGGGCGCTGATCGAGAAATGGGGGCCGACCCGCCTGATCGTCGGCCTGCCCTTCCATCCGGACGGCGCGGAGCACGACATGACTGCACGCTGCCGCAAGTTCGCCAACCAGCTGAACGGCCGCTTCAACCTTCCCGTGGTGCTGGTCGACGAACGCTACTCGTCGGCCATGATTGCCGCCAAGCGCGGCGAAATCATCGACGACCGCGCCGCCGCCATCATCCTGCAACAATACTTTGACGAATATGTCCCACACTGATCCCCAACAACTGGACGCCGAGGCGCTGTACGCCAGCCTGCTCGAGCAGGTCAAGGCCGGCATCGCCGGCGCCCACGAGCCGGCCATCGTCGGCATCCACTCCGGCGGCGCCTGGATTGCCGAGCGCCTGGCCAAGGACCTCAACCTGGGCGCGCGCCTGGGCGTGCTGGACGTGTCCTTCTACCGCGACGACTATGCGAAGAAGGGCCTGCCGGCCGAAGTGAAGCCGACCCATATCGGCTTTGACGTCAGCGGCGCCACCATCGTGCTGGTGGACGACGTGCTGTACACCGGCCGCACCACGCGCGCCGCCATCAACGAATTGTTCGACTACGGCCGCCCGGCGCGCATCCTGCTCGCCTCGCTGGTGGACCGCGGCGAACGCCAGTTGCCCGTGGCGGCCGACTTCGTGGCGGCGCACACGCGCTGCGCGCCGGGCCAGGCGCTGCGCCTGCAGCAGACCGGCGACGGAAAGTTTTCCCTGACTATTGAACAGAACCATGCTTAATCCGCAACTCAACAAACACGGCGAGCTTCAGCACCTGCTGTCGACCGAGGGCCTGCCCAAGGCCATCATCAACCAGATCCTCGATACCGCCTCCTCGTTCGTGTCCGTCTCGGACCGCGAAGTGAAGAAGGTCCCGCTGATGCGCGGCAAGAGCGTTTTCAACCTGTTCTTCGAGAATTCCACCCGCACCCGCACCACGTTTGAAATCGCCGCCAAGCGCCTGTCGGCGGACGTGATCAACCTGAACATCGCAGCGTCCTCGGCCAGCAAGGGCGAATCCCTGCTCGACACCATCGACAACCTGTCGGCCATGCATGCGGACATGTTCGTGGTGCGCCATTCGCAGTCCGGCGCGCCCTACCTGATCGCCAAGCACCTGCACGACACGAAGCAGAACCACGTGCACGTGGTGAACGCGGGCGACGGCCGCCACGCGCACCCGACGCAGGGCCTGCTGGACATGTACACCATCCGCCACTACAAGAAGGACTTCACCAACCTGCGCGTGGCGATCGTGGGCGACATCCTGCACAGCCGCGTGGCGCGCTCCGACATCCATGCGTTGACCACGCTGGGCGTGCCGGAAATCCGCGCCATCGGCCCGCATACCCTGCTGCCGGGCGGCCTGGAACAGCTGGGCGTGCGCACCTTCACCAACATGGACGAAGGCTTGAAGGACGTGGACGTGATCATCATGCTGCGCCTGCAGAACGAGCGCATGAGCGGCGCACTGCTGCCGTCGGCCGGCGAGTACTTCCGCGCCTACGGCCTGACGCCCGAGCGCCTGGCATTGGCCGCGCCGGACGCAATCGTGATGCACCCGGGCCCGATGAACCGCGGCGTGGAAATCGATTCGGCGGTGGCCGACGGCCCGCAAGCGGTGATCCTGTCGCAGGTCACCTTCGGCATCGCGGTGCGCATGGCGGTCATGAGCATCGTGGCAGGCAACCAGGCATGAATGAACCAGGCACAATGAACGTACTTATCCAGAACGGCCGACTGATCGATCCGGCCAACAAGATCGATTCCAAGCAGGACCTGTACATCGTCGACGGCAAGGTCGCCGCCATCGGCAGCGCGCCGGCAGGCTTCGCGGCCGAGCGCATCATCGACGCCGCCGGCATGGTGGTGGCGCCCGGCCTGGTCGACCTGTCGGCGCGCCTGCGCGAGCCGGGCTTCGAATACAAGGCCACGCTGAAGTCGGAAATGCAGGCGGCAGTGCAGGGCGGCGTGACGTCCCTGGTGTGCCCGCCCGACACCGACCCCGTGCTCGACGAGCCGGGCCTGGTGGAAATGCTCAAGCACCGCGCGCGCGCCCTGAACCAGGCCCACGTGCACCCGCTGGGCGCCCTGACCCATGGCCTGAAAGGCGAGGCGCTGACCGAGCTGGTGGAACTGACCGGCGCCGGCTGCATCGGTTTCTCGCAGGCCGAGACCCCGATCCGGGACACCACGGTGCTGCAGCGCGCGATGCAGTACGCCGCCACCTTCGGCTTCACCATCTGGCTGCGCCCGCAGGACGCCTGGATCGGCCGCGGCGGCGTGGCCCACAGCGGCCCGCTGGCGTCGCGCCTGGGCCTGTCGGGCGTGCCGGTGATGGCCGAGACCATCGCCCTGCACACCATCTTCGAACTGATGCGCGCCACCGGCGCCAAGGTGCACCTGTGCCGCATGTCCTCGGCCGCCGGCCTGGAGCTGGTGCGCGCGGCCAAGGCCGAAGGCCTGCCGATCACCTGCGACGTGGGCGTGCACCACGTGCACCTGACCGACACCGACATCAACTTCTTCGACTCCAACGCGCGCGTCGATCCGCCGTTCCGCTCCCAGCGCGACCGCGATGCGATCCGCGCCGGCCTGCTGGACGGCACCGTCGACGCCATGTGCTCGGACCACACGCCGTGCGACGACGACGAGAAGCTGCTGCCGTTCGGCGAGGCCTCGCCCGGCGCCACCGGCCTGGAACTGCTGTTGTCGCTGGCCATCAAGTGGGCCGACGACTACGCCGCGCCGCAAGGCAAGGACGACGCATTGGCGCGCGCCCTGGCGCGCGTCACCAGCGAATCGGCGCGCGTGGCGGGGCTGGCGCAAGCGGGCCAGCTGGGCGTGGGCAGCGTGGCCGACGTGGTGGTGTTCGATCCGGCCGCGCGCTGGACCGTCGCCGGCAGCGCCCTGGCCAGCCAGGGCAAGCACACGCCGTTCCTCGGCTACGAACTGGCAGGGCAGGTGCAGGCGACCATCGTGGCCGGACGCGTGGCCTACGAACGAAATGGAAGCTAAGCAGCCAGCCCAACGCAACCTGGACTGGCGCCTGGCGCTGCGCTGCGGGCGCATGGCGCTGCACCTGGTGGCCGGCATGGCCACGTGTGCCTTGGTCTTCCCCTTCATCGGAAAGGAACGGCGCAACGCGCACATCCGCCGCTGGTCGCGCCAGCTGCTGGCCATCTGCAACGTCAGCGTGCAGGTGGCGCACGGCAGCGCGCAGCCGCTCGAGCATGGCGTGATCGTCTGCAACCACATTTCGTGGCTGGACATTTTCGTCATCAATGCGCTCTATCCGTGCCGCTTCGTGGCCAAGGCGGAGATCCGCGACTGGCCGCTGGCCGGCTGGCTGGTGGCGCAGGCGGGCACCGTGTTCATCGCGCGCGGCAACAAGCGCGAGTTGCGCAACATCTTCAAGGGCCTGGTGCATGCCCTGCAGGAAGGGCAGCGCGTGGCCTTCTTCCCGGAAGGGACCACGGCGGCGCAGGGCACGATCCTGCCGTTCCACGCCAACCTGTTCGAGGCCGCGGTCGACGGCAAGGTGCAGGTGCAGCCATTCGCGCTATCCTATGTGGATGCGGCGGGCCAGCCGCACCCGTCGGTGGACTTCATTGGCGACATGACGTTCGTGCAAAGCGTGGTCAACATCCTCGACGGCAAGCCGGTGCGTGCGCGCCTAGCGGTGCTGCCTGCCATGGAAGGGGCGGGGGCGCACCGGCGCGAACTGGCGCAGGCGGCGCACGATGCCATCGCCGGTGCGCTGGGCATCGTGCCGGCGGCGCAAACTTTACAGGAGCATTCAGCATGACCAGGATCAGTGTGCTGGCAGCATGCCTGCTGTTGGCGGCGTGCGGCGGCGACATGTTCGCCAACGCCAAGACCTTGCGCACGCAGGCGGCGGAAAGCCTGGCGCAGAAGAACTACGGCATTGCTGCCGACAAGGCGCATGCCGCCACGCTGAAGGCGCCGAAGGAGGCGGAGGCGTACTTCCTGCTGGCGCAGGCGCAGGCGCAACTGGGGCGCAAGAACGCCGCCATGGCGTCGCTGGAGACGGCCATCGTCAACGGCTTCACCGATGAGGAAGCGATCAAGGGCAGTGCTAACCTGGAGCCGCTGCGCAAGGCGGAAGCCTATCGCGAGCTGATGGCGGCCACCTTTGCGCCGGCCGCGCCGGCCGACGGTGCGGCGCCTGCGGCCGACGGCGGCGAGGCGCCCAAGCCCGAGGCGCAGGCACAGGCCCCCGCCGAGAGCGCGCAGAAACACTAGACGCGGCGGTATTCCGGGCAATCCACCTGCAGCAGGCTGCGGTCGTCCAGGCAGACGGCCGACAGCTTGCCGCCCCATACGCAGCCGCTGTCCAGGGCAATCAGGCGCGGCAGGATGCGCAAGCCCAGCGCCGACCAGTGGCCGAACACCACCGTGGTATCGCTGGTGCGGCGTCCGGGCACTTCGAACCAGGGCATCAGGCCCGTGGCGGGGTCGGCATGCGCCGATTCCTTCATCTTGAAATCCATCACCCCTTGCGCCGTGCAAAAACGCATGCGGGTGAGCGCGTTGACGATGCAGCGCAGGCGCGCACCGCCGGTCAGCCCGTCGTCCCAGCGGTCGGGCAGGTTGCCGTACATCTCGCGCAGGAAGTCCACCCATTGCTCGCCGCGCAGCGCCGCTTCCACTTCCCCCGCCAGCGCCATGGTCTGCCGGGCCGTCCATTGCGGCAGCACGCCGCCGTGCACCAGCAGGTGGTCCAGGCGCATGAGCGCCATCGGGCGCAGGCGCAGCCAGTGCAACAGTGCTTCGCGGTCGGCCGCGGCCAGGATATGCTCGAAGGTGTCGGAGCTCGATTCGGCGCGGATGCCGTTGGCCACCGCCAGCAGGTGCAGGTCATGGTTGCCCAGCACGGCGTCGATGCGGCCGTCGCTGCCCTGGCTCAGGGCTTGCACATAGCGCAGGGTCGACAGCGAGTCCGGACCACGGTTGATCAGGTCGCCGCAAAACAGGATGGCGGGAGGTTCGTTCCCTGCGGCATGTTCTGTTTCGAGTATCTTTTCAACAAGTGTTACAGTCTCGCCGTGGCAGCCCTGCAGGTCGCCCACTACATATGTTTTCATTTGGGATTATCAAATACAATCATGGTGTCATTTACTTGCAAGGATAACGCATGATCTTCGTCACTGGCGGCGCCGGGTTTATCGGTTCGAACTTCGTGCTGGACTGGCTGGCCCAATCGGATGAAGCTGTCCTCAACTTCGACAAGCTGACCTATGCCGGCAACCTGCAGAACCTGGCCTCGCTGCAGGGCGACGCGCGCCACGTCTTCGTGCGCGACGACATCTGCGACACCGAGCAAGTGCTGGCGCTGCTGCGCCAGCACCAGCCGCGCGCCGTGGTGCACTTCGCGGCCGAATCGCACGTGGACCGCTCGATCCACGGTCCTGGCGAGTTCATCCAGACCAACATCAACGGCACCTTCAGCCTGCTGGAAGCGGCGCGCGCCTACTGGAGCGAGCTGCAGCCGGCCGCGCAGGCCGCCTTCCGCTTCCTGCACGTGTCGACCGACGAAGTGTACGGCACCCTGGGTCCGGACGATGCGCCCTTCAGCGAAACCACGCCCTATGCGCCGAACAGCCCGTACAGCGCGTCGAAGGCCGCCTCCGACCACCTGGTGCGCGCCTACCACCATACCTACGGCTTCCCGACCCTGACCACCAACTGCTCGAACAACTACGGTCCTTACCACTTCCCGGAAAAACTGATTCCGCTGATGATCGCCAATGCCCAGGCCGGCAAGCCGCTGCCGATCTATGGCGATGGCCAGCAAGTGCGCGACTGGCTGTACGTGAGCGACCATTGCACGGCCATCCGCCGCGTGCTGGCCGAAGGACGCCTGGGCGAGACGTACAACGTTGGCGGCTGGAACGAAAAGGCCAACCTGGACGTGGTGCACACGCTGTGCGACATGCTCGATGCGCTCAAGCCCAAGGCGGACGGCAGCAGCTACCGCAGCCAGATCACCTATGTGAAGGACCGCCCGGGCCACGACCGCCGCTATGCCATCGATGCGCGCAAGCTCGAGCGCGAGCTGGGATGGAAGCCGGCCGAAACGTTCGAGACCGGCATCCGCAAGACCGTGCAGTGGTACCTGGATCACCCGCAATGGGTGGCCGACGTACAGTCGGGCGCCTACGCCAAATGGGTGGAAACCAACTACAACAACCGGGGGCAAGAATGAATCCAGTGAGCGACCGCAAGGGCATCATCCTGGCCGGCGGCTCCGGCACGCGCCTGTATCCGATCACCAAGGCGGTGTCCAAGCAGCTGCTGCCGATCCATGACAAGCCGATGATCTACCACCCGCTGACGGTGCTGATGCTGGCCGGCATGCGCGACATCCTGATCATCTCCACGCCGCAGGACACGCCGCGCTTCCAGGAGCTGCTGGGCGACGGCAGCCAGTGGGGCCTGAACCTGAGCTACGCGGTGCAGCCGTCGCCGGACGGCCTGGCGCAGGCGTTCATCATCGGCAAGGCATTCGTGGGCGAGCACCCTTCCGCGCTGATCCTGGGCGACAACATCTTCTACGGCAACGACCTCGATGCCATGTTGCGCAGTGCCGCCGAGCGCGCCGAGGGCGCCACCGTGTTTGCCTACCACGTGACCGATCCGGAACGCTACGGCGTGGTGGAATTCGACGATGACCGCCGCGCCATCTCCATCGAGGAAAAACCCAGCGCGCCCAAGTCGAACTACGCCGTCACGGGCCTGTATTTCTACGACACCGGCGTGTGCGACATCGCCGCCAGCATCAAGCCTTCCGCGCGCGGCGAACTGGAAATCACCGATGTCAACCGCGCCTACCTGGAAGCGGGCAAGCTGCAGGTGGAGCTGATGGGGCGCGGCATGGCCTGGCTCGACACCGGTACCCACGATTCGCTGCTGGACGCCTCGCAGTTCATCGCCACCATCGAACGCCGCCAGGGCCTGAAGGTGGCCTGCCCCGAGGAGATCGCCTACCGCAAGGGCTATATCGACGCCGCCCAGTTGCGCCAGCTGGCCGAGCCGCTGAAGAAGAACGGTTACGGCCAGTACCTGCTGCGCATCCTCGAAGACAAAGTTATCAACCGATGAACGTCATTCCCACCCCGATCGAAGGCTTGCTGGTGATCGAGCCGACCGTGTTCGGCGACGAACGCGGCTTTTTCTACGAGAGCTTCAACGCGCGCCGGTTCGCCGAGCTGACCGGCGTGCACACGCAATTCGTGCAGGACAACCATTCCCGTTCCGCGCAAGGCGTGCTGCGCGGCCTGCACTACCAGGTCGAGCAGGCACAGGGCAAGCTGGTGCGCGTGACGAGCGGCGCCGTGTTCGACGTGGCACTGGACTTGCGCAAGTCTTCCCCCACGTTCGGCCAGTGGTACGGCCTGGAACTGTCGGCCGAGAACAAGCGCCAGCTATGGATTCCGCCCGGCTTCGGCCACGGTTTCCTGGTCACCAGCACGCTCGCCGAATTCCTGTACAAGACCACCGACTACTACGCGCCGGCGCACGAGCGCTGCGTGATCTGGAACGACCCGGCCATCGGCATCGACTGGCCGCTGGCCGGCGCGCCGCTGCTGTCGGCCAAGGACCAGGCGGGCGTGCCGCTGGCTGCCGCGGAAGTGTTCCCATGAAGATCCTGCTGACAGGCGCCAGCGGCCAGGTCGGCCATGAACTGGAGCGCAGCCTGCAGGGGCTGGGCGAGGTGGTGACGGTGGACCGCGGCGGCATGGCGCTCGATGACCTAGACCAGGTGCGCAGCGTGATCCGCGCGGTCCGGCCGCAGCTGATCGTCAACCCGGCCGCCTACACGCAAGTGGACAAGGCCGAAAGCGACAGTGCGCTGGCCTACCGCGTCAATGCCGAGGCGCCGGGCGTGATGGCGGAAGAGGCCAAGCGCCTGGGCGCCGCCCTGGTGCACTATTCCACCGATTACGTCTTCCCCGGCGACCAGCCTGGCGCGCGCCGCGAGGACGACGCCACCGGCCCGGTGAACGTGTACGGCGCCAGCAAGCTGGCCGGCGAGCAGGCCATTGCCGCGTCCGGCGTGCCGCACCTGATCTTCCGCACCAGCTGGGTGTACGGCATGCGCGGCAAGAACTTCCTGCTGACCATGCTGCGCCTGGCGCAAGAGCGCGACGAACTGCGCGTGGTGGCCGACCAGCATGGCGCGCCCACCTGGAGCCGCACCATCGCCGACACCACCGCCCTGGTACTGGCGCAGGCGCGCGGCCACGGCGCCGAATGGTGGCAGGACAATGGCGGCATCTACCACCTGGCCAGCCGGGGGGAAACCACCTGGCACGGCTTCACCCAGGCCATCCTGGCGCAGGCGGGGCGCGACTGCCGCGTGCTGCCCATCAGCAGCGCCGAGTACCCGGTGCCGGCCAAGCGGCCGCAGTTTTCCATGCTCGATTCGGGCAAGCTGACGGCGCGCTTCTGTAACTTGCCATCCTGGCAAGAAGCATTGCGCTTGTGCATGACCAGCTAGGCCACGCAAAGGTATCAAATGGTAAGTAATTGCCGGGGGCGCAACGCCCTCGGCTAGAATTTCCCGTCGGCCTGCATGAATCCGGTACAATCGCCCGGTTAGCGTCCGGGCAATCTTTCTTGCTGCGCTGCGATAGAAGCAGCGGCTGGCTCCCTCTACTGATAAGAACTAATGTTTTCCTTCCTCGTGAGCTTTGTCGCGTCTGCACTGTTGACCCTGTGGGTCATCAAGGAAGTGCGGCTGCATGGCCCGGCGCTGGACACCGATTTCAACGGCGTGCAAAAGGTGCACGTGCACCATGTGGCGCGCATTGGCGGCCTGTCGATCTTCATGGCGGTGGCGCTGAGCGCCTGCATCTCGGTGTGGCGCGTGCCCGCCATGACCAGCTGGATGCTGTCGCTGATGATGTGCGCCATGTTTGCCTTTGTCGGCGGCATCGTCGAAGACTATACCGGCAAGGTGAGCGCCGCGCGGCGCCTGCTGCTGACCATGTTTGCCGCCTTGCTCGGCTACTTCCTGCTGGACGCGCGCATCGACCGCATCGACTGGCTGGTGTCGGCCTGGCCGCTGCCCTATTTATGGCTGACCTTGCCGCTCACCGTGCTGGCCGTGGCGGGCATCGCCAATGCCATCAATATTATCGACGGTTTTAATGGCCTGGCCAGCGTGGTCACGATTTGCATGCTGCTCTCGCTCGGTTATGTCGCGCTGCAGGTCAATGATATGTTCGTGCTGGTGGCGGCGCTGATGGTGGCGGGCGCCACGGCCGGTTTCCTGATTTGGAATTACCCGGTCGGCCTGATATTCCTGGGCGACGGCGGCGCTTACTTTATCGGCTTCATGCTGGGGGAATTGGCGCTGCTGCTGGTAATGCGCAACCCGCAAGTTTCTACCTGGTACGCGGTATTGCTTTTAATATATCCCACCTTTGAAACCCTGTTCAGCGTGTATCGCCGCCTGTTTATCCGCGGGAAATCGCCGGCCATGCCGGACGGGATTCATTTGCACAGCCTGATTTTCCGGCGCGTGGTGCAATGGGCCGTGGGCCGCAAGGATGCCCGTGCGCTGGTGCGCCGCAATTCCCTGACGTCGCCTTACCTGTGGATGTTTTCCCTGATGGCGGTGATCCCCGCCACGGTATTCTGGCGCTACACCTGGGTGCTGATTCTGTTCTGCCTGCTATTTATTGCAAGTTATGTGTGGCTTTATATGCGCATCGTACGATTTAAAGCGCCGCGCTGGATGATCCGGCATAAAAAAAGCCACTGACACGATTTCGTGTATATTTCATGACACCGAACACAATAAAGGATAGCGAATATGGACCTGTCGAATTTGTCGTCTCCGGAATTGCGCAACCTGCAAGAGCGGATTAAGCGCGAATTAAAGCAGCGCGAGGGCCAGGATAAGCAAAAGGCGCGCGAACAGATCTTTGCCATCGCCCAGCAGGTGGGCGTGCCGCTGAAGGAATTGCTGATCGGTTTCCCCGGCACCCGCAACAAGGGGGGCAAGGTGGAGGCGCGTTACCGCAATCCGGCCAATGCCGCCGAGCAGTGGACCGGCCGCGGGCGCCAGCCGAAATGGGTCAAGGACTGGGTCGACGGCGGCAAGTCCATGGACGAGCTGCGCATCTGACCCGCTCACATTTTCAACTTACGTTTTCGTTCTCTATGGTTGCTCTCTCTAAATCCATCTTCAAAGCTTACGATATCCGCGGCATCATCGGTCACACGCTGGACGCCGGCGTTGCCCGCTCGATCGGCCATGCCTTCGGCATGGCCGCCGCTGCCAAGGGAGAGCGCAGTGTCGTGATCGGCCGCGACGGCCGCCTGTCCGGCCCGGAACTGATCGCCGCCCTGGCACAGGGCCTGCAGGCTGCCGGCATGGACGTGATCGACCTGGGCGTGGTGGCCACGCCGATGGTGTATTACGGCACCCAGGTGCTCGACACCCGTTCCGGCATCATGGTCACCGGCAGCCACAATCCGCCCGACTACAACGGCTTCAAGATGGTCTTGAAGGGCGAGGCGATCCACGGCGAGTCGATCACCGCGCTGTACAACGCCATCGAGGCCGGCCTGCTGCCCGCGGCCACCCCGGGCAAGTACGGCACGCACGACATCCGCGCCCAGTACCTGGAGCGCATCATCGGCGACGTGAAGCTGGCGCGCCCGATCAAGATTGCCGTCGACTGCGGCAACGGCGTGGCCGGCGCCTTCGCCGGCGACCTGTATCGCGGCATGGGCTGCGAGGTGGTCGAGCTGTTCTGCGAAGTGGACGGCACGTTCCCGAACCACCACCCGGACCCGGCGCATCCGGAAAACCTGCAGGACCTGATCCAGGCCCTGCGGCAGACCGACGCCGAGATCGGCCTGGCCTTCGACGGCGACGGCGACCGCCTGGGCATCGTCACCAAGGACGGCCAGATCATCTACCCTGACCGCCAGATGATGCTGTTCGCCGAGGACGTCCTGTCGCGCAATCCCGGCGCGCAGATCCTGTACGACGTGAAATGCACGCGCCACCTGGCGCCGTATATCGAGCAGGCCGGCGGCCGGGCGCTGATGTACAAGACCGGCCACTCGCTGGTGAAGGCCAAGCTGAAGGAAACCGGCGCGCCGCTGGGCGGCGAGATGAGCGGCCATATCTTCTTCAAGGACCGCTGGTACGGTTTCGACGACGGCCTGTATGCCGGCGCGCGCATGCTGGAAATCCTGACCAAACACGCCGACCCGTCGGCCCTGCTGAACGCGCTGCCCAAGTCCGACAGCACGCCGGAACTGCACCTGCAGCTGCAGGAGGGCGAGAATTTCGCACTGATGGCCAAGCTGACGGCCGATGCGAAATTCCCGGGCAATGAACGCATCGTCGACATCGACGGCCTGCGCGTGGAGTACGCCGACGGCTTCGGCCTGGCGCGTTCATCCAACACCACGCCGGTGATCGTGATGCGTTTCGAGGCGGAGTCGCCGGCGGCGCTGGCGCGCATCCAGGGCCAGTTCCGCGACGTGATCCTGGCGGCCAAGCCTGACGAGGGCTATGTCAGCCTGGTGCGCCTGAACCCGATGGTGCGCAACATCCTGCCGTGGGGCCTGCGCCGCTGGCGCAAGAACCTGCGTAGCAAGGAAGTGCGCAACGAGGTGGGCGAATTCTTCACGCGCCTGCGCGAAGTCCAGTACGACTACGTGTTCGACACCCAGGGCCTGCTCAAGACCGGCGTGATCATGGGCGCCGCGCGCGGCAAGCACAAGATCGGCCTGGCCAACGGCAGCGAAGGCTCCGGCTACGAAGGCATTTCGCGCATCTTCCATACCAAGAGCATCCCGCTGCATCCGCGCACGCACGCGGTGGCACGCGGGCGCCTGGTGGTGGCGGCCGCGCTGGGCCTGAACGTCGACTATCCGGCCGACTTCGGCCTGCCGGAAGTGGCGGCCGATACGCCGCGCCCGCAGTGGATGGGCGATGCGCCATACGCCGTGTTCTTCCACGGCACCGCGCGCGACGCCAAGAAGTGGGCGCCGGCGAACTGGATCGAGCTGGGCAAGGCGCTGGCGCCCATGCCGGTGCTGCTGCCATGGGGTTCGGAGAAGGAAAAGGCGGAAGCCGAAGGGCTGGCCGCCGCGATCCCGAATGCGCGCGTGCTGCCCAAACTGTCGATGGCCGACGCGGTCATGCTGGCGCGCCGGGCTGACCTGGCGGTGGGCGTGGACACCGGCCTGACCCACATCGCGGCAGCCTTCTCGCGTCCGGTGGTCGAGATCTATGCCGATTCGCCGCGCTGGAAGACCGAAGGCAACTGGTCGCCGCGCATCATCAACCTGGGCGACAAGGGCGCGCCGCCCGGTGTGGCCGAGGTGCTGGCCGCGGCCCGGAGCCTGCTCTGAGCATGCGCATTGTCTATACCTTCATGTGGTGGCTGGCCTTGCCGCTGGTGCTGGGGCGCCTGTGGTGGCGCGGCCGCAAGGAACCGGGCTACCGCGAGCACTGGGGCGAGCGCCTGGGCTTTTACGGGCCGCGCGCGGCCAACGACGAACCGATGACCATCTGGGTGCACGCGGTGTCGGTCGGTGAGACCCGCGCCGCCGAACCGCTGGTCGACGCCCTGCTGAAACAATACCCGCAAGCGCGCATCGTGCTGACCTGCATGACGCCGACCGGGCGCGCCACCGGCAAGAGCCTGTTCGGCAAGCATGGCGCGCGCGTGGTGCAGTCGTTCCTGCCCTACGACCTGCCGCTGCTGGTGGCGCGCTTCATCCGCCACTTCGAGCCGCGCATCTGCCTGCTGATGGAAACCGAGGTATGGCCCAACCTGATCCTGCAATGCAACCGCGACCAGGTGCCGGTGGTGCTGGCCAATGCGCGCCTGAGCGAGCGCTCGCTGGGCAAGGCGCTGCGACTGGGCAAGGTGATCCGCGACGCCGCACAAGGCATTGCGCTGGTGGCGGCGCAGACCGAGGCCGATGCGCTGCGCATCCGCGAGCTGGGCGCGCCCAGGGTGGAGGTGACCGGCAGCATCAAGTTCGACGTCGTCATCCCGCCGGCTGCCATGGCGGCGGGCGCGGTGCTGCGCCGGCAGATCGGCGCGCGCCCCGTGTTCCTGTGCGCCAGCACGCGCGAAGGCGAAGAGGGCATGATCCTGGAAGCGTTCCGGAGCGCGCGCGCCGAGCTGCCGCGGGACGTGCTGCTGCTGATCGTGCCGCGCCATCCGCAGCGTTTCGACGAGGTGGCGGCGATGGTGGCGGACAGCGGCCTGTCGCTGCAGCGCCGCTCCGCCCTGAGCGAGGCCGGCGCCAGCGTGGCGCCGTCCACCGAGGTGCTGCTGGGCGACTCGATGGGCGAGATGTTCGCCTACTATTCGGCCTGCGACCTGGCCTTCATCGGCGGCAGCCTGCAGCCGCTGGGCGGACAGAACCTGATCGAGCCTGCCGCGCTGGGCAAGCCGGTCATCGTGGGCGAACACACCTTCAACTTTGCGCAGGCGACCGAGGACTGCCTGCACCAGGGAGGGGCCGTGCGCATCCACAACAGCGACGGCCTGATGCACCAGGCGGCGATCCTCCTGGCCGACAGCCAGTCGCGCTCCGCCATGGGCGCGCACGCGCAAACCTTTGCCAACACCCACCGCGGCGCCACCGAGCGCACGCTAGCACTGCTTCCCGACCTGAAGTGACAAATGTCATGCGCAAGTCATGGCAATTCATTCTGGTGCGCAGGGCCTGCGCACCGGATACTGAGGTCATTCACTACAAGGAGACCGCAATGCAACCATTTCGCAAGCTGCTGATCGCCGCCAGCCTGGCCCTGGCCCTGCCCGCCATGGCCGCCGAAACCACCCTGATCAGGAATGTCCGCGTGTTCGACGGCGAGACAGTGCACGCCGGACGCAGCGTGCTGCTCGACGGCGGCAAGATCGCCAGCGCCGACTTCAAGGGCGCGGCGCCCGCTGGCGCCAAGGTGGTCGATGGCGCCGGCCGCACCCTGATGCCGGGCATGATCGATGCCCACGTGCACGCCTACCGCTTCCTGGAACTGCCGCTCCTGTTCGGCGTGACCACCCAGGTCGACATGTTCATGCCGGTGGCAGCCATGCAGGCGGTGCACGCACGCATGGCCAAAGGCGAGAACAAGGATGCGGCCGACGTGTTCTCGGCCGGCGTGCTGGCAACCGCACCGGGCGGCCACGGCACCGAGTACGGCCTGCCGATCCCGACCCTGAGCAAGCCGGAAGAGGCGCAGGCCTGGGTCGACGCACGCGTGGCCGAAGGCTCGGACTTCATCAAGATCGTGATGGAACCGGGCCGGCCGGGCCACCCGATGAACAGCCTGGACCTGCCCACGGTGAAGGCCCTGGTGCAAGCCGCGCACCAGCGCGGCAAGCTGGCCGTGATCCATATATCCAGGCTGGACGACGCGCGCCTGGCGCTGGAAGCGGGCGCCGACGGCCTGGTGCACCTGTTTACCGGCGCATCGATCGCGCCGGCCGATGTGCAGGCGTTGGTCAAGCTGGCCAAGCAGCGCAAGGCCTTCATCATCCCGACCTTCAGCGTGATGGAAAGCATCGCCGGTGTGCATGCGCACGATCTGACTGGCGACAAGGGCCTCGCAGCGCTGCTGGACAAGGAACAGCTGGCGATCCTCAAATCGAGCCACGGCAAGGAAGCGCGCCCGGCAATCATGACGGCGCCCAACGCCGTGGTGGCGGCCCTGCGCGACGCGGGCGTGCCGCTGCTGGCCGGTACCGACGCGGGCAACCCCGGCACGCTGTACGGCGTGAGCATGCACCATGAACTGCTGGCCATGACCAAGGCCGGCCTGACCCCGCTGCAGGCGCTCGCCGCCGCCACCTCGGCGCCGGCCAAGGCCTTCCGCCTGGACAAGCGCGGCAAGATCGCCAACGGCTACAAGGCCGACGTGGTGCTGGTCGACGGCGACCCGACTTCCGACATCCTGGCCACGCGCCGCATCGTGGAAGTGTGGAAGGATGGCGAGGCGGTGTCGCCGGCGCGGACCAGGCAGCAGGAGCTGGTGGCGCAGGAGCTCAATGGGAAAAGTGCGCCGCTGGCGCTGCCGGCCGACGGCCGCATCAGCCTGTTCAGCAAGGACAAGCTGGCCAGCCCGTTCGGCGCCGGCTGGATGCCGTCCAACGACGCTTTCCTGGGCGGGAAGTCGAGCGTGAAGGTTGAGTATGCCGACGAGGCGGCGGCCAGCGTCAAGGCCAGCGTGCAGCCCGGCTTTGCCTTCCCGTGGGCCGGCCTGGCCTTCATGCCCGGCAAGTCGCCGATGGCGGCGGCGGACCTGAGCGGCGCCAAAGTGCTGCGCTTCCGCGTCAAGGGTGACGGCCAGCGCTATGCGGTGGCGATCATGTCCAAGGCGGGCCAGATCCCGGTCAACGTGCCATTCCAGGCCGCCGCCGAGTGGCAGGAGATCAGCCTGCCGCTGGCCAGCTTCAAGGGCATCGACACCAGCGCCATTACAATGATTGCTTTCAATGCAGGGCCGCAACCGGGCGACTACCAGTTCCAGATCGCCGACGTGCGCCTGATGCCGCAATAAGGAGCCGACATGGAGAAGTTCAAGCGACTGCTGGCCGGACCGTGGGTGCCGCCGCACCTGGGCAAGGCGCCTTATCTGTGGCTGCTGTCGCTGAACTTCTTCCTGTGGAAGTACTTCTACATCCGCCCCACGCTGCTGGAGCTGGGCATGCTGGCGCTGTCGATCGCCGTGTTCGTGCCGATGTACTTCGCCGGCTACTGGCTGCGCGGGAAGCGCGCCGTGCCGCTGCTGCTGGCCACCTTCGCCATGGGACTGGCGTGGGCGCCGTTCAATTTCGGCGCCTGCACCTTCTTCATCTTCGCCTGCTCGATGTGCGCTGCGCTGGAAAAGGAGCGCCATGCCTACCTCGGTATTGGCCTGATCCTCGGCGCCGCCTCGCTGGTGGCGCTGGCGGTGGACTTGCCGCTTAGCTTCCTGTTGCCGACGCTGGCCGTCGGCGCCCCGGTCGGCATCGCCAGCGTGATGGACGCCCGCGTGCGCCGCTCCAGCCAGCAGCTGCTGCGCAAGCAGGAGGAAGTCGAGCATATCGCGCGCATCGCCGAACGCGAGCGCATCTCGCGCGACCTGCACGACCTGCTGGGCCATACCTTGTCGCTGATTGCCATCAAGGCCGAGCTGGCGGGACGCCTGCTCGAACGCGACAGCGCCGCCACGGCCAGGGAAATCAAGGATATCGAAACCACCGCGCGCCATGCGCTGGCCGAAGTGCGCAGCGCCGTCACCGGCTACCGCCAGACCGGCTTTGCGCAGGAGTTGGCGCAGGCGCGCGCCGCCCTGGCCGCCGCCGACGTGGCGTTGGAGGCGGACGTGCAGCCCTTTGCCATGCCGGCCACTGCGGAAAACGTGCTGGCGCTGGCCTTGCGCGAAGCGGTGACCAACATCCTGCGCCACGCCAGGGCGACGCGCTGCCAGGTCAGCGTGCACCAGGAAGGCGGCCAGATCGTCTGCCATATCCGCGACGATGGCTGCGCGCCGCTCGACCGCGAAGCGCTCGCGCGCGGCAACGGCCTGCGCGGCATGCGCGAACGCGTGGTGGCCATCGGCGGGCGGCTGACGCTGCAAGCCGGCGGCGCGGCGCGGCAGGGCGCCGGCGGGCTGGAACTGCAACTGTATTTGCCGATGGGAGCCGCTGCATGATCAAGGTATTGATTGCCGAAGACCAGTCGATGGTGCTGGGCGCGCTGGCCGCGCTGCTCAAGCTCGAACCGGACCTGGACGTCGTGGGCCAGGCGCGCAACGGCCAGGAAGCGCTGACCCTGTGCGACGACCTGCGCCCGGACATCGTGCTGACCGATATCGAGATGCCGCTGATGACCGGCCTGGAGCTGGCCGCCGTGCTGGCCGAGCGGGGCGCCGCGACGCGCGTGGTGATCGTCACCACGTTTGCCCGTTCCGGCTACCTGCGGCGCGCCATGGCGGCCGGCGTGCGCGGCTACCTGCTCAAGGACGCGCCGTCGGAGTCGCTGGCCGGCGCCATCCGCAGCGTGCATGCGGGCGGGCGCGCCATCGCCCCCGAGCTGGCGCTGGAGAGCTGGAGCGGCGGCGAAGATCCTTTGAGCGAGCGTGAGCGCCAGGTGCTGCGCCTGGCCGGCGAAGGCCGCAGCGGCGCCGAGATCGCCAGGCAATTGAGCCTGTCCGAAGGCACGGTGCGCAATTACCTGTCCGAAGCGATCAGCAAGCTCAATGCCGGCAACCGGGTGGAAGCATTCCGCCTGGCGCGCGAAGCGGGCTGGCTTTAGCCATAGCGCTCAGGTGAACAGGGGCTGCAGTTCCGCGGCGCGCTTGCGCAGCAGTTGCTTGGCTTCCTCATACTGCGGATAGATGCGGGCCACGTTGGCCCAGAAGCGCGCGCTGTGGTTCATCTCGAGGATGTGCGCCAGTTCGTGCGCCACCACGTAGTCGATCAGCGGCAGCGAAAAATGCATCAGCTTCCAGTTCAGGCGGATGGTGCGCTGCGCGGTGCAGGAGCCCCAGCGCGTGTCGGCCGAGGACAGCGAAAATCCCGCGTACTGCACGCCCAGGCGCGCCGCATACAGGTCCAGGCGCTGCTGGAACAGGCCTTCGGCCTGCGCCTTGTACCAGTTCTTGACGCGCTCCTTGAGCAGCTGCTCGGTCGCGCCCTGCACCAGGCCCATGGAAAGCTCCATGGTACCGGGGTCGAATCCGGTTGTGTTGCGCGGCGCGTGGTACAGGCGCAGCGTGACCTCGCCCCCCAGGTAGGGCAGCCTGGCGCCGTCGTCCCAGGCGATGGGCGGCTTTTCCAGGCGCGCGGCGCGGCGCTGGCGGCGTTCGTCCAGCTTGGACAGGATCCAGTGCTGCTTGGCGCGGATGGCGTTGTCGATGTCGGCCAGGCTGCAGCGCTTGGGCGCGGTCACGTACAGGCCGGTATCGTCCACCATGAAGCCGATCGAGCGCCGGGTGGAGCGCTTGAGCACATATTCGAGGATGTATTCGCCAACCAGCAGCTGGCGCTTGTCCTGGTCGCCGGTGACGGAGGGGGTGACTGGGTCGGGGCGGCGCAATTGCACCGGAGGGCGCAGCAGGTTCACTGCCGCGGGAGCGGGAACGGGAAACGGGGAAGAAGGCGCGGCCGCGGCGGGCGGCGCCTCCTGCTGCGCTTCGGCCTTTTCGGCTAGCCAGCGCTGTAGGCGTGGGGCGAAATGACGCGCATTTCTGATTCGATCCACTGTTCCACCTGCTCCATCAACTCGTCCGGGGTGCGACCTTCCGGCGAAATCGGTTTGCCCACCGACACCGTGATGGTGCCAGGCTTTTTGATAAAGGAATTCTTGGGCCAGCACTCGCCGGAGTTCACCGCGATCGGTACCACCACCGCACCGGTTTCCACTGCCAGGCGCGTGCCGCCGCTCTTGTACTTGCCCTGCGAGCCGACCCGTGTACGGGTCCCTTCCGGGAACATGATAATCCATTGGCCGTCTTTCAGGCGGCGCTTGCCATGCGCAACAACAGTTTTGAACGCATTCTTGCCTTGCTTGCGGTCGATCGGGATCATGCGCAGCAGTGCGATGCCCCAGCCGAAGAAGGGGATGTACAGAATTTCTTTTTTAAATACAAACACCAGCGGACGTGGCAGGTTCGCCAGCAGGAAGATGGTTTCCCATGCCGACTGGTGCTTGGACAGGACGATGGCCGGGCTGTCCGGGAAGTTTTCGTAGCCCTTGAACTGATAGTTGATGCCGCAGATATGCTTGGCGCACCAGATCATGAAGACATTCCAGCGCGAGGTGACGTAATAGCGCTTGTTGTATGGCAGCGGCGCGGCCAGCATGCAGACGCCGGACCAGACGATGGTGGCAAGCGCCATTATCAACATGAACAGGGCAGAACGCAGGAACAATACGAAATTACGCAATCACAGTCTCCAATTATTAGCTGGCGGCGCCCGGTACGGGCGATTAGTCCGATTTTAGTATGTAGTCCACCGTGGCGGCCAGGTCGGGGAAGACCTGCGTGCCCGGCGGCAGGCCGCCGGTCGCATGCGTCTTCTCGCCCTTGCCCGTCAACACCAGGTAGGGCACGCAGCCGCTGTTGAAACCTGCCTGCAGGTCGCGCAGCGAGTCGCCCACGGTGGGCACCCCCTTCAGGCTCATTTCGAAACGCTTCGAAATTTCCGTAAACATGCCAGGCTTTGGCTTGCGGCAGTCGCAATTGTCCGCCGCGGCGTGCGGGCAGAAGAAGATGGCGTCGATATCGGCGCCAACCTGCTGCGCCAGGCGGTGCAGTTTCTGGTGGATCGCGTTGAGCGTGCTGATGTCGAAGTACTGGCGCGCGATGCCCGACTGGTTCGAGGCGATCACCACGCGGTAGCCCGCCTGGTTCAGGCGGGCGATCGCTTCCAGCGAGCCGGGGATGGGGATCCATTCGTCGGGGGACTTGATGAAGTCCGGCGAGTCGTGGTTGATGACCCCATCGCGGTCCAGGATGATCAGCTTGGTCGGCTGGCTTTGTGGCATGTCAGGCCGCCAGCTTGGAGATGTCGGCCACGCGGTTCATCATGCCGTGCAGGGACGACAGCAGCGCCAGGCGGTTGTTGCGCAAGGCGATGTCCTCGGCCATCACCATCACGTCGTTGAAGAAGGCGTCCACTTCCTCCTTCAGCTGCGCCAGCGTCTTCAGCGTGGCGCTGAAGTCGCCCTTGGCCCAGGCGGCGTCCACTTCCGGCGCCACGCGGCCCATGGCGGCGTGCAGCGCTTTCTCGGCCGCGTCCTGCAGCAGTTCAACCTTGACCGTGGTCGCCTGCGCCAGCGCTTCCTCGTTCTTTTTCAGGATGTTGGTGATGCGCTTGTTGGCGCCGGCCAGCGAGACCGATTCGGGCAGGGCGGCAAAGGCTTGCACGGCCTCCAGGCGCTGCACGATGTCGTCCAGCCGGTCCGGATGCTGCGCCACCACCGCCTCGATCTCGTTCACGCTGAAGCCGCGCTCGCGCAGCATGCCGCGCAGGCGGTCCATCATGAAGGCGGTCACCTCGGCCGCCGGGTCCTTGAAGTTCGGCACCGCCACGAATTGCGCGACGGCGTCGCCCAGCATGGCCGAGAGGGACAGCGGCATGCGCTTTTCAACCAGCATGCGCAGCACGCCCAGGGCGTGGCGGCGCAGCGCGAACGGGTCCTTGTCGCCGGTCGGCTGCAGACCGATGGCCCAGATGCCGACCAGGGTTTCCACCTTGTCGGCCAGCGCCACGGCGGTGCCGGTGGCGGTGGAGGGCAGGGCGTCGCCGGCAAAGCGCGGCTGGTAATGTTCGGATGCGGCCAGCGCGACTTCCTCATGCTCGCCGTCGTGGCGCGCATAGTAGGTGCCCATGATGCCTTGCAGCTCGGGGAATTCGCCCACCATGTCGGTCAGCAGGTCGGCCTTGGACAGGCGCGCGGCGCGTTCGGCCAGCGCCCTGTCGCCGCCCAGACGGCCGGCAATGGCCGCCGCCAGCGAAGTGACGCGCTCGGAGCGCTCGGCCTGGGTGCCCAGCTTGTTGTGGTAGACCACGTTCTTCAATAGCGGCAGGCGCGATTCCAGGGTCTTCTTCTTGTCTTGCTCGAAGAAGAACTTGGCGTCGGACAGGCGCGGGCGCACCACGCGCTCGTTGCCGCCGATGATGGCCGCCGGCGTGTCGGTGGCGATGTTGGATACGATCAGGAAGCGCGAACGCAGCTTGCCGTTGGCATCGGTCAGGGCGAAGTACTTCTGGTTGGTCTGCATGGTGAGGATCAGGCATTCCTGCGGCACGGCCAGGAATTCTTCCTCGAAGTGGCACTCGTACACGACCGGCCATTCGACCAGCGAGGACACTTCCTCCAGCAGCGCTTCCGGCATCAGCACCTGGTCGGCGCCGGCCTTGGCCAGCAGGGCGCCGCGAATCGCTTCCTTGCGCTCGTCGAAGCCGGCCACGACCTTGCCCGCCTGCGCCAGGGTGGCGGCATAGCTGTCGGCGTCGGCAATGGTCACTTCACGCCGGCCCGGCTCGGTCAGGAAACGGTGGCCTTCGGTCTTGTCGCCCGCGCGCAGGCCCAGCATGGTCAGTGGCAGCACGCTGGCACCGTGCAGGGCGATCAGCGCGTGCGCCGGGCGCACGAACTGCACCGTTTCGCCATCCGGGCGCTGGTAGCTCATGACCTTCGGGATCGGCAGCTTGGCAATGGTTTCTTCCAGCGCCGCCTGGGCGCCCGCCTGCAGGGCACTGCCGGCGGCCAGCTTGGTGTAGAAGAAGCTCTCCGCCTTGCCGTCCTGGGCGCGCTCCATGTCGGCGACGCCGACGTGCGACAGGCCCATGGCGGCCAGCTTCTTGGTCAGCGGCGCGCTCGGATTGCCGTCCGCGTCCAGCGCAATGGCGACCGGCAGGATCTTTTCGCGCACCTGCTTGTCCGGCGACGTGGCGCGCACCTTGGTGATCGACACGGCCAGGCGGCGCGGGGTGGCGTAGGTGGTGGCGACGCTGTCCTCTTCCAGGAAGTCGCGCGATTTCAGGCCGTTGACGATGCCGGAGGCGAAAGCGGCGCCCAGCTTGGACAGGGCTTTCGGCGGCAGTTCTTCGGTCAGCAGTTCGATGAGCAGGGTCTGATTCATGTTCGGTATTCTTTTATTTGGCGACCATCGGGAAGCCGAGGCGTTCGCGGGACTCGTAGTAAGCCTGGGCGACCATGCGCGACAGGTTGCGCACGCGGCCGATGTAGGCGGCGCGCTCGGTCACGGAGATGGCGCCGCGGGCGTCCAGCATGTTGAAGCTGTGCGAGGCCTTCATGATCTGCTCGTAGGCAGGCAGGGTCAGTTGCAGCTCGATCAGGCGCTTGGCTTCCGATTCGTGGTTGGCGAATTGCGCAAACAGCAGCTCCGTGTTGGCGTGCTCGAAGTTGTAGGTGGACTGCTCCACTTCGTTCTGGTGGAACACGTCGCCGTACTTGAGTTGTTTCTTGACCGTTTCGCCGGCCGCGCTCTTTTCTTCCCACTCGGTCCAGACCAGGTCGTAGACGTTTTCCACGCCCTGCAGGTACATGGCCAGGCGCTCCACGCCATAGGTGATCTCGCCCAGCACAGGCTTGCAATCGAGGCCGCCCACTTGCTGGAAATAGGTGAACTGGGTCACTTCCATGCCGTTCAGCCAGACTTCCCAGCCCAGGCCCCAGGCGCCCAGGGTCGGGCTTTCCCAGTCGTCTTCCACGAAGCGCACGTCGTTTTGCTGCAGGTCCAGGCCCAATGCCGCCAGGGAGCCCAGGTACAGGTCCAGGATGTTTTCCGGCGCCGGCTTCAGCACCACCTGGTACTGGTAGTAGTGCTGCAGGCGGTTCGGGTTCTCGCCGTAGCGGCCGTCCTTCGGGCGGCGCGACGGCTGCACGTAGGCCGCACGCCAAGGCTCGGGGCCGATGGCGCGCAGGAAGGTGCCAGTGTGGAAGGTGCCCGCGCCGACTTCCATGTCGTACGGCTGGAGCAGTGCGCAGCCCTGCTTGTCCCAATAGGATTGCAGGGTCAGGATAATTTGTTGAAATGTCAGCATCGTGGTCGTTGGTGGCGCCTTGGGCGCGAGCGTTATCGGTTCGCTAAAACGGCTCATTTTAGCGGTTTTTGTCATGAACCAGTAGAGTTTTGCCGGACTTGCCAGTGGTTTGATCCAGATCAAAGCCCCTGCGCCGCGCTGCAACCGGCGCCGCCCGGCCGTGTCCAAGCGCCATGGACACCGCCCATGCCGATTACGATGCCGTCTGGAAGGCGGCCATCGCGCGCTACATCGCTGATTTCACTCAATTTTTCCTGCGGGAAGCGTGGGTCGGCGCGCCCGTGCCCGCCAGCTATGACAACGAGCTTGCGCGCTGCAGCCGCGACGGCCGGCTGGGGCCGCGCCGCGTCGACAAGCTGCTCGACGCCGTCGGGCCGGACGGTAAGCCTTGCCTCTGGCATATCGAAGTCCAGGTGACGCGCCAGCGCGACTTCGGCGAGCGCATGTTTGTTTGCCACTATCGCCTGTACGACCACTTCCGCTTGCCGGTGCGCAGCATCGCGATCCTGGGCGATCCCAGTCCGACCTGGCGGCCCACGCGTTTCGACCTTGCCATGGGCGGCACCCAGCTCTCGTTCGCGTTTGAAACCTTCAAGTTGCGCGACCTGGATGACCGGTTGGCCGAACTGCTGCTCAGCGATAACGTTTTCGCATGGTTGACAATCGCGCATCTGCTGACGCTGCGCACGCGCCGGGAACTTACGCTGCGCATGCTTGTCAAAAGCAGTCTGCTTACCGGACTCCGTGCGTGCGCTTGGGACCGTAGGAAGTTGTGCGACGTATTTGATCTGATCGATCGCATGATGAGTTTGCCGAAAGCGCTGCAGGAACGGGTGGACGAGGAGCAAAAATTGCTTGAAGGAGGAGCGGACATGGCTTGGAAATATCTCTGGCAAGAACGTGCCGAAGAACGGGGACTCCAGCGCGGGATGGCGGCCGGCTGGGAGCGGGGGGTGCAGGAAGGCCGGCAGGAAGGTCGGCAGGAAGGCCGGCAGGACGCCATGCGGGACCTGCTTGCTGCACAGCTGGGGCGGCGCTTCGGCCAGCCCGATGAGGCCGTACAGCGGCGCATCGCGTCGGCAAGCGTCGAGGAGCTGGAGCGTTGGCTCCTGGCGGTGGTGACGGCCAGGAGCATGGACGAAGTATTCTAGCTGCGGCGCCGGCGCGACCAAAGCCAGGCGCCAGCGATGGCGAGGGCGGCAAGGCCGAGGAACAGCTTGTTTTGCAGCCGGATGTAAGGCGTGTCGCCCGCCATGCCCTGCACGGACGCGTGCAGCACGCCCGGCTGGCGGTAGGGCAGCGCATGCATGACTTCGCCGCGCGGAGAGACCACGACCGTGGCGCCGGTGTTGGTAACGCTTAGCATGGGGCGTCCCGTCTCCAGCGAACGCATTTGCGACATCTGCAAATGCTGCGGAATCGCGATCGATTCGCCATACCAGGCCAGTTCGGAGACGTTCAACAGGATGGTGGCGCCGGTCAGGGCGATCTGCTCCGCGATTTCTTCGCCGAACACGTTCTCGTAACAGATGTTCGGCAACACCTTTTGGTCGCGCACGGGGAATGGCGCCTGGATCGGGGCGCCGCGGGTCTGGTCGCCCAGCGGGATCTGCATCAGGTTGGTAAACCAGCGGAAGCCGGTCGGGATGAATTCGCCGAACGGTACCAGGTGGTGCTTGTCGTAGCGGTAGGTGCTGGTGGCCAGCGTCGGGGGCAGCCCCAGCACGCTGTTCGAATACTCGGTGCCATTGGTCATCGGCATGCCCAGCACGATATGGCTGCCGCTGCGGCGCGCGAACTGGCCGTAGGCGTCCAGGTAACCGGGCGGCAGTTGCGACGGGAACAGCGGCACGCCGGTTTCCGGAATCGCAATCAGGTCGGCCGGGGCAGCGGTCACCACTTGCTGGTACATACGCAGCGTGTTGCCGATGTGCTCGATGTCGAACTTGTTCTCCAGCGCCACATTGCCCTGCACCAGGCGCACCGTCAGCGGCTTGCCGACCTGCACCGTCCACGTCACGCGGCCCAGCGCCAAGCCGCCCAGCCAGATGGCGGCGACCAGGGCGATGGCCTTGTAGCGGAAGGGATGCATCAGCAGCGGCACGGCCCCTGCCGTGACCGCCGCCAGCCAGCTGATGCCGTACACGCCCAGCAGCGGTGCATAGCCGGCCAGGGGCGACGCGTTGTGGGCATAGCCCGCCGTGACCCAAGGGAAGCCGGTAAACAGCCAGCCGCGCAGCATTTCAAAAGCGGCCCAGCAAGCCGGCAGCACCAGCAGGGTGGCCGCCGGCAGCGGCAGCGCCCAGCGCTTGCGTAGCCAGGCCGTGGCGCCCATGGCGGCGGCGGCGTACAGCGCCATGGCGGCGGCCAGCAAGGCGATCGAGACGGCTGCCAGCGGTGCGGGCATGCCGCCGAAGCGGTGGATGGCAACGTACAGCCAGTGGAAGCCGCCCAGGCACCAGCCAAAGCCGAAGGCCCAGCCCACCAGGGCGGCCGCGCGCACGGAATCGGCACGCAAGGCCTGGTACGCCAGCAGGGCCAGCACCAGGACCTGCAGCGGCCACCAGCCGAATGGCGCGAAGGCCAGCACGCCCGCCGCGCCGGCCAGGGCGGCAATCAGCATGCGGCTACGGGTGGAACGGGGCGCGGCAGGCGCTTCGCCTGCCTTGGTCTTACGCCAGCGCATCAGTCCTGCTCGTCCACCGAAGCCGGCAGCTTTTCCACCGTCAGCACGTGGACCTGGCGCGCGTCGGCGCGCAGCACTTCAAAACGCAGGTTGGCAATGTCGAACGTGTCGCCCTTGTGCGGCATGCGGCCCAGGTGCTTGGCCACCAGGCCGCCGATGGTATCGACGTCCTCGTCGGCCAGGTCGGCATCGAGCTCTTCGTTGAACTGTTCCAGCTCGGTCAACGCCTTGACGCGCCAGCGCGGGCCGATGCGGCCTTCCTTGATGGAAAGGATGTTGTCTTCTTCCTCATCGAAGTCGTATTCGTCCTCGATGTCGCCCACGATCTGCTCCAGCACGTCCTCGATGGTGATGAGGCCGGCCACGCCGGAATACTCGTCGACCACGATGGCCATATGGTTGTGGTTGGCGCGGAAGTCGCGCAGCAGCACGTTCAGGCGCTTCGACTCCGGGATGAAGATGGCCGGGCGCAGCATGTCGCGCACGTCGAACTCTTCTTCCGCGTAGTAGCGCAACAGATCCTTGGCCAGCAGGATGCCGACCACCTTGTCGCGCTCGCCTTCGATGGCAGGGAAGCGCGAGTGGGCCGTTTCCAGCACCAGCGGAATCCATTCCTCGATCGGCTTGGTAATGTCGATGACATCCATCTGCGAGCGCGGGATCATGATGTCGCGCGCGGACAGGTCCGATACCTGGAACACCCCTTCGATCATCGACAGGGCGTCGGCATCGATCAGGTTGCGCTCATGGGCATCGTGCAGGACTTCGAGCAGCTCGGAACGGCTCTCGGGCTCAGGGGAAATCAGGGCGGTGAGTCGCTCGAACAGCGACCGGTGTGGTTTAGCGTCATTCCTGACGCTACTAGAGTGCTCTTGCATAATTGGCATGAAAGCCGTTATTTCGAAGTGCTATAGCATACACTAAACCGCCGAGTCCCGGTCCAAGTCCGGGTCCGGAGCGCTGGCCAATGCATATTACGACAGCCTGCATGAAGCGGGCGCGCGCTCGACCCGCTCCGGTGACGGCTGGCGGCGCTGGCCGAAGGAGGCGAACGGACGCTCGATCCAGCGTTCGCTGGCCCAGGCCAGCGGCCAGGTGATCAGCAGCGACAACAGGCCGATGGCGATGCCGGCGGTGACGGGATAGGCCTGGGGCCAAGCGAGTGAATTGCTCCACGCACCCCACAGGACGAATTGCACCGGTACGTTGTACAGGTAGAGACTGAAGCTGACCTGGCCCAGTGCCTGGGCAAAGCGGCCTTCAAGCAGGCGCTGCAGACTGCCACGCTGGCCGTGCAGCAGGCCGGCCACCAGGAATGCGCAGCACAGGGCCGAGGTGATCAGGGCCGCGTGCGCTCCGTGGCCGAGCAGGATGCGCCCGCCGACGGCCAACAGCAGGACCAGCCACCACGAGCGCGGCGGCACTTGCTGCATCATCGTGCGCACGGACGGTTCGGCCGCCAGCATGCCGCCCAGGAAGAACATGGCGTACACGTGCATGGAGGGCAGGCCGAACAGCAAGCCTGTATGCTGCAATGACAGCACTGTGTAGACAAAAGCCAGCAGCAGCCCGGGCAGGCCGAAGGCGCGGCGCAGCAGCCAGGCGGCCAGGATCAGCGGCACGGCCATCATTTCCGCGCGCAGGGTGTCGCTCGGGCCGTGCATCGGCGTCGACAGCAGCAAGGCGTTGTCCAGCAGGGCGCGTGCATCCCAGCGCGGCAGGCCCGGGAGGTCGAAGCGGCTGAGGGCGAACATCAAAAGCAGGCATACCACCAGCGGCGGGTACAGGCGCAGCACGCGGTTGCGCACGAAGACCCAACTGGTGGCGAGGAAGTTGCCGCTGTCGCGCCGCTGCAGTGACAGGCTGAGCACCGCGCCGGACAGCACGAAGAACAGGAACACTGCCGTCTCGCCGTTGAAGATGGTAAGCGCGACCTTGGCCAGCACGTGCTGGGCGTCCGGCGCCGCCTGGATCGGCAGGTACAGCACGCGGTCGATCAGCGTCAGGTCATTGTGCAGGATGGCGTGGTAGAAGGCCACCGCGGCGGCGGCCAGGCCGCGCAGGCCGTCCAGGGCGTGCGAGCGCTGCATCAGGCGTAGGGATCGGCGTAGCCGAGGCCGGTGACGATCTCGGTCTCCAAGCCTTCCATCTCGGCCGCTTCCTCGTCGTCCTCGTGGTCGTAGCCCTGGGCGTGCAGCACGCCGTGGATGACCAGGTGGGCCGCATGCTCGGCCACGGTCTTCTTCTGCTCGGCCGCTTCGCGCTGCAGCACGTCGGTGCACAGGATGATGTCGGCGCGGGTCGGTTCGTCTTCGGCGAGCTCTTCGCCCTCGTTGTAGGCGAAGGTCAGCACGTTGGTGGCGTAGTCCTTGCCGCGGTAGTCGCGGTTCAGTTCCTGACCCTCTGCCGCGTCGACCAAGCGGATGGTCAGTTCCGCCGGCGCGAACAGCGCGGCCTTGACCCATTTGCGTAGCATCGGGCGGGTGATCTCTTCCTGCAGGCGGGGATCGGCGTATTGGACGGACAGGGTCAGCTTATTTTTTTCGGACATTGCGAACGGCCTTCACGGCGGCAGGTTTGACAGGTTGCAGCAGCGGCGCGACTTCAGCCGCGGCGTCCTGCGATCGCTCGTAGGCGTCGACGATGCGCGCCACCAGCGGATGGCGCACCACGTCGGCGCTGGAGAACTGGCTGAAGGCGATGCCGCGCACGTTGCGCAGCACGTGCATGGCGTCCACCAGCCCGGACTTCTGGTGCTTTTGCAGGTCGATCTGCGTCACGTCGCCGGTGACCACGGCCTTGCTGCCAAAGCCGATACGGGTCAGGAACATCTTCATTTGTTCCACCGTGGTGTTCTGCGCCTCGTCCAGGATGACGAAGGCGTGGTTCAGCGTGCGGCCGCGCATGTAGGCCAGCGGCGCGATCTCGATCACCTGCTTCTCGAACATCTTCTGTGTGCGGTCGAAGCCAAGCAGGTCGTACAACGCGTCGTACAGCGGGCGCAGGTACGGATCGACCTTCTGCGCCAGGTCGCCCGGCAGGAAGCCCAGGCGCTCGCCCGCTTCCACCGCGGGGCGCGTCAGGATGATGCGCTTGACCGCGTCGCGTTCCAGCGCATCGACCGCGCACGCCACCGCCAGGTAGGTCTTGCCGGTGCCGGCCGGGCCGATGCCGAAGCTGATGTCGTGGTCGAGGATGTTGCGCAGGTAGCGGATCTGGTGCGGCGTGCGGCCGCGCAGGTCGTGGCGGCGCGTCTTCAACTGCGGGCTGGTGATGTCCGGCTCGTGGAAGGGCGGTTCCTCTTCGGGGCCGAAATCGTCGGTGGCTTCGCTGGCGCGCTGTTCCACCAGGGCCAGCTGCACTTCCTCCACCGGCACCACCTTGTCGGCGACGGCATAGAAGCGCTCCAGCATGGCGACGGCGCGTTCGGCGTTGCTGCCGCTGACGATGAATTTCTCGCCGCGGCGGAAGATGGTCACGTCCAGGGCGGCGGAAATCTGGCGCAGGTTTTCATCGAGCGGCCCGCACAAATGGGCCAGGCGCGAGTTGTCCAGCGGCTCGGGAACGAAGTAGTGCGGCTGCACCGGGGTTTTTGTTTTCAAAGTATCGCTTCTCCGCGCAGGGAGTAATCCAGGCTTTCAGTGATGCGCACGCTGACCATCTGGCCGATCAGGGACTGCGCATGGGCGCCGCCGTCGAAATGGACGGTGCGTGTGTTGCTGGCACGGCCTTGCAATTCGCTGCCGCCGCGCCGGGACGGGCCTTCGACCAGCACCTGCATGGTGTGGCCGACCATGGCCGCGCTGTGGCGCTTGGTGTTCTCGTCGAACAGTGCCTGCAGGCGCTGCAGGCGCGCCGACTTGACCTCGGCCGGGGTATCGTCGGCCAGGTTGGCGGCGGGCGTGCCCGGGCGCTTGCTATAGATGAAGCTGAAGCTGTTGTCGAAATCGACATCCTGCACCAGCTTGACCATGGCCTCGAAATCCTCGTCGGTCTCGCCGGGAAAGCCGACGATGAAGTCGGAGGAAATCACCACGTTGGGGCGCACCGCGCGCACCTTGCGGATGATGGACTTGTATTCCAGCGCCGTGTAGCCGCGCTTCATGGCGCCCAGGATCTTGTCCGAGCCATGCTGGGCCGGCAGGTACAGCTGGTCGGCCAGTTGCGGGATCCTGGCATAGCAGTCGATCAGGCGCTGCGTGAATTCCTTCGGGTGGCTGGTGACGAAGCGGATGCGCTCGATGCCGGGGATAGCGGCCACGTATTCGATCAGCATGGCGAAGTCGGCAATGCCGCCGTCGGCGGTGGCGCCGCGGAAGGCATTCACGTTCTGGCCCAGCAGCATCACTTCCTTCACGCCCTGCGCGGCCAGGCCGGCGACTTCCGTCAGCACGTCCTCGAAGCGGCGCGACACTTCCTCGCCGCGCGTATACGGCACCACGCAATACGAGCAGTACTTGGAGCAGCCTTCCATGATGGAGACGTAGGCAAAGGCCCCCTCCACGCGCGCCGGCGGCAGGTGGTCGAACTTTTCGATCTCGGGGAAGCTGATGTCGATCTGCGGCTTGCCGGTGTGGCGGCGCAGTTCGATCATTTTCGGCAGGCGGTGCAGGGTCTGCGGGCCGAACACTACGTCCACCAGCGGCGCGCGCTTGACGATGGCTTCGCCCTCCTGCGAGGCGACGCAGCCGCCCACGCCGATCACCAGGTCGGGCTTGGCCTGCTTGAGCTTCTTGAAGGTGCCCAGGTCGGAGAACACTTTTTCCTGCGCCTTTTCGCGCACCGAGCAGGTGTTCAGGAGGATCACGTCGGCCTCTTCCGGCGACTGCGTGCGTACCAGTCCCTCGGACGCGCCGAGCAGGTCTGCCATCTTGTCCGAGTCGTACTCGTTCATCTGGCAGCCGAAGGTTTTGATGAATACTTTTTTCTGCATA
>JAJTCO010000140.1 GCA_021323265.1 Pseudoduganella sp. | reverse complement strand
CGATTTCTTCCTGGTGGCTCATCGCGTACTGCCAGCCGCGCATGCTGGCGGCGCGGAAGGCGCGCACGCGGTCGGGATGGTTCTTGATTTCCGCTTCGCTGGTAAACAGGTTGTCGCCGTAAAAATCGATGCCAGCCGCGCGCGGGCTGTAGATGTCGTAGGGGAAGCCGAGGCGGTCCAGGTAGTCCGGCTCGTTGGTGACGTAGATCGACATGGCGTCGACCTTGCCCTTGACCAGGTCGTCCGGGTTGAAGCTGTGCTCCACGCGCACCAGCTGGTTGGTGGAGATGCCTTCCTTGCGCAGGTAGGCCAGCACTTCGTCGGCCTGGGTCATTTCGTCGGTCAGGGAACCGATCATCGCGCGCTTGCCGACGATGCTGCGGATGTCCGGCGCCGGGCCGGTCTGGCGCATCGCCAGCGCGTAGGGCGAATGCTGGAACACCACGGCCAGCACCACCAGCGGCTTGCCGGTCATGCGCGCCAGCAGCAGGCTGCTGCTGCCCACGCCGTACTGGGCGCGGCCATCGAGCACGGCGCGCTCCGGCTCGTTGCCGTCGCTGCCTTCGAGCAGTTGCACGTCGAGGCCGGCGTCGCGGTAATAGCCCTTTTCCAGCGCGGCGTAATAGCCGGCGAACTGGAACTGGTGGCTGTGCTTGAGCTGCAAGGTGACGCGCTCCTGGGCCTGCGCCAGGGGCGCCTGGAACAGCAGGAGCAGCAATACGCACAGGCCAGCCAGGAAATGGGGCACGTTTTATCCGGATACGAAGTTGGCAGAGTCTACAAGCCGATTGTATCCGCTTCGGCGCGCCCAGCGCGCCGAGTGTCGCATTCCTGCTGCACTATCCTATGGAAGCGGCGCAGGCGATAGCACGTTTCCGTTATTGCCCATGCCTAACTGGCCTTCCACGTTGCGGCCCCAGGCCCAGACGCTGCTGTCGGTCTGGATGGCATAGGCGTGGCGCAGGCCGGCCGCCACCGCGCGCCAGGTCATGGCGGCGCCCACCTGGGTCGGCGCATTCTTGTCCAGCAGGGAGCCCAGGCCCAGCTGGCCTTCCGCGTTGGCGCCCCAAGACCACAGCGTGCCGTTAGATTTCACGGCCAGCGAGAAGGCGTCGCCGGCGGCGATATTGGCCCAGTTGGTATCGGTGCCGACCTGCTTCGGCTCGAGCTCATCGAGCGCGCTGCCATCGCCCAGCTGGCCGGCGCCGTTGGCACCCCAGGCAAACAGGGCGCCGTCGGCGCGGATCGCCATGCTGTGCGCGCCGCCCGCCGCCACGGCCACCCAGGTGGCGGTGCCGACCTGGCCCGGCGCGGTCGCTTCGGTGGTGTTGCCAATGCCCAGCTGGCCGCCCTCGTTGGCGCCCCAGGTCCACATGGTGCCGTCGGTGCGCAGGCCCACCGTGTGGGTGGCGCCGGCGGCCACCGATTTCCAGTTGGTGGCAGTGCCGACGCGGGTCGGCGCCAGCTTGTCGACCTTGCTGCCGTCGCCCAGCTGGCCGCTGAAGTTGCGGCCCCAGGCCCACAGCTGGCCGGCCTTGTTCACCGCCAGCGAATGCGCCTTGCCGGCGGCGACCGAAGTCCAGTCCTTGGCCGCGCCGACCTGCACCGGCGTGGCGCGGTCGATGGTGCTGCCGGTGCCCAACTGGCCGTTCTGGTTGAAGCCCCAGGCCCACAGCGTACCGTCGGTGCGGATGGCCACCGTATGGAATTCGCCCACCGCCACCTGCTTCCAGGTCAGCACGTTGCCGCTCACGGCCACTTGCTTGTTGCGGTCGGTGGTGGTGCCGTCGCCCAGTTGGCCCCAGCCGTTGGAGCCGGCCGCCCACAGGCTGCCCTCCTTCTTCAGCGCGACAGCGTGGTTGCCGCCGGCGAAGACTTCGGCCCATGGCTGGCTGATGGTGATGCCGGTGCTGCCGCTGACCGAGCCGACGGTGGCGGTCACGGTATCGGTGCCCAGCGCCTTGGCGGTGACCAGGCCGCCGCTGCCGATGCTGGCGTTGCTGCCCTTGACGGACCAGGTGATGCCGCTGGTGATGGCGCTGGTCTTGCCGTCGGAATACAAGCCGGCCGCCGCCATTTGCAGCGTGCCGCCCAGCGCGATGGTCTGGTTGGCGGGGGTCACCGTGATCGATTGCAGGGTCGGGGTGGCTGGCGTGGTCGGGGTGTCATCGTCGCCACCGCCGCCGCCGCAGGCAGCCAGGATGGCCAGTACCGGGACCAGCAATAAGGACTTCATCTTCATATACGCGTTCCAAAAAGGGAGTTGGTGCAGGATACGGCTAGTGTAGCCGCTCCGCCCGGAACGCGATGGATGGAACAGGGGGAAGATTCGGGGTCAGCTCTGTCAATCGGACAAAATGTCCGATTGACAGAGCTGACCCCGAACTGTTTACTTGCGGCCGGGGCGGCCGCCGCCCTTGGCCGGGGCGGCCTTGGGCTTGACCTTGATGGTGTCCAGGATCGACGGACGGGCCTTGGTTTCCACCGTGGCGCGCGCGCTCAGGGAGCCGGTCAGTGCGTTCGGCTTGCCGCCGCGCGCAATGTGGGCCGGCGGCGGCAGGCCGGCGCCGCGCTTGCCCTGGCCGGGCGCCAGGGTCGGCATGGCGCGCTTGCCTTGCGAGGGCTTGAAGTGCTCTTCGCCCACGCGGTACGGCGGAATCAGGTGGCGTTCGCCGTCGCCGATCAGGTCGCCACGCCCCATGCGGCGCAGGGTTTCGCGCAGGATCGGCCAGTTCTTCGGGTCGTAGTAGCGCAGGAAGGCCTTGTGCGACTGGCGCTGCTTCAGGCTGCGCGGCGTTTCCACCACTTCCGAGGTCTCGGTGACCTTGTGCAGCGGGTTGCGGCGCGAGTGGTACATGGCGCTGGCCATGGCCATCGGCGTCGGCATGAAGGTCTGCACCTGGTCCAGGCGGAAGTTG
>JAJTCO010000099.1 GCA_021323265.1 Pseudoduganella sp. | reverse complement strand
AGTGACCGTCGTGCAAAAGCGCGAAGACGGCCGCTTCGACGTGGAAACCAGCCTGGGCACCAAGTTCATCACCAAGACCATCTTCATCGCCGCCGGCGTGGGCTCGTTCCAGCCGCGCACCATGAAGGTGGACGGCATCGACGCCTTCGAAGGTTCGCAGCTGTTCTACCGCGTCAAGAATCCGGCGCAGTTCGAGGGCAAGAACCTGGTCATCTGCGGCGGCGGCGACTCCGCCCTGGACTGGGCCCTGAACTTCGTGGGCAAGGCCGAATCCGTGGTGCTGCTGCACCGTCGCGAAGACTTCCGCGCGGCGCCGGCTTCCGTGGCCAAGATGAAGCAGCTGTGCGACGAGTTCGAGATGCAGCTGATCATCGGCCAGGTGTCGGGCATCGAAACCAAGGACGACAAGCTGTCCGAACTGCGCGTGACCGGCGCCGACGGCGTGACCCGCCGCGTACCGCTGGACATGTTGCTGGTGTTCTACGGCCTGTCGCCAAAGCTGGGCCCGATCGCCGAGTGGGGCCTGGACATCGAGCGCAAGCAGTTGAAAGTGGTCTCGACCGAGAAGTTCGAAACCAACGTGCCGGGCATTTTCGCCGTGGGCGACATCAACACCTACCCGGGCAAGAAGAAGCTCATCCTGTCGGGCTTCCACGAAGCCGCCCTGGCCGCGTTCGGCGCTGCACCATACATCTTCCCGGACAAGAAAATCCACATGCAGTACACCACCACGTCGCCGAAATTGCACAAGGTGTTGGGCGTGGAAACGCCTGTGTTTGACTGATCCGACCAGTTGCTCGGACCTGTCCTACAAAAAAGCAGCGGAAACGCTGCTTTTCTTGTTTGGTCGACCGTATTATGTTGGAATCATGGCGTGTCAGCCGTAGTTTATGGACTTTCTGATGGGTATTGCGAAATGCTGTAGGTCATGTGTAAATGACCTATAATTGAAGTAACTTTGCGCATTGCCACAATTTTCAGCGGGACATACTATGCTTTACCAATTGCACGAAATGCAACGCTCTCTCCTGCACCCCCTGATGCAGTGGGCTGAAGCCTCGTCCAAGCTGTTTACCAATCCGGTATCGCCCTTTGCGCATACCCCGTTCTCGCAGCGTATCGCGGCGGGCTACGAGCTGATGTACCGCCTCGGCAAGGAATACGAGAAACCGGAATTCGGCATCAAGCATGTCGACGTCGACGGCAAGAGTGTCGGCATCATCGAAACCGTGGTCGAGAACAAGCCGTTCTGCAAGCTGCTCCACTTCCGCAAAGACCTCCCCGCCAAGGATCTCAAGGCACTGAAACAACCCACCGTGCTGGTGGTGGCGCCGCTGTCCGGCCACCACGCAACGCTGCTGCGCGATACCGTGCAAGCGCTGCTGCATGAACACGACGTCTACATCACCGACTGGATCGATGCGCGCCTGGTGCCGCTCGCCAACGGCCCGTTCCACCTGAACGACTACGTGAAGTACGTGCAGGAATTCATCCGCCGCCTCGGCCCGGACCTGCACGTGATTTCCGTCTGCCAGCCGACCGTGCCGGTGCTGGCCGCCATTTCGCTGATGGCCACCAACAACGATCCGAAGCTGCCCAAGACCATGACCATGATGGGCGGCCCGATCGATCCGCGCAAATCGCCGACCCAGGTCAACAACCTGGCGGTGGAAAAGAAGTTCTCCTGGTTCGAGAACACCGTGATTTACGCGGTGCCGCCGAACTACCCTGGCTTTGGCCGCAAGGTGTATCCGGGCTTCCTGCAGCACGCCGGCTTCATCGCCATGAACCCTGGCCGCCATGCGCAGTCGCACCGCGAGTTCTACATGCACCTGGTGCGCGGCGACGACGAACCGGCGGAATCGCACCGCAAGTTCTACGACGAATACAACGCCGTGCTGGACATGCCGGCCGAATACTACCTGGACACCATCAAAACCGTGTTCCAGGAATTCCGCCTGCCGCAAGGCACCTGGGAAGTCGACGGCCAGTTCGTGCGCCCGCAGGACATCAAGAACGTGGCGCTGCTGACCGTGGAAGGCGAGCTCGATGACATCTCCGGCGCCGGCCAGACCCAGGCCGCGCACGACCTGTGCACCGGCATTCCGGACGCTATGCAGGAAGACTTCGTGGTGCCGGGCGCCGGCCACTACGGCATCTTCTCCGGCCGCCGCTGGCGCGAAACGGTGTGCCCGCGCATCGCAGGCTTCATCAAGAAACACGGCTGATGCCGCCGCGGGCGCCACGCGCGCCCGCCCCTGTTCCCCTCTTCCTTATCCCTGCGGGCTCTCCGCCACTTGGCGGCAGTAGGCCTCCAATTCCTGCGGCAGGTTCGGCGGGCACACGCCGCATTGGCGGTTGCCCGGCACCGCGTATTCGATGAAGCGCGGGTACGGCAGCTTCAGCTCCGCCATGATGCGGCGGAACTGCTCCAGCGTGCGCGTGCCGCCCAGGCGCTGGTTGGACTGCCTTTCCTGTTCGATGGTCGACACCTGGCGGTTGCGATAATCGTGGCCCGGGTAGACTTGCGTCTCGCCCGGCAACACAAAAAGCTTGTCGCGCACGCTGCGCCACATGGCGTCGGTGTCGCCGTTCTGGAAATCCGTGCGGCCGCAGCCATCGATCAGCAGCGCGTCGCCGGTAAACACCCGGCCCTCGTGCAGGTAGGCGAAGTGGCCGTCCGTGTGGCCCGGCGTATGCAAGGGCTGCAGCACGATGCCCCCTAGCTGCAACGGCACGCCCTCCTCGATGCCGACATCGGCACACGGCAGGCGATCGTAGGCCGGTGCCGCGATGCGGCTGCCCACGGCGCGCTTGAGTTCGCGTGCAGCCGTAATGTGGTCGGCATGGATGTGCGTGTCGACGGTATAGGCCAGGGTCAGCCCCAGTTCGTGCAGCACGCCCAGGTCGCGCTCCATGGTGGCAATGACGGGATCGATCAGCAGCGCCTGGCCGCTGGTCGCATCGCCCAGCAGGTAGGTATAGGTGCTGGACAGGGGTTCGAAGAGTTGACGAAAGATCATGGCGGGCCTCCCTTAAACAAAATATGTTTTCATATAATATCATGTGATATAATTTAACGCATGAACGCTCCGAACACAATCGATATCGCCCGTCTGCAAGCTGCAGCTGGCGACGCATCCGCCCTGCTCAAGGCGCTGTCCAACCCGGACCGCCTGCTGCTGCTATGCCAGCTCACGCAAGGGGAAATGAATGTCAGCGAGCTGGAGGTGCACACCGGCATCCGCCAGCCCACGCTGTCGCAGCAACTGACCGTGCTGCGCCAAGGCCAGCTGGTGCAGGCGCGGCGCGACGGCAAGCAGATCTACTACAGCATCGCCAGCGCACCGGCGCTGGCCGTGCTGCAGTTGCTGTACCAACTTTATTGTCCTCAGAACGAAGGAGAAGCAACATGAGCATCGACTGGGTCCACTTCACGCCCGGACTTTCCTTTGCGGGCGGCCTGCTGATCGGGCTGGCCAGCGTATTGTTCCTGTACCTGAATGGCCGCATCGCGGGCATCAGCGGCATCCTGGGCGGCCTGCTCTCGCCTGCACGCGGCGACGTCGCCTGGCGCCTCGCATTCCTCGGCGGCCTGGTGGCCGCGCCACTGGCGTACGGCCTGTTCCAGCCGCTGCCGCTGCCGCAGATCGACGCCAGCTATCCGGTGCTGGTGGCGGCCGGACTGCTGGTCGGCCTCGGCACGCGCTACGGCTCCGGCTGCACCAGCGGCCACGGCATCTGCGGCCTGTCGCGGCTGTCGCCGCGCTCGCTGGTGGCGACCGGCGCATTCATGCTGGCCGGTTTCGCCACCGTATTCCTCGTGCGCCATGTCTTCCAGTAAGGAGCCAACCATGTACCTGTTAAGCGCTGCACTCTCCGGCCTGTTGTTCGGCCTGGGCTTGATCCTGGCCGGCATGGCCAACCCCGCCAACGTGCTGGGCTTTCTTGACCTGGCCGGGCAATGGAATCCGTCCCTGGCCCTGGTCATGGGCGGCGCGCTGATGGTGGGCCTGGCGGCCTTCCCGCTGGCGCGCAAGCGACACGCCTCCCTGCTTGGCGCCCCGATGCGCCTGCCCACCGCCAGCCAGATCGACCGCCGCCTGGTGCTTGGCGGCCTGGCCTTCGGCATCGGCTGGGGGCTGGCGGGCTTCTGCCCCGGTCCAGCGCTGGCATCGCTGGCCTTCGGCGGCGCCAAGGCGTGGCTCTTCTTCGCCTCCATGCTGGCAGGCATGGGCTTGTTCGAAGTGCTGGAGCGCCTGCGCGCGCACTCCGGCAAGGCAGCCTGACCATGGCAGCCGGCATCCTGCTTGGTGCACTGGTGGGCCTGGTGATGGGCCTGACCGGCGCGGGCGGCGGTATCCTCGCCGTGCCCCTGCTCATGTTCGGCCTGCACTTGTCCCTGCCGCAAGCCGCGCCGATCGGCCTGCTGGCAGTGGGCATCGCCTCGGCCCTGGGCGCGCTGGCCGGGCTGCGGCTGGGCATTGTGCGCTACCGCGCCGCCATGCTGGTGGCGGCGATCGGCCTCGCCGTCAGCCCGCTCGGCCTGTGGCTGGCGCACCGGCTCGACACGCGCATCCTCGGCCTGGCTTTCGCCGCGGTGCTGCTATGGGTTGCCTTCCGCAATATCGCGGCGGCTCGCGCCGGCGACGCCATGCCGGAGCCTGCGCGCAGCGCGCCACCCTGCGTGCGCGACGCGCACAGCGGCCGCTTCGTCTGGACGTCGCGCTGCGCCGTGCGCCTGTCGCTGGCTGGCGGCCTGGCAGGCGTGCTGTCAGGCCTGCTGGGCGTAGGCGGCGGCTTTGTCATGGTGCCGGCACTGCAGCGCTACACCGACCTTGCCATGCAATCGGTCGTGCGTACTTCGCTGGCCATCATTGCCTTGATTTCCCTCGGCAGCGTGGCCGGCGCCATCGGCAATGGCCAGCTCAGGATGGACCTGGCCCTGCCCTTCACGCTGGGCGCTTTGGGCGGGATGCTGGCCGGTGGCAAGCTGGCGTCGCGGCTGCCGGGGGGCTACCTGAAGATGGCGTTTGGCGCAGTGTGCGTGCTGGTGGCCGCTGGCATGGCGGTTCGCGCGCTGGCCTGAACCTATTGCACGGTCGCGCGGTCCGTGTCGAGACGGCGCAGGTAGTCGCGCTCGAACCTGGACAGGTCGATATCGCGCGCCGCTTCGTTGAAGGTGCGCTGCTGCGCCAGGCCTGCCGCACTGCGCTGGAAGCAGATATGGACGGTGCGTTCATGGAACAGGTTGTCGGCAAAGGCGATGCGATCGCGCTCGGCGTGCGTGAAGCGATGGCTGGCCAGCAAATGGCGCAGCACGCGCTTCTCGATCACCATGGCATCGAACCGCTTGCTGAGCAGCTTGCGCAGGTTGGTCTCGTCGTTGACACCCTCCTGCACGTGCAGCACGCCGCGCCGCACCAGGCCATCGAACTCCTCGCCATTGGAGTAGCCAGCCACCGTCCCGACGCGCACATGGCGCAGATCGCGCAGCACCGACGGCGCCACCGGTGCCTCCTTCAGGTAAGCCAGCACATTCATGGTACTGCCGATGGCGGAAGAGAAGTGGCACTGCGTCTCGCGCTGCGGCGTGCGCCACACCGCCAGCAAACCGGCATAGCGCGCATCATGCATGCCCACTTCCATGGTGCGCTTCCAGGGGTAGTAGTCGATGGTGGAGGCACTGCCAAGGCGCGCATAGACCGCGCCGACATAAGCGCCGGAGACGCCGTTATCGGGCAAGGCGGAGGACACGAAGGGCGGCCACTCTTCCGACGCCAGTCGCACCTTAGCGCCGGCCATGGCGGCGCCCTGCCAGCCCAGCAGCAAGCACAGCGCGCCTCCGATCACCCGCCGAACACACATGGTTCCCCGCCAGTTGTAAGAAGCCGTCATGTTCCCACATAAGTTGACGCAAAGCAACATCCGCACAGACGGCGCGGATGTCGGATAATAATGCTTTACCGTTTTGCCTTCCACCGTGACTGAACCGAAGACCCTGGCCGACCGCATCGAGGACGTGCTGCCGCAAACCCAATGCACGAAGTGCAGCTACAAGGGCTGCCGCCCGTATGCGGAAGCCATTGCGTCGGGTGAAGCGAACATCAACCAATGCCCGCCGGGCGGCGCGGAAGGCATCCGCCGCCTGTCCAGCGTGACCGGGCGTCCCGTCATTCCGCTCAATCCCGTCAACGGTTTCGAGCGCCCGCGCGCGGTGGCCTTCATCGACGAGGCGCTGTGCATCGGCTGCACGCTATGCATCCAGGCCTGCCCGGTCGACGCCATCCTGGGCGCGGCCAAGCAGATGCACACGATCATTCCACAGCAATGCACCGGCTGCGACCTGTGCGTGCCGGCCTGCCCGGTCGACTGCATCGTGATGTACCCGGTCACGGAAACCACGGGCTGGGATGCCTGGACCCAGGAGCAGGCCGACGAAGCGCGCGACCGCCACGACTTCCGCCTGGCGCGCCTGGTGCGCGAACGCGAAGAGAACGACGCACGCCTGGCCGCCAAGGCCCAGGCCAAGGCCGCCGCCGTGGAGCGGCTGACGCCGGAGAACGATGCCGAACAGGCCGAGAAGGAACGCAAGCGCCAGATCATCGCCGCCGCCATGGAGCGCGCCCGCCAGCGCGCCGAAGCCGACAAGAACAAATGAACCCAGCCAAACGCCAACAAATCTTTGAGCGCCTGCGCCAGGCCAATCCCAACCCCGAAACCGAACTGGAATACACGACGCCATTCGAGCTGCTGATTGCCGTGCTGCTCTCGGCGCAGGCCACCGACGTGGGCGTGAACAAGGCCACGCGCAAGCTGTATCCGGTGGCGAACACGCCGCAGGCCATCCTGGACCTGGGGCTGGAAGAACTGACGGAATACATCCGCACCATTGGCCTGTACAAGACCAAGGCCAAGAACGTCATGGCCACCTGCCAGATCCTGGTGGAGCAGCATGGCGGCGAGGTGCCGCAGACGCGCGAAGAACTGGAGCAGTTGCCCGGCGTCGGCCGCAAGACCGCCAACGTGGTGCTGAACACCGCGTTCCGCCAGGTGGCCATGGCGGTGGACACGCACATCTTCCGCGTATCGAACCGCACCGGCATCGCGCCGGGCAAGAACGTCGACATCGTCGAGCAGAAGCTGATGAAGTTCGTGCCGAAGGAATTCCTGATGGACGCCCACCACTGGCTGATCCTGCATGGCCGCTACACCTGCGTCGCGCGCAAGCCCAAATGCTGGAACTGCGTCATTGCCGACCTGTGCGAGTTCAAGGGCAAGACGCCGGCCCCCGCCGGCGCCTGACCCTGCCTTACCGGGGTTAAAGCAGGACCATATTATCGCGATGGATCAGCTCGTGACCCTCGACGTAGCCGAGGATGGCTTCGATCTCGGCGGACGGCTTGCGCTTGATGCGTCGCGTTTCCGCGCTGGTGTAGTTGCTGATGCCGCGCGCCACCGGCACGCCGGCTTCGCTCACGCAGGTGATCACGGCGCCGCGGCCGAATTCGCCATGCACGTCGATCACGCCGATCGGCAGCAGCGACTTGCCCTCTTGCGCCAGCTTCTGCACCGCGCCCGCATCGAGCACTACCTGGCCTGCGGTGTGCAGGTGGTCCGCCATCCATTGCTTGCGCGCCGTCAGGTGGCCCGTCTGCGCCGACAGCTCGGTGCCGATGCATTCGCCGGCCGCCAGACGGGTCAGCACATCGGCTTCGCGGCCGAAGGCGATGACGGTGTGCGCACCGGACTTGGCGGCGCGCTTGGCGGCCAGGATCTTGGTCAGCATGCCGCCGCGCCCCAGTGCCGATCCCGCACCGCCCGCCATGGCTTCCAGCGCCGGATCTCCGGCGCGGCCGTGGGTGATCAGGTAAGCTGCCGGGTCCTTGCGCGGATCGGCGTTGAACAGGCCGCGCTGGTCGGTCAGGATGACCAGCGCGTCCGCTTCGATCAGGTTCGCCACCAGCGCGCCCAGCGTGTCGTTGTCGCCGAACTTGATTTCGTCGGTGACCACGGTGTCGTTTTCGTTGATGATGGGGACCACGCCCAGGCGCAGCAAGGTGGTCAGCGTGGAGCGCGCGTTCAGGTAGCGCTCGCGGTCGGCCAGGTCGGCGTGCGTGAGCAGCACCTGCGCGGTGCCGATGCCGTGTGCACGGAAGCTGGTTTCGTAGATCTGCGCCAGGCCCATTTGCCCCACGGCCGCGCAGGCCTGCAGTTCATGGATGTCCGTCGGTCGCTTGTCAAAACCCAGGCGCAACATGCCTTCGGCCACCGCCCCCGAGCTGACGAGCACCACTTCCTTGCCCAGCGCACGCAGGGCGGAAATTTGCGCGGCCCAACGGGCAATGGCGGCATGATCGAGCCCGCGGCCGTCATTGGTGACGAGCGAGGAGCCCACTTTGATGATAATGCGGGTGGCGTTCTGGATAAGCGAATTCATAGGACGGCAAAGTCTAATCAAACAAAAGGCGTTGAAACTTCTGGTGATGCGCCGGGCGGGGTGGTGCCGGCTTGCCGCAGACATTGCGCGCCCCCGCGGTTAGCAGGAGCGGCAAAGATATGAGGTTGTCCCGATTTTAATCGAGAACCTTGAAACGTGGGTCGTCCGGGTCGATCGAGGAAATGCCGCGCGCTTCCTCGGTCATCTGCACTTCTTCCGAGCGCTGCTCGGAATAGCGCTGCTTTTCCAGGTGCAGGTAGATGGCGTTGACCAGTTCCTGCGTGCCTTCGTGCGACAGCGCGGAAATCTCGAACACCGGACCCTTGAAGCCGAACCGCTTGACGAAGTCCTTCACGCGCTTGGCGCGTTCTTCTTCCGGCACCACGTCCAGCTTGTTCAGCACCAGCCAGCGCGGCTTGTCGCCCAGCGCCGGATCGTACTTCTGCAATTCCTTGACCAGGGCCTTGGCTTCCTTCACCGGGTCGACATTGGTCTCGAACGGCGCCAGGTCGACGATGTGCAGCAGCAGGCCGGTGCGCGACAGGTGGCGCAGGAACTGGTGACCCAGGCCGGCGCCTTCCGCAGCGCCTTCGATCAGGCCAGGAATGTCGGCGATGACGAACGACTTCTCGTGCGAAACGCGCACCACGCCCAGGTTAGGGTGCAAGGTGGTGAACGGATAATCGGCGATCTTCGGACGCGCGTTCGACACGGCGGTGATGAAGGTCGACTTGCCGGCATTCGGCATGCCCAGCAGGCCAACGTCCGCCAGCACCTTCAGCTCCAGGCGCAGTTCGCGGCGCTCGCCTTCCTTGCCGTCGGTCTTCTGACGCGGGGCGCGGTTGGTGGAAGTCTTGAAGTGAATGTTGCCCCAGCCGCCCTCACCGCCCTTGGCCAGCAATTCCATCTGACCGTGTTCGGTCATGTCGGCGATGATTTCGCCCGACACTTCATCGATGATCAGGGTGCCGACCGGCATGCGCAGGAAGATGTCGTCCGCGCCCTTGCCGTAGCAATCGGAACCGCGGCCCGACTCGCCGTTGCCGGCACGGTGCATTTTGGAGTAGCGATAGTCCACCAGCGTATTGACGTTGCGGTCGGCTACCGCCCAAATGCTGCCGCCCTTGCCGCCGTCGCCACCGTCTGGGCCGCCGAACGGGCGGAATTTCTCACGGCAAAAGGAGGCGCAGCCATTGCCGCCGCTGCCGGCGATGACTTCAATGCGTGCTTCGTCAATAAACTTCATAATGAACCCTCGAAAAACTAAAAAGGCCCTACCACTGGCAGAGCCTTTTGATAGAAGGCTTGCGCCTTACTGTTACCTTTGACGCGCTGTATTAAGCAGCGGCGATGACGGTAACGTACTTCTTGTTGTCCGGACCCTTGGTCACGAACTTCACAACGCCGTCCACCAGAGCGAACAGGGTGTGGTCCTTGCCGGTACCAACACCGACGCCAGCCGAAACTGGGGTGCCGCGTTGACGGATGATGATGCCGCCAGCGCTGATGGTTTGGCCGCCGTACACTTTAACGCCCAGGCGTTTTGATTCAGAGTCGCGACCGTTGCGGGTAGTACCGCCGCCTTTTTTGTGTGCCATTTAGTTACTCCTTGATAGCTCGGTGAGTCTTGAAGAACAGCGATTAGCCGTTGATCGAAACGATTTGGATTTCGGTGAAGTTTTGGCGATGGCCTTGACGCTTTTAATTTTTTCGCCAGCAGCAACTTTGTATTGTTTGCCGCCGGTTTTTATGACCGCGTACATGATTGGAAACCTCTTGAATTGTTAATAAGTCTCCCCTGCTCGACGCCCAAAAACAACAGACGAAAGCGAGGGAACCGCTGATTATACATAGTTCCGGGAATCGCGTCAAAAGGTATTGTCGGCGGGCGGCGCACGTGGTATGTGGGCAACGAGTAACGTATAATCGCGGCACTCTTACCAACGTTACCAGCAGGTTCACCTTGTCTTCCAACGCCCAGAACACCATCACCAGCACCATCGCCGCCGACATGGACGCGGTCAACTCGGTGATCCGCCAGCGCCTCCACTCGGAAGTGGCCCTGGTCAACCAGATTGCTGAATATATCATCAGCGCGGGCGGCAAGCGGATCCGCCCGGTGCTGGTACTGCTGGTGGCGAATGCTTATGGTTACAAGGGCGCGGCGCACCACGAACTGGCCGCCGTCGTGGAATTCATCCATACCGCCACCCTGCTGCATGATGACGTTGTTGACGAATCGTCAATGCGCCGCGGCCGCCAGACCGCCAACGCGCTGTTCGGCAATGCCGCTTCCGTGCTGGTGGGTGATTTCCTGTATTCGCGCGCCTTCCAGATGATGGTGTCGCTCGACTCCATGCGCGTGATGCAGATCCTGTCCGATGCAACCAACGTGATCGCCGAAGGCGAAGTACTGCAGCTGCTGAACATGCACGACCCGGACGTGAGCGAGGAAAGCTACCTGCAGGTGATCCGCTCCAAGACCGCCAAGCTGTTCGAAGCGGCCGCGGAACTGGGCGCCCTGGTGGCCGGCGCGTCGGACGCGGACATTGCCGCCGCCGGCGAATACGGCCGCTCCCTGGGCACCGCCTTCCAGCTGATCGACGACGTGCTGGACTACGCGGGCGACGCCAGCGAAATCGGCAAGAACGTAGGCGACGACCTGCGCGAAGGCAAACCAACCCTGCCACTGATCTGGCTCATGGAAAACGGCAGCGAAGAACAGCGCTCCCTGGTACGCTCCTGCATCGAGAACGGCGACGAACAGCACTTCGACACCATCCTGGCCGCCATCACCAACAGCGGCGCGCTCGATTACACTCGCCACGCGGCCGAAGTGGCAGCGCAGCGCGCCATCGATGCCATCGCCGGCATGCCGGACGGCGTGTACAAACAATCCCTGCTGCAGCTGGCACGCTTCTCGGTCGACCGCAGCCACTGATCCTTCAGTCGCGCGACGCCGCCAGCTTCACCAGCATGGCGGTGCGCTTGCGCGTGAAGTATGCCTTCCACGCGTGCGGCGCCACCGCCGGGTAGCGCACCTTCCCGAACGCCACCCAGGCATCGCGGTACGCCAGCCAGCTGCGCTGGGCTTCCTGAATATCCGCAAATTTCACCGAACCCGGGTAGCCCTGCTCCGGCAGCGCCTTCAGTTTCTGGAAGGCCTGGTTCAACTCGCGATCGGCCCGGGCAAATTCTTCCTGCGTCGCCACCGGCAGCTGGCCGGCCTCGAATGCGCGCAGCGATTCAAGCCAGTCCTCCATCAGCGCATCGCGCTCTCCGATCACGAAAGCGCTGCGCAAGGTGCCCGACTGATCCACCTCGCTGTTGCTGCGCGCCGTGAAGAACGCTTCCGCATGCTTGCGAAGCTGCTGGAAGGCCTGCTTCTCGGCCGAACTCCAGCGCGTGACCAGCGACTCGATCCGCCCTTCCCGCTCCTGCTCTTTCAGGCCGGACTGGATCACGGCGCAGCGGCCGGCCAGCTGGCCACTAGTAGCATCGTCGCAAATGTCGATTTTCGGCGACGGCCCCTCCTTACCTGTCTGCATGCGCGCCAGGCGCTCCAGGCGGGCTTCGGTTTCGGCCGGCGCCGCATCGGCGCGGCATGCCGCCATCTTCGCCATCGGGTAATTGCGCGGAACGCCGTAGCCGTTCGCGTACAACATCATCAGGACGTCGTGATTGTCCTTCGTTAAGGCGCAATGGCGCGCCCGCACATAATCGAAATGCACGCCGATGCCGTAATAGAGGTTGTCCGCGCTGCAGTCCTTCAAAGCCAGCGCCTGCTCCGCCGTCGGCCGGTGCGGGAACGGATAGCTCGAGAGCATATGCCGTTCGCATTCGGCGGTGTCGGCATGCGCGCTTGCCGTCAGGGCAAGCAGGAAGAAGGCGGAGACTTTGCGCACTTAGAGGATCTCTTTCACCGTTTCCGGCGGACGGCACAAGCGCACGCCCTTGTCCGTCACCACGAAAGGACGGTTGATCAGTTCAGGATGCGCCATCATGGCATCGATCAGCTTTTCCTCCGGCAGCGACTCGTCGGCCAGGCCGAGCTGGTCGTACAGTTCGCCCTTGTTGCGCATGGCGCCGCGCGCGCTCAGGCCGGCGCGGGCGATCAGGTCCACCAACACGGCGCGCGACGGCGGCGCCTTCAGGTATTCGACGATTTCCGGCTCAATGCCCGCCTCGCGGATCAGCGCCAGGGCGCCGCGCGAATTGCTGCACGAATTATTGTGATAGATGGTGGTTCCCATAGCCCAAATCAAGCATATCTAAAGGCCGCCACTATATCACCCACGGGGGTAAAATTGAATTACACCAGTCGGGGTGTAGCTTAGCCCGGTAGAGCGCTACGTTCGGGACGTAGAGGCCGGAGGTTCGAATCCTCTCACCCCGACCAAAAAGATTCCCAAAAACAGCGGGTAAAATTCATTACGCCCGCTGTTTGCGCTTGAAGGCCGCAAAGCGGCAATTGAGCAGAATTGATCGATCACGAACAGGCTGGTCGCATTTCAACATGCTCTGTCCAAAAACCTCGGCTACCCTATTTACCAGGGCAAGGAGGAGACAAGCTTGGCCCCACATTCGGTCGAATCGCCATCGTAAGCATAAGCCTGCCCCTCATGTTTAGCTCCAATGCCGGCCGCTTTGATCGCAAACATGCCTTTGCATTTTGGGCAAAACGTTAAGTCTCCCTTTAGTGCTGCCTCGCGCCCCATAACTTTCGTACCGGAAGATGCACTAGTGACTTTTCCACCGTGATCAGTCTTATCATTCATGCGGATTACTCCGCGGCCCTCGTGCTTCATCGTGCCCCCATAGTCAGTTAGTATTTCACTCCTCAACTGGTCAAATTGTTGTGCCTACAACAGGCTCACGTCTTCCGCGTCCATCAAATGCCAGGAAACGTCCGTCACTGAGATGGGTAGCAACCAGTCCCGCTCTGGATGGGGAAACGAATCCCCCTCAACCAGCCACGCTTGTCGCCAAGACTGATTGACTGCCGAACTTTGGGGATGATCGGTATGTACCCAGGGCTGCCAGGTTCCACGGACAGGGCAAGACGACTCCGGCGCACAGGAAATCAAAGGCTGCGGCCGGGTTACGATCCGGACCCGGTTACCCGGAGCCAGCGGATCGACGGCGTGGGGATCGTGTCTTATTGTGTCCCAGCGCCGCCAGACGACGTCAGAGATTCGGCCCAGACCGCGCTTCGACATAAAGGGTGGAAATTCTTCGCCGCGCCGATACAGCCCCGGTGGCACTTGTTCCAGCTCGGCGCGATCCTCGGCCTCCTGGACCATACCAACGGGCTGCCAATAGCCTTCAGCGGGAGCGATCAGATCGCGTGTCTCATATCCCGTGTCACGTAGTGCAAACTCTGCATCCAGGTAGTACCTGCCGGAACGTTGCGATGTAGCGCTGGGCTTGGGCGGAGCCGATGGCGGCCTGACTCCGCGCGCGGCGTTGAGCAAAGTGTCGCGGTCGCCGTTCCATGGAGGCAGCCTGGCTGGAGGAAGCGGCAGGACTTTGTCGAGGTTGGGGAAACGGTCGCTTGGGTCGAAGCTGAGGGCTTCACTCAACACTCGATACCGCTCAGAGCGTGCCTTGTCTATGAACGGGGCCAGCATTTTCTCAATGTCGAATGGATCCCCAAACTCGATTGATAGCCTGCTTGCGCACATCTCTGAGCCGAATTTGACCCCATTATGCAAAACACGCAAGGCACGCGCCCTGTCGTCAGGACTGGGCTCTCTGTATGGTTGATTTTTGTATGAAAGCCCTAACTGAAATGCGGCATCGCCGTTCCCCTGTGCATAAGCACATTCAAGCATTTTCATTCCAATTGGTAAGTTGCCCCAAAAACTTCCTCGCGGGTCGTCCCATATAGCGTTCATCTTTTTACCGAGATACGCCATCGCAGATGGGCTTCCCATCTCGGCGGCCCTTTGCCAAAATGCGTATGCCTTGGTTGCATCTCCATTCACACCGGTACCATTCATGTAGTAAGTGCCCATCCTATCGTAAGCGGCCGGAATACCAAGACGCATTGCTTCCTCTACGAGCTTGACAGCATCCTCCTCTCCATGGGCTGGATCGCGCCCATCAACATACAGACTGGCGAGATTGAGCATAGCTTTCCAGTGTTGCCGATTCGCCGCTTGACGTGTTAGCTGGACGATCCTTTTGTAATCGCGCTGGCTGGGGAAGATGTCGGCACTATCGAGTGCGAGTGCCTCATGGAACCAGATATCGGCTTGCGCATCAATGGGCGGCACTTTGCTTGCTTCAAAGTCACATACAAACGTTGTCATGTGAGGATTGAATAGCGGCAGAATCTGATAACGCGAAGGGACATTTTTGGCGTCTGTTGTATCCATTTGGCAGCCTCCCAGGACAGGAGCAGACAACAGCATTGTTAATATACGGCGGACACCGAGGACGGCGAAGGAGCGAAGTTGGCTCATTGTCGTTTGTTTTCCAGTTGCTTTCCGAATGCGGCGTCGTACCAGTCCATGCAGTAATGACGTCTTGCCAAAGAGGCGATCTCGCTAGCGTTAAGGTCCGTCCGGACTCTTCCCGTTTGATCCACCTGCGCGCGCGCGAGGCATTGGCGTGCATTCGTTGGCCTCCTTGTCGGATGGTGATTCCGGCGCCGCGCATCGACATCATGCGTGTGGCCCGGCATG
>JAJTCO010000098.1 GCA_021323265.1 Pseudoduganella sp. | reverse complement strand
ATCGTGCGCTCGGATACGCCCAGCTGCTCGGCCAGGGCGGCGGCCGTCACGGGACGGCGGCTGCCGCGCATGGCATCCATCAGCTGGAACAGGCGGCCGGTACGGCTCATTGCTGCTCCTTTTCTGCTCCTGTTTCGAGAGGCCAGCAGCTTAACATAGTTATAATTCCTGCATGAACAAGCGCCACCATACGAAGAGCCGTGCACTCGGCAAAGTGACCCTGTCCGACGTCGCCGCGCGCGCCGGGGTGGCGCCCATGACGGCTTCGCGCGCGATCAATCAGCCGGAGCTGGTGTCGGCCGTGCTGCGCGCGCGGGTGGAGCAGGCCGTGCAGGAGCTGGGTTACGTGCCCAACCGCGCGGCGCGGGCGCTGGCGTCGGCCTGCTCCAGGGTGATCGTGGTGCTGGTGCCGTCGCTGTCGAACGCCGTCTTCACGGCGGTGCTGGCGGGCGTCCAGGATGCGCTCGATCCCTGCAACTACCAGATCCTGATCGGCAATACGCGCTACTGCGATGCGCAGGAAGAGAAGCTGCTGCTGGCCTATCTGCAGTCGAACCCGGATGGCATCCTGCTGTCCGGACTGACGCACAGCGCGCGCGTGAAGCAGGTGCTGGCCGCCTCGCGCGTGCCGGTGGTGTCGATGATGGACCTGGCGCCGGAACCGGACGTGATGTCGGTCGGCTTTTCGCAGGTCGACGCCGGCTATGCGATGACGCGCTACCTGATCGACAAGGGCCGCAAGCGCATCGGCTACATGGCGGCGCAGCTGGACGAGCGCACCCTGCGCCGCGCGCAGGGCTACCGCAAGGCGATGCAGGAAGCCGGCCTGGCCGATCCCGCGCTGGAAATGATGAGCCCCGAACCGTCCACCATTGCGCTGGGCGCGCAGCTGCTGGAGCGCATGCTGGCCGGCATGCCGGGGCTCGATGCGATCTTCTGCTGCAACGACGACCTGGCGCACGGCGCCATCTTCCAGTGCCAGCGGCGCGGCATCAGCGTGCCCGGCCAGCTGGCGGTATGCGGCTTCAACGACCTGCCGGCGTCGGCCTGGATGACGCCTTCGCTCACCACGGTCGGCACGCCGCTGTACCGCACCGGCTTCGACGCGGCCAGCCTGCTGCTGGACGCCATCCGCGGCAATGCGGTGCCGGCGCCGCGCATCGACCTGGGCTTTACGGTGCTGGCACGGGAGAGCGCATGACGGCGCGCTGGGTGGTGATGGGGGTGAGCGGCTGCGGCAAGAGTTCGGTCGGCGCGGCCCTGGCTGCGGCGCTGGGCGTGCGCTTCCTGGAGGGCGACCACTACCATCCGCCAGCCAACGTCGCCAGGATGCGCGCCGGCGTGGCGCTCACCGACCAGGACCGCGCCGCCTGGCTCGATCGCCTGGCCGCCGAGATCGGCGCGGCGGCGGCGGCCGGTGCGGGCCTGGTGCTGTCCTGCTCCGCCCTGAAACGCCGCTACCGCGACCGCCTGCGGGCAGCCGACCCCGACCTGCGCTTTGCCCATGTCCATGGCGAGCGCGCGCTGTTGGCCCAGCGCATGCAGGAGCGCAGCGGGCACTTCATGCCGCTCTCGCTGCTCGACAGCCAGCTGGCGACGCTGGAACCGCTGCAGGGGGACGAGGCGGGGATCGTGCTCGATGCGCGCCGCCCGCCGCAGGAACTGGCGGCAGACATAAAAAAAGCAGCCGCGTAGGCTGCTTGGGACTGGCGCGGCGCCCGCAGGCGCCGCACGCGGCCGGCGCTTAAACGACGGCGCCGTCGGTTTCGTCCTTTTCCTTGATCGGCTTGATCAGGTCTTCGCGCTTCACGCCCAGCCACATGGCCACGGCTGCCGCCACGAACACGGAGGAGTAAATGCCGAAGCAGATACCGATGGTCAGGGCGATGGCGAAGTAGTGCAGGGTCGGGCCGCCCAGGAACAGCATCGACAGCACCATCATCTGGGTGCAACCGTGGGTGATGATGGTACGCGAGATGGTGGAGGTGATCGCATTGTCGATCACTTCGTGCACACTCATCTTGCGCTGCTTGCGGAAGTTCTCGCGGATTCGGTCGAAGATAACCACCGATTCGTTGACCGAGTAGCCCAGCACGGCCAGCACGGCCGCCAGCACGGTCAGCGAGAATTCCCAGCCGAAGAAGGCGAAGAAGCCGAGGATGATCACCACGTCGTGCAGGTTGGCGATGATCGCCGCCACGGCGAACTTCCATTCGAAGCGGATGGCCAGGTAGATCATCACGCCGACCACCACCATGATCAGCGCGTTCAGGCCGTTCTGCGCCAGTTCCTCGCCCACCTGCGGGCCGACGAATTCCACCTTCTGCAGTGCCACGCCTTCGCTGCCGTCGGCATGGACGCAGGCGCTCTTGACTTCGTGCGCGCCCTTGTCGCTCACGCTATCCATCTGCTTGACGGTGCCCTGCTCGGCCTTGCACAGCTCGCCGAACACGCGCGCGGCGGTATCGGCTGCACTGGTGCCGGCGGCGTTGGGCAGGCGGATCATGGCGTCGCGCGCAGTGTCGATGGACGACACTTCAGGGTGATAGCCCAGCGCAGTCAGCGTGCCGCGCACCTTTTCCAGGTTGGCGGCCTGGGCATACTTCACTTCCATCACGGTGCCGCCGGTGAACTCCACGGAGAAGTTCAGCGGGCGCGTGGCCAGGAAATACACCGCCGCCAGGAAGGTCAGCGCCGACACCACGTTGAAGATCAACGCGTGGCGCATGAAGGGAATATCTTTACGGATGCGGAAAAATTCCATCTTGTTTCCTTAGTTGGCTGGTTTCCATACGGTGCCGATCGAGAGCGCCTGCAGCTTCTTCTTACGGCCGTACCAGAGGTTCACCACGCCGCGCGAAACGAAGACTGCGGAGAACATCGAAGTCAAAATACCCAGGCTGTGCACCACGGCGAAGCCGCGCACCGCACCGGAACCGAACACCAGCAGCGCGATACCCACGATCAGGGTGGTCACGTTGGAGTCGAGGATGGTGTGCCAGGCGTTGTCGAAGCCGGCGGAAATCGCCGCCTGCGGATTGGCGCCGTTGCGCAGCTCCTCGCGTATGCGTTCATTGATCAGCACGTTGGCGTCAATCGCCATACCCAGCGCCAGCGCGATTGCAGCGATACCGGGCAAGGTCAGCGTGGCCTGCAGCAGCGACAGGATCGCCACCAGCAGCAGCAGGTTGACGGCCAGCGCCAGCACGCTGAAGAAGCCGAACATCATGTAGTAGATGATCATGAAGACGGCGATGGCGGCAAAGCCGTACATCGTCGAGTAGAAGCCCTTCTTGATGTTCTCGGCGCCCAGTGCCGGACCGACGGTGCGCTGTTCGATCACTTCCATCGGCGCGTACAGCGCGCCGGCGCGCAGCAGCAGCGCCAGTTCAGCCGAGTTTTCCATGGTGCCCATGCCGGTGATGTTGAAGCGGCTGCCCAGTTCTTCCTGGACGGTCGCCACCGACAGCACTTCCGGCTTCTTCTTTTCCCACAGCACGATGGCCATCTTCTTGCCGACGCGCTCGCGGGTCGCTTCGCGCATCTTGCGGCCGCCGTCGCCATTCAGGTCGATGCTCACGGCAGGCTGCTGGTTCTGGTCGAAGGTGGCGGTGGCGCTGGCGATGTAGTCGCCGGTCAGCACCACGTCCTTGTACAGCACGACCGGCGTGTTCTTGCCGGAGGTGAACAGTTCGGAGTTGAATGGGATGGCCGCGGACAGCTCGGTGCCCGGGGTCACGCTCTCGTCGACCATGCGGATTTCCAGGGTCGCGGTACGGCCGATCAGGTCCTTGGCGCGCGCGGCATCCTGCACGCCCGGCAGCTGCACCACGATGCGGTCAGGGCCTTGCTGCTGGATGACAGGTTCGGTCACGCCCAGTTCGTTTACGCGCTTGCCCAGGGTGGCGATGTTCTGCTGCACGCCGTTGTCCAGGGTTGCCTTCAGCGCGGCCGGCTTCAGGCTGGCCACCAGGCGCAGCTCTTCGCCTTCGTTCGCTTCCACCACGTTCAGGTCAGGCTGCTGGTTCTGGATGATGGTCTTGGCCTGCTTGCGCAGCGCGTCTTCGCGGAACTTGATGACGATCGCGTCGCCGGAGCGGTCGATGCCGGCATGGCGCACGTTCTTGTCGCGCAGCTCGGTCTTGATCGCCGCCTGCATGCCCTGGATGCGCTTGGTCAGCGCCGCCTTGGTGTCGACCTGCATCAGGAAGTGCACGCCGCCGCGCAGATCCAGGCCCAGGTACATCGGCAGGGCGTGCAGCGATTGCATCCACTGCGGGGTGTTCGATACCAGGTTCACCGTCACGATGTAGGTCGGGTCGGCGGGGTCGGGATTGAGGCCCTTCTCCAGCGCCAGGCGCGCCTTGAACTGGGTGTCGGTGTCGGCAAAGCGCGCGCGCACGGAGGAGTGCAGGCCGCTGCCGTCGACGGCCACGCCGTCGGTCTTGATGTTCTCTTTCTTCAGCAGCTCTTCCACCTGAGTGGCGAGGGCGCCGGTCACTTTGACAGTAGACTTGCCGCTGGTGACCTGCAGCGCAGGCGTCTGGCCGAAGTAGTTAGGCGCCGTGTAGAGGGCGCCAAGCAGCACCACCATGACGATAAGGATGTATTTCCAGACAGGATAGCGATTCATAGTCTTGAGCGTTCAGGCAATACTAAAACGGGCAGCCTTCGCTGCCCGCGCCATTCATTACAGGCCCTTCAGGGTGCCTTTCGGCAGCAGGGAGGACACTGCATGCTTTTGCACCACCAGTTCGGTGCCGCTCGCGACTTCGATGGTCACGTGCTGGTCGGTTACCTTGGACACTTTGCCCAGGATGCCGCCGATGGTGACCACTTCGTCACCCTTGGCCAGCGCTTCCATCATGGCTTTCTGTTCTTTCGCGCGCTTTTGCTGCGGGCGGATCATCAGGAAGTACATCACCACGAACATCAGGATCAGTGGGGCGAAGGTAGTCAGGCTACCCATGGCGCCGGCGTCGGCTGCGGTTTGGGCGTATGCGTTGGAAATGATCACGGGGACTCCAGATTCTAGTTAGGTAAAAATCAAGCGGTGTATTCTAGCACCCGCCAAGCTGCCGACCTATATATAGGCCACTTGCCGTTTTTTAAATACCACGCGCGCGGTCGGCGTGGAATTGCTGCACCCAGTCCGGGAAGCGGTCCGCGTCCAGGGCGTCACGCATCTGCTGCATGATGTCCAGGTAGTAATGCAGGTTATGGATGGTGTTCAGGCGCGCACCCAGGATCTCCTGCGCACGGTGCAGGTGGTGCAGGTAGGCGCGGCTGAAGTTGCGGCAGGTGTAGCAGGAGCAGGTCGGGTCCAGCGGCTCCTTGTCATCCTTGTAACGCGCATTCTTGATCTTGACGTCGCCGAAGCGGGTAAAGATCCAGCCGTTGCGGGCGTTGCGGGTGGGCATGACACAGTCGAACATGTCGACCCCGTTGGCCACGCCGTTGACCAGGTCTTCCGGCGTGCCGACACCCATCAGGTAGTGCGGCTTGTTCTCTGGCAGGCGCGGGCCGACGTGCTGCAGGATGCGCATCATGTCTTCCTTCGGCTCGCCCACCGACAGGCCGCCGATGGCCAGGCCCGGGAAATCGATCTTCTCCAGCCCTTCCAGCGATTCGTCGCGCAGGTTCTCGTACATGCCGCCCTGGACGATGCCGAACAGCGCGTTCGGGTTCTCGCCGGCCTTGAATTCGTTCATCGAGCGCTGCGCCCAGCGCAGGGACATGCGCATCGACTTGGCCGCTTCCTCCAGCGTGGCCGGACGGCCGTCGATCTCGTACGGGGTGCATTCGTCGAACTGCATCACGATGTCGGAATTGAGCACGCGCTGGATCTGCATCGAGATTTCCGGCGACAGGAACAGCTTGTCGCCGTTGATCGGCGAGTTGAAGGTCACGCCGTCCTCGGTGATCTTGCGCATTTCGCCCAGGGAGAACACCTGGAAGCCGCCCGAGTCGGTCAGGATCGGCTTGTCCCAGCCCATGAAGCCGTGCAGGCCGCCGAACTTGGACATGACGTCGTTGCCGGGGCGCAGCCACAGGTGGAAGGTGTTGCCGAGGATGATCTGGGCGCCGATTTCCTTCAGCTCCAGTGGCGACATGGCCTTGACCGAGCCGTAGGTGCCGACCGGCATGAAGATCGGGGTCTGCACTTCGCCGTGGTTCAGCTTCACGGTGCCGCGGCGGGCGTGCGTCTTGCCGGTCGCGTCTTTTTTAATCAGTTTGAATTCAAGCATCGGTGTTCCTTGTGGTCAGCAGCATGGCGTCGCCATAGCTGAAGAAGCGGTATTCGTTCGCGATCGCATGCTGGTAGGCGTGGCGGATCTCGGTAAAGCCTGCGAAGGCGCTCACCAGCATCAGCAGGGTGGACTTCGGCAGGTGGAAATTGGTGATCAGGCGCGTCACGGTCTTGAACTTGTAGCCGGGCGTGATGAACAGGTTGGTGTCGCCGCTGCCGGCCGCCAGTTGCCCGCCTTGCGAGGCCGATTCCAGCGCGCGCAGCGAAGTCGTGCCCACGGCCACCACGTCGCGCCCGGCGGCGCGCGCGGCGCGCACCGCGTCCACGGTTTCCTGCGGCATGGTGTACCACTCGGTGTGCATCTTGTGCTCGGCCAGGTTCTCGGTGCGCACCGGCTGGAAGGTGCCTGCGCCCACGTGCAGGGTCACGTAGGCGAACTGCACGCCCTTGGCGCGCAGCTGTTCCAGCAGCGCTTCGTCGAAGTGCAGGCCGGCGGTCGGCGCCGCCACGGCGCCCGGTACCTTGTTGAACACGGTCTGGTAGCGGGTTTCGTCCACCTCGCCCGGTGCGTGCTCGATATAGGGCGGCAGGGGCAGGCGGCCGTACTGCTCGATCAGGTCGAACACATCGGCATCGAAATGCAGGGTGAAGAATTCGCCGGCGCGCTCGCCCACCGTCACGTCGAAGGCGTCGGCCAGGCGGATCTTCACGCCGGGGCCGGGCGACTTGGAGGCGCGCAGCTGGGCCAGCACGGTGCGCGTGTCGAGCACGCGCTCGACCAGCGCCTCGACCTTGCCGCCGCTGTCCTTGACGCCGAAGAAGCGCGCCTTCAGCACGCGGGTATTGTTCATCACCAACAGGTCGCCGGCTTGCAGCTGGTCGACGATGTCGGTGAACCGGCGGTCGTGCAGGAGCGCGCCCTCCACATGCAGGAGACGGGACGCAGTGCGGTCCGGCAGAGGAAATTGCGCAATTCGCTCTGGCGGCAAGTTAAAATCGAAATCGGAAAGCGAGTACATTGACGGACCACTGAAAAACTGTTGGGCAACCCTCTATTTTACGACATCTGCCCAAAAATCACGCAAACATGCCGGAAACGAAGCAAAAGACGCCTGCCGCAGCCAAAAAATCCGCCGCCACTGCCGAGAGCAAGCTCGCCAAGCTCGGCCTGCGCACGGACATGGACCTGGTGCTGCACCTGCCCATGCGCTATGAGGACGAGACGGAAGTACTGACCGTGCGCGAGGCCTGCCTGCGCGGCGGCGAAGTGTCGCAGGTGGAAGGCGTGGTCACGTCCAGCGAGATCGCCTACAAACCGCGGCGCCAGCTGCTGGTGCACATTGCCGACGAGACGGGCGACATCCAGTTGCGCTTCATGAACTTCTACGGCAGCCAGGTCAAGCAACTGGCCGAGGGCACGCGCGTGCGGGCGCGCGGCGAGGTGCGGCACGGCTTCTTCGGCGCCGAGATGGTGCACCCGGCCTACAAGATCGTCAACGAGGGCGCGCCGCTGCCGACCAGCCTGACCCCCGTCTACCCTGCCGGCGAGGGCCTGTCCCAGCTGGTGCTGCGGCGCGCGATCGCGGACGCCATGAAGCGCGTGGACTGGACCGACACCCTGCCGCCGGAGATCGTCCAGGCCATGCGCCTGCACCCGCTGGAAGCGGCAGTGCGCACCCTGCACTACCCGCCGGCCCAGATCGACGAGAACGCGCTGATCGACCGCACGCACCCGGCCTGGACGCGCGTCAAGTTCGACGAACTGCTGGCGCAGCAGCTCTCGCTCAAGCGCGCCCAGCGCGCCCGCCGCGCCAAGGGCGCCGCCGTGCTGGGCAAGGCCGGGGTGCTGTCGTCGGCCTTCGAGGCCTCGCTGCCGTTCAAGCTGACGCGCGCCCAGCAGCGCGTGCTGAAGGAGATCCGCGCCGACCTGAAACAGCCCTACCCCATGCAGCGCCTGCTGCAGGGCGACGTGGGCAGCGGCAAGACCATCGTGGCCGCGCTGGCCGCGGCGCAAGCGATCGACAGCGGCTACCAGGCCGCCCTGATGGCGCCCACCGAAATCCTGGCCGACCAGCACTTCCGCAAGATTGCAGCCTGGCTGGAGCCGCTGGGCGTGAAGGTGGCCTGGCTGACGGGCAGCCTGAAAAAGAAAGACAAGGAAGCGGCCTACGCGCTGGTGGAGTCGGGCGCAGCGCAGCTGGTGATCGGCACCCACGCCATCATCCAGGACAGCGTGCAGTTCGCGAAGCTCGGCCTGGTCATCGTGGACGAGCAGCACCGCTTTGGCGTCGGCCAGCGCCTGACCCTGCGCAACAAGGGCAATGGCGACAACGTGCCGCACCAGCTGATGATGTCGGCCACGCCGATCCCGCGCACGCTGGCCATGACCTACTACGCCGACCTGGAAGTGTCGGTGATCGACGAGCTGCCTCCCGGCCGCACGCCCATCGTCACGGCCGTGGTCGACCAGAACCGGCGCGACGAGGTGATCGCACGGGTGCACGCGGCGGCGCTGGAAGGGCGCCAGGCGTACTGGGTTTGTCCGCTGATCGAGGAATCGGAGGCGCTGCAGCTGCAGACCGCCACCGAAACCTACGAGACGCTGGCCGCCGCCCTGCCCGACCTGCGCGTCGGCCTGGTGCACGGGCGGCTGAAGCCTGCCGAAAAGTCGGAAGTGATGGATGCCTTTGCCGCCGGCCAGATCCACGTGCTGGTCGCCACCACCGTGATCGAAGTGGGGGTGGATGTGCCCAATTCCTCGCTGATGGTGATCGAGCACGCGGAGCGTTTCGGCCTGTCGCAGCTGCACCAGTTGCGCGGGCGCGTGGGGCGCGGCTCGGCCGCTTCGGTCTGCCTGCTGCTGTACCAAAGCCCGCTTGGCCCCGTTGCCAAGCAGCGCCTGATGACGATGCGCGAAACCACGGATGGCTTCGAGATCGCGCGCCGCGACCTGGAAATCCGCGGCCCCGGCGAATTCCTGGGCGCGCGCCAGTCGGGTCAGGCCATGCTGCGCTTTGCCGACCTGGAGACGGACGGCTGGCTGGTGGACCAGGCGCGCGACCTGGCCCACACCCTGCTGCACGAAGTCACGCCCGCCAACCAGGCCACGGTGGCAGCCCACCTGGAACGCTGGCTGGGCGGGCGCGAGGAATTCCTGAAAGTCTGAGCGCCTAGCGCGCTTCCGCCACGCGGCCGGCCCCGGGCTGGTTGCGCGCGGTCGGCGTGGCCACCAGGGATTCCACTTCCGCCGTCAAGGAGACGATGCGCGGCACGCCGTCGACCAGGGCGATCTCCGCCTTCTGTTTGCTGCGCGACTCCATGCGTTCGCCCGGCAGCAGCACCACTTCCTTCGCAATGTCGCGCGCGGTGGCACTGCGGCCATTGGCCGACAGCGCCACTTCGCGGTTGCTGACCTCATAGCTGGCGTGCAGCTGCACCTTCCACAACCCTTCCAGCATGGTCTTGTACTCGCCGACGCTCATGCGCGACAGACCGCCGCTGGTGCCCGGCATCGACACCATGATCATGGCGTTCGGTGCAAAATTGGCAATGAGGCCGTTGGCGTCGTGGCGCTGGACCGAGGCTTCCATATTCCCCATGACGGCGCGCACTTCCGCTTCCGTGAGGCGCTTGCCGCCGCAGCCGCCAACGGCCGCGAACAGGGTAGCGATGATTACAAGTTTCTTCATATAGTCAATGATAACCCATGTGACATGTGTCGCATAAACTCCTTGCTTTCATGTGACACATGTCGCATACTGCCGTCATACGTCACAAGGAGCCCCCATGGCCATTCCCTCCATTACCGAACTGACCCTGCTTAAGGCACTGTGGAAGCAGCAACCGCTCAGTGCCCGCGAAATCCATGACCGCGTGGAAGAAGAACTGGCCTGGTCCTACTCCTCCACCCGCAAGACCCTGGAACGCATGCTGGAGAAAGGCATGATCAGCCAGCATTCGGCCCACGGTATGCACGTATACGCGCCAGTACTGGAAAAGGTTGAAACGCTCGCTGAATTTGCCCACGATTTCAGCCACCGCGTGATGGAAATGAATGCGCCGCTGCCGGTCAACATGTTCACCGGCTCCAAGCTGGTGAACCAGCATGAGCTGAGGGAGCTGGAACAGCTGCTGAGCGAGTGGCCGGAAGACAAGGAGTAAGCGATGTTCTCCTTGCTCTTCCTGCAGGCAAGCCTCGGCAGCGTGCTGGCCGGCGCCTGCGCCTGGCTCCTGCTGCGCTGCGCCGCCCGCGCCTGGCCCGCCCTGGAGGC
>JAJTCO010000030.1 GCA_021323265.1 Pseudoduganella sp. | reverse complement strand
TGCCACGAATTCCAGCACTTCATCGACGTGACCTGGTACTTTCACGCCTCTCCATTCTTTCACCAATCGGCCTTTTGCGTCAATCACAAACGTGCTGCGTTCAATGCCGCGTACATCTTTACCGTACATTTTTTTCATCTTCATGACATTGAAGGCCAGGCACACGGCTTCGTCCGGGTCGGAGATCAGCTCGAAGGGCAGGCCGAGCTTTTCCTTGAAGTTCTCGTGCGAGCGCAGCGAGTCGCGGCTGATGCCGTAAATTTCAGCACCGGCGGCGCGGAACTGCTCGTGCAGGTCGCGAAAGGCCATGTTTTCGGTGGTGCAGCCCGGGGTGTTGTCCTTGGGGTAGAAGAACAGCACGGTGGACTTGGCGGGGCGGCCCGCGAGCTGGAAGGTCTGACCGCCGGTCATGGCGGCGCTGAAGTCGGGGATGTTTTGGCTCATGCGCGTTTATGTTGGGGCAATGTTTTATTTTTCAATGATCAGTGCCAGCAGGGCCTTGCGGCCTTCCCCCATCAGGATGTTGTAGGTGCGGCAGGCGGCATTGGTGTCCATGCATTCGACGCCGATCTGGCGGGCGATCAGCGGGGCGGTCAGGCGCGGATGGACGAAGCGCTGGCGCTCGCCCGTGCCCAGGATGACGACGTCGGGCTGCTCGGCCAGCAGCTGCTCGAAGTGTTCCACCGTCAGCTCCTCGAAGGCGGTCACCGGCCAGGCGCGCGGGGCGCTTTCCGGCAGCACCAGCAGGCTGTAGGCGAAGGGCTGGCCATTGATCTCGACTCCACCATCGAAGTAGCCGGACACGGTCTGGTATTGATTGGTGCTGCTGGAGTGGAGCTTCATAACAATTCGCTATATTTAAATGCAATAGAGATCTTATTGTAACGTTTTAGGCTTTCCGATGGTTGATTAAACCAATTTAATTCGGCAGAATGGGTATTTTCGCAATGCAGCATTTACAGGTAAGGGATTGATTTTGCGTCCGGTTCAGAAATCCAACAAGCTAAACGAGATTTGCTACGAAATCCGCGGTCCGGTGCCCGAGAAGGCCCGCCTGATGGAAGAAGAAGGCCACAAGATCATCAAGCTGAACATCGGCAACATGCAGCCGTTCGGCTTCGATCCGCCGGACGAGATCGTGCACGACATGATCCTGAACCTGCCCAATGCGGCCGGTTACACCGACTCCAAGGGCCTGTTCGCGCCGCGCAAGGCGGTGATGCACTACACGCAGCAGAAGAACGTGGCCGGCGTCACCATGGACGACATCTACCTGGGCAACGGCGCGTCCGAGCTGATCGTGATGTCGATGAACGCGCTGTTGAACAACGGCGACGAAGTGCTGGTGCCGGCGCCGGACTATCCGCTGTGGACGGCGGCCGTCAGCCTGTCCGGCGGCAAGCCGGTGCACTATGTCTGCGACGAGCAGCAGGACTGGTTCCCGGACATCGACGACATGCGCAGGAAGATCACGCCCAATACCAAGGCGATCGTCGTGATCAACCCGAACAACCCGACCGGCGCGCTGTACCCGGACGAGGTGCTGCTGCAGATCATCGAACTGGCGCGCCAGCACCAGTTGATCATCTATGCCGACGAAATCTACGACAAGGTGCTGTACGACGGCGTCACCCACACTTCCATCGCAGCGCTGTGCGAGGACGTGTTCTGCGTGACCTTCAACGGCCTGTCCAAGAGCTACCGTTCCTGCGGCTACCGCGCCGGCTGGATGGTGCTCTCGGGCGAAAACAAGAAACACGCGAAGGACTACATCTGGGGCCTGAACATGCTGGCCTCGATGCGCCTTTGCGCCAATGCACCGGGCCAGTTTGCGATCCAGACTGCGCTCGGCGGCTACCAGAGCATCAACGACCTGGTGGCTCCCGGCGGGCGCCTGCTCAAGCAGCGCGACCTGGCATACAAGCTGTTGACCGAGATTCCGGGCGTCAGCGTAGTCAAGCCAAAAGCGGCACTGTATATGTTCCCCCGCCTCGATCCGAAGATCTACCCGATCGCGGACGACCAGCAATTCGCGTACGAACTGCTGGAAGAAACCAAGGTCCTTATCGTGCAGGGCACGGGCTTCAACTGGCACAGCCCGGACCACTTCCGCGTGGTGTTCCTGCCGAACTCGGACGACATGGAAGATGCATTCGGCCGTATCGCGCGCTTCATGGAAGGCTACCGAAAACGGCACGGGCACGGCTAATACAATCAGGGAATTGAAGATGAAATCGATTAAAGTAGGTTTGCTGGGCGTAGGCAATGTAGGCGCCGGAACGTTCAGTGTATTGCGTCGCAACCAGGAAGAGATCCGCCGCCGCGCCGGCCGCGGCATCGAGATCGTGGCCGTTTCGGCCCGCAACCTGGAGCGCGCAAAGGAGCGCACTGAGGGACAGTGCACAGTCGTGGCAGACCCGTTCGCGATCGTCAACGATCCGGAAATCGATATCGTCGTGGAGCTGATTGGCGGCTATACCACCGCCAAGGATCTGGTGATGCAGGCCATCGCCAACGGCAAGCACGTGGTCACCGCCAACAAGGCGCTGCTGGCCCTGCACGGCACGGAAATCTTCGCCGCGGCCCAGGCCAAGGGCGTGATGGTGGCCTTCGAGGCGGCCGTCGCGGGCGGCATCCCGATCATCAAGGCGCTGCGTGAAGGCCTGACCGCCAACCGCATCGAGTGGATCGCCGGCATCATCAACGGCACCACCAACTTCATCCTGTCCGAGATGCGCGACAAGGGCCTCGATTTCGACACCGTGCTGAAGGAAGCGCAGCGCCTGGGCTATGCCGAGGCCGACCCGACCTTCGACATCGAGGGCGTGGACGCGGCGCACAAGGCCACCATCCTGTCGGCAATCGCCTTCGGCATTCCGGTGCAGTTCGACAAGGCCCATATCGAGGGCATCACCAAGCTGCAGGCGATCGACATCAAGTATGCCGAGCAACTGGGCTACCGCATCAAGCTGCTGGGCATCGCGCGCCGCGCCAAGGTCGGCGGCGGCGAGGGCATCGAGCTGCGCGTGCACCCGACCCTGATCCCGGCCAAGCGCCTGATCGCCAACGTGGAAGGCGCCATGAACGCGGTGCTGGTGCAGGGCGACGCCATCGGCGCCACCATGTACTACGGCAAGGGCGCAGGTCCCGAGCCGACCGCTTCCGCCGTGATCGCCGACCTGGTCGACATCACGCGCCTGGCGACGGCCGATCCGGAGCACCGCGTGCCGCACCTGGCCTTCCAGCCGAACGCGATGACCGACATCAAGATCCTGCCGATGTCGGAAATCACCACCAGCTACTACCTGCGCATGACCGTGGCCGACCGTCCCGGCGTGCTGGCCGAGCTGACGCGCATCCTGGCCGACGGCAGCATCTCGATCGACGCGATGATGCAGAAGGAGCCGGCGGAGGGCGAGACCCATACCGACATCATCCTGCTGACGCACCAGACGCAGGAAAAGAACGTGGTGGCGGCGATCGAGAAGATCGAGCAGCTGTCCAGCGTGGTGGGCAACGTGACCAAGATCCGCCTGGAAAATCTGGCGTAACCGCCATGACAGTCAACAAGGGGCCCTGCGGGGCCCTTTTTGCTATCCCGCATAAAAAATCGGGTGGTCCAACCGGACCACCCGCCAAGGGAGGTACTACTGCAGCGAGGGCATCACTTGCCAGCGACAGTCAGCTCACTCTTCACTTCCTTCACTCCCGCCACGGCGGATGCCGCCTGGATCGCTTTGGCTCCGGCATCGGAGCTGGGCACCGAGCCGCTCAGAACCACCACGCCCTGGTTGGCGGACACCGTGATCTGCTTTTGCTCAGCCAGGGCAGACTTCACCTTGGCCAATAGCGTGGCGTCGGTGGTGGCAACGGCCGCACCAGCCATGGCCGCGTCCTGCTGGGCATGGGCGGACAGCGAGGCGATGGTGAATGCAGCGGCGGCGAACAGGCCTGCGATCAGTTTGGAATCCTTCATGGTCTATCTCTCCATATGGTTGACGTTTGAACGCTTGTGCGTTGACCTTGTATTTGCAAGGCCCGTGCCATGTAGAGAAATCAATGACTTAGCTTCCAGGAAACATGCAGTTTGTCGCCGGGCGGCGACAGGATCCGCTGCAAACTTCGCAAGCGCCTGATTTCACGGGCCTTATGCCTGTCGCCCGTCGGCGACAGGCTCAATGCGGAATTGCGCGGCATTCAATTCATGCTTTTGCAGCAGGCGATAGAACTCGGTGCGGTTGCGTTCCGCCAGGCGCGCGGCGTCGGCCACATTACCGTCGGTCAGCTTGAGCAACTGCACCAGGTAATTGCGCTCGAAACGCTGCTTGGCTTCCGTGTAGCTGAGCACTTCCAGCGAGGGGACGCGCAGGGCGCGCTGGACGAGCGAGAGCGGCACCAGGGGCGCCGTGGCGAGCGCACAGGCATGCTCGACCACGTTGTACAGCTGGCGCACATTGCCCGGCCAGGAAGCGCGCGACAGCGCCTCCAATGCCTCGGGAGCGAAGCCGTTGACGGTCTTGCCGTACTTGGCCGCCAGCATCTGCAGGAATCGCGTGGCCAGCAGGCCGATGTCTTCGCGCCGCTCGGCCAGCGGCGGCAAGGTCAGCGTGATGACGTTGAGGCGGTAGTACAGGTCTTCGCGGAACTGGCCTTCGAGCATGGCAGCTTCCAGGTCGCGGTGGGTGGCCGACAGCACGCGCACATCCACCTGCCGCCCGGCATCGGAGCCGACCTGGCGCACCACGCGCTCCTGCAGCACGCGCAGCAGCTTTACCTGCAGCAGCAGCGGCATGTCGCCAATCTCGTCGAGGAATAGCGTGCCGCCGTCGGCCGCCTGCAGCAAGCCTTCGCGGCTCGCGACGGCGCCCGTGAAGGCGCCTTTTACATGGCCGAACAGTTCGGATTCGAGCAACTGCTCCGGAATGGCGCCGCAGTTGATCGCGATGAAGGGGGCTGCCGCGCGCCGGCTGGCGCGGTGGATGGCGCGCGCCAGCAATTCCTTGCCGGTGCCGCTTTCGCCCCGTATCAGCACGCTGGCGTCGGAAGCGGCGACAAGCTGCGCTTCGTGCAGCACTTCCTCCATGGCGCGGCTGCGGCTGATGATATCGGCGCGCCACGCGCCGCTGCCCGCGTCCGGCGTCGACTCCGGCGCGGCCACGCTCAGCGCGTGCTCGATGCGATCGAGCAGCACGCGCGCGTCGAACGGTTTGGTCAGGTAGGCATAGGCGCCGAGCGAAGTCGCCTCCACCGCGTCGGGAATGGTGCCGTGGGCGGTGAGCAGGATCACGGGCAGGGCGGGGTGCAGGCTGCGAATCTGCTGGAACAGGAACATGCCGTCGCGTTCGGGCAGGCGCACGTCGCTGATTACCAGGGCGGGCAGGGCGATCGACAGGCTGGCCAAGGCCGCTTCCGCGCTGCCGACGGCGGTAACCTGGTAGCCGTTGGCGCTCAGGCGCATGGAGAGCAGGCGCAGAAGATCGGCGTCGTCGTCGACCAGCAGCAGGCGGGGGGCGGGCGGCGCAGGCATGGCGGCATTCATTTGCTGGCCCTCGCCGGCAGGCCGCGCTCGATCTCCTTGAGCGCTTCCAGCGTTTCGTTCAATTGTTCGGTCTTGCGCTGGTTGTCGCGCAACTGCGCGCGCAGGCGTTCGCTGTCGTCGATCAGGCGGCGCGTATCCGAGCATTGCGCCGACAGCAGCTGCGCCAGCTGGCGCAAGCCCTGGGCTTCCGGTTCGGGCGCCGTGGCGACGATGTCGAACTGCGCTTGCGCGCGCGCCAGGTCACCGTTGCCGCGCGTGAGGGAGAGCACCATGGCCGACTGCAGCAGCACCTTGGGCGTCTTCTGTTGCAGCGTCAGTCCGCTCAGTTCCTTCAGCAGCTCGCCCTGCGTCATGCGGCGCAATGACTGGTGGTAAGCCAGCAAGGGCGCCACCTCGTCCTGCGGCGCGACCTGCAGGGTGAACTGCGTCGGGGCCGGCACCGGCGGCGGCGGCAGGGGCGGCAATGCTGGCGTGGCGGGCTGGCGTTGCGCGCAGGCGGCAAGCAGCAGGAGCAGCAGGCAGGGCAGGCTCTTAATGGTCATATGGAAGTTCGATTCGGAAGTGGGCGCCGGAACTGGCCGGCAGCAATTGCAGGGAGCCGCCGTGCGCGCTGACATACTCGAGCACGATGGACAGGCCGACGCCGTTACCGCGGCGCGCGCCGGGCGGCTGGCGCTGCCCCTGGTAGAAGGGCTCGAAAATGTGGGCCGCGTCCTCGGCGGCGACGCCCGGGCCCTGGTCGATGCAGTCGACCGCCAGCGTGCCGGCCTGCTCGCCGACGATAAAGCGCACGGCGCCGCCTTCGGGGCTGTAGCGCACGGCATTGGACAGCAGGTTGCTGGCGGCAATGGCCAGTTTGCCGGGGTCGATCGAGATCAGCGGCGCGCCGCCCTGCACGGAAACGTCCAGGCGGCGCGCCTGCCACTGCAGGCGTTGCGCGTCGACCGCATCGCGCAACAGCGCGGCGACATCGGTCGGCCGGCGCTGCAGGTGCTGGGCTGCGAAGGTGGCGGTGTTATAGCGCAGCAGGTCCTTGATCTGGTTCTGCAGCGAAGCGGTGTTCTGGCGCAGGATGGCCGCTACCTCGCGCTGGTTGGGCGTGAGCGACCCGGCCACTTCGTCCTCCAGCAGGGCCACGCCCTCGACCAGGGCGGCCAGCGGGGTTTTCAGTTCATGCGAGATGTGGCGCAGAAAGCGCGACTTGTCGGCTTCCAGGCTGGCCAGGCGCTGGCGCAGCCAGTTCAGTTGCTGGCCGAGGCGGCGCAGGTCATCCGGCCCATCGATTTCGATCGGCTGGTCGTAGCGGTTGCCGCCCAGCCGTTCGATGGCGCCTTCGATCTGCGCGACAGGGCGCGACAGCCATACGCCGCAGCCGATGGCCAGTGCGGCGGCCAGGCTGATGGAGGCCAGCAGTTGCCCCGCCAGGACGCTGCGCCGATGCTCAAGCCCGAGCAGGATGCGCTGGTTGCGCTGGTCGACTTCGCGTTTGACTTCCTCGGCCAATTCCTCGTTGAAGCTGGGCAGCCCCGCCAATGCGACGTTCAGCATCTGCTGGCGCTGGGCGCGTTTGGTACGCGGCGCCTGCAATGCGCGCCATGCCTGCTCGCCCTGGTCGCGCCAGGCGGCGAAGCTGGCCTTGGGCACGGCGGGCAGGCCGGCGGCAAGGGCCGTGAGCGCGTCCTGCCCATCGCGCCAGGCGGCCGCGTAACGGTCGCGGAAGGCGGGATCGTCCAGCACCAGGAACTGGCGCGCGCTGCGCTCCATGGTGACGCTGCGCTCGGCCAGCCGCTGCACGTTTGCCGTCAGCGCCACGGCGTCCTGGCCCACCGCGCGGCTTTCGGCAGCCAGGCGGTCCAGCGTCAGCAAGGACTGGACCGAGGTGGCGCTGAGCAGGAGGGCGATCAGCAGGAACACGCCCAGGAGTAATTGGCGAAAGGAAAGCTTGATGAACATGATGCATGCGCCGGAAACCACATGGTTAACCGGCGCATGATAGGGGATTTCGCCTTCCTGCCGCGTTCGCTTGGTCAGTCGTCGAGGTTCCAGGCGTATTGCATGCGGGCCCACGATTCCTGCGCCACGCCGTCCACCGTGCCCGGCTTGAAGGCGCACAGGGAAAGGCCCTGCAGGGCGGCGCGGTCGAGGTCGCGGTGGCCGCTCGTGCGTTCGACCTTGGCACTGGCGACGCGCCCGTCCTTCCCGATCAGGAAGGCCAGCGTGACCGTCCCTTGGTCGCCATTGCGCAGCGCCGCCGCAGGGTAGGCCGGCTTGGCGCAGCCCGCCGCGTCGATCACCGCCGCCACCGTCACCGGCTCGCGGCGTGCCGTGCCGGCGCTGTCGCCGCCTTCACCGCCGCCGCCCGGGTTCTTGCGGACGACAGGCTCGCCTGGCGGGCCGGGCGTGATGGTCGTCGGTGCCTCCCACTCGACCACGATGTCCGGCACGCGCACGGTCACGGTCGGCGCTTGCGTGCGCGGGACGTCGAAGTCATTCGTCGGTTCGGGCTGCGGCTCCGGCGGCAGCGGTTTGGGCGGCAACACCGAAATCGGTCCCGGATCGGCGCGTGTAATCAGGATCGTGGAGTTCTTCAGTGCGACGCCTACGGCGACCAGGTGCAGGGCAGCCACCAATGCCAGGCCGGTGTAGTTCTTGCGGGAGGAATCGAAGTTCATGGAAGTGCTCCTTTCTTCTTGTTGGTAGGCGAAATTGCCAGGCCATGGCAAGATATTTTTCCATGCTAAGGAAATACGCAAGCAATTTTTCTTGCTAGGTCTTGGCGTGCTATCCTTCCATCAACTGGAAATAAGGAATGCTATGGAAAAGATTAAAGTTCTACTGGCGGATGACCATCCCATTGTGATGGAAGGATTCGCCATGTCGCTGGCCGGGCATGGCATGGAAGTGGTGGGGCAGGTCCGCACAGCGGAAGAAGCGGTCAGCGCTTACCAGACCCTGGCACCGGATGTTGCGATCCTCGATATACGCTTTGGCGAGCAGTTGACCGGGCTGGACGTGGCGCGTCAAATCCTGGCGGCGGATCCGAAGGCACGCATCATCTTCCTCACCCAGTTCGACCAGGACGCGCTGGTGAAGGAGGCTTACCGCATCGGCGCGCGCGCCCTGGTCACCAAGGATTGCGATCCGGCCGAACTGGCGGGCGCCGTGCAGCGCGCGCGGCAGGGCGAGCTGTATTTCATGCCGGCCATCGCCGAGCGGCTGGCCAGCCTGTCGGTGCTGGGCGAGCAATCGCCGCAAGCGCTGCTCGACGAACGCTCGCTGGAAATCTTCCGGCTGATGGCGGAGGGATTGACCAATGCCGAAATCGCCGAGCGGCTTGGCGTGTCCAGCAAGACGATCAGCAATTCGAGCCAGGCGATCAAGGACAAGCTGGGCGTTGAGCGCGCGGCCGAGATCACGCGCCTGGCCGTGCGCCACGGTCTGCTGCAAGCCTGATGCGCGGCCGCCTGCTGGCCATCACGCTGCTGCCGGTGCTGGTCCTGTGTGCCACGCTGATGTGGTTCCAGTACCAGTCGCGCCAGGGCGAAGTCGCGGCGGAGCTGGCCGAACGCGGCCAGTTGCTCGCTGCCGCGCTGGCGGCCAACAGCGAAATGAGCTTGATGCACGGGCAGCTCGACGAGCTGCGCGCCACCGTCAACGGCATGCTGCAGACAGACAGCGCGCTGCACCGCGTGACCCTGCTCGACGCCGCTCGCAAGCCCCTGCTGGACGTGGCCGCGCGTGGCGACGGCAGGGCGGAGGCGCGCTACTACGAAGCGGCCGTTCACAAGCGGCTGCTGTACGTGACCGGCGGCGGCAAGCGCAATGTCGGCACCATGGGTTATGTGCAGGTGCGCATGTCGCCCACGGCCCTGCTGCGCAAGGCGCGCCAGCGCTTCCAGCTGGAGCTGGCGGTGGCCCTGGCGGGGTTACTGGCCTGCGCCGGCCTGGCGTGGCGCATGACCAGCGGCTTTGCCGCATCGCTGCAGGCGTCGATGCAGGCGGTGCGCGCGGCCGATGCGGAAAAGCGCCGCCTGCTGCAGCGCGTGACCACGGCCGTCGAGGACGAGCGCAAGGCCATTGCGCTGGAAATCCACGATGAACTGAACGCGACGCTGATTGCCATCCGCCTCGAGGCGCAGCAGATCGACGGCCTGGCGCAGCGCGGGGAGGAGGACGCCGCGCAGAAGATACGCGACAAGGCGCAAGCCATCACGAAACTGGCGCTGGGCCTGTACAACAGCGGCCGCTCGCTGGTGCGCCGCCTGCGACCGGAAATGCTCGACATGCTGGGCCTGCAAGGCGCGCTGGAGGAAATGGTGCGGCAAACCGGCAGCAGCCACCCGGCTTGCCGCTTTACCCTGCGCGCGGAGGGCGACTTCGCCGGCATCGATGGCGAGGCGGCGATCTGCGCCTACCGGATCGTGCAGGAGGCCTTGTCGAACATCGTCAAGCACGCGCGCGCCAGCGCGGCCAGCGTGGCGGTGGTTCGGCGCGCCGATGCGCTGCACATCGACGTGGCGGACGACGGCGTGGGCTTCGACCCGGCGCGCACGGCGGACGGCGTCGGCCTGGCTGGCATGCGCGAGCGGGTACAGGCATTGGGCGGTTCGTTCGCGATGGATTGCGCGTCCGGTACGCGCATTGCTATCACGTTGCCTGTGGCGGCGTGGCGCGCGGGAACGTGACCCGCACCAGCAGGCCGCGGCCGTTGGCGCCGTCGTCCAGTTCAAGCGTGGCATGGTGCAGCGCGGCGATGTCGCGCACGATCGCCAGGCCCAGGCCGGAGCCGCCCGGATTGGCCTGCATGGTGGCGGCGGCGCGGTAGAAGGGCGAGAACACGCGTTCGCGTTCCTCGGGCGGGATGCCGGGACCGCTGTCCTCCACCTCCAGCACCACCTGCGTTGCCTGCGGCTGCACGCGCAGCACCACGTTGCCGCCGCGCGGCGTATAGCGCAGGGCATTGTCGACCAGGTTCGACACCAGTTCACGCAGCAGCAAGACTTGTCCGTTGACTTCGGCTTCCCCGTCACTCTCCAGCGACAGGTCGATGCCGCGCCCGACGGCCGACAACGCCAGTTCCAGCGCGACCTGCTGCACGGTGGCGCGCAAGGGCAGGGGCTGCAGCTCGTGGTTGCCGCTGTGCTCGATGCGCGCCAGCATCAACAGGCGGTTGGCCAGGTGGACGGCCGAATCCGTCGTCGCCGCCATGCTGGCGACGATGTTGCGCATGGCCGGCGAAGCATCGGGCGTGCGCTCCAGCTCGCGCTGCGCCAGCTCGGCCTGCGTCTTGAGCACCGTCAGCGGCGTGCGCAACTGGTGCGAAGCGTCGGCGATGAAGCGGCGCTGGCTGGCGATCAGTTCCGCAATGCGCGCGGTGGACGCGTTCATCGCCTGCACCAGCGGCCGCACTTCCTTGTGCACCAGCGCCGGATCGAGGTCGGACAGTTCGGAGACGTTGCGCGACTCGACTTCGTGCTTGAGTCGCATCAGCGGCCGCAGCACAAGCTTGACGGCGAACCACACCAGCAAGCCTGCCAGCAGTACCACGCTCGACTGCCACAGGATGGTATCGAGCAGGATCTTGCGCGTCAGGCCCTTGCGTGCGTCCAGGGTTTCCGCCACCTGGATCAGGGCGATGCCGCGCATGCTGTCGTCGTACACCGGCTGCAGCAGGGCGGCGATGCGGATCGGCTGGCCGTTGTAGCTGGCGTGGTAGAAGCGCACCAGCGCAGGGTAGTTCTCCGAGCGCGGCACGTCCTTGGGCACCGCTGGCAGGTCGCCGTAGCCTGAGACCGTTTCGCCGTCGATGCCCGTGACCTTGTAGTAGATGCGGCCCAGGGTGTCGGTCTCGAAGCTGTCCAGCGCGACATAGGGCACGTCGACCACCACCTTGCCGCCGACCACGGTGACGCGTTCGGCCAACGCACGGGTGGAGGCCAGCAGCGAGCGGTCGTAAGCCATGTCCGCCGCGTCGACCGCGTTGTGATAGACGGAAACCGTGTTGACCACTTCCAGCAGCACCAGCGGCAGCAGCAGCCAGCGCAGCAACTGGCCGCGCAGGCTGCCCATCGCAAGCAGGGCTTTCATCAGGACTTGGCTTCAGCCGGCTGCAGCAGGTAGCCAATGCCGCGCAGCGTGGTGATGGCGGTGGCGCCCGGCTCCTTGCGATCGAGCTTCTTGCGCACGCGGTGGATGTACAGCTCGATGGCATCGAGGTTGGCGTCGTCGCCCAGCGAGAACACCTGGTCGAACAGTTTTTCCTTGGCCACCGGCTTGCCGCCGCGCGTGATCAACGCTTCCAGCACCGCATATTCGCGCGGCGTCAGCGGCAGGTTTTCGCCGAAGTAGGTGAACATGCGGCTCACGGTGTCGAAGCGCAGCGCGCCGCACTGGTACACCAGCGATTCGTTGCCCGCGCTGCGGCGCAGCAGCGCCTTGACGCGCGCTTCCAGTTCCGCCAGCTCGAAAGGCTTGGCCAGATAGTCGTCGGCGCCCAGGTTCAAGCCTTGCACGCGGTCTTCCAGTCCGCCGCGCGCGGTCAGGATCAGCACCGGCGTCTTGCCGCCGCGTGCGCGCAGGCGCTTCAGCACTTCCAGGCCGTCCATGCGCGGCAGGGTCAGGTCCAGGATCACCAGGGCGTAATCCTGGGTCAGCAACAGGGAGTCGGCATCGGCGCCGTTGTCCGCGCATTCGACCGAAAGATTGGCGTCGCGCAGGGCTTTCGACAGCCAGTGTTGTAGTTCCGTGTGGTCTTCCACTAACAATATTCGCATGGCATCTGCCTGAAAGGCGATTGAAAGGTTGGCGATTTTATAGTTGAACCGTGCCGCTGCGAGGCATGACATAAATAACTATAAACCCTGGAGACTGATTGTGAAAAGAACTTCGATGGCGGCGGCCGTCGTGATGATGCTTGCCGCCTATACTTCCGCAAATGCCCAATCGAGCGTGCAGGTCTACGGCCTGCTGGACCTTGGCGTGGACATTGCATCCGATGCCAAACCGGGTGGCGGCACCGTCAGCCGCGTCAGCTCGGGCGGCATGAACACTTCCCGTTTCGGCTTCAAAGGCAGCGAAGACCTGGGCGGCGGACTGAAAGCCTTCTTCCAGCTCGAGAGCGGCATCATCATGGACACCGGCGCGCAGGACGGCAACCTGTTCAAGCGCCAGGCCAACATCGGCCTGGAGGGCAAGTACGGCAAGCTGATGCTGGGACGCTCCTTCACCAGCGTGTACGAGACCGTGATCCGCTTCGACCCGATGGGCTTTGCGCCGTTCTATTCCTGGGCCACAGGCGGCAGCGCCACCCTGGCCAGCAAGTACGGCATGACCACCGGCTTTGATAACCTGATCAAGTATTCCGGCTCGAACGGCGACTTCAAATACGGCTTTAGCTACGGGCTGGGCGAACAGCAGGGCGGCAGCAGCGCGGACAGCGCCAAGTGGGCCGGCGCGGTCAGCTACCAGTCCGAAGGCCTGGGCGCGATGGCGACGCTGGAACGCATCAACGGCAACACGGTCGCCGTCACCGGACGCCGCGACGAAACCACCGCCATCCACCTGGGCGGCTACTACCAGAGCGGCCCGTTCAAGCTGTGGGTCGGCGGCCGTGGCTACAAGCTGGAATCGGGCAAGGCCGGCGTGGCGGACGTGAAAGGCAATACCTATTGGACCGGCGTAGCCTATAAGGTGCAACCGAATGCCACGCTGACCGGCGCCGTGTACTATCTGGATGTGCGCAACGTCGCGGCCGGCAAGGATGCCGACCCTGTCATGGTCGTGGTTCGCTACCGCTACCATGCCTCCAAGCGCACCGACCTGTACGCCACGGTCGGCTATACCAAGGCACAGCACGGCCAGCTGGTCGGCCTGTCGCGCGACGACGCCGGCTTCGGCGACAGCCAGCGCGGGCTGATGGTTGGCATGCAGCACCGCTTCTGAGTAAAGTGAAGCCATGAAGATCCTGCACCTCATCGTTGCCGCTGTCCTGCTCCTGGCAGGAAGGGCGCAAGCCGCGGAATGCATCGTGCCGTCCAAGCCGGGCGGCGCGATGGACCTGACGTGCAAGCTGGCGCAGAAAAGCCTGGCGACCCTGCCGGGCGCCCAGCCGATGCGCCTGGTGTATCGCCCGGGCGGGATTGGCGCCGTGGCGTGGCACTCGCTGGTGTCGCAGCGCCGGGCCGAGCCCAACACCCTGGTGGCGTTTTCCGGCGGTTCGCTGCTGAACCTGGCCCAGGGCAAGTTCGGCAAGGCCACGGCCGATGACGTGCGCTGGGTGGCGGCGCTGGGTGCGGACTACGGCATGATCGCCGTGCGCACCGATTCCCCGTACAAGTCGCTGGCGGACCTGGTGGCGGCGCTGAAACGCGATCCTTCCAAGGTGCTGATCGGCGTCAGCGGCACCATCGGCAGCCAGGACTGGTTGAAGGTGGCGCTGCTGGTGCGCCAGGCCGGCATGGACCCGAAGGTGCTGCGCTTCGTGGCGCTGGAGGGGGGCGGCGAATCCTTCACCGCCATGCAGGCCGACCACGTGCAAGCGGTGTCGGGCGACGTGTCGGAAGCCAGCCTGGCCATCGCCAACGGCAAGATCCGCGTGCTGGCCGTGATGTCGGAACAGCGCCTGCCAGGATCGCTCGCCGGCGTGCCGACGGCGCGTGAACAGGGCTACGACCTGGTGTGGCCCGTGATCCGCGGCTTGTGGATGGGTCCACAGGTGGCCGACGCCGATTACCGGCAGTGGGTCGCCACCTTCGACACACTGCTGGCCACGCCCGAATTCGCGAAGCTGCGAACGGCGGCGGGACTTTATCCCTTCAGCCTGACAGGACAGGCACTCAACGATTATGTGCACAAGGCCGTGGACGACTACGGCAAACGCGCCAGCCAGCTAGGCCTGGTGCGCTGAAACACCCCCTCGAAAACCCTAGGAGACAAAAATGATCAAGACGACCCTGGTGGCCGCTGCCACCGGCATGTTTGCGTGCGCCGTTTCGGCCCAGGTACCAACCGGCTACCCGGCCGATTACCAGAAAGTGATCGACGCGGCGAAGAAGGAAGGCAAGCTGGTGGTGTACGGTGCCACCGACAGCAAGGCGGCGCAGCCGCTGGTACGCGACTTCAACCTGCTGTACCCCGGCATCACCGTCGAATACAACGACATGAATTCCACCGAGGTGTACAACCGCTTCATTTCCGAAATGGCCGCCGGCGGCAATACCGCCGACGTGATGTGGTCGTCCGCCATGGACTTGCAGATGCGCCTGGCGTCCGACGGCTACGCGCTGAAGTACAAGTCGGTGGAAGCGTCCAGGATTCCCGGCTGGGCGGTGTGGGACGACCAGGCCTACGGCACGACGTTCGAGCCGGCCGCCATCGTCTACAACAAGCGCATGGTCGACGCCAAGGAAGTGCCGCAGACGCACGCCGATTTCGTCAAGCTGATCCAGCAGCCAAAATTCAAGGACAAGGTCACCACCTACGATATCGAAAAGTCCGGCGTCGGCTTCATGTTCATGACCCAGGACGCCAAGGAGTACGCCAACTTCATCGAACTGGAAAAGGCGTTCGGCGAAGCGCGCGTGCGCGTGCAGTCTTCCACCGGCACCATGATGGAGCGCATCTCCTCCGGCGAGAACCTGATCGGCTACAACGTACTGGGTTCGTACGCGCTGGTGCGCGCCAAGACCGATCCTTCGATCGGCGTGCAGCTACCCAAGGACTACACGTTGGTGATGTCGCGCGTGGTCTTCATCAACAAGGGCGCGAAGAACGCCAACGCAGCCAAGCTGTGGCTGGACTACATGCTCTCGCAGCGCGGCCAGACCGTCATCGCCAACGAATCGAAGCTGTACGCGATCCGTGCCGACGTCGTCGGCGAAACCACCTCGGCGGACCTGATCAAGCAGATCGGCCAGGACAAGATCAAGCCGGTGCCGGTGCACCCAATCCTGCTGCAGTTCCTCGGCCCGCAGAAACGCATGGCCTTCCTGAAGCAGTGGAAAGAAACCGCCGGCAAGAAATAAGGAGCCGCACATGACTACCGCGACTTTGCAGGGAACGGGGCGCGCCAGCTTGAACTGGCCGCGCTGGGTGGTGGCGGCGCTGACCTGCGGCGCCATCTTCCTGCCGCTGTTCCTGATCTTCTACCAAAGCTTCCTGAACGCGCCGTTCTTCATGCCGGGCAAGGAGGTGGGACTGGATGCTTATCGCTTTATCTGGGAAGACCCGGACTTTTCGATGGCATTCAAGAATGGCCTGATGCTGGCGACCGGCCTGGCCGCCATTGCCGTACCGTTGGGCGGCATGCTGGCTTTCCTGATGGTGCGCACCGACCTGCCTGGTCGCGGCTACATTGCTCCGATGCTGCTGGTACCGATCTTCGTTTCGCCCATGGTGATGGGCTTTGGCTACGTGGTGGCGATGGGGCCGGTCGGCTTCTATTCCACCTGGGTCAAGGACCTGATCGGCTTCATCCCGTGGAACGTGTACTCCTTCACCAGCATCGTGATCATCGCCGGCCTGACCCACGTGCCGCACGTCTACCTGTACGCTTCTTCGGCGCTGAAGAGCCTTGGCTCGGACGTGGAGGAGGCGGCCCGCGTGGCGGGCGCCTCGCCGCTGCAGGTGATGTTCAACGTGTCGCTGCCGATGATCATGCCGGCGCTGGCCTATGCCGGCGTGCTGGTGTTCTTCCTCGGCTTCGAGGTGTTCGGCCTGGTGCTGGTGCTGGGCGATCCGGAAGGGCACCTGGTGCTGCCGACCTATCTGTACAAGCTGACCAACAAGCTTGGCACGCCTTCCTACCACCTGATGGCGGCGGTGGCGGTGTGCCTGGTGGCGGTCACCATGCCGCTGGTGATGCTGCAGCGCTGGCTGCTGAAGTCGGCCAATAAGTATGTCTCGATCAAGGGCAAGGGGGCGCGCAGCAAGCCGCTGCCGCTGGGCCGCTGGAAGTGGCTGGCCTTTGCCATGCTGGGCGCCTGGCTGGCGCTGACGGTGATCCTGCCCATTTCCGGCATTGCGCTGCGCTCCTTCGTGCAGTACTGGGGGGAGGGCGTGAACCTGCTCGATGTGCTGACGCTGCAGCACTTCCGCGACATCTTCGAGCAGCACTCGCTGATCCGCGGGATCATCAACACGGTACTGATCGGCGTGATCGGGGGCGGACTGGCGATTTTCTGCTACAGCTTCATCGCGCTGGCCATGCACCGCAAGCCCGACCTGCTGACGCGCGTCCTGGACTACAGCGTGCTGGTGCCGCGCGCCGTGCCCGGCCTGCTGGCGGGCCTGGCGTTCCTGTGGGTGTTCCTGTTCGTGCCCAGCTGGCTGGACGGCCTGTTCAAGGGTTCCGACAACTTCGTGGCCGTGTGGCTGGTGGAGCATGCGATTCCGGCGCTGCGCAGCGTGCGCACCACCATCTTCGCGGTCTGGCTGGCGTACTCCGTGGTGTGGATGGCCTACGGCATGCGCCTGATTTCGACAGCCCTGCTGCAAGTGGGGCCGGAACTGGAGGAAGCGGCGCGCGCGGTCGGCGCCCGCCGCGGACAGGTGACGCGCGACGTGACGCTGCCTCTGATCAAGTACGGCCTGCTCGGCGCGTGGCTGATGATCTTCCTGATCTTCGAGCGCGAATACTCGACCGGCGTCTACCTGCTGTCGCCCGGTACGGAAGTCATTGGCGCGCTGATCGTGTCGCTGTGGGCGGGTGGTTCGACCGACCTGGTGGCGGCACTGTCCTTTATTAACATCACCCTGGTCGGCATTGGCCTGGGCATTGCGTTGCGCTTCGGCGTCAAGCTGCATAACTGAGAGCACGATCATGAAACGAGACCTGAAAATGAACGAACTGTCCGTCGCCGACCTGCACCTGGATTACGGCACCGGCGCCCATGTCAACCCGATCCTCAAGGGCGTGTCCATGCACCTGCAGAAAGGCGAAGTGGTGGCCTTGCTGGGGCCGTCGGGCAGCGGCAAGACCACGCTGCTGCGCGCGGTGGCGGGGCTGGAGAGTCCGCGCCTGGGCTCCATCGATATCGGCGACCGGCGCGTGTTCGATGGCGGCAAGGGCTTCGAAACGCCGGCCGAGCAGCGCAACCTGGGGCTGGTGTTCCAGTCCTACGCGCTGTGGCCGCACAAGACCGTGGCGGAGAACGTCGCGTACGGCCTGAAGCTGCGCAAGATGAACAAGGAAGAGATTGGCCGCCGCGTGACGGACGTGCTGAAGCAGCTTGGCCTGGGCCACCTGGGCGAGCGCTTCCCGCATCAGCTCTCCGGCGGCCAGCAGCAGCGCGTGGCGATCGCGCGTGCGCTGGTGTACAACCCGCCGGTGATCCTGCTGGACGAACCCCTGTCCAACCTGGATGCTAAGCTGCGCGAAGAGGCGCGTGCCTTCCTGCGCGAGCTGATCGTGCGGCTTGGCCTGTCTGCCTTGATGGTGACGCACGACCAGGATGAGGCGATGGCGATTTCCGACCGCATCCTGCTGCTCAATAACGGCAAGATCGAGCAGCAGGGCACGCCGCAATCCATGTACGAGGCGCCGGAAACCCTGTTCGCCGCGGAATTCATGGGCAGCAACAACCGCTTGCCCGGCACCGTGCAGCAGCGCGAAGGAGACAAGGTGGTGCTCGACGTCGCCGGCAGCACGCTGCACGGCACGGCGCGCGGCAACGGCGAGGTGGTGGCGCCGCTGATCCGCGTGGAGGAGGTGCGCATCAGCGGCAGCGCGGTGGAGAATGCGCTGGAAATGCCGCTGGTGACCTGCATGTACCTGGGCGACCGCTGGGAGTGCCTGTTCAAGCGCGGCGACATCAGCCTGCGTGCGCATTCGAAGCATCGCCTGCAGGATGGTCATTATTGGCTGCAGCTGCCGGCCGAGAAATTGTGGGTGTTCTGAGGCGTGGTTGTGCGCTGAAAAGTATCGATTATCGATACTTTCACAAGGCGGGTTGAGTGGCCGGAAAATGTCCTGTATGTTGTCAGCACTTTCACTATTCCTGTGACGCAACATGAGCCATCCCAGCCAATTCGACCTGCTGAAGCAGCGCCGCTTCGCGCCATTCTTCTGGACGCAGTTCCTCGGCGCCTTCAACGACAATCTGTTCAAGACCGCGCTGGTGGTGGCCCTGGCGTTCGACGCCAAGAACTGGACCACGCTGTCGCCATCGCTGGTCACCAACCTGGTGCCGGGGCTGTTCATCCTGCCCTATGTGCTGTTTTCCGCCACCTCCGGCCAGATTGCGGAGAAGGTGGAGAAGGGCCAGTTGGCGCGCCTGATCAAATGGCTGGAAATCGGCATCATGGCGATGGCGGCAGTGGGCTGGTTCACGCACACGCTGTGGCTGCTGATGGCCGCAGTGCTGGGCATGGGCACCCATTCGACCCTGTTTGGCCCCGTCAAATATGCCTACATGCCGCAGCACCTGAAGCCGGAAGAACTCACCGGCGGCAACGGCATCGTTGAAATGGGCACCTTCGTCGGCATCCTGCTCGGCCAGGTGTTCGGCGCCGTCATCGTCGCGCAAAAGCCGAACGGCATCGCATGGCTGGCAGCGGCTACGGTGTTCTTTGCCGTGCTTGGCCTGATTTCCGCCTACGGCATCCCCAAGACGCCGGCGCCGCAACCCAAGCTGACGATCAACTGGAATCCATTCACCGAATCGATCCGCAACATCCGCTTCTCCTCGGGCAACCGCTCGGTCTTCCTGTCCATGCTGGGCAACTCCTGGTTCTGGTTCTACGGCGCCATTGTGCTGGCCCAGTTCCCGGTGTATGCCAAGGATTACCTGAAGGGCGACGATAGCGTGTTCGTGCTGCTGCTGACCATGTTCTCGCTGGGCATTGGCGCCGGCTCCCTGCTGTGCGAAAAGCTCTCCGGCCGCAAGGTGGAGATCGGCCTGGTGCCGTTCGGCTCCATCGGCCTGTCGCTGTTCGGCATCGACCTGTACCTGGCCAGCCTTGGCTACAGCGCCGCCGGTCCGGTGAACTTCGCCGCGATGGCGATGCAGCCCGGCGCCTGGCGCATCATCCTGGACGTGGTCATGATCGGCGTGTTCGGCGGCTTCTTTATCGTGCCGCTGTTCGCGATGATCCAGTTGCGCGCCGACCCGCACCACCTGTCGCGCACCATCGCCGGCATGAACATCCTGAATGCGCTGTTCATGGTGGTGGCCACCGGCGTCGCGATCTTGCTGCTGGACCAGGGCTTCACCATCCCCGAACTGTTCCTCGCCACGGCCATCATGAACGGCGTGGTCGCGGTCTATATCTTCTCGCTGGTGCCGGAGTTCCTGCTGCGCTTCCTGGCCTGGATACTGATCCATACCGTGCACCAGGTGAAGACCGTCGATGCCCACCGCATTCCCGAGGAAGGCGGCGCTGTCCTCGTCTGCAACCACGTCAGCTACGTCGATGCGCTGGTGATCGTGGCGGCCAGCCCGCGCCCGATCCGCTTCGTCATGGACCACCGCATCTTCAAGACGCCTTTCATCGGCTGGATCTTCCGCACGGCCAAAGCGATCCCCATCGCCCCGGCCAAGGAAGACCCGTGGTTGATGGAAAAGGCCTTTGTCGATATCGCACAGGCCCTGCATGAAGGCGAGCTGGTGTGCATCTTCCCGGAAGGGAAGCTGACGCGCGACGGCGAGATGAGCGAGTTCAAAGGGGGTATCAGCAAGATCGTCGAGCGCTCGCATGTGCCGGTGATTCCAATGGCGCTGCGCGGCCTGTGGGGCCACCTGCTCAGCCGCAGCAGCGACAGCCTGCTGGAGCGCGCCTTCCGAAAAGGCTTCCGCTCGCAGCTGTCGCTGGCGGTTGGCCAGCCGGTGGCTCCCACGGACGTCAGCCCGGAAATGCTGTATCGCCAGGTGGCAGACTTGCGCGGCGAATGGAAGTAAAAAAATGTAGATCCGGGCTACATACTTCTACATACAAAGGCGCCGTCACGGCGCCTTTGGTCCTTTTTACAATTGTGATCTCCAAAAACTTTTGTAAGAAGGGCAGATAATGAAAACCATCCTGAAAACCGGCCTTTCCGTTGCCATGCTGTCGGTACTGGCTGCGTGTGGCGGCAGTGGCGACGGCGATTCCCGTCCGAAGCAACTGTCGATGCTGGTCGACTTCGACAAGGGCGTGACCGGCTGGACCGGCGGCTCGGCGGACTACAGCCCTGAGACCGCGCCAACCAATGTCGTGTTCGAGCAGCGCGCGCTGGTCTCGCCGCTGGTCGGCAAAGGCTACTTCATCGGCGGCACCAATCGTAGCGATGACCTGTTCCTGTTCGTCAAAAAGCAGGTGACCGGGCTGGAAAAGAACACCACGTACAACCTGAACTTCTCGCTCAAGTTCGCCAGCAACGTGCCGTCGGGCTGCATGGGCGTGGGCGGCGCGCCGGGCGAGGCCGTCTGGGTGTACGCCGGCGCTACCGCCACCGAGCCGAAGGCCGTTACCGTCAACGGCGACATCCGCATGAACATCGACAAGGGCAATCAGGCTGAAGGCGGCAAGGACGCGCAGGTCATCGGCAACATCGCCAACGGCCTGGCATGCGGCAGCACGGCATACACCAGCAAGACGGTGAAGAACGAGAAGCCTCAGAAGGTGACCACCGATGCAAACGGCGCGGCATGGATCATCCTGGGCATCGACTCCGGCTTCGAAGCGCACTCCGAGGTGACCCTGCAGAGCGTGCAGATCGACGCTACGCCGGCAACGCTGTAGCGTCGGCGCCGGTCGCCACCAGGGCGACCGGCTTGTCGTCAACAGCATCGGGACACCGGTCATTGCATTACAATGCCCACTCTCTCCCAACCTCCTCAAAGTATTCGATGCATATCTGGGTCGACGCGGACGCTTGTCCCGCTGTAATCAAGGACATATTGTTCCGTGTAGCCGAACGCACGCAGATCAATGTCACGTTGGTGGCGAATCAATTGATTCGCGTGCCTGGCTCTCGCTTCGTTCGCGCGCTGCAGGTGCCGGCAGGGGCGGACGTGGCCGATGCGGAAATCGTTGAGCGTGTCAGTCCCGGCGACATCGTCGTCACCGGCGATATTCCCTTGGCGGCTTCGGTACTGGAGAAGGGTGGGATGCCGCTCAATCCGCGCGGCGAGTGGTACACCAAGGATACGATCGCCCAGCAGCTGACGATGCGCACCTTCATGGAAGAACTGCGCGGTGCCGGGGTCGACACCGGCGGGCCGGCGGCGTTCAATCAAGGCGACCGGCAGAATTTTGCCAATGCGCTTGATCGCGAGCTTGCGCGCCGCAGGACTATCCGGCCCGCTTGATCAGGCGTCGAGTCCTTTGGTCAGGACTTCGGCGACGATCGTGTTGATGTCGGTATTGCGTTCCGTGGACAGCGCGTGCAGGCGCTTGACCAATTCCCCATTGAGCTTGACCGCGAAGGGCACCAGGCCCAGTGCCTGATCACGCTTGCGCTGTTCGCGCTTGTCGATGGCAGGGGCGGCGGCAGCGCCGAACGCGGATGCCCCAGGCACGTTCATCTTGCCCATCAGTTTTTTTGCATCGCTCTTTGCCAAATCAGTTTTTTTCACGCTGGTTTCCTCTTCAAAGACGCCATTCTACGCGCCGCACCGCCGGCCCGGTCCTTTTTTGAGGGGACGGGAAATTACTGACTCATAGGTCAGATTTTTGGATTATGTTAGAATGATCGTTCATTCTAAGTCTTTCGGGAAAAAAGATGGAAAACATGCAAAAGAATTTCTCGCTGCTGGGTGCCGCCGTGGCGGCAGCCGTTTTGCTGGCCGGCTGCGGCGGCAAACCTGCCGGCCCGGCACAGGGCGGGGCGCAGCCGGCGCCGGAAGTGGCCGTGTTCACTGTGGCGCCGCAGACGCTGGCCATGAGCACGGAGCTGCCCGGCCGCACCGCCGCCTTCCAGGTTGCCGAAGTGCGTCCGCAGGTTGGTGGCCTGATCCAGAAACGCCTGTTCACTGAAGGCGCGGATGTGAAGTTGGGCGCGCAGCTGTACCAGATCGATGCCGCGACCTATCAGGCCGCGTTCAATTCCGCCAGGGCCAACCTGGCCAAGGCCAAGGCCAACCTGGCCGCTGCCGGCCCGAAAGTGGCCCGCTACAAGGAGCTGGTTGCGATCGAAGGCGTGAGCCGCCAGGACTACGATGATGCCGTGGCCGCTCACGAGCAGGCCAAGGCCGAGGTGGAAGCGGCGCAGGCAGCAGTCGACTCGGCGCGTATCAATGTGGAGTACACCAAGGTGGCGGCGCCGATTTCCGGCCGCATCAGCCGTTCCAATGTGACGCCGGGCGCCCTGGTAACCGCTGGCCAGGCGACTGCGCTGACGACCGTGCAGCAGCTCGACCCGATCTATGTCGACGTGACCCAGTCCAGCGAAGAGCTGCTGCGCCTGAAGCGCGAGATGGACAGCGGTTCGCTGAAGAAGGCCAATGGCCAGGCCACGGTCACGCTGCTGCTCTCCGACGGCAGCAAGTATGCGCTGCCGGGCAAGCTGCAATTTTCCGATGTCAGCGTCGATCCTGGCACCGGCAACGTGACCCTGCGCGCGCTGTTCCCGAATCCCAAGCACGACCTGCTGCCGGGAATGTTCGTGCGCGCCGTGGTGGAGACGGGCGTCAGCGAGCAGGCGATCGCCGTGCCGCAAATGGGCGTGACCCGCAACCCGAAAGGCGAGGCCACTGCACTGGTGCTGAACAAGGAAGGCAAGGTCGAACAGCGCGTGCTGCAAACCGGTGGCACCATCGGTGGCCAGTGGCTGGTGAAGTCCGGCTTGCAGGCCGGCGACCGCGTCATCGTCGAAGGCTTGCAGAAGGTGAAGCCGGGTTCTCCGGCCGTTGTCGCCAAGGCTGCCAGCACCGGCGGCGACGCGCAGCGCCAGGCCGCGGCACGTTAAGCGGGGAGAACGAACCATGTCCCGCTTCTTTATCAACCGGCCCATTTTTGCCTGGGTGCTTGCCATCGTCGTGATGCTGGCGGGTGTCATGGCAATCAAAGGGCTGCCAATTTCGCAATACCCAAGCATTGCGCCACCGTCCATTTCGATCACGGGCTCCTATCCTGGCGCTTCGGCCAAGACGGTGGAAGATGCCGTGACCCAGATCATCGAACAGAAGATGAAGGGCATCGACGGTTTGCGCTATATGTCGTCGGCCAGCGATTCAACCGGCGGCATCAACATCACGCTGACCTTCAACAGCGGCACCAATCCGGATATCGCGCAGGTGCAGGTGCAGAACAAGCTGCAGCTGGCCACGCCGCTGCTGCCAAGCGCCGTCACCCAGCAAGGGTTGGTCGTGTCGAAGGCGACCCGCAACTTCCTCATGGTGCTGGGCTTCGTCTCCGAAGACGGCAAGATGAAGCAGTCCGACCTGGGCGACTACGTGGCGGCCAACGTCATTGACCCGCTGAGCCGCGTGCAGGGCGTGGGCGACGTGATGCTGTTCGGTTCCCAGTACGCGATGCGCATCTGGCTCGATCCGCAGAAGCTGCAAGGCTTCCAGCTGACGCCTGCCGACGTGACGGCCGCCATCCAGGCGCAGAACGCCGAAGTGTCGGCCGGGGAGCTGGGCGGCGCGCCGGCCGTGCCGGAGCAGCAGTTGAACGCTACCGTGACGGCGCAAAGCCGCCTGCAGACGCCCGAGCAGTTCGGCGCGATCCTGCTGAAGACCACCGCCAGCGGCGCCACCGTGCACTTGCGCGACGTGGCGCGCATCGAACTGGGCAGCGAGAACTACAACACCGTGGCGCGCTACAACGGCGCGCCTGCCGTGGGCGTGGCGATCAAGCTGGCCACGGGCGCCAATGCGCTCGATACGGCCGAAGCCGTGAAGCTGAAGATCGAAGCGTTGGGCAAGCAGTTCCCGCAAGGGATGAAGGCCGTGGTGGCATTCGACACGACGCCTTTCGTTGAGCTTTCCATCGAGGAGGTCGTGAAGACGCTGGTGGAAGCGGTGATCCTCGTGTTCGTCGTGATGTACCTGTTCCTGCAGAACTTCCGCGCCACCCTGATCCCGACCATGGCCGTGCCGGTCGTGCTGCTGGGGACCTTTGCCGTGCTGTTCACGCTGGGCTATTCGATCAACACGCTGACGATGTTTGCCATGGTGCTGGCCATTGGCCTGCTGGTGGACGATGCGATCGTGGTGGTGGAAAACGTCGAACGCGTGATGACCGAGGAGGGCCTGTCGCCGAAGGAAGCCACGCTCAAGTCCATGGGCCAGATTTCCGGCGCGCTGGTGGGCATTGCGCTGGTGCTGTCCGCAGTGTTCGTGCCGATGGCCTTCTTCGGCGGCTCCACCGGCGTGATCTACCGCCAGTTCTCGGTGACCATCGTTTCCGCCATGGCGCTGTCCGTGCTGGTGGCCATGGTGTTCACGCCCGCACTGTGCGCGACGTTCCTGAAGCCGGGTTCCCATGTGTCGGACAAGGGCTTCTTCGGCTGGTTCAACCGCAGCTTCGAGCGCAGCAGCACCAGGTACCAGGGCTGGGTGGGCAAGATGATCGCGCGCAGCGGCCGTTCGCTGGTGGTGTATGGCGCCTTGCTGGCCGTGCTGGCGGTGTCCTTCATGCGCCTGCCGACTTCCTTCCTGCCGGAAGAGGACCAGGGCGTGCTGTTCTCCATGGTGCAACTGCCGACCGGCGCCACCCAGCAGCGCACGCTCAAGGTGCTGGAAAAGCTGGAACACCATTTCATGGAAAACGAAAAGGCATCCGTGGCTTCCGTGTTCACCGTGGCGGGCTTCTCGTTCGCCGGTAATGGCCAGAATGCCGGCCTGGCCTTCGTGCGCCTGAAGGACTGGTCCGAGCGCCAGAGCCCGGAGCAAAAAGTAAAGGCGATTGCCGGCCGCGCCATGGGCGTCTTCTCGCAAATCCGCGAAGCGATGGTGTTCGCCTTTGCCCCGCCGGCCGTGATGGAGCTCGGTAACGCCAGCGGCTTCGACCTGCAACTGCAGGACCAGGGTGGCCTCGGCCACGAGGCATTGATGGCCGCGCGCAACCAGCTGCTCGGCATGGCCGCCAAGAATCCGCAGCTGATGGCGGTGCGTCCGAACGGCCAGGAAGACACGCCGCAGTTCAAGCTCGACATCGACCAGCAGAAGGCGACTGCGTTGGGCCTGACCGTGTCGGACGTGAACAAGGTGCTCAGCGTTGGCTGGGGCTCCTCCTACGTCAACGACTTCGTCGACCGCGGCCGCGTCAAGCGCGTGTACCTGCAAGGCACGCCGGAGTCGCGCATGGCGCCGGAAGACCTGGGCAAATGGTTCGTGCGCAACGCGCATGGCGAAATGGTGCCTTTCTCCGCCTTTGCCGCCGGTCGCTGGATCTATGCTTCGCCGCGCCTGGAACGCTATAACGGCGTGCCGTCGGTGAACGTGCAGGGCATGCCGGCACCGGGCGTGAGCTCGGGCGTGGCGATGGCCGAAATGGAAAAGCTGGTGGCGCAACTGCCGGCGGGCATCGGCTTCGAGTGGACCGGCCTGTCGGTCGAGGAGCGCGAGTCGGGCTCGCAGACCACGGTGCTGTACGCCATCTCGGTGCTGATCGTGTTCCTGTGCCTGGCGGCGCTCTACGAGAGCTGGTCGGTACCGGTGTCTGTACTGCTGGTGGTACCGCTTGGCGTGATCGGCACGGTGCTCGCTACCTGGGGCTTCCACCTGGCGAACGACGTCTACTTCCAGGTTGGCTTGCTGACCGTGGTGGGCCTGTCGGCAAAGAATGCGATCCTGATCGTGGAATTTGCCAAGGAGCTGCAGGAGCAGGGCATCGAACTGCGCGAAGCGACGCTGCAGGCGGTGAAGCTGCGCCTGCGCCCGATCCTGATGACGTCCATTGCCTTCGGCCTTGGCGTGCTGCCGCTGGCGCTGGCAAGCGGCGCCGGTTCGGGCAGCCAGAACGCCATTGGTGTCGGCGTGCTGGGCGGCATGCTGACCGCGACTTTCCTCGGCATCTTCTTCGTGCCGGTGTTCTTCGTGCTGGTGCGTGCGTGGGTGGGCCGCAGGGCCGCCGCCGCGCCGGCCGCACCGGCCCACATCGCTTCGGAGGCGAACTGACATGAACAAGACCATTTTTACCCTGGCCGCTGCGGCCCTCCTGGCCGGCTGCAGCCTGGCTCCCGTGTATGAGCGCCCGGCCGCACCGGTGGCAGCGGCCTGGCCGCAGGGCGAGGCCTACAAGCCGGGAAGCGGCGCAGCGGACGCCAAGCCGGCCAGCGAAATCGCGTGGCGCGACTTCATCGGCGACGCGCAGCTGCGCGAAGTCGTCGAGTTGGCGCTCGCGAACAACCGCGACCTGCGCGTCTCGGCGCTGAACATCGAGAAGGCGAGGGCGCAGTACGGCATCGACCGTTCCGCCCAGCTGCCGCGCGTGAATGCGCAGCTCGGCCAGAACGCGGCGCGCGCGCCGGGCGGCGACATCAGCCGCCAGTACAGCGGCGCCCTGGCGCTGCCGGCCTACGAGGTCGACCTGTTCGGCAAGGTGCGCAACCTGTCCGAAGCCGGCCTGCAAGCCTACCTCGGCACCGAACAGGCGCAGCGCGCACAGCGCCTTAGCCTGGTGGCCGAAGTGGCTGGCACCTGGCTGGGACTGGCCGCCGACAAGGAACGCTTGCGCCTGGCGCAGGATACGCTGAAGAGCCAGCAGATCACCTATGAACTGAGCAAGCGCCGCTTCGAAGCCGGCGCCACCTCGGGCCTGGACATGTACGAAGCGCAGACCAGCGTGGAAGCGGCGCGCAACGACATGGCTCTTTATACCGCCCAGGTAGCGGCCGGCGAGAACGCGCTGGCCCTGCTGGTCGGTACCCCAGTACCGGCCCGGCTGTTGCCGCAGGCGCTGCCGACCGCCGGCGCCACGCTGGCCGAGCTGCCGGAAGGCGTGCCGTCGACCGTGCTGTTGCAGCGGCCGGACGTGCTGGAGGCGGAACACGCGCTGAAAGCCGCCAACGCCAATATCGGCGTGGCGCGCGCCGCCTTCTTCCCGAGCATCACGCTGACCGGCACGGCGGGCAGCGCAAGCAGCGGCCTGTCCGGCCTGTTCAAGGCCGGCAGCGGCGCCTGGACGTTCCTGCCGCAACTGACGCTGCCGCTGTTCGACGCCGGCGCCAACCGCGCAAGGCTGGATATCGCCAAGGCCGACAACGGCATCGCCGTGGCACGCTACGAAAAGGCGATCCAGTCCGCGTTCCGCGAAGTGGCCGACGCCCTGGCCCAGCGCGGCACGCTGGACGAGCGGGTGGCGTCGCAGGCAGCGCTGACGGAAGCGGCAAGCCGCAGCTACCGCATCCACGAGGCGCGTTATCAGAAGGGTTCCGAGTCTTACCTGAATGCCCTGGTATCGCAGCGTGCCCTGTACGCGGCGCAACAAGGCCTGATCAGCGTGCGGCTGGCCAAAGCGGCCACCCAGGTGACCTTGTACAAGGTACTGGGCGGCTGGGCTTAGTCGATGCCGGCAGGCGGCATCCACTCCATGACGTTGTAGATGCCGTCCATGCCAAGGGTTTCGAAGCCGCAGCGTTGCAGCAGGCGCTGCGCCGGGCTGCCCAGCATCACGTTCGCGCGCACGGGCAGGCGCAGGCGCTCGCCCTGGGCTTGCAGGCTGCGCAGCAAGCCAAGGCCGATGCCGCGGTTGCGGTACTCGGGCAGGAGGCAAATGTCGAGGATGCGCAGTTCGTTCGGTCCGTAATTGACGTACAGCCGGCCGATGGGGCGTTCGCGGTCCATGATCACGGCCAGGTCGGCCTGCGGATACTCGGTCTGGAAGCAGGTTTGCTGCGCCTTGAATTGCAAGCCTTGCAGCAAGGTCTCGGTCGCGAGGTCGCAGCCTCCCATGTGAAGCTCGGCGCTGCGGGTGCTGGAATAGAGCTGCTGCATGAACGACATGTCGCCCGCTTCGGCGGGCCGCATCTCGATCGAGCGGGAGGTTCGCGAGGGCATATCGTTACACTCTTTCCTTTAAGAATGAAGTAACTGCCTTTCAATCATAGCACGTTGTAATTTGACAAAGTGCATTCCCTTGGACAGAGTAGCGCCTTATGACTGAAAAACGCCACATCGACCCAGAGCGCGCCGCCACCCGGCGCCGCCAGGTACTGGACGCCGCCGCCACCTGCTTCCGCCGCAGCGGGTTCCACGGCGCCAGCATGTCCGAAATCTCCAAGGCCGCCGGCATGAGCGCCGGCCATATCTACAACTACTTCGCCAGCAAAGACGCCATCATCGCCGCCTTCGTGGAGGATAACGTGGCGCGGGTGATGGAACTGATCGGAAACATCGAAAGCCAGGCCGACCCGCTGCAAGCCATCGTCGACGACGTCGAGACGAGCGTGAGGAATAACATCGACCCTGAACACTGGGCGCTGCCGCTGGAAATCTTCGCCGAAAGCTCACGCAACCCGGTCATCGCCGCCCTGAGCCAGGATGCCGATCGCCGCACCCGTGCGCGCTTTCGCGCCCTCCTGAAGGCCGGGCGCGAAAAGTACGGCCTGGCGGTTGACGACAACACCCTGGATGGACGCATGGAGACCGTGATTTCGCTGTTCCAGGGCCTGCAGCTGCGGGCCTTGCACAACCCTGGTCTGCCCATTCCAGGCATGATCGACTCCTTCCGCATCGCGTTGAAGGCACTACTGTTCAATTGAGGACTACCTGATGGCCAACTACCTGTTCCCGCCGCACGAAATAGCGGCACTGCACATCGCCGGCTACGAAGAACGCTTCCCGGTGCGCCGCGTGTATTGCGTGGGCCGCAATTACGCCGGCCACGCGCGCGAAATGGGTTCCGACCCAGACCGCGAGCCGCCATTCTTCTTCTGCAAACCTGGCGATGCCGCAGCCGTGGTGCCGGTGGCGCAGGGAACGGTGGCGGAGCTGCCATATCCGCCGCAGACCAGCAATTACCATTACGAGTGCGAGCTGGTGGTGGCGATTGGGAAGGGCGGCAGTGATATTGCGGTCGCCGACGCGCCTGAGCACATTTTCGGTTACGCCGTGGGCCTGGACATGACGCGCCGCGACCTGCAGGGCAAGATGAAGGACGCCGGGCGGCCGTGGGAAATCGGCAAAGCCTTCGATTATTCGGCTCCGGTTGGCGAATTGCGCCGCGCCGCCGAAGTGCCGGGGATCGAACGTGCAGCCATCGCACTGGCACTCGATGGCGCGATACGCCAGTCCAGCAGCACCGACCACATGATCTGGTCCGTGGCCGAAACCATTGCCAACCTGTCCACGCTGTTCCGCCTGGAACCGGGCGACCTGATTTTCACGGGCACGCCCGAAGGCGTCGGCGCCGTTGCGCGCGGCCAGTCGCTGACCGGCAGCATCGAAGGACTGCCCAGCCTGTCGGTGAAGTTCTACTGACGAAAAAAAAGGGAATGTGCGAACACATTCCCTTTTTTCTTGAATCTAATGGTCGGGGCGAGAAGATTCGAACTTCCGACCCCCTGCACCCCATGCAGGTACGCTACCAGGCTGCGCTACGCCCCGACTCGAGGCTCGAATTATAGCAGAGCGATTTGAGATTTTGTCAAAGTTACTGCAGACTACACAAATGCCAATCGCTCAACAATCCGCGGCGCGTGCCGCGGAACTCATCGCGCAGTCGGATGGACTGGTCATTGCCGCCGGCGCCGGCATCGGGGCCGACTCCGGTCTGCCCGATTTTCGCGGCAACGAAGGCTTCTGGAAAGCCTATCCCGCCCTCGGCCGCGCGCGGATGGAGTTTACCAGCATCGCGTCGCCGCGCACCTTCCACGACGACCCGGCGCTGGCCTGGGGCTTCTATGGCCACCGGCTGGCGCTGTATCGCTCCACGCTCCCTCACGAAGGCTTCCAGCTGCTGCGCGCCTGGGGCGATGGGATGGACCACGGCAGCTTTGTCTTTACCAGCAACGTCGACGGCCAGTTCCAGAAGGCCGGCTTTGATTCGCGCGCCATCTACGAATGCCACGGCTCCATCCACCACCTGCAGTGCCTGGAACAGTGCGGTAGCGCGATCTGGCCGGCCGATGCGTTCGAACCCGATGTCGATGCGGAAGCCTGCCGCCTGCGCAACGAGCCGCCGCGGTGTCCCGCCTGCGACGGGCTGGCGCGGCCAAACATCCTGATGTTCGGCGACTGGGGCTGGATCGAGCGGCGCAGCGAAATGCAGGCTGCACGCCTGGAGGCGTGGCTGGACCAGGTGCGCCGGCCATTGGTGATCGAACTGGGGGCGGGCACGGCAATTCCTTCCGTCCGGCATTTCGGGCACCGCGTCCTGCAGCGCGGCGGCCGCATGGTGCGCATCAATCCGCGCGAACATGCGGTCGGTTCCGCGGACGATGTCGGCATCGCTGGCGGGGCACTGGATGGGTTGCGCTCGATTGCTGCCGCCATGGAAAAAAAATTTTGAAATAGTTGTCGATTCCGGGAAAGCTGGCGCGTCGTAGGAATAATGGCAGCCATGCTGTCATCAACCAACCCTAACTTTTATATGAGGCCAACCATGAACAAGCAAATCTTCGTCAACCTGCCCGTCAAGAACCTGGAAAAGTCGAAGGCATTCTTCGCCGCGCTGGGCTATACCTTCAACCCGCAGTTCACCGACGAGAACGCGGCGAGCATGGTGATCAATGACGGCAGTATCTACGCGATGCTGCTGGTGGAAGACTTCTTCCGGACCTTTACGTCCAAGCCGATCGCCAATGCGAAAGAGGCGACCGAGGTGCTGGTGTGCCTGTCCTGCGAAAGCCGCGAGGAAGTCGATGACCTGGTGCGCAAGGCGGTGGCTGCGGGCGGCAAGACCCCGCGTGAGCCGAAGGATTACGGCTTCATGTACGCGCACGGCTTCGAAGACCTGGATGGCCACATCTGGGAACTGGTCCACATGGTCGAGATGCCCCAACAGTAAGCGCGAGGGCAGGTGCTACAATTCGCGGCCAGTCATTCGAGTGTAGAGATATGTCCGACGCCGTCCCTTTCGATCCGCCTTACGTAAAGAAGACCACCAGCCAGGAGGGCGAGCGCTGGGTGGCGGTAAATCATGACGGGACGGAGATGCCGTGCGAGGCGCCAGCGACTTGGGCGCCGGCGTCCGCGAAAACGGCGTCGGCGTCGCCTTCGCCTAAAAAATCGCGGGGGACCGTCCTGAACGTGCCTTATGCGGAAAAGGATGAGGCGAAAAGCCTGGGCGCGAAATGGGACGCCACGCGCAAAAAATGGTACGTGCCAGATGGCGTGAATGCCGAGCCGTTTAGCCGCTGGGCGTAGGCGCCGTCGCTGCGAGATGCCTCAACAGTAAACTTTTTTTTGCGCGCGTGACAATTTAATAGAATTTTGGCAAACTTGCCCACTAAACTGATTAGTGGGTAAGTTCGCTGGAGGTCATCGTGCTGTCCTGGTGGGTTCGCTGGTTACTGCTTGCAACTGTGGGGCTCGCTGCATCCATGTATGCCATGGATACGGTGCGGGTAGCATCGCTATTGCCCGTGCCACCGCCCGCTCAAGCCAAGGAATCCCAGAAAAACGAACGCCGGCCCGCCAACGCCGTTGCCAAAGCATCCCAGATGGATAAGGTGGCCGATGCGCTGACGGGTAATTGAATGCTCAGCGATTGGCCGAGGTAGCCGTGGTGCCGCCGCCGGATGCGGCCGAAGTCTTCGGTGGTTTGCGCGCAATGCGCGAGCCGGTCACGAAATCATCCTCTTCCGTAAAGCGCTTTTCCGCTGCCTGCTCTGGCGACGGGCTCTTGTCAGGCATCTCTGCGCAACCGCCGATGGCCAATGCACACGCGGCGGCGATGAACAGTTTCTTCATTTCTTTTCCCTATCTTGAATGGATTATCGACGCGACTCGAAGCTGGGTTGCTCAAAGTACATTTCTAAATCTATCATGTGATTCACAATGAAATTGTATTTTTTATTAATGTTTGCCAATGTGACAATTGGCGAGCATCTTCGTCTAAGTTGGGTGCTAGAGTCGGAAGGAGGGCGGTAAAACATGCGAATTGCCGTGCTGTCGGATATCCACGGAAACTTGTGGGCATTGGATGCCGTGCTGTCTGACTTGGCGCGGCGGAACGTCGATGTAACCGTCAACCTGGGCGATATCTTGTCCGGCCCCTTGCTGCCGGCGGAAACTGCCGAGCGCCTGATGCCCTTGGGCTTGCCGACCATTCGCGGCAACCACGAGCGGCAAGTCCTGGAGCATGATCCTGCGCGCATGGGGGAATCCGACCGCTGGGCGCATGACCACATTTCCGCAATACACCGGGATTGGATTGCCGCCTTGCCTGCTTCCTTGCGCCTGCAGGAGGACGTGCTGCTCGTGCATGGCACGCCCGGCTCGGACCTGGTCTATTGGATGGAATCGGTCGATCCTGCCGGACAGCGCCCCGCGACCTATGCGGAAGTGCTGGAGCGGGCGGGCGATGCGCGCGCGTCCTTGATCCTGTGCGGGCATACACATGTGCCGCGCGCGGTGCAGCTGGAGGATGGCCGTCTGTTAGTCAATCCCGGTAGTGTGGGTTTGCAAGCCTATTCCGATGTGCATCCCCATCCCCATAAGGCGGAGATCGGAACGCCGCACGCGCGCTACGCGATCGTGGAGCGCACCGGCCGGGGCTGGGCGGTGGAGCAGCATGCCGTGCCATATGACTGGGAAGCTGCCGCCCAGGTGGCGCAGCGTCACGGTCGGCCAGAGTGGGCATTCGCCCTGCGTACGGGACGCATGCCGGCATAGCGTTGCGCCAATCTAGCCGGGGCGGTGGCTCACTTCGACCAGAATCCCGCCGGGTGCCTGGCACCAGAAGGCAAGGCAGCCATAGCTGACAGCTGGGGCGGCGGGCAGCGGCAGGCCGGCGTCGGCAAGGCGTTGGTAGGCGGCGTGCACGGCTTCGTCGGAGGGCTGCAGGAAACCGATATGAAAACCATTGGGGTAGTCGGCCTTGGCGCTTTGTTGCAGGATCAGCGCAAAGCCGTCATCGCCGCGCAGGATCGCCATGCCCTCGGCGCGCGCCGGCACCCGTTCGAAGCCGAAGCCGCGCTGGAAGTAGTCGACGGCGCCCTCCATGTCGGTCACGGGCAAATCAATATGGTTAAGCTTCATTGTTCGACTCCGGTATTGGTGGCATATTTCAATCCTAAGCCAAATGTCGGAGAGCCTCATGCCGAAACGCCTATTGTGCGCACTTGCGCTGCCATTGTGCTGCGCCGCGTCGGAAACCAGTGACTGGATCGCTACCGACCGTCCCGACTTCGTGGACGCACCGGGCGTCGTGGGAAAAGGGCGTGTGCAGTTGGAGACCGGCTGGCTGCAGTCGAGCGTGGCGCGTAGCACGCCCTGGATGCTGCGCGCCGGCGTTTCCGATGCGCTGGAGCTGCGCCTGGAATCCGACGGCCGCCTGCACGACCGCAGCGATCCGATGCGTACGGGCGGCTGGGGCGACGCGGCCCTGAGCGCCAAGTGGCGCGTGGCGGAAGGCGAGGGCGTGGCGCCGTCTGTCGGCCTGATCGCGCAAGTGGACTTCGCGACGGGCTCGGCCGCATTCAGGGGCAATGGCACGCGCCCTTCGCTACGCCTGCCGCTGGTATGGGACTTGCCGCCAGACCTGAGCCTGGGCCTCATGCCCGGTGTCTATCTTGACCGCGACGAGCGTGGCCGCCATGTGCCGACCGGCCAGTTCGGCATCACGCTGGCGAAGAATTTCGGCGAGCGCGCGTACACCTTCATCGAACTGGCGGCGCCGCGCATTGCGCGGGGGCGCGATGGCGGCAGCATGGCCAGCTTCGATTTCGGCGGGGGCTATTCGCTGACGCGCGACCTGCACGTCGATGCCGGCGTGATGCTGGGCTTGAATCGCCGCACACCGGACCTGGCGTTCACCCTTGGCTTGTCGGTGCGGCTATGAAGGCGAAGTCAATGCCGGGACAGGTTGTGTTGGTGCTGCAGGGCGGCGGCGCGCTGGGGGCCTACCAGCTCGGTGTCTACCAGGCCATGCACGAAGCAGGCGTGGAGCCGGATTGGGTGATTGGTACTTCGATCGGTGCGCTGAATGGCGCCATCATCGCCGGCAATCCGCCGCAGCAGCGCTTGCCGCGCCTGCGTGCGTTCTGGGAGGCGATGGAGCGGCATGATGCGTTTGGCGCCTTGCTGCCGGCCTTTGCCAACGCACTCACGCTGACCCAGGGCATTCCCGCATTCTTCGATCCGAATCCGGTCGCATGGTGGAACCCCGCTGCGCCGCTGGGCGTGGAGAACGCTGCCTTCTATCGCACCACGGCGCTGCGCAATACGCTGCAGGGGCTGATCGACCTGTCTTACCTGAACGAGCGCCATACGCGCCTGACGGTGGGCGCGGTCAATGCCCGCAACGGCGTGATGCGCTACTTCGACACCCGCAAGGAGGCATTGGACCTGTCGCACGTCATCGCGTCCGGCGCCATCCCGCCGGCGTTTCCCGCAGTGCGCATCGGCAGCGAGCCGTTTTGGGATGGCGGCATCTATTCCAACACGCCCATCGAGGCGGTGCTGGACGACGAGCCGCGCCGCGATTCGGTCATCTTTTCGGTCCAGGTGTGGAATCCGGACGGCAGCGAGCCGCAAAGCGTGCTGGATGTGCTGGAGAAGCACAAGGAAATCCAGTACGCGAGCCGCGCCAGTCACATCGAACAGCAGCGCAAGCTGCATCGCCTGCGACGCGTCATCCGCGAGCTGGCGATGAAGCTGCCGGAGGAGGCGCGCCAGTCGCCCGACGTGCGCGAGCTGGCGCAGTGGGGCTGCGGCACCGTGATGCATGTGGTGCTGCTCAAGGCGCCGCGCCTCAGTTGCGAGGACCATACCAAAGACATCGACTTCTCGCACGCGGGCATCGGCCAGCGCTGGCAAGCCGGCTACGCGGATGCGCAGCGGGCACTCGGGGCGAAGCCTTGGACCGCAGGCGCGGACGCGTTCGAAGGGATTGCCATCCATGAACAGTTTTAGCTATCGATTTCATAGAATTAATCAAATTTATTAATTGCTCATGCCTCTTTAGAATGATTTCACCGATCACCTGAAGGAGCCCTTAATGAGCCAGCCACCCATCACCACCGCATCCGGCATTCCGGTCGCCGATAACCAGAATTCCCTGACTGCCGGCCCGCGTGGCCCTGTCCTGCTGCAGGATTTCCACCTGATTGAAAAGCTCCAGCATTTCAACCGTGAGCGCATTCCCGAGCGCGTCGTGCATGCCAAGGGCTCCGGCGCCTACGGTACGTTCACCGTCACCCACGACATCAGCCAATACACCAAGGCCGGGCTGTTTTCCGCCATCGGCAAGCAGACCGATACGTTCGTGCGCTTTTCCACCGTGGGCGGCGAGCGCGGCAGCGCAGACACGGAACGCGACCCGCGCGGCTTCGCCGTGCGCTTCTATACCGAGGAAGGCAACTGGGACCTGGTGGGCAACAACACGCCGATGTTCTTCATCAAGGACGGCATCAAATTCCCGGACTTCATCCACACGCAAAAGCGCGACCCGCAGACCAACCTCAAGTCGCCGACCATGATGTTCGACTTCTGGAGCCGCACGCCGGAGTCGCTGCACCAGGTGACCATGCTGTTCAGCGATCGCGGCACGCCGGACGGCTACCGCCATATGGATGGTTTCGGCAGCCATACCTTCAGCCTGATCAACGCGGCGGGGCAGCGGGTCTATGTCAAATGGCACCTGAAAACCAGGCAAGGCATCAAGAACCTGAGCGCGGCCGATGCGGTACGTCTGGCGGGCGCGGACCCGGACCATGCGCAGCGCGACCTGTACCACGCCATCGCCAATGGGGACTTCCCGCGCTGGGACGTGAAGCTGCAGGTGGCGACCGAGCAGGAACTGGCGGCGTGGGAGCAGCGCACGGGCTGGAATCCGTTCGACCTGACCAAGGTCTGGCCGCACGCGGACTTCCCGCTGATTCCGGTGGGCGTGCTGGAACTGAACCGCAATCCGGTCAACTACCATGCGGAAGTGGAGCAGGCGGCGCTGTCGCCGGCGAACGTGGTGCCGGGCATGGGTTACTCGCCGGACAAGATGCTGCAGGCGCGCCTGTTCGCCTATCACGACGCGCAACTGTACCGGGTGGGGACCAACCACCAGCACCTGCCGGTGAATGCGCCGCGCTGTCCTTTCCATCATCAGCAGCGCGATGGCGCGATGGCGCTGGGTGTCGGTGGCGCTGAGCAGAACTATGCGCCGACTGAGGCGGCGGGCAGCAAGCCGCAGGGGATGGGACACGGCGAGCCGGTGCTGGCGCTGCAGGGCGGGGCGGGGCGCTACGATGGGCGCGGCGCGGAGGACGATTTTACGCAGGCCGGTAACCTGTTCCGCTTGCTGCCGGCGCAGGAGAAGCAGAACCTGTTCGAGAACATTGCCGGGCCATTGAGCCAGGTCAGCGATGAAATCATTCAGCGGCAGTTGGGGCATTTCGACAAGGCGGATGCCGCGTATGGGGCGGGGGTGCGCGCAGCCCTGAAGGCGCGCGGGCGGAACGTGGACTGAACCCCGGAAATCCAGGGTCGGACCCTGGGGTCTGACCCTGCCGTGCCGGGGTTGGATGTGTACAATAGCGGTTCCGATCAACCCATGCACCTGAACGGGACCGCAATGACCATCAAAATCAGCCAGAACTTCGACTCTGGCGCCATCGAAGTAGTCCGTGCCGATAACGCCGCGAACATCGAACTGAACCTGCGCAAGGACAACGCTGCCGACATCCACCAGTGGTTCCACTTCCGCCTGCAGGGCGCGCGTGGCGAGGCGGTGACGATGAAGTTCCTGAACGCCGGCAACGCCACCTATGCCAAGGGCTTCGAAGACTACAACGCTGCCGCCAGTTACGACGGCGAGAACTGGTTCCGCGTCCCGACTTCCTTCGATGGCCAGGTCATGACCATCAAGCACACGCCGCATAACGACAGCGTGTACTACGCTTACTTCGAGCCTTATTCGTGGGAACGCCACCTGCGCCTGCTGGGCGAAGTGGCGGAAAATCCGATTGCGCGCGTGCTCGATATCGGCTCCTCGGTCGATGGCCGCGACATGAACCTGGTCGTGGTCGGCGAGCCGAACGCGGAGAAGAAGATCTGGTTCATCGCGCGCCAGCACCCTGGCGAGTCGATGGCCGAGTGGTTCATCGAAGGCCTGATCGATTCCCTGCTGGACGATGCGAATCCGATTTCGCGCAAGCTGCTGCAGCGCTGCTGCTTCTACATCGTGCCGAACATGAATCCGGACGGTTCCGTGCGCGGCAACCTGCGCACCAACGCCGCCGGCGCCAACCTGAACCGCGAGTGGATGACGCCGACCCTGGAGCGCTCGCCGGAAGTGCTGTGCGTGAAGGAGAAGATCCACGAAGTTGGCGTGGACATGTTCTTCGACATCCACGGCGACGAGGCGCTGCCTTACAACTTCGTGGCGGGCAACGAGATGCTGGAGAACTTCACGCCCGAGCAGATGGCGCGCCAGAAGAACTTCATCGACCGCTACAAGAACGCGTCGCCCGACTTCCAGGACGCGGTGGGCTATGCGCCATCCAAGTACAAGGAAGACATGCTGACGCTGGCGTCCAAATACATCGGCCACCACTTCCAGGTGCTGTCGCTGACGCTGGAAATGCCGTTCAAGGATAACGCAGACCTGCCTGTGCCAAGCGTGGGCTGGAACGGTGCGCGCAGCGCGGCGCTGGGCGCGGCGATCCTGCAGCCGATCCTGTTGTCGCTGGACGAGTAAGCCGATGGGCGTCGAGATCGAACGCAAGTTCCTGGTGCAGGGCGACGGCTGGCGCACGCAAGGCGAGGCGGTGCTGCTGCGCCAGGGCTACCTGTCCTCGCAGGCCGAGCGCACGGTACGCGTGCGCATCGAGGGCGAGCGGGCGGTCCTGACCATCAAGAGCAAGAATGTGGGCGCGGCGCGCGGCGAATGGGAATACCCGATCCCGCTGGCCGATGCCGCCGAACTGCTGGACCGCCTGTGCGAGCGGCCGCTGATCGAGAAGTACCGCCGCCGCATCCCGTTCGCCGGCTTCGTGTGGGAGGTGGACGAGTTCCTGGGCGAGAATGCCGGCCTGGTGGTTGCCGAGATCGAATTGCCGGCGGAAGATGCGGTGTTCGACAAGCCGGACTGGGTCGGTGCGGAGGTGACGCAGGACGTGCGCTATCTCAACTCACAGCTCATCAAGCGGCCGTACTCCACCTGGTAAGCAAAAAAAGCCCGCGTCGAACGCGGGCTTTTTCTTTAATGGAAGTGCTCGGTGCCGGTGGCGGAGTCTTCGGGCATCTCGGCATGAACCAGTTCGCCGGACGGGTCGGCGAAGAGCGGGGCGCCGCAGTCGTCGCAGTATTCGGCGACATACTTTTCACCCAGCTTTTTCACCTGCGACACGCCGGCGGCGTTCAGGTGCTCGACGATTTCCTCGACCGGCGTGCGCGGCTTGAGCAGTTCGGCCATGCTGCCGGACAGGCCTTCGGCCGGCGTGCCTTCCTCGTCCTCCTGGCCGTACAGCGGCCACACCACGCCGTACATCACGTCGCTGTCGGAGCGGCGGGTGAAGGCAACGCGGTACTCGTCCACCTGGCCATCGGGTGCGGATTCGTCGCCGAAGCCGGCGATCACCGCGCGCAGGTCGGACGGCTCGCAGGCGAGCGAATGCGTCAGGTAGTGCACGGCGGCGCGGATCGATACCGGCCGGATCAGCTTGTCGGCTTCGCGGCAGGCCGTGTAATAGGCTTCCGGCAGCAGCAGTTCGATGCCGCAGCCCGGCAGCAGGCGCGCCACGGTCGGCGTCGCCTGGGTGGTCCAGGCGGCCAGCGCGTTGCGGCGCTCTTCGGCCTGGGTGGCGTGCGCCGCCGGCATCTGCCAGCGGAACATCGGGCCGTTGTGCGGGGCCACCACGGCCACCATCAGGTAGCGGGTGTCGGCCAGGAAGGGCGCCGTTTCGGCCGATTTGGTCTCGGACTTGATGGCCTGGCCCTTGAGCGCGGCCTGCGCCAGCTTGTGCACCTTGGAATAGGCTTCGGCATGGGTGCGCGGCAACTGGTCGATCGAGTACAGGCTGGACGACATGGCCATGTGCGTGCCGTCGGCCAGCAGGTGGGCCGAGAAGTGCGCCGAGAGCGTGTTCAGCACATCGGCCGGAATCAGGCCGGAGGCGATCGAAAAGCGGGTCCAGGCCAGGATCGGCGCGGCCACCAGCAGCACGTCGTACTCGCGCGACTCGCCGTCGACTTCGACCACGATGGTGTCCGATTCGCTGACCGCTTCCACGCTGTCCATCAGGATGTCGTAGGCAGGCAAGTCCACGCTGAACAGGGAGTTCAGGGCGGCATCGACCGTCTCCTGGTGCCCGGTACGCAGCAGTTTGTGCAGTTGGGCATCCAGCACCCGTTCCCAGCTTCGCTCTTCAATGCGGCTGGCGGCCTGACCCAGGGCTTGGGCGAGGGAGATAAGGCGCTGGCTGTCGGCGGATAATTTAGGGGTTGAATCTTTGGATGGGCGACGCATAGCGCTTTTCTTAGTGATGAATAGAAACCTTGTTACCCTTATTGTAGTGGATTCGGCAAGGATTGGCCGCAAAAGCGCGGGACAAGAAAAATTGGGGACGTAACTCAATTTTCAGGCAATGAAAAACGCCACCCGAAGGTGGCGTTCTTGTTGCCTGAAAAACGTGTTACGTCCCCGTTTTTTTAGGCGGCCAGCAGTTGGCGCAGGACGAACGGCAGGATGCCGCCGTGCTTGTAGTAGTCCACTTCGATCGGGGTGTCGATGCGCAGCAGCACTTGCACTTCTTGCTTGGAACCGTCGGCGCGGTGGATCACCAGGGTAGCCTGTTGCTGAGGCTTGATCTCGCCTTCCAGGCCCTTCAGGTCGTACACTTCCTTGCCGGTGATGCCCAGC